>DATAVR010000194.1:0-5565 GCA_036267635.1 Polyangia bacterium | reverse complement strand
GTGGCTCCCGATCATCGGCGTGACGATGCCTCTCCTCAGCTACGACCCGGCGCTGACCGTGGCCTCGGGCGCCGAGCTGGGGATTCTGGCGGCGCTCGCCTTCGGCGCGCCGCGGGAGCGCGCGTGAATCCGCTGTTCGGTCTGCGGTTGGTGGTCGTCTCGGGCAAGGGGGGCGTCGGCCGCACGACGGTCGCCGCGGCGCTGGCGCGCGCTGCCGCGAACGCCGGCAAGCGGGTGCTGATCGCCACCAGCGCGCCCACCGATCGGCTGGGGCGCCTGTTCGGGCGGCCGGCGCTCGACGCCACGGTGTCGGCGGTGGCGCCCGGCATCGACGCCGTCAACATGACGCCGGAGAGCGCGCTGCGCGAGTACGGCGTCCTGACCCTCCGCTCCGAGCTGGTCGCGCGTGCGCTCTTCGAAAACCGTGCCACCCGTGCCTTCCTGGGCGCCGTGCCGGGGCTCGACGCCTATGCGCTCCTGGGGAAGGCCTGGTGGCACACCACCGAGCGCGCCGGCGAACGCCTGCGCTACGACCTGACGATTCTCGACGGACCGGCCAGCGGCCACGCCGCGCTGATGCTGCGGATCCCGGGCGCCATCCTGGCCGCGATGCCCAAGGGACCGCTGGCCCGTGACGCCCACGCGGTGGAGGATCTCCTGCACGATCCGGCGCGCGCGGCGCTGCTGGTGGTGACGCTCCCCGAGGAGCTTCCGGCGCGCGAGGCCGGCGAGCTGGTCGCCGCCACGCGCGACGGCCTCCACCTGCCGCTCGGCCCGCTGGTGGTGAACGCCGTCCCGGCGGACGACGCCACGGCCCCGGCGCTCGCCCCCCTGCTCGACCGCGCCCCGGCCCCCGACGCCGATCCTCGGCTGGTGGAGACGCTCCGGCTGGCGGCCACCGCGCGCGCCCACCGGCGCCTCGCCGACGAGACGATTGCCGGGTTGCGGCGCGACCTCGGCCTGCCGGTCCTGGCGCTCCCCCGGCTCCCCACCGTCGACGTCGGCCCGGAGGGGCTGGCCACCCTGGCCGGTCATTTTTAGTCGGGTCCCTCGAAGGCCTCGAAGGGTCCCGCGCCCCCCGCGATGAGCTCGGTCGAGCAAAGCTCGCCCGCCCTCGACGCTCGTTTTTAGTCGGGTCCCTCGAAGGGTCCCGCGCCCCCCGCGATGAGCTCGGTCGAGCAAAGCTCGCCCGCCCTCGACGCGATCTTGACAAGTTTTAGCCCCCGTCAGATTCCCGACGGTGAAATGCGATTTGCGGGGTCAGGCGCAGACCGGTATCGTGACTGCGGCGACGACCTTTGCCCGCACTTGCTCTCCTGGCCGCCCTGTTCGCGTTGACGTCGGATCAGGGCACCGGACCGCCCCACCTCGTCGCTGTCCGGACGCCGGCGCCTCCGCTCATCGACGGGCGGCTCGACGATCCGGTCTGGCAGGCCGCGCCGGGGAGCACCGCCTTCACGCAGTCGTTCCCTTTCGACGGCGGCCGGCCGTCCGAAAAGACCGAGCTGCGCGTCCTCTACGACGAGACGGCGATCTACGTCGGCTTCGAGTGCGAGCAGATCCGCACCCCGATCGTCGAGCGGCTGACCCGCCGCGACCGCGACTCCGAGAGTGAGTGGGTCTACGTCCACATCGACTCGCGCAACGACGGCAAGAGCGCCTACCTGTTTGCGGTGAACATCGCCGGCGTGCTGGCCGACGCGCAGATCATCGACCAGACGACCTACTCCTGGGAATGGGACGAAAACTGGGAGGCCAAGACGGCGCGCACCAAGACCGGCTGGTCGGCGGAGATCCGGATCCCGCTGCGCGTGCTGCGCTTCGACGGCAAGCTGCCGGTGCAGAGCTGGGGGTTCCAGGCCTCGCGCTTCATCGCCCAGCGCGAGGAGACCGACCTTTGGGCCTACGTCCCGCGCGACGTCGCGGCGCCGATCGCCTTCTTCGGTCGCCTCGACGGTCTGGCCGATCTCAAGGGCGCCGGCGCGCTGGAGCTGCAGCCGTTCGTGCTTGGCTACGGGCGGCGGCGCGACCCCAACCAGATGGCCACAGGCGGCGGCACCAGCGGCAGCGCCTCGGCGGGGCTCGACCTCAAGTGGCACATCGCCCAGGACCTGACCTTCGACGCCGCGATCAACCCCGACTTCTCGCAGGTCGAGCTCGATCAGATCATCCTGAACCTCAGCACCTACGAGACCTTCCTGCCGGAGAAGCGCCCGTTTTTTCTGGAGGGCATCGACGCCTTCTCGTTTCCGATGCAGGTCTTCTATTCGCGCCGGATCGGCAGCGCGCCGCTGCCGCCGTCGCTGCGGAACGACGCCTCCAGCAACGAGGAGCTGGTCGATTCGCCGGGGCCGGCGACGATCTACGGCGCCGGGAAGCTGGTCGGACGCCTCAGCCCCAACTGGACGATCGGCGCGCTCAGCGCCCTGACGGCCGCCAACAAGGTCTCGATCTACGACGCGGTCACCAACAAGACCACTGAGCGGCTGCTGGCGCCGGACACCGCGTTCAACGTGCTCCGCCTCAAACGCGAGCTCGGCAGCGGCGGCCACATCGGCATCATCGGCACCGGCGCCTCGACCTATGAGAGCAACGGCGGCTATCCCTCGCTCGTGCAGGGGAGCTATCGCGAGCTCTGCCCGTCGGGCGCGACGCCGATCCTGGGCAGCAACTGCTTCCACGACGCCTACGTCGGCGGTGTCGACGGCCTCTGGCGCTCGCCCTCGGGCGCCTACGTCGTCAACGGCGCCTTCATCGAGTCGTATATCCACGGCGGACCCGTCGTCGAACAGCCCGACGGCAGCCTGATCGGCTCCGGCGCGACGGCGCCCGGCGGCTGGCTGCGCGTCGCCAAGGAGGGGGGCAAGCACCTCACCTGGAGCGCGGAGTACACCGGCGCTGGGCGGCAGCTCAACTACAACGACCTCGGCTACATGCAGCGGCAGAACGTCGAGACGGGCGTGGTGAGCGTCGGTTGGCGGACGCTGGAGCCCGGCAAGCACACCGTCGACACCACCAGCTCGTTCATCGCCGGCGACAGCCGCAACGACGCCTGGCTCGACCTCGGCCAGACCTACGAGCTGAACACCCGCCTCCACCTGCTCGACTTCTCGTCGGTGTTCCTGGCGGCCGACTACGCGCCCCGCCGCTTCGACGACCGCGAGGTCGGCGACGGCACCGCGCTCGAGCGCGCCGGCTACCTCGGCGGCAAGCTGGAGTACGACAGCGATCCGCGCCGGTCGGTCTACGCGACCGTCGCCAACCAGACGCAGGTGATGGGCGCCGGCATCTACGCCACCAGCGTGCAAGCGAGCGCCGTGTTCCACGCCCTCCCCCAGCTCGACATCGAGGTCCTGCCGCAGCTCACCTGGGCGGCGGGCGAGTACCGCTACGCCTGGCAGTCGGTCGGGCCAAACGATCCCTACCTCTTCGGCAAGCTCGCCGCCAAGAACATCAGCGTCACCCTGCGCGCCAGCTACACCTTCACGCCGCGCCTCACCCTGCAGGCCTACGCCCAGGCGTTCCTGGCCTCGGGCCACTTCTCGGATCTACGCTCGGTCGGGATGATGCCGTTCGAGCCGGGCGCGCCGCCGCGCCAGCCGGGCGGCACCGTCCACCTCTCCCAGCTCGCCGCCGCCCCGCCCGTCGTCCCTGGAATCAACCCCGACTTCGAAGAGGCCGCCATCAACGCCAGCGTCGTCTTCCGCTGGGAGTACCGCCTCGGTTCGACCCTCTACCTCGTGTATACCCGCTCACAAATTCCCGAGGTCCAAAACCTATTCGGCCCAGCCATGCTGGCCCCCCGCGAGTTCGACCACGGCGCGACCACCGACGAGATCTTGCTGAAACTCTCGTATTGGTGGGCGAGCTGAATACAGGCTACCGGCGACGTTCCCAGGTTTCTGGATCTCGCTTCTGATGGGCGACGGCGATGATGGATACGATGTCGTCGTCGAAGAGGTACGCGACAGTGAAGGGAATCGACGGAGTACGTAGCGATGGGAACCGTTACGGATCGGCCAGCGGGCCGGGCTCGTCGACGATGATCGCCGTGATTCGCTTGATGAGTCGATCGAAGCGCCGTGCGACGGCGCGATCACGCTGAGCGTAGTAGCGAAGCGCTTCGTGGAAATCGGCCTCCGCCGCATCGAGGACGCGGAGGGTGATCTTATCGCGCGCCACGCAAGATGGCCTCGGACCGCGCGAAGACCTCGTCCGCATTCACCAACGTGGCTTCGCCCGATTCGATCATGCGAATCCGGCGTTCGATCTCGGCTTCCCAAGCAGGACTGAGCTCCGCATCGTTTGACCCATCGATGCTCGAGGAGCTCGTGAGCGATCCGCTCCCGCTCGGCAGGCTCGAGCTTGAGCGCGGACGCCGTAGCGCAAATTTACCCTGGTTTTTACAGGGCCAGCGGGCGCAAGGATCAATCGGGCTGTCCGTTCAGCTACGGGCCGCGCCACCGTCGCCCCGGGGCCACCCCCTGACTTCCAAGACGCCGCCATCAACGCCAGCATCGTCTTCCGCTGGGAGCATCGCCTCGGTTCGACCCTCTGCCTCATGTATACCTGCTCACAAATTTCCATCGATCAAAACCTGATCTGCCACGATGCCGGTCCCCGCACGAGTTCGACCACGGACGAGCTGTTACTGAAACTCTCGTATTGGTGGGCGGGATGAATATGACTAGCGGCCGCTAGTCATAAATCTCGGGCCGCGATCTGTCATGACCCCGCTCCCAGATCGTCGAGAAACCGCCTCGATCTTCCCGTCGTCGCCGTGGCACGGTCGCTGCAATCTCGTGAATCGTTCACGAAAAAAAGCAGCGAACTCCAGGAGACAACGACCATGAAGACCACGACGAAGATCACGACCGGCTTGAAGGTGAAGAGCGCGATCAAGGCCGCCGGCCTCGGCAGCGGCAACCACAATCGCTCTGGCCTCAAGGTGAAGTCCGCGATCAAGGCCGCTGGCCTCGGCAGCGGCAACCACAATCGCTCCGGCCTCAAAGTGAAGTCCGCGATCAAGGCCGCTGGTCTCGGTAGCGGCAACCACAATCGCTCCGGCCTCAAGGTCCACTCGGGCATCCGGGCCGGAGGTGCAGGCGGGCTGGCGCCGAATCACAGCCGTCGCGTCCTGCGCTAGCGTCTTGGCGGACAAGCGCTGCGTGAAGAGACCTAGTTCAGTCGACTAGGCTGATGCTCGCGAAGCCAGCTGTCCGCGGCTGCGAGTCCCTTCACGTCCGACGTCTTTGCGTAAGCGCCTCGTGCCTCTTCTGCCAGCTGCCGGGCGCGGACCATATCGCGACGCGATTCCCAGAGAGCGCGCGCCAAGGCGAGGGAGGTTTCGGCACGATCGCCAGGATCGGTTTCTTTGGCCGAGCGAAGCATCGACGCTCGCTCCAACGGCAGGAGTGCCCGGCCGGGCTCGTTCTCAGCCAGATAGGCGATCCCGGTTCCAGTCAGCGAATATGCAAGTATTGGCGCGCTGTCTCCAAGCTCGCGCTCCCAAATCGAGGTTGCCTGTAGAAAAGACAGAAGGGCTTCCTTAGGGTTCCCGAGCGC
>DATAVR010000193.1:0-7932 GCA_036267635.1 Polyangia bacterium | reverse complement strand
TCGACGAGCGGCGGGCTCACCGGTGTCGCCGCGCTGTTCCCGTCCATCATGAGTGTCAAGCTACTCGATCTCGTTGCTGGCCGGGGCGTCGTCGGTGTCGCCGGACTTGGCGGCCCTGGAGGGGTGGTGACGGTGGGGCTTGCCGGCGGGCGGCGCGGGAGCAGCCTGCGCCGCGGCCGCGCCGGCGTCCTGGGTGGAGACCGGCTTGGGCCCGTCGCTCGAGGTCAGCGAGATCGACACGGGATCGTCGTTGACGACGATCTGGTCGTAGTTCTCGTAGCCGGGCTTCTCGATGATGAGGTGGACCGAGCTGACGCCGGTCAGATCGACCGGCAGCGTGATGGGCGTGGCGCCCATCAGCTTGTGCCCGTCGGCGAGGTAGATGTTCGCCCCCTCGGGATCGGACTTCACGTAGACGAAGAAGCGCCGGTTGGGATCGCTGGCCACCGTGGCGTGGGAGCCGCCGACGAGCTTGCGCCCGTACATCTTCCAGCCGACCGCGCCGCCGCCAATCAGCAGAGCCAGCACCAGGTAGATTCCCTTGGAGGTTCCCTTGGGCTTCAGCGACGGCTCGAGCCCCACGTCGAACGGCCGCCCGCCTGGGCCCGAAGCGGTGCGCGAGATCGGCGGCACCGTCGGCGAGCGGAGGCTGTTCGACGCCGTGCCGTGCGAGATCGTCGTCGCCGGGATGGTGGCGCGCGGCGGGCCGCCCCCCTCCGTCGGAAACAGGTCGTAGAGCAGCTGCGCCAGGTGATCGGGCTGGAAGCGCGACTCGTGCACGATGTCGTCGAGCGCGTTCGCCATGTCGGCGGCGTCGGCCCAGCGGTTGGCCGGGTTCCGCTGCAGCGCCTTGAGGATGATCGCGTCGAGCTCCGGCGGCACCGCGGGGTTCTGCAGCGAGGGCGGCGGCACCTCGCAGCGGCGGACCCGCTCGATCGTCTGCACGTCATTGTTTCCCTTGAAGAGGCGGCGGCCGGTCAGCACCTCGTGCAGCACGATGCCGCAGGCGAAGATGTCGCTGCGGTTGTCGACGTGGTCCCCCTCGGTCTGCTCGGGGGCCATGTAGGCGTACTTCCCCTTCATCGTTCCGCTCTTGGTGATCTCCGGCGCGTCGCCCAGCGCCTTGGCGATCCCGAAGTCGAGCAGCTTGACCGCCCCCTCGTACGACAGCATCACGTTCGACGGCGAGACGTCGCGGTGGACCATCCCCAAGAGCTTCCCCTGGTCGTCGGTGAGACCGTGCGCGTAGCTGAGCCCGCGGCAGGCCTCGCGTCCGATGTAAGCGACCATCTCGGGCCGGGGCGGCCCCATCGTCTTCCAGATGGCGCGCATCGTCTCGGAGAGATCGTGCCCGCGGATGTACTCCATCGAGATGAAGTACTCCCCCTCGACCGCGCCCAGCTCGAAGATGTGAACGATGTTCGGGTGGGCGAGCCGCGCCGAGAGCTTCGCCTCCTCGACGAACATCTTGATGAAGGTCGTGTCGTCGGAGAGATGCGGGAGGATCCGCTTGACGACGAAGGTCCGCTCGAACCCGCCCGGGCCCTGGATGCGCCCCTTGTAGACCTCGGCCATGCCACCACGGCCGATGAGCTCGAAGAGCGTGTACTTGCCGAACTGAATCGGCTCGCTGAGTTGTGATGCCACGACAGACCTGCCGACCAGGGCGCGTCCCCCAACGGACGCACGCGGAGTCTCCCAGGGGCAGCATATGATAGCGATCCCGTGGCTTTGCCGCAAATAGACTCGCCGGCCAGAAATGCCGGGCCCGGCGGTGAAATCCCGCCGGCGTCTACCGTTTCGACCATTTCCACCATTGTCGTCGTGGGGGGCGTCGACCCGGGCGGCGGGGCCGGTCTTTTGCGCGATGTCCTGACCCTCGTCGGGCTCGGCGCGCGTGCGCACGCCGTGGGAACCGCCTGGACCGAGCAAGGCGCCGGCGTGCATCGGGTCGAGCCCCGGGCTCCCGAGTCCGTTCGGGCGTCGCTGGCGCACGCGCTGGCGACCTTCCAACCGGCGGCCGTCAAGGTGGGGATGGCCGTCGGCCCGGCGACCGCCGCGGCGTTGCTCGAAGCTCTGGGCGACTACGCGGGGCCGGTCGTCGTCGACCCCGTGCTGGCGACCTCGCGGGGGGGCGCGCTGTGGGCGGCCGCGCCCCGCGAGCTACTGCCACTGCTCCGGCGAGCGACGCTGGTCACCCCCAACGCGCCCGAAGCAGCGGCGCTCAGCGGGCGGACCGTGGCGACGGCCACCGACGCCGAGGCCGCGGGCCGGCAGCTCGTCGAGACCGACGGGCTCCTGGCCGTGGTGATCAAGGGGGGGCACCTGGCGGCGGCGGATGGCCAGGTGGTCGACCTGCTGGTGACCCGCGCCGGTGTCGCCCGTCTCCACCATCCGCACATCGCCGGCGCGAGCCCCCGCGGAACCGGCTGCGCGCTCGCCACCGCGATCGCCGCCGAGCTGGCGGCCGGCCGGGCGCTGCCGGAAGCCGTGGCCGGGGCGGGAGCCTGGCTGGCGGCGCAGATCGCCGCCGCGTCGACCGTCGACGGCGAGCGCCGCCTGCCGACGCCGAACGCCCCTTGACGATCCCGTTACGGCGCCAGCTCGAGGCGGATCATCGGCGTGCGCTTGGTCGGGAGCAACCCCATCGGGTTGGTCGGATCGTTGTCGCGCACGAACGCCTGCCCCGAGACCACGCTCGAGGCCCAGATGCTGGGCGTGCCACCGACCCGGTGCACCCCCACCCAGACGATCCCTTTGAGCGGCTGGAGATCGCCCAGATTCTCCACCACCCAGCGGCCGTCCTTCCCGTCGGAGAGATCGTCCTTCGACAGCTCGCGCTTGAGCGTGCAAATCGCCTGCCCCGGCGTCTCCAGGAGCGTGCTGCCGTAGATGTTGATCTCCAGGCTGCCGGGCGCCCCGGCGGCAAACCGAAGGCGCAACGGCCGGTGCTCGCCATCGGGAAGCTGAAAGCGCACGACGCTCTCGTAGGTGTCGGTGGGGAACGCCACCTCGCCGCTCGGCCGCGCGTCGTCGTAGGCCATGACCAGCTCGCGCGTCGGGCCGCCCGCCACCGTGGCCGTCGACGCACAGCCGGCCGCGAGCAGCAGGGCCAGGCCCGCGACGCGACCCGAACGTCGGTCCATTCCCATCATGGCGCGATCGGCAATCGGCGGAATCGGGCGCCTCCTGTACAGACGCCGCTGGACGGCCCCGCCTGTGGGTCGATAGATTCCCTGCAGATGAACCCCGTCGGAGTGGCGCTGGTCGGCGCCGGGCCTTGGGGACTGACCCTCGGGCGCGCGATGGCGCGCCTGCCCGACCTCGATCTGCGCTGGATCTGCGAGCTGGATCCAGCCCGTCGCGCCGAGGCCGCCGGCATCACAGCGGGGGCACGGCTCACCGCGACGCTCGACGAGGCGCTGGCCGATCCCGGCGTGAAGGCAGCCTTCGTGGCGGTCGATTCGCCACGCCACCACGCGGTCGGGCTGCGCGTCCTGCAGGCCGACCGTCACCTGCTGGTGGAAAAACCGCTGGCGCTCACCGTCGTCGATGCAGCCGAGCTGAGCGCGCTGGCCGCCACGCGCGGCCGCGTGCTGGCCGTGGGACATCTCCTCCTGCATCATCCGGCCGTTCGACGCGCCCGGCAGCTGATCGCCGACGGCGTCCTTGGACAGACGCTCTGGCTCGAGGCGGCGCGGTTGGCGCCCGGCGCCGCGCGCCCGGGCACCAGCGTCTGGTGGACCTTGGCGCCGCACGACGTCTCTTTGGCGCTGCACCTCCTCGACGCCGTCCCCACTCACGTGACGGCCGTCGGCGGGGTCGGACGGGCGCCTGGAGAAGAGAGCGTCGTGTGGGCGACGCTCCATTTTGGCGACGGTCGCCTCGCTCACCTCCACGCCGCCCGCCAGGCGGCGGAGAAGCAACGCGGCTTCTCGGTCGTAGGGACCCGACGGGCGCTCACCTTCGACGAGCTGACGTCGGGCGGAGCCCTTCACGTCCACGATCCGGCGCGCGCCGACGGCGTCACCCACGCCGAGGCCATCCCCGTCGAAGCGGTCGATGCTCTGGCCGCGCAGTGTCGGCACTTCGTCGCGGGGGTCGCGCGCGGAGACACGAGCGCCGGCAACGGTGGCCACGCGCTCGCCGTCGTGCGCGTCCTCGAGGCCGGCGCACGTTCGATGTCCGCGGGTGGAGCGCCGATCGAGGTGACGTGAAGGCGGCGGCCAGCTGGAGACATCCGACCGCCGTCGTCGATCGGGGCGCGCGGATCGGCGCAGGCACCAAGATCTGGCACTTCAGTCACGTCATGGGCGGCGCCCGCATCGGCGACCGCTGCGTGCTCGGCCAGAACGTGTTCGTGGGCGGCGACGCCCGGGTGGGCGACGGCTGCCGGATCCAGAACAACGTCTCGATCTACGACGGGGTGGTGCTGGGGGACGACGTGTTCGTCGGACCATCGGCGGTTTTCACCAACGTCCGCAATCCCCGCGCCGCCGTCGACCGCCGCCATGCCGTCGCGCGGACGCTCGTCGGCCAGGGCGCGACCATCGGCGCCAATGCAACCATCGTTTGCGGCGTGACGATCGGCGGGCACGCCTTCGTCGGCGCGGGCGCCGTCGTCACGCGCGACGTGGCGCCGCACGCCGTGGTGGCGGGCGTACCGGCGCGACGGACTGGTTGGATCTGCCGTTGCGGCGAGACGCGCGGGTCAGCGAAAAAAATCCGCCAGTGCGCCTGCCACGCGACCGACATCGCCATCCGTCAGCCCCGGAAAAATCGGAAGAGCTAGCGACTCCTGCGCGGCTCGCTCGGCGTTCGGGAAGTCACCCGGACGATGCCCCAGGAACGCCAGCGCAGGCTGCAAATGAAGCGGCGTCGGATAGTAGACGGCGGAGGCGATTCTGCGGTCATCGAGATGGCGGCGAAGCGCGGCACGGCGATCGGCCGGCACGCGAATCACGAATTGGTTCCAGACCGCGCCCTCGTCCGGCGGCGGAAGCGCGACCGGCACGTCGGCCAATCGATGGCGATAGAGCGCAGCCAGCCGGCGTCGCTCGGATGTCCATCGCGAAAGATGGGGGAGCTTGACCCGCAGGAGCGCAGCCTGCAGCTCGTCGAGGCGAAAGTTGCCGCCGATCCGCTGATGCCACATCTTTTCTGCGGCGCCATGGTTTCGCAGCAGGCGAACAGCGTCGGCCAGATCGGTGTCGTTTGTCAGGATCGCTCCGCCGTCGCCGAACCCGCCCAGGTTTTTCGACGGAAAGAACGACAGGGCCGCCGCTCGACCGGAGCCGACCCCCACCGCGCCGATCGCCTGCGCCGCGTCTTCGAGCAGCGGCACCCCCGCCGCAACGCAGGCCTCGTGCAACGGCGCCATCGAGGCCGGTCGACCGAAGAGGTGCACGGCCAAGACAGCCCTCGTGCGAGCGCCAAACCTCTGCGCCGCCGCACGCGGATCGAGGTTCAATGTATCCGGCTCAACGTCGGCGAAGGTCGGCCGCGCCCCGACGCGCACCACAGCTTCGGTCGTTGCGAAGAAGGAGTACGGCGTGGTGACCACCTCGTGGCCAGCGCCCACGCCGACGGCCAACAGCAGCGCCAGGAGCGCGTCCGTTCCAGAAGAGAGACCGACCGCCGCGGTGACGCCGAAGGCCTCCGCGAGCTCCCGCTCGAACGCCTCGACCTCGGCCCCCAGGATGAAACGCCCCGATCCCAGCACCCTCGCAGCTGCCGCACCCAGGGCGGCTTCGAGGGGCCGATGCAGCGCGATTGGATCTAGAAGGGGAATCCGGTCCATCGTTGATCGGTATCTTCTCGCATGCTCTGCTAGCGAGCGGTGAATTCCGCAGCAGGCGAACGCGAACATCTGGTCGCGATGTTGGCGGCTCTTGAGGAGCCGGTGCGCGCGGCGGCGCTCTCGCCTGATGACCCGTCGGTGATCGCCGTTGCCCGACACCATCGCCTGACACCGCTCCTCTCGATCACCTGCGGAGCGACGCTGCCCGCGCCATTGGCCGAGATGTTTCGTCGCGATCGCTTGGTCACGGGTGCCCGCAACCTGCTTTTCTCTCAGGTCGCCGAAGAAGTTCTGAGCGAGCTGACAACGGCCGGGGTTCCCACGATCATCCTCAAAGGACTCGATTACGAGACGCGGCTCTACGGCGGAGCGGCGGCGCGCCCGACCGCCGACATCGATCTGCTCGTCCCGAGCCCAAAGCGGCGCGCCGCTTTTGCCGTGCTCGACCGGCTGGGATTCGAACCGAGAGCCGCTGCACCGGGGTTCGACGACGCCGACTACCACGAGGTGGCCTGGACGCGCGCAGGCATCGAGATCGACCTGCACATGGGCCTGGCGCCGCTGGCCCGCTGCCGGATCGACTACGGTGCGATCTGGCGAGAGGCTGAGACGCGCCGCCTGGGCGCCGCCGAGACGCGTGCGCTCGCTCGACCCCACGCCGCGGTTTTCCAGGCGCTGCACATGGCGATCGACCACTTCGACGTGCCGGCGATCTATCTGGTCGACCTGGTGCGGCTGCTCCCCACCGCGGACGACGCGGCCGCCGCCCTGACCGTGGCCCGCAGCTGGCGCTGCCGACGACCCCTGGAAACCGCGCTGGCACTGATTGCTGTCTTTCTCCCCGGCGCGGCCCCGATCGCGCCGACCGACCAGCGGCCGTCACACGCGACGCGACGGGTGACGGTCAGTTATGGTCCCACAGACGAACTTCCACGCGCCGAGCAGCTCCTTCGCAAGCTCCTCCACTTCGATTCGCCCAGCGATGCCGTCTGGTACGTGGCTATCCAGTCGCGCAGAAACTTGCGCGAAGTCTTCGAGCGGCGATTCCGGCGGCGAACGGCGCGCGAACGTCTCGCTCTGGTCAAGTGAGGATCGACGTGCCTATTCTGGATCCTCATGCGGTTCGATAATCCCGCCTGGCAGGAAACCCCCGTTCGGACCGGGCTGCGTGTCCTCGCGAGCCTCGTTCGAAAACGGATCGGACCTCTGCGCACCGCGCGCGTCCCCTACGACGGCGGGCTTACCTCTATTTATGCCGATCTAAACACGCCGCTCGGGCTTCTTCTTTATCGTTATGGTAACCGCGACGCCGACATCGAGCTTGCCAAGAAGCTCCTCTCGCCCGGGGACGTCTTCGTCGACGGCGGCGCCAACGTGGGCCTGTTCGCCCTGGCCGCCGCCGCCAAGGTCGGTGCGACTGGAAAGGTCATTGCCTTCGAACCAGCACGCGAGGTGCGACTGCGCCTCACGCAGAACGTGGCGCTGAACCGCCTCGCTCAAATCGAAGTGATCCCGTTCGCGCTCTCTTCGGCGCCCGGGGAGGCGGCGTTCCGGACGTTCGATCCCGCCGGTGCCGGCCTCAATCACCTCGGGCCCAGCCAAGAGGAGGCAGGGACCGTCGAGGTGGTGAAGTTGACAACACTGGACGCGGCCGTCGGCAAGACTGATCGGCGACGCCTCACGGTACTCAAGCTCGATCTCGAGGGAGCTGAGCATGCGGCCTTGCAGGGCGCCTCGGAGATCCTGCGCGAAGTCCGTCCGCACATCATCATCGAGATTGAGGAGTCCCACCTCGGGCGACTGGGGAGCTCTGTCGCAGAGGTGGCCGCGCTTCTCGAGAGTCACGGCTACCAATTTTTTCAGGCACGCCAGGACGAGGGCGGCGAAGTCGGTCTCTCCCGCCACGGCGATCTGCTGGCGTCGAAATCCGGCCCGAACGTGTTCGCCACCACGGATCTCGCCCGAGTCCTATCGAAGGGCGTGCGGATCGTCTAGCCGGCCAGCGACCGCGCCACGACGTACTGAGAGGTACAGAATCGCCGGCCGAGTGGGCCGGGTAACCCCGGGGGGAACCCCAGCAGTCTGTTGCGCCAACGATAGTGGAAGCCGTGGAGATATCGGGTTTTCGCGTG
>DATAVR010000192.1:0-3735 GCA_036267635.1 Polyangia bacterium | reverse complement strand
CGAGGATCGACTTCGACAGCACGATCTGCTCGTTCTTGCCGTCGCGGGTCTTGGCGATCTTCGGCGCCGGGACCCCGTCCTCCATCAGCAGGATGACGCCGCGATCGGCCGGGATCAGCTCGAACGCCTTCATGATGATCTGCTCGAGCAAGATGTCGAGGTTCACCTCGAGCCCGATCGACCGTCCGAGCTCGTTGGCCAGGCGCAGCTTCTCGTAGTCGCGCCGCAGCGCCTCGACGTCGAAGATCTCCCGCTCGGGGAGAAACTCGGTCGACGGCGACGGCGCCTGGATCTTCTGACGAATCAGCGCCTCGGTCGCCGACGGCGCGATGGTCACCTTCTGCAGCAGGGAGTCCTGGGCCGACTTTTCTTGAAAGGTCAGCGAGGTCGACCCCAGCATGATCTCGTCCCCCTCGCGCAGCACGTGCTCATGGACGCGCTCGCCGTGGAGGAATGACCCGTTCAGGCTGCCGAGGTCGCGGAACAGATAGTGCCCGTCGGGCTGGCGCAGAACCTGCGCGTGTTCCTTGGAGACGATGCGGTCGAGGATCTGCAGTGTGTTGTCGGGGTGGCGGCCGATGGTGTTGACCGCGCCGAGCTCGTACTCGCGCCGCTGGTCGTTTCCGGAGACGATGATTTTGGCCATGCCGGGAAGACGCCTCGGCGCGCATCATAACCTGCCGCCGGCCTCGCATCGGTAGTAAAGAGCGCCCGGTTTTCGGAGGACTGTTTTGGGTCTTGAAGGCCGGTGGAATGCCAAAGAGTAGTAAAGTGGCAGCGCGAGATCGCGACCCATGTCGGCCCTCACGCCCACGCCGCTGCCGAAGCCCCGCGCCGACGAGGTGACGCAGCCGAACCTGACGCCGGGGATGGCGGTCGACGATGCGCGCCGCGGGCTGGCGCGCTCGCCGGCGCAATGGGAGGCGGAAGCGCTCGCGCTCGTCGAGGAGGCCGACGCCCGAAGCGGCCCCGCCGCCGGGGCGCTGCGCTACGCGGCCGCGCGGCTGTTCGAGGAAGGGGTGGGCGACGTCGCGGCGGCGATGGACCACCTGCGGATGGCCCTCGACGAGTCCGAGCCGACCTTTCGCCCCGTGTTGCGGGCGTTGCGCCTCCACGCCATAGAGGCCGGCAGCTACTGGACCGCCATCGATCTGCTGGAGGTCGAGCAAAAAGCGGCCACCGAGACCGGCGCGCGCGTCGACCTGGTCGTCGAAAAGGCTTACCTGCTCGAGCATCGGCTGGAAGCGCCAGCGCCGGCGCGTGCGCTGCTCGAGGAGGCGCTGGCCCAGCAACCTGGCCATGCGGCGGCGTTGCTGGCGCTCGAGGAGAGCGCGCTCGGGGGCGTGGGGCGCGGCGACGCGGCCGACGCCGCGCTGTTGCAGTCGGTGCTCGAGCGGCGGTTGGCGGCGGCGCGCGCGGGCGGCGCGCGCGGGCGGCTGCTCTGTCGGCTGGCGCTCATCGCCGAGGCCGATCCGGCGCGGGCCGCCGAGGCGCTGAGCTTCTGGCTGCGCGCCCTCGACGAAGAGGCTGGGCTCGGCGCCGCGGCGCTGGCGCGGGCCGGCGCGCGCCGGGTCGCCGCCGGGCTCGGCAAATTTGCCGATCTCGCCCGGGTGGCGGCGCTGGAGGCCGAGGCGGCGATTGGAGCCGAACGGGCCGGCTGGTTGATGCTGGGCGCCGCGCTTTCCCGGCATCGGCTGGGGGCGCCCGCGCGCGCGGCCGAGCTGGTCGACGCGGCGCGCGCCGCCGATCCCGACGATCCGGCGCTGCTCTTCGCCGCCGCCTCCAACGCGCTGGCGGCCGGTGATTGGGGCAAGGCGCGCGAGGCGTTCGATCGCCAGGCCGAGCTCTCGCACGATCGCGACTGGGCGGCCACGCTGGTGGGGCTCGGCGCGCATTTGGCCGAGCTGCACGAGGGGAATGACGACGCGGCGGCCGGGCGCTACCGACGGCTGCTCGAGGCGCGCCCCGGCGATCCGGTGGCGCTGGTGGCGCTGGAGCGGATCGCCTCGCGCACCGGTGACGCCGCCGCGCAGGTGACGCTCGCCGAGGGGGCGGTCGATCGCAGCGCCGATTCGGCGGAGCGCGCCGCGCTGGCGGTCCGCGCCGCCGAGCTGGCAGAGACGGCGGCGCACGATCTGCCGCGCGCCGCGACGCTGGCCCGCCGGGCGCTGGAGGCGGTGCCGGGATACGCGCCGGCCGCGCATCTTCTGGAGCGGCTGCTCCCGGCGCTCGGCCGATGGGACGAGATGGCCAAGGTCGTCGACGTGACGGCGGCGCCCGGCGCGCTCGGCGAGGCGGGGACCGAGGCCGACACGGGCGCGCGCGCGATCCGACTGGAGCGGCTGGGCGCGCTGCACGAGGATCGGCTGGGCGATCCGGGCAAGGCGCTGGCGTTCTACGGCGAGTGGGTCGCGCTCGGCACGCGGCGGGGGGCGGCGCTGGCGGCGCTCTTGCGGGCGGCCGAAAAGGCGGGCGACGCGCTGGTGGCGGCCGAGGCGGCGCTCAAGCTGGGGACCGAGATCTCGGCCTTCGACAAGCCGACCCGCTTTGCCTGGTGCTACCGCGCGGGGATGATCTTCGAGGAGCGCGCCGCCGCCGACGACGAGGCGATCCGCGCCTACGAAGCGGCCCTGGCGCTGGTCCCCGATTCGCGCCCGGTGCTGGCGGGCTTGGCCCGCGCGCACCATCGGCGCGGCCGGTTCGACGCGCTCGCCGGCGTGCTCTCCCGGCAGGCGGCGGGGGAACCCAATCCCGCCAGCGCCAGCAGCTTCGAGGTGGAAGCGGCCCGTCTCTATGCGCTGCGGCTGGGGCGTCCCGACGAGGCGCTGGCGGCGGCCGCGCGCGCGCTCACCTTCGCCCCCGCCAACGTCGACGCGCTCGCCGAGCAGGTTCGTCTGCTCGAGCGGTTGGGGCGCGGCGAGGAGCTCGCCGCGGCGCTGGGGAGCCTGGGGCAGACCCTGTCGGATCCCGCCGACAAGGGGGCCGCCTACCGGGCGCAGGCGGAGGTGCTGGAGTGGCAGCTCGGCCGGCGGCGCGAGGCGCTGACCGCGATCGAGCGGGCCAACGCGGCGGGCGCCGACAGCCGGGCGGCGATCGCCGAGCAGCGGCTGGCGCGGCTGGTTGGTCGGGGGGCCGAGCTCGCTGCGCTTCAGCTCAAGCGTCTCACCGAGGGGAAGACGGGAACCGGGAGCGGCGAGCTGGGGCTGCGACTCGATCTCGCCTGGCGCCTCGTCGACCCCGACGCGGCCACGCGCGCGCTGCGCGGCGCCCTCGATCTGGCGCCGGGTGACGCCGCCGCGCTCGATGCGGGGGTGGCGCTGGCCTTCCGGTTTGGCCGGGACCGGGACGCGGCACCGGCGCTGGAGCGGCTCGCCGACGCCAGCGACGACGACGACACGCGGGCGGCGCTCTGGCAGGCGGCGGCCCGCGCGCGCGAGCGCGCCGGCGGCGGACAGCCGCAACCCGAGGTGCTGGTGCTCTGGAATCGCGTCGTCGAGGTGCGCGCCACTGGCGAGACGCTGTCGGCGTTCGCCCGGGCGGCCGCGTGCGCCGGCGACGCCGCGCGCGTCATCCTGGCCCGCCGGCGGCTCGCCGAGCTCGGCGCCGACGGTCTTTCACGCGCGGTGCTGCTGTGGGATCTCGGCAGCGCGCGCCTCGGCGCCGGAGATCTGGGTGGCGCCGACGCCGACTTCGTCCGCTCGCTGGAGGCCGACCCGACCTTCTTGCCGGCGCTGC
>DATAVR010000191.1:0-13489 GCA_036267635.1 Polyangia bacterium | reverse complement strand
CGCAGGTCCATGATGATCCCTTTGACGTGCTCGCGCTCGAACAGCGTCAGCGCGTCGGCCAGGTCTCCGGCGCTGTTGGCCGAGAAGTGCTGCATGTGGAAGTAGCCGACCTTGGCCGGCGACTGCCCGGGACCCGACGGAACCGCCAGGATGCGGGCCGGCGGATCGATCGAGGGCGGCCGAATGAAGGCGCGGGTGATGGTGAACTTCTTCACCCCGGTCACGCCGTCGCGCTCGACATACACGTCGACGTTGGTGTCGACGTCGCCGCGAAGCCGATCGACCGCCTCGGTCAACGTCATGTTCACGGTCGACTCGTTGTTGATGCGAACGATGTGATCCTTCGGCTTCATGCCGACCCGGATGGCGGGCGTGTCGGGCATCGGGCGCTTGACCGTGATGCGGTTCTTCTTGTCCATCTCGATCACGATCCCCAGGCCGCCGAACTTCCCCTGGGTCTGGGTGCGCATGTCCTTGTAGGTCTCGACGTCGAGGAGGACCGAGTGCGGATCGAGCGTGTAGAGCATCCCGTTGGTGGCCGCCATCTCGATCTCCACCAGCCGCCGCGCCTCTTCCTTCTCGGGGACCGGCTGCAAGTTCGGCTGCACGAAGCGAAAGATGTCCTGCAGCTTGGCCCGCAGGCTCCAGGGGGCGTCGACCCCCTCGATGGAGAAGTTCCGTTGTTGGCCGTTGACCTTCACCGTGACCTGCTTGGGATCGTGCTCGGGCCAGCGATCGATCAAGATTTCGGGGACGTCGCGCTGGACGAAGTCGAGCGCGCCGACCAGCATCCGCTTGGGATCGAGCCGGTTCTTGTCGAAGTAATTCTCGCGGACATAGAAAAGCGTCTTCGAGAAGATCGGCAGCAGCGCCAGGTCGTACTTCCCGGCGGCCGCGCGGGTGGCCGCGCGAAGCTGGCTGTCGCCGCCCACCCGAATCCCATCGCTGCCGTGACGAACGGTGAGAATCAGCGCCGCGCTGCAGGCGGCCGAGAACGCAAGAACCTTACTGAACCGCCGCATGCGCGACTCCGGGGGCAATGAGGAGGGGGGAGACGACGAGGAATCCGAGGACGGACCGTCGATGAGATCCATGAAATGTTTTGGAATGATAACCAGCCCGCCCCGGGGCTGCACGCAGAGATCGCGATATACTCACATTCTCTCATGGGCCGACCGTAACCGTAATGGCGCCCGGCACGCTGGCTGTCGTCGCCACGCCGCTCGGCGACGCGCGGGATCTCTCGCCGCGCGCGGCTGAGACGTTGCGCGCGGCGGACCTGATCGTCGCCGAGGACACCCGCAGCGCGCGCCGGCTGCTGGCTGAGATCGGCGCCGGGCGCAAGACGATCCTCTCTTGCTTCGACGCCAACGAAGCGGCGCGCGCGGCCGAGGTCGCCGAGCAGCTCGGGGCCGGCGCCACAGTGGCGCTCATCTCCGAGGCCGGCACGCCGCTGGTCTCGGATCCCGGCTATCGGATCGTGGTGGCCGCGATCGCCGCCGGCGCGCGCGTGGTCCCCATCCCCGGCCCCTCGGCCCTGCTGGCGGCGCTGGTGGGCGCCGGGCTGCCGACCGATCGCTTTCTCTTTCTCGGCTTTCCGCCCCGCAAGTCGGGCGCGCGGCGGCGGCTGTTCGAGGGTGTGCGGTCCCTCCCCTACACGCTGGTGCTCTACGAATCTCCCCTGCGCGCCGGGGCGACGCTGGCCGATCTGGCGGCCGTGCTGGGCGCCGACCGCCGGGCCTGCCTGGCGCGCGAGCTGACCAAGCCGTACGAGGAGCTGGTGCGCGATGGCTTGGCCGCGCTGGCCGCCCGCTACGCGACCGATCGCCCGCTCGGTGAGGTGACGCTGGTGGTGGAGGGGGCGCCGGAGAACGCCGCCGCCGAGGAGCTCGACGATGACGAGCTTCGCGCGCGCGCCGCCGAGCTGACCGCCGCCGGCCGCTCGACCGGCGACGCCGCGCGGGCGCTCGCCGAGATCACCGGCCGTCCTCGACGCGAGATCTACAACCTGATCTCCCGCGGCAATCCGAGCCCGCGCGACGAGAACGACGCTGGCTAGAACATCAACGAGCCCTGCAGAAACAGGTGCCAGTCCCGACTGGACTCGACGCGAAAGCGGCGCCCCGGGATGTCGAGCGCCTCTCGATAGGTCGGGTTCGCCTCCGCCGATTTCGTCGAGTCGACCTTGCCGTCACCGTCGGCGTCCACGCCCGCGCTGGCGTCGGTGATGAAGTGGGGCGCGTCGAAGGTCATCCCGAACAGCCCCCGGAAGCGAATGTATCTGCCCACCTGGATGTTGAGCCCCGCTTCGCCGCCGAACGATCCGTAGGCGTCGATGTCGCTGACGCCGGGATAAGGCGCGTTGACCAGCTGGCCCGCGTTGGTGGCCGACGGATACTGCAGATCGATGCCAACGCGGCAAGCCGCCGCGTTGGCGTTGCCGCAGGCCGACGACCCCGACAGCGGCTCCCACAGCTCGCTCATGCCGCGGCCGGCGAAGTGCTCCTCGGCGTGCGCCTGCACCTCGATAGTGACGCGCTGGTCGCCACTCGGGTTCTCCCAGGCGACCTGCTCGACGCCGATGACCACCATGGCCTGCTGCTGCGGGTTTACCGCCGTCTGTCCGCCCCCCAGGTCCTGGTAGATGCTGCCGTTGGTCCGAATCGGCAGCATGTACGAGGCGCCGAAGTAGGGATCGAAGTAGCGGAAGCGCTTCGAGACCCAGGTCGACCAGATGAGCTGGTGATACCCGAGCCCGACGGCCGTGTTGCCGTTGGGGTTGGCGGGGTCGAAGCGCATGTCCTTGAACACGTCGAGATCGGCGTCGAAGCCGAGCGTCCAGGTCGGCTTGGTGTCGTCGCGCTTCTGGTTAAAGACCGCCCACTGGATCCCCACCCCCAGGTACTGGAGGCCGCTGCGGGTCGGGCTCTGGAAGACCGTCGACGACGTCCCGTTATAGGCGGGATAGATCCCGTCGCGCACGAAGGTGGAGTTGCCGGCGTTGACCCCCTGGTCGAACGTCAGGTTGTTCGAGTCGGCGATGACGATCGGCAGATCGATGTGCAGCCCGACGTCCCAGAGGATGCCGAAGTCGGTCCGCAGGTCGAGCATGTCGCTGGTGCGGGCGTACTTGAGATCGCGGACCAGCGACAGCCCGCCCGACGACTCGTACTCCCGGTTGATGGCGGCGCTGCGGGAGTCGTGGAACCAGGCGGCGGTCAGATTGAAGTCGAAGGTGTCGTTCTCATCGAGGGCGGTGACCACGCGGGTCACCTCCGCCGCGCGCGCCGGAGGCACGGAGACGCCGAGGAGCGTCAGCGCTCCGAGGATCGCCCAAGACTTCCGGCTGAAAGTGGCGGCGCTCAAGGACGCGCGACGATAACACGCGTGGACGAAGCTCGGCTACAAGCCGAGCGAAGTCCGTCGCGGGGGGGGGTTGGGGACCCTGCGAGGGTCCCCATCAAAACGCGTGGACGAAGCTCGGCTACAAGCCTCATTTTTCGCGGAGGCCCAGCTCCTTCATCTTCGTCTGCAGGCTCTTGCGGGAGATCTTGAGCTTGCGAGCCGCCTGGGTGACGTTGCCACCGGTGGCGTCGAGCGCCCGCTGAATGAGCTCCCGCTCGACCCGCTCGGTCTCGGCGCGGACCGCCTCCTTGAGCGATTCGGGGGCCGCGCGGGTGCCCTCCTCGCCGGCGGCGGAGGGGGCCGCGGCGGGCGCGGCCGCACCGGCCACCTCGGGCGGCAAGTCCGAGACGCGGATCTCGGGCCCTTCGCAGAACAGCATCGTCCGCTCCATCAGGTTCTCGAGCTCGCGGATGTTGCCGGGCCACTGGTAGGCGACGAGGCGCTCGACCGCTTCGGGCGCGATGGAAGCGATCTCTTTCTTCAAGCGATCGTTGAACTTTGCGATGAAGTGGTCCGCCAGCAAAGGGATGTCCTCGCGCCGCTCGCGCAGCGGCGGAATGTGAATCGGCACCACATTCAAACGATAGAAGAGGTCCTCGCGAAAGGCCCCGGCCCCCACCTCGGCCAAAAGATCGCGGTTGGTGGCGGTGACCAGGCGGACGTCGACCTTGATGGTCTTGATCCCCCCCACCCGCTCGAACTCCGACTCCTGCAGCACGCGCAGCAGCTTCACCTGCATCTCGATCGGGATCTCGCCGATCTCGTCGAGGAACAGCGTCCCGCCGTGCGCCAGCTCGAACCGCCCGGGCTTGGCCCCGACCGCGCCGGTGAAGGCCCCCTTGTCGTAGCCGAACAGCTCCGACTCCATCAGCGTCTTGGGGATGGCGGCGCAGTTGATCTTGATGAACGGCCCCGCGTGCCGCGAGGAGTTCTCGTGCAGGGCACGCGCGATGAGCTCCTTGCCGGTCCCCGACTCGCCGCTGATGAGCACCGTCGAGGGGGTGTTGGCCACCTTCTCGACGACCGCGTAGATCTGGCGGATGGCGGGCGACTGGCCGACCAGGCGGAAGCGCCCGGTCAGCGACGACGGCTCCTCCGGCCGGGCGTCGCGCCGGGAGAGAGCGTAGGTGTTGATCGCCTTGGCGACCACCTGGCGGATCTGCTCCTGCTCGAACGGCTTCTCGAGGTAGTCGAAGGCCCCCAGCTTCACCGCCTCGACCGCGCTTTCGACCGAGCCGTGCGCGGTGATCATCACCACCGGCACGTCGGGATAGTCGGCAGAGAGGCGCTTGAGGAGACCCATGCCGTCGAGCCCCGGCATCTTGAGGTCGGTGATCACCGTGTGCACCCCGCCCTTCGTCCCCATCCCGCCGAGCGCCTCGACGCCGTTGGCCGCGGTGATGACGTCGTAGCCCTCCCGGCGCAGCATCGCCTCCAGCACGCGACGCATGTTCAGCTCGTCGTCGGCGACGAGAACCCTTTTGACGTCGAGAGCGGCTGCGGTCACGGCGGCGGGAGCTTACCGCGTTCGGTCGGCAAGGGCGGAGGTCTCGGCGGCAAACGCGTGGAGGAAGCCGGGTGGGGGGACCCTCTCAGGGTCGCCGGCGGAAAAGTCGGGAGCGGCGGCGGCGTCGGCGTCCGGCGCGGCGCCTCGCGCGTCGCCTCCAGGTAGGCCGCGTAAGCGTCGGCCTCAATCGGCAGCAGCACCGTGAAGGTGGCCCCCTCGCCCGGCTGGGAGCGCACCTCGATGGTCCCGCCGTGGTTCTCGATGATGCGCTGGCTGATGGGGAGCCCCAGGCCGGTCCCCTTGTCCTTGGTGGTGAAGAAGGGGATGAACAGGTTCTTGAGATCGCCGGCCGGGATGCCGACGCCGGTGTCGCGGAAACGAACTTCGAGAAAGGCGGCCGTCGCCCCGCGCCGGGTCGCCCGGCGCAGCGCCGTCGAGATGAACAGCTTTCCGGCCCCCCCGCCCGCCGGAATCGCCTGGATGGAGTTGAGCGAAAGGTTGAGGAAGACCTGCAGGAGCTGCTCGGCGTCGGCGCGCACCGGCGGCATCTTGTCGGCGAAGCTGGTCACGATCTCGAAGGCGCCCGTCTCCTGGGATTCCTTGGGGAGCAGCGAGAGCGTCTTCTTCAGCACGTCGGCCACCTCCAGCGGCCGCTGCTCGCCGCGGTAGGGGCGGGCGTAGTCGAGAAACTGCGACACGATCTTGTTCAGCCGGTTCACCTCTTCGACGATGATGTCCAGGAACTCGCGCGTCCCTTCGCGGGTCCCCTCACGGCTGCCGTCGCGACTTCCGTCCTGGGCCGGCTGCAAGAACTGCGCAGCCCCCTTGATCGATCCGAGGGGGTTCCGGATCTCGTGCGCCAGGCCGGCGGCCATCTGGCCGAGCGCCGCCAGACGATCGCGCTCCTTCATCCGCTCATAGACCTGCGAATTCTGCAGCGTGATGCCGATGCTGGTGGCGACGCCGCGGAAGATCTCGATCTCGTCGGTCGAGTACGCCTCGCGCAGCCGGTCGTCGCGAATCACCAGCGCGCCCAGCAGCTGGTCCTCACTCGCGAAGCCCAGCGCCACCGACCCGTACATCTGCTCGAGCGTGCGGAGCATGAGCTGCAGGCTCTCCTGCTCCTCGGCCGAGACCGGGCGGCGCGCCGCCACCTCGCGCTCGATCCCCTCGAGGGTGATGACGCCGGTGCGGCGCAGCCGCTCGAAGAAGGCGCGGTGGGCGATGGCGTCGAAGCGTCCCTCGGGCTTGGGGCCGACGTGCCCGGTCAGGTCGTAGCCCGAGCCGTCGGGGTCGGCCAGGTAGACCGAGGCGTGGGTGATGCGGCGCGAATCCTCGAGCGCGCCCAGCACGCGTGGCACGAGGACGCGCATGTCGATCACGTTGGCCAGCTCGCTGCGCAAGGCTTCGATCCGCCGCGACAGCTCGAACTTCTCCTGGAACATCCAGCGGCTGATCCCCCCCTCGACCCGGGTGCGCAGCGGCTCGATCAGGATCACGATTGTCGCTGAGGCGAGCAGCGTGTTGAAGAAGAAGAGGCCCGGCTCGTCCGTGCCGACCCAGCGAACCATCATCCCGTAGATGAAGGCCAGGATGAAGACCAGTGTCCCCAGCACCACCATCCGGCCGAGCAGCTCGTTGAGATCGAGCAGCCGGTAGCGGACGAGATTCTGCGACAGGAAGTAGAGGTAGACGATGATGAAGATGTTGCCGAAGCTCGGCCCGTGCGGCAGCGCCTCGGCGACCGAGGCGGTAACGGTGGCGAAGCCGCCGACCAGCAGATAGAGCAGCCGTTTCTTCTCCACCCGCGACGGCGTCGCCCGGTAGCGGCGGTAGAGGTAAAAGACCGACAGGTAGAGGCCGGCGAACACGTAGGCCATGAAGGCGACGTGGAACGCCGTCGTCGTGTGCACCGGCTCGATGAAGCGCGAAAACAGCAAGATGCTGTAGAAGACCGCCGCGCCGAACACGGTCGAGCGGCTGAGTGGCGGCGGTCCCGCCTCGTCGCCGAGAAACGCCCGGAAGAAACGCTGCGCGGTGGCCGGCAGGGAGACCGCCGCCAGCAACGACGCCCAGTCCCAGAGCGACGATTCGAACCGCTTGGCGACGAACGACAGCGCGCAGTAAATGGCGATGTTGAAGGCGAAGGTGGCGAACAGGACGTGCGCGCCGCGCCGCGGCTCGCGCAACAAGACCGAGCCACCGAGCGCGAAGGTGACGATGGCCGCGACCAGCGCCGAGACGGGTTGAATGCTCAAGGCGTGGGAATTTTAGCCCAGAACGCAGTTGCGCGGCGCGTGGACGGAGCCGGAGGGTTGGGAACCCTTCGAGAATTCCCCTGGTGATGAAGCCGCATTTTGCCGCACCCGACGCGGCCTGCTATGTTCGAAGGGTGACGAACGCTGCGGTCCTGGTGCTCAATCGGCACTATCAGCCGATTCACGTCACCAATGTCCGGCGTGCGTTCTCGCTGCTCTATCTGGGGGTCGCCCGCGTCGTCGACCCGGAGTTCAAGACCTTCGACTTCGCCAGCTGGGCGGAGCTGTCGGCTGGGGTGAACGACGGCGACGTGATCCGCACCGTCGACCGCGCCATCCGGATCCCGCGGGTCATCGTGCTGCAGCTCTACGATCGCATCCCCAAGACCAAGGTGCGGTTCTCCCGCCACAACATCTACATGCGCGACGCCAACACCTGCCAGTACTGCGGGGAAGAGCTGCCGCGGGCCGACCTGAACCTCGACCACGTCGTGCCGCGCGCCCAGGGCGGGCGCACGACCTGGGAGAACGTCGTCTGCTGCTGCATCGACTGCAACCTGTCGAAGGGGGCGCGCACGCCCGTCCAGGCGGGGCTCAAGCTGCTGAAGACGCCGGTTCGTCCGCGCTGGACCCCGACCTTCCGCACCAACGGCGGCCGGGTCCGTTACCGCGAGTGGCTCCCCTTCCTCGGCCTCGCCGACGCGTCGTACTGGAACGTCGAGCTCGAAGACTAGAGCATGGCGGTCGAAGACGACGACGGAGAGCCCACCGTCGACATCGAGGAGACGGCTCCCACCATCGACGGGATCGAGGAGGTCGACGCCGCTTCCGGCGAAGGGACCGAGGCGGCCCCCGAGCCGCGCGAGCTGAGCGAGCCGAGCGAGCCGGTCGGCGAGGAGGCGACGAAGCCCGCACCCCGCTCTCGGGTCCGGCTCATCGCCTTCGCCTCGGGGCGCGGCGGGACCGGGCGCTCGCTCCTGGCCGCCAACGTCGCTGTCTACCTGGCGCAAGCGGCGAAAAAAGTAGTCGCCATCGACGCCGACCCGGCGGGGGGACCGTTGCACCAGCTGCTCGGCGCCGCGCGGCCGCCGCGGGGATTCGGCGAGTTCCTGCGCGGCAAGGCCGCCGGCCTCAACGAGCTGATCGTCGACACGCCGATCGCGGGGGTGGGTCTCATCGGCGGCGAAGGGACCACCTTCGGCGCCTCGCGCCCGAAGCAGACGGCTAAGGGGACGCTGGCCGCCATCGCCGCCCTGGACGTCGACTACGTGGTCGCCGATCTGGGGCCGGCGGACGCCACCTTGACCATCGATCTGTGGCTGGCGGCCGACGTCCCGGTGCTGGTCACCCTCCCCGACCCGGCGTCGATCGACGCGCTCTATCGCTTCGCCAAGAGCGCGTTCGTCCGCCGGCTGCGCTCCATCCGTGGCCTCGACCGGCTGGTGAGCAACGCGATCGGACCGCCGCCCGCCGCGCTCGATCTCTACCGTGGCCTGCGCCAGACGGGCGGACCGACGGAGAAGCTCGAACAGGAGATCCGCCGCTACCGGCCGACGTTCGTGGTCAACCAGACCCGCACCGTCCAGGACCTGAAGCTGGGGAACTGGATCGCCACCGCGGCGCGACGGCGGCTCGGGCACGCCTTCGACTACCTCGGTCACGTCGAATCCGACGAGACGGTCTGGCTGGCGGCGCGGCGCCACCGCTCGCTGGTCGCGGAGTATCCCGAGGGGAAGGCCTCCAAGAACATCGAGCGCCTCGGGCGGCGCCTGCTGTCGCTGGAGAACGAGCACGATCGGCCACCGACCGGGCCGTTGCGGCTCGAGGAGGAGCAGACCTACTACGAGATCCTCGAAACCGAGCCCGGCGTCAGTGACGAAGAGGTGCGGCGCGCTTACCGCGCGATCAAGGACATCTACGCCTCCGGGTCGCTGGTGATCTCGGGGCTCTACGAGGAGCACGAGCTCGGCGAGCTGCACGCGCGGGTCAACGCCGCGCACGACACGCTGTTCGCCCCCGATCGCCGGCGGCTCTACGATCTGGCGCTGCCGGAGGCCGATCTGGCGCGGGCGGTGCGCGCGGCGGTGAGCGCGGGCCGGCGGACACCCGCGCCGCTCGGTGCCGCCGAGGAGCGGATCGAGAGCTCCGAGGCGACGATCGATCCAGACGCCGAGATCACCGGCGAGTTCCTGCGCAAGGTCCGCCAGACCCGTGGCATCGAGCTGGGCGACATCTCGCAGCGAACCAAGATCAGCGAGCGCTACCTGCGCGCGATCGAGGAGGAGCGCTTCGCCGATATGCCGGCCGCCGTCTACGTGCGCGGCTACGTGATGGAGTACGCGCGGTCCCTGCGCATGGACGCGCACCGCGTGACAGAGAGCTACCTCGCGCGGTACCGCAAGAGCACGGCAGCGACACCGGCCCCGGCCGCCACGCCCTGAGTGGCGGTGGCTACGAGGCCTTGTCGTAGACGCTGACCTGCACGAGGCCGTTCTTCGACTGAAAGAGGGTGATCGAGCTGGAGGTCGCCGTGAACTCGGCGCTCCCGCCGGAGTCGCTCCCCCCGTCCGTGGCCGGACAGGTCGGGGTGAAGGTCGCGGTCATTCCCGACACGGCCACCGTCCCGTGCGCCCGGGCCACGGCCGTCCCCGACGCCTCGATCTGATCGAGGGTGAACGACGTCGTGGTGACGTTCGAGAGGACGTACGTCTGACGAAGGGTCTCCGAGAAGAACCCGGCATCGGCCGGGCCGTAGGATGTCTGCGAAACGAGGTTGTACGTCCCGGCCGCGAACGGGCCGCCCACTGGCAGCGGCGTCGCTGTGGTCGAAAGGGTCGAAGTCACGCACGGGCCACCGGCCGCGATGGCGCTGCAAGTGGCGCCAGATCCGGTCCCGGTCGCGTCGCCGCAGGCGGCTATGGAGCCGCCCGCCCCGCCACCGCTCGTCCCTGCGTTGCCGCTCGTGCCCGCGCTGCCGCTCGCGCCCGCGCCGCCGCTGCTCTTGCCACCGGCCCCGCCTTGCGCCGTGCCGCCGGCACCCGCAGTCGCGCTGCCACCGCCTCCACCGGTGCCGCCACCGCTCGACGAGCTGCAAGCACTCACGGCCACCGACACGAGAAGCGAAACGAACAAACCAAAACGACGCATGGACCCTCCGTTAGAGAAGGGCGCACTTTAGAACCAATCGGGGTCCGGTAGCCAGCGATCTGGCGGGTCAGGGGACCTTGGTAACACCGTCACCCTCAGAGCACGTTCGAGGCGAGCTCGGCGAGCGGTGAGCGCTCCCCCTTGGAGAGCGTCACGTGACCGGCCATCGGTTCGCCCTTGAACTTCTCGACCACGGTGGTGAGGCCATTCGACGTGGCGTCGACGTAGGGGTTGTCGATCTGGTACGGATCGCCCGTGAGGACCACCTTGGTCGCCTCGCCGACGCGGGTGATGATCGTCTTCACCTCGTGCGGCGTCAGGTTCTGCGCCTCGTCGACGATGATGTACTGGTTGGGAATGGAGCGGCCGCGGATGTAGGTCAACGGCTCGATCTCGATGTAGCCGAGGTCGATCAACTCCTGGTAGCTGCGCCCGTTCTTGCGCTCGGTCTTCGACAGGCCCATCAGGAACTCGACGTTGTCGTAGATCGGCTGCATCCAGGGATTCAGCTTCTGCTCGATGTCGCCCGGGAGATAGCCGACGTCGCGTCCGAGCGGGAAGATCGGACGCGACACCAGCAGCTTCGAATAGACCTGCTCCTCGACCACCTTCTGCAGCCCCGTGGCCAGCGCCAGCATCGTCTTGCCGGTGCCGGCCTTGCCGATGAGCGTGACCAGCTTGATGTCGTCGCAGAGCAGCAGGTCGAGCGCGCAGTGCTGTTCTTTGTTGCGCGGGCGGATTCCCCAGACGCCGTCGCGCAGCTTTCGCAGCGTGACCAGCTTCTTGGTGGCGGCGTCGAAGCGGCCGAGCGCGCTGTGCGAGGGGTTGTCGCGATCGCGCAGCAGCACGTACTGGTTCGCCTTGTAGCTCGAGTCGGGGAGCGCCAGCGTGTTCTGCGCGTAGAACGTGTCGACGTCGGCGGCGGTGGTGAGCAGCTCCGTCATCCCCGAATAGAGCTCGTCGATGTCGATCCGCTCCCCCTCGAAGTCCATCGAGGTGAGGCCGAGCGAATCGGCGCGGATCCGGAGGTTGACGTCCTTGGTGACGAAGATCGTCGGCTCGCCCTTGTTGTAGTCACGCACGTCGAGCGCGACCATCAGGATGAGGTGATCGGCGATCTGGCTCTCGCGCAGCGTGGTCGGCACGGCGCGCGCCGCCGAGGCGACCCGCAGCCGGCCGCCCGAGGGGAGCGGCGCGCCGTCCGACAGGCGCGCCCCCTCCGCGCGCAGCGCGTCCAGCATGCGCGCCACCTCACGGGCGTTGCGCCCCCGCTCCGAGGCCTCTTTCTTGAACTGATCGATCTCCTCGATGACGAAGATCGGAACGACGACTTCGTTGTCGGTGAACGCCAGAATAGCGCGCGGGTCGTGAATGAGAACGTTCGTGTCGAGGACGAAGTGTTTCATCCGCCTACTTCTTTGCCTTCTTGCCTCTCGAGATGGTGACCTTCTTGATCACGACGTCGGTGGTCGGCTTGTCGCGCGGGCCGCGCTCGACGCCGGTGATCTTGCTGACCAGCGACAGCGGATCGCAGTGGCCGAAGATGGTGTGCCGGCCGGTGAGATGCTCGGGGGTCCCCTCGGTGATGAAGAACTGCGAGCCGTTGGTCCCCGGGCCGGCGTTGGCCATCGCCAGCAGGGCGGGCTTATCGAACTTGAGATCGGGCGAGAACTCGTCCTCGAAGCGGTACCCTGGGTTGCCGGTCCCCGTCCCCAGCGGATCGCCGCCCTGGATCATGAAGCTGGGGATGACCCGGTGGAAGATGAGACCGTCGTAGAAGGGCTTCTTCACCCACTTGCCGCTCTTGGTGTCCTTCCACGGGCGCAGCCCGCGGGCCAGGCCCACGAAGTTCGCCACGGTGACGGGCGCCTGCTTGTCGTAGAGCTCGCAGGTGAACGCGCCGAGCGTGGTGTCGATCTTGGCGGTGAGTGGACCGGAACCGCTCAGCCCCTTCGTGGCCTCGTCGAGCGTGAAGTGTCCCTTGGCCGGATCGTCGTCGTCCGCGCGGGCGGCGGCGACACCGATGAGCGACAGGGCGAGCAGAACCGACAGTGAGATTTTCGAACGCATGACCGGGTCTCCTTCGTGGGTTTTGACGCCGCTACTATTACCACAAGGCGATCGGGAGTTTCGCTAGCCGTGCCGCCCCTGGGCGCGCTCCAGCGCCGCCTCCAGATCGATCCCCCGCGCCTTGCGCAGGCCGGCCCAGAGATCGCCCACCTCGGCCAGGCGGGCCGGCAGCGTCCGGATGGTGAACGCGCGCGGGTCGAGCCGCTCATCGAGCTCGTCCCAAGCGAGCGGCGTCGAGGCGCCCGCATAGTCGCTGGCGCGCGCGCTGTAGGCGCAGGCCAACGTCTTGCCGCTGATGTTCTGCAGGCAATCGATGTAGACGGTCTTGGGATCGCGCTTGTTGACGGTCCGCTCGACCGTGGCCGCCTCGGGGTGCTTGTGGACCACGAACGAAGCAACGATTTGGCAAAAAAGCATCCCCGACTCGTACGAGGTCCCCGGACGAAGCGGCAGGAAGATGTGCAGCCCGCGCGAGCCCGAGGTCTTGAGCCAGCCCGGGATGGCGAGCGCTTCGAGCTCGTCGCGAACCCAGCGGGCGACGTCGCGCACGCGCGCGAACGGCGCCTCGGCCATCGGATCGAGATCGATGGCGGCGAAGTCCATCTCGTGCGGTGATTGCGCGCGCGAGAACCAGGGGTCCTGGGAGATCGCCGCCAGCTGCACCATGTGCAGCAGCGTCGCCAGATCGCCGCCCACCAGCCGAGCGGGGACGTCGTCGTCGACCCGGATCGCCTCGCTGCGAACGCCGGGCGGAACCTGATCGGGCGCACGCTGCTGGTAGAAGGCCGAGCCGGCGATTCCGTCGGGGAACCGGCGCATGACCAGCGGCCGATCGCGCACCACCGGCAACAGATACGGTGACACAGCCAGGTAGTAGCGGAAGAGATCCCCCTTGGTGAGACCGATCTCGGGCCAGAGCTTCTTCCCTAGGTTGCCGAGATCGAGGACCACGCCCGGCAGCTCGAGCTGGCCGCTCCCCCGCGCGGCCAGCGCCTCGAAGGCGGCGGTGATCTTGGCGAGCTCGCGCGCAGCGGGCGGCTTGGCAGAGGCCGCCGCCGGCGGCGGAGCCGGCGCCGGTCGCAAAAAACTGTCCGGCGGGTCA
>DATAVR010000190.1:0-56890 GCA_036267635.1 Polyangia bacterium | reverse complement strand
TGGTGATGGCGACCGCGCTGGCGCTCTCGACGCTGACCACCAAGCAGCACTTCATCGCCGACGTACTCGCCGGCTACGCGCTGGCCGCGCTCGGCCGCGCCTTCGCCCTATCGTCTATCAAGTCAAAGGACCCTCAAAGGGTCCTTTGACTCCCCCGCGCCGAGCGCCGCTGGTCATAGCCCATCGACGCTCACGCGATCACTTTGCTGGTGCGGGCTTCGCTGGTGCGGGCTTCGCTGGTGCGGGCTTCGCGGCGGCGCGCTCGCTCGCGTTGATCGGATCCTTGAAGTTGATCCGCTGGTACTGAATGCCGCTCTTGGCGAGCTGCGGCTCGATGGCGTCCCCCTTGCCGACGATGACCACCAGCAGCGTGTCGGGGTGCAGGAAGTCCTTGGCCGCGGCCTTCGCCTGCGCCTCGTCGACGGCCGCCAGCCGCAGCGGCAGGTCGCGCACGTAAGCGGCCCCCAGGCCATGCTCCTCGGCCTCCACCAGCGCGCCCGCGATCCCCGCCGCCGTTTGCAGGCTGAAGGGATAGCTGCCGGCGTAGTACCCCTTGGCCTTGTCCAGCTCGACGCCGGTTGGACCATCGGCCTGCATCCGCCGGATCTCGTTGACCGAGGCCAGCAGCGCGTCCCACACCGTCTCGTTCTTGGTCGCCGCGCTGACGCGAAAGGCGCCGGTGTAAAGCGATGCCCCGAACGACGATCCGATCCCGTAGGTGAGGCCCCGCTTGGACCGCACCTCGGTCATGAGGCGCGACGAGAAGTCCGAACCGCCCAGCACGTAGTTCATCAACGTGACCGCGTACCAGCGCGGATCGGCGTGCTTGATCCCGGCATGGCCGAGCATGATCGTCGCCTGCGTCAGGTCGGGACGATCGACGAGCAGGATCCGCGTCCCGGCGACGGGCGGGATCGTCCAGGCCGGCCGCGGCGGCACCTTCGCCCGCGCCCACCCGCGAAAGGTCTTTTCGATCTGGGCCCGCAGCCGCCCGACGTCGACGTCGCCGGCCACCGCCAGGATCGCGTGGTCCGGGTGGTAGAACGTCTTCCAGAACTTCTCCAGCCGCGTGCGATCGATCTTGCGGACGTCGTCGGCGGTCAGCACCCAACCGTTGGGGTGCTTGTCGCCGAAGAGCTGGTTGTCGAAGTGGGCGGCGGCCAGGTCGTTGGGGCTGTCGTAGCGCGAGGCGACGGCCGCCAGCATCTGATCCCGCACGTCGCCCATTTCGCTGTCGGGGAACGAGGGGTGCAAGAGGACGTCGGAGAGCAGGTCGAGACAGAGCGGAGCGTCCTTCGAGAGCGACGAGCAGGCGACGGTGGTCCCCTCGTTCGAGGCCTGAGCGTCGAGCGAGCCGCCCACGAAGTCGATGGCGCGGGAGATGTCGTCGGCGCTGCGGGTCTTGGTCCCGTTCTTGGTTTCGTTCTTGGTCCCTTTGCGCAGCATCGCCGCCACGAAGTCCGAGACGCCGAGGTCGTCGCGCGTCTCGTCGTAGCCGCCGGCCTCGACCGCCAGGCCGAAGCTGACCACCGGCAGCTCCTTGCGCGCCACGACGATGACCTGCATCCCGTTCGGAAGCGTGAAGCGATCGATCTTGGGGAGCGCCAGCGCCTCGGGCTTGGGGGGCGGCGGTGCCTGGATCAGATCGCTGCGCCCCGTCCAGAAGGTCGCCGCGGCCGGCGCGGCCGGCTTGGGGAGCGACTCGTACTGCACGTCGATCGAGCTCGACGCCGACGCCGCCGGCCTGGGCGGCGCGCTCGCCGCGCAGCCGAGCGCCGACAGCGCCAGCATCCAGGCCCAGGCGCGCTTCATTGTTTGCCTCCCGGCACCAGCGTGACGCGCGTGAGGTTCGTGTCGATCAGGTACTTGCGCGCCACCCGCTGCACGTCGGCGGCGGTGACCGCCAGGTAGCGCGTCGCCCCCTCGATGAAGCGATGCCAGTCCCCTTCGACGTACTGCGATTCACCGAGGCGCGTCGCCACCCCGTCGACGGTCTCCAGACCGAACACGAACGCCGCCGCCAGCTGGTTCTTGGCCTTGTCGAGCTCGACGGCCTCGACCGGTTTGTCGCGCACGCGGGCAATCTCCTCGGTGAGCGCCGCCTGCACCTGCGCGCCGTCTTTGTTGGGCAGGTAGGCCGCGTAGACGATGAAGAGGCCGGGATCTTCCATCGATTCGGTCACGCCGCCGGCGGCGAGGGCCAGGTGGTCGTGGCGGACCAGGCGCTCGGGCAGCCGCGACGACTCGCCGGCCGAGAGCACGGCCGCCAGCACCTCCAGCGCCGGCAGGTCGGGATCGGCAGCGCGCGGGACGTGGTAGCCGCCGACCACGATGGGAATCTGCACTTCGATCTTCAGCGTCGCCGTGCGGAGCGCCGTCTGCGGCGGCTCGACCGCCGTGTTGCGCGGCGGGTCGGGGGCCCGCGGGATCGGCCCGAAGTACTGGTCGATGAGCTTCCTCACCGCCTGCTCGTCCAGATCGCCCACCACGATCAATGTGGCGTTGTTGGGCTGATAGAAGGTGTCATAGAAGCGCTGGCAGTCGGCCGGGGTGACCTTCTCCAGATCCTCGATGGTGCCGATCGCCGTCCAGTTGTAGGGGTGCTTGGTGTAGGCGAGCGCGCGGAACTTCTCGATCGCCTTGCCGACCGGATCGTTGTCGACCCGGAGCCGCTTCTCTTCCTCGACCACCTTCCGCTCGGAGTCGATCGTCGCCTGAAAGAGCTTCAGGTTCCGCATCCGCTCGGCTTCCAGCTGCAACGCGAAGCCGACATACGAGGGCGGCACCGTGTCGTGATAAGCGGTCAGGTCCTCGGTGGTGAAGGCGTTGACCTGCCCGCCTACCTCCTTGAGCAGGCGCGCGTGCTCCTCGGGCGGCACGTGCGTCGACCCCTTGAACATCATGTGCTCGAACATGTGGGCGACGCCGCGGATGCCGACGTGCTCGTCCTTCGATCCGACGTGATAGAAAACCTGCACGGTTGCGATCGGGGCTTTGTGGTCGGCGAGGAACAGGACCTGGAGGCCGTTCGCCAGCGTCCAGCTCTTGACGTCCAGCTTGGGCGCCGCCACCGACGACGCCGTCGCCGGCGCGGCCTTGGCCGGCTTGCCGGCCCGCGCGGGAGCGGCCCCGGCGAGGAGAACGGCCAGCGCGGCCACCGAGACAAGGAGTCGAAGGCGCCTCATGGCGGGCGGACTATGCCACACTGATCGCGCGATGTCGGTCGTGATCGAAATCGTCGAGAGCCGTGCGCTCGTCGGGAATCCGCTGGGGGATCCGACCGCGCGCCGGATCGCCATTTGGCTCCCGCCCTCCTACGCGCGCGAGCCGGCGCGCCGCTATCCGGCGATCTACTGGCTGGCCGGCTACGGCGGCACCGGCGAGATGCTGTTTTCAGGGAACCCCTGGCAGCCGGGGCTGGGCGATCGGCTCGACCGCCTGGCCGGCAGCGGCGCCATGGGCGAGGCGATCGTCGTCGCGCCCGACTGCTTCACCCGCTGGGGGGGCGCGCAGTACCTCGACTCGCCGGCGATCGGAAACTACGAGACGCACCTGGTGAACGAGGTCGTCCCCGCCATCGACGCGCGGTTCCGCACCGTCGCCAGCCGCGACGCGCGCGCCATCGGCGGCAAGTCGTCCGGCGGCTTCGGCGCGCTGGTGCTGGCGATGCGTCACCCCGAGCTGTTCGCCGCGGTCGCCAGCCACGCCGGCGACATGGCCTTCGAGCTGTCGGCGCTCAAGGATCTTCCGGTCGCCGCGCGCACCTTGCGCCGCCACGGTGGCGTCGCGCGATTCGTCGCGCACTTCGAGGCCGCCGAGAAGAAGTCCGGCGACGACGCCACGACCATGATGGTGCTGGCCCAGGCGGGGGCCTATTCGCCGGAGAGCGCCCGGCCAGAGGGCGTCGCGCTCCCCTTCGACGTCGAGACCGGGGAGATCGACTGGGCGGTCTGGAAGCGCTGGAAGGCCTGGGACCCGATCGAGATGGTGGCAACGCACGCCGAGGCGCTGCGCCGGATGAAGCTGCTGTTCGTCGACGCCGGGACGCGCGACGAGCACAACCTGGATCTGGGCGCGCGGATCTTCGTCCAGCGGCTGCGCGCGCTGGGCATCGGCTGCGAGCACCAGGAGTTCGACGACGGCCACCGCGGGACGGCCTACCGGTACGACGTCTCGCTCCCCGAGCTGGCGGCGGCCATCGGCGCCCGGCCGGTCCGTTGAGGTCCGCCGTGGACATCGGCGCGCGGCTGGAGATCACCTGCACCGACCTCGACGACAACGGCGCCGGCCTGGGCGAGGTCGACGGCCGGCGCGTCCACGTGACGGGCGCGCTCCCCGGCGAACGCGTCGCGGCCATCGTCGAGCACGTCTCGCGCCAGAGCCCCGCGGCCTGGGCGCGTCTCGCCTCGATCGAGGCGCCCTCATCCGAGCGGCGGCCGCCGGCCTGCCCCGCGTTCGGTGCCTGCGGCGGTTGCGTCCTCCAACACCTCGCCTACGATGCACAGCTCGCCTGGAAACGGCGGCGCGTCGCCGACGCCTTCGCCGACTCCGCCCTGGCCGGCGTCACGATCGACGCCTGCGTCCCCTCGCCCGAGCCGCTCGGATACCGGAACAAGTCCAAGCTGGTCGCCGCGCGGCTCGGGGAGGGCCGCGGGCTGGTGCTGGGGGCCTATGTCTCCCGATCGCACGAGGTCGTCGATCTCGGCGGCTGCCGGATCGCCGAGCCACCGCTCGACGAGACGGCGGGCGCGCTGCGGACAATCCTCGACGAGGCGGCGGTCCGTCCGTACGACGAACGAACGTTGACCGGCGACCTGCGCCACGTCGTCCTCCGTTCGAACCACGCCGGCGAGGTGCTGGCCGTCTGGATCGTGGCCCGTCCGATCCTCGACGGCGCCGCGCTGGCGCGCCGTTTTCGCGCCGCCCGCCCAGAAGCGCTGGGGGTGGTGGAACACCAGAACCGGACGCGCGGCAACGTGCTCTTCTCGGAAGCCGGCGACAGCGACCGCGTCCTCGACGGCGCCGGGACGCTCGAGGATCGGATCGAGGTCGACGGCCGCCTCCTGCGCCTGCAGCTTTCGCCAGGCGCGTTCTTTCAGGCGAACCGGGCCGTCGCCGCGCTCGCCTATGCCGCGATCGCGCGCGGGCTCGCCGTGGGTCCATCCGACCGGATCGTCGATGTGTATTGCGGCGTTGGCGGCATCGCGCTGTCGCTGGCGCAGAGCGCCGCCGAGGTCATCGGCATCGAATCGCACGGCGGCGCGGTCTCCGACGCGACGGCCTCCGCGGCGTTGAACGGGATCGCCAACTGCCGCTTCGTCGCCGGTGACGCCGCCGCGCTCCTGGGCGGGATCGACCACGCGGACCTGGTCGTCCTGAACCCGCCCCGCAAGGGATGCGCGCCGTCTGTTCTCACCGAGGTCGTCCGCCTCGCGCCGCGCGCCGTCGCCTACCTCTCGTGCGATCCGGATACGCTGGCCCGCGATCTGGCCCTGCTCGCCGGGCGCGGCTACCAGGCCCGCGCGGTCACCCCGTTCGACATGCTCCCCCACACGCCGCACGTCGAGGCGCTGGCGATCGTCGAGCGCGTTTCTGATCCCCGCGCCCGCTAGGACGAACCGAGGGCGCGGGCCAGGAAGTCGGGGTGCAGCCCGAGGCCGATGAAGCCGGCCAGGCCGAGCACGATCCCCAGCGTCGCGAACGTCCAGGCCAGGTAGAGCAGCGGCCTCTTCTGGGTCAGGGCGGTGAGGCCGAGCAGCGCGATGGCGATCGAGGTCAGGGCCTCGGCCATGTCGAACTGATCATGCCGAGCGTCGAGGACCTCGTAGTGCTCGTGGAACCCCTCCGCCTTCCGCTTGATCTCCTCCTTCTCGACCTCGTAGCGGCGGATCTTGTCGGCGTATTCGCCGAGCTTGCGATCGATGAACGCGCGCCCCTCGCTGGTCAGCCCGGGCGTCGACTCGCGCCCTGTGCGCAGGCTGTCCAGCGCCGACTCGGCGATGTTCAGCTTGGTCCCCTTGGCCTGGTAATAGGCCCAGGTGTCGATGCCGCTCGCCTGCGCGCGGGCCATCGCCTCGACCACGTTCCCCTTCTTGACGTTGCAGAGCGCCGTGAAGGTCGCGGTGATGGCGACGCTGATGGCGACCACCGCGTTGAGGGTCCAGCGCCCGCGCCGTCCGCCTGGCCCTGACGTCCTTTTGCCTCCGCCTTCGCCATCACCCTCACCGGCTTGGCCCTCGCCCTCTTCGTCCTCGTCCCGCGAGCGCTCCACCGCTTCGTTCACCGTATCGGCCAGCTCGGTCATGCGCCTACCTTTACCAGGGATGGGCGGAGCTACGTCGCGTAGTGGCGCCGGGTCCACTCGGCCATGGCGATGCCGGCGGCCACGGTGACGGGGAACGAGTGGTTGATGCCGTACATCGGGATGCCGACGATCTGATCGGCCGCATCCAGGATCTCCTGCGAGACGCCGGTGGTCTCGCTGCCGAAAAGCATCACGCAGTCGTCGGGGAGGTCGGCGTGCCACAGATCGACGCGGGCGGCGTCCTTCTCGAACACCAGGAGGCGCCGCCCGGCGCCCCGCACGTGCGCGATGAAGTCGGCCTCGGTCGGCAGCATCACGATGTTCTCGTAGCGGTCCATCCCCATCGCGCCCCGCTCGTAGAAGCGCTCGTCGCCGACCAGCAGGATCTCCCGCACCAGGAAGGAGTGCGCCACGCGGATGATGGCGCCGACGTTGAACGGGTTGCGCGCGCGCAGGATCGCCACGCTGAGCGGCCGCCGCAGCTTCTGGAGGCTGGCCCGAATCTCCTCGAGCGGCATCTCGAAAGGCGGGACCTTCATCGTGTCGCCGAGGTCAAAGGGCGGCGGTGACGGTCGGCGGGGCCACTCCGACCAGCGTCATCCGGATCGGCACCGGCATGAAGACCAGCACGAAGACGACCACCATGATCCAAAAAAGCAGGCGGCGGCTCGGTAGAAGCGGCTGATCGTCGACCGGCGGATGGTTGTCGCCGCCCGACAACGCTCGCACGATGCGCAAAACCAGATAGACGACCAGCCAGGGAAAGGCCCCGCCGAGCGCGATCGACATGGCGACCGAGGGATTCCAGTGCTCGCCCGACTCCAACCGAACGAGGCGCCAGACCCACAGGGCCACCGCCAGCGCACCGAACGGCAACAGCCGGTGCAGGCGAGCGGCGAATTCGTTGTAGCGGTTGCCGAAGTAAGCGGTCGCCACATGCCCGCCGTCGAGCTGGCCGATGGGAATGAGGTTCAGCATGGTGACCAACAGGCCCGCCCAGCCGGCCCAGGCCGTCGGGTGCAGGAAGATGTCCTGCCTCCCGTCCGGCAGCCAGCTTCCCTTCACCGCATGCTTGAGGAGCGCGTAGAGGATCGAGTTGCCCTCCTGCAGGCCATTGGGGACGAGCGGCCCGACCTGCGAATGCCGGAGCCCGTACCAGAGGACCGGAATGGCGACCAGCAGGCCCGCCAGGGGCCCCGCCGCACCGATGTCGATCAGCTTCTTGCGATCGGAGGTCACGTCGCGCATGCCGATCACCGCCCCCATCGTCCCCAGGAGAAAGGGCGGCGGAAGCGGAATGAAGTAAGGGAGCGAGGCGTCCACCCCGTGGTAGCGGGCGACCAGGTAGTGCCCGAGCTCGTGGGCGAGGAGAATCAGCATGAGCGGCACGGAATACGAGAGGCCGTCGGCGATGGGGAGGATCGCCTCGAGGACCGAGCCGCCACCCTTCTGGCCATGCACGTAGATCGCGCCCGCCGCGGTGGTGGTGAGAAACGTCGCCAGGAAGAGACCGACGTGCAGCAAGAGCCGCTTGGGCCTCGGCGGCAGCGCGCCGACCGCGGCGCTCATCGCTCGCCGCTCGCGTCGGCGGCCGAGGCCTCTGGCGGCGCCTCGGTCGCCGCGGCGCCACCTGCCGCGGCGCGATCGAGGGTGGCGCGGAAGGCGCGGCGGCGCGGCAGCTCCGCCCCCTCGAGCGCGCCGCCGAGCCGGGTCAAGAGCGCGCGCGCCTCGTCGGAGAGCGCGGTCGGCGTCTCGATGGCGATCCGCACGTGCGCGTCACCGCGGCCGCCCGCGCGCGGGAATCCCTTGCCGCGCATCCGAAAGGTGGCGCCGCTCTGCGTGCCTGGCGGCACCCGCATCTGCACGCGCGCGTCGAGCACCGGGACGTCGACCTCGGCCCCCAGCGTCGCCTCCACGAAGGTCAGCGGCAACTCGACGGTCAGCACCTCCCCGTCGCGGGACGACTCGCGGCCGTAGAATGGGTGCGGGCGCACCCGCACGAGGACGTGCAGATCGCCCGAGGGCCCGCCGCGCCGCCCGGGCGCCCCCTCGCGCGGCAGCCGCTGCGTCGAGCCGCCGATCGATCCCGGCGGGACGCGCACGGCGTAGCTCCGTTCGCGATCGATGAGGCCGGCCCCCTCGCAGGCGGCGCAACGGACGCGTGGCAGCTGGCCGGTCCCGCCGCACCCCATGCACTCGCGCCGCGTGGTGAGAAACCCTGCTTTCTTTCGGACGATCCCTTCGCCACCACAGCGACTGCAGGTGACGAGCCCAGCGCTGGCCCCTTCGGCGCCGGTGCCGAGGCAGGCGCGGCAGTCTTCCGGCCGCTCGAAGGTGATGGTCTTTTCGCAACCGAGCGCCGCCTCTTCGAAGTCGACCTCCAGCGTGTAGCGCATGTCGCGCCCGGCCGTCTTGCGCCGCCGCGCCAGGCCGAACAGATCGCCGAAGAGCGCGTCGAAGAACTCCGTCGCCGAGGCGATGTCGGCGCTCCCGAGCGGGCCCACACCGTCGACGGCACCGAAGCGATCATAGTGCCCGCGCTTCTCCTCGTCGGAGAGCACCGCATAGGCGATCGACAGTTCCTTGAACTTGTCCTCCGCCGCCGCGTCGCCGGGGTTGCGGTCGGGGTGCCAGCGCAGCGCCAGCCGCCGGTAGGCCGCCTTGATCTCGACCTCGGTCGCGCCGCGATCGACCCCCAGCGTCAGGTAGTAGTCAGAAGGCAGCCTAGCCCTCGGACGGTTCTGGTTGAGCCTTCGGTCCGGTCGAGACAGAGACCAGCGCCGGGCGCAAGAGTCGCTCCCCGACGCGGTAACCCTTCTGCAGCTCGGCCGCGACGGCGCCGGCCGGCACCTGGGCGCTCTCGATCCGCGAGACCGCCTCGTGCACCCGCGGATCGAACGGCTGGCCCGTCACCTCGAACGGCTTCACCTCGTAGCGTTCCAGCTTCTGCTGGAATAGGCGAAGCACCAGGGTCACCCCCTTCATGACCGCCGCGACGTCGATGACCCCGTCACCGCCGCCCGCCTTGGCCTGCGCGCCCGCGGCACGCTCGAGGTTGTCGACCACCTCGAGGATGTCGCGCAGCACCGCCTCCCGGGCCGAGTTGACGGCGTCGCTCTGCTCCTTGCGGGCCCGCTTCTTCCAGTTCTCGAAGTCGGCCGCGACCCGCAGCATGCGGTCCTTCATCTCGTCGCGCTCGACCGCCAGCGCGGCCGCGCGATCCTCGGGCGTGGCGGGCGGCAGCGCCGCCTCGACGCCAGGGTCGTCGCTCCCGTTCGTCTTGCCATCCATCTTTTCGCCCATCTTTCCGTCCATCTTGCCGCTCGCCTTGCCGTTCGCGTTCGATTCTTCGCTCATCTCCGTAGGTCTCGCTTTTTCTGGTCTCAGTGGAAAGCTAGGTCTTCCCCAGCGCCTCGCCGATCATCTCGGCCGTGAAATCAACCAGCGGGATCACCCGCGAATAGTTCATCCGCGCCGGCCCGATGACACCGATGGTACCGAGCGGCCGGCCGTCGGCCACGTAAGGGGCCGCCACCACCGAGACGTCGGTCAGGTCGGCCAGGTTCGCCTCCGCGCCGATGAAGACGCAGATCCCCGGCGCGCTCAGCGTCCGCTCGAGCAGGCGCACGAGGAGGTCCTTCTCTTCCAGGGTGCGCAGGAGCAGCTTGGCGCGTTCGAGGTCGGCCTTGCCCGCCAGCAGGTTCGACTGCCCGTCGACCAGCACGTCCGGGGCCGGATCGAAGGGGACAGCCGCCTGCGCCAACCGCAGCGCCTGCGCGGTCAGCTGGTCGTGGACCGTGCGCTCGCTGGCGATCTCGTCAAGCAGCTTGGCGCGGACCTGATCCAGCGTCAGCCCGCTGACCAGCCCGTTGAGGAAGTTGTTGATGCGGTCGAGATCCCCGGGCGCGAGCGGCACGTCGATCGGCACCAGCTTATTTTGGATCTGCCCGCTCGCCGCGGCGATGACCGCCAGGAGCTGCCCGTCGCGGAGCTGGACGAACTCCAGGTGCTGGACCACGTCGCTGTCGGGGCGCGGCGCCTGCACCACGACCGTCAGGTGGCTGAGCTCGCGCAGCATCCGCGAGGTCCGCTGCATCACCTCGGGGACGTCGCCGCCGGCGGGCGCCAGCCGCTCGCGGATCTCGTCCTTCTCGCCCGAGGTCAGATTGCGCACCCGCAGCAACATGTCGACGTAGTAGCGCAGGCCCCGCTCCGTCGGCAGCCGCCCGCCCGAGGTGTGGGCGTGGCGCAAGAACCCCACCTCTTCGAGGTCCCCCATGACCGTGCGGACGGTCGCCGCCGACACGTCCATCCCGTAACGACGGGTGACGGTGTGAGATCCGACCGCCTCGCCGGTGGCGAGATATTCGGAGACCACGGCGTGCAGGATCTTTTTGGCCCGAGCGCCAATATCCACCCATCTGCTTTACCTCAAGGAACCGGCCTCGGCCAAGCCCAGGACCGGGATTGAAACCGTGGACTATAGTCGTGGTTCGTGATCTACCTGGACAACGCCGCCTCGACGCGGCCCGCCGACGAGGTGGTCGAGGCGATGGCCGAGGCGGCCCGGGCGCACTTCGCCAATCCGGCGTCGGCGCACGCGGCGGGGGCGGCGGCTGCCCGCGCGCTCGAAACGGCGCGCGGCGAGGTCGCGGCGGCGCTGGACGCCGAGCCGGAGGAGATCGTCTTCACCAGCGGCGGCACCGAGGCCGACGCGCTGGGCGTCCTCGGCGCCGCGCGCGCAGCGCGGGGACGGCACGTCGTGGTGAGCGCGCTCGAGCACCCGGCGGTCATGCGCGCCGCCGAGGCGCTGGCCGCCGACGGCTACACGCTCGAGCTGATCGCGCCTGACCCGAACGGCGTGGTGCGCGCCGAGACGGTCGCGGCCGCCGTCCGCCCCGACACCGCGGTCGTCGCCGTCATGCTGGTGCAAAACGAGATCGGCACCCTCCAGCCGGTGGCCGAGCTCGCGCGGCTGCTTGGCCCGGAGCGCCGGCGGCCCCACCTGCACGTCGACGCGGTCCAGGCCTTCGGGCTCTTGCGGCTGCGCCCGCGCGCGCTCGGCGCCGACACCATCGCCCTCTCCGCCCACAAGCTGCACGGACCACGCGGCGCGGGTGCGCTCTGGGTGCGTCCGGGCGCGCGCCTGGCGCCGCTCTGGGTCGGCGGCGGGCAGGAGCGCGGCCGGCGCGGCGGCAGCGAGAATCTCCCCGCGCTGGTCGGGTTCGGACTGGCAGCGCGGCTGGCACGGCGGGCGCTCGAGGGCGGGGCGGACGCGGCTGTCGCGGCGCTGCGCGATCGGCTGGAGATCGCCGCGCTGGGCGCCGTCGCCGGCGCGCGTCCGACGGTGACCGGCATGGCGCGCGCGCCGCACATCGCCTCGCTGGCGTTCCCCGGGCTGCCGGCCGAGCCGCTCCTGCACGCGCTCGAGGCGCGCGGCGTGCTGGCCTCGGCCGGCTCCGCTTGCGCCTCCCTCACCGCCGGCCCGAGCCCGACTTTGAAGGCGATCGGCATCGACGATCGGACCGGCGTCTTGCGATTTTCGCTCTCGCGCCACACCGCGCCCGCCGACGTCGACGTCGCGGTGGCGGCGCTTCGTGACGCGGCCCGCGAGGTCGCGTCCGGGCCGGGGACCTTCCCGCTCGCCAAGCGCCCCGCGCACGGGTAAAAGACCCCGCCCATGGCCACGCAAGACGGGGGCGTCATCCTCTGCCGTTACGGCGAGCTCTTCTTGAAGAGCGGCAACCGCCGCCGCTTCGAGCGCGTGCTCTGCGACAACATCCGCTCCGCCGTCGCCGATCTCCCAAACGCCCAAGTGACCAGCACGCACGGGCGGACGCTGGTCAAGGTGCAGCCGGCCGACGTCGACGCCGCCGTCGGCCGCCTCGAGCGCGTGTTCGGCCTGGTGTCGTTCTCCGTCGCCCGCCGGGTCTCCGCCGATGCGGAGCTGGAGGCGATCGGCGCCGCCGCGGTCGAGGCGGCCGAGGCGGCGATCGCGCGCGATCGCCCGGTCTCCTTCAAGGTCGAATCGCGCCGCGGCGACAAACGCTTCCCGGTGACGTCGCTGGAGATCTCGCGTCGGATCGGCGCGCGCGTGCAAGCGGCGACCGGGCTCAAGGTCGACGTCCACACGCCGGCGCTCACGATCGGCGTCGAGGTCGCCACCGGCCACGCCTTCGTCTACGCCGGCACCCGCGCCTCGCCCGGCGGGCTGCCGGTCGGCGCCTCGGGGCGCGCGCTCCTGCTGCTCTCGGGCGGCATCGACTCGCCGGTGGCCGGCTGGCTGGCCGCCAAGCGCGGCCTGGCGCTCGACGCGGTCTACTTTCATTCGCCCCCCTACGTCGGCGAGAAGTCGCGCGACAAGGTGCTCACCCTGGGGCGAAAGCTGGCGCGCTGGCAGGCGCTCCGCTCGGTGACGGTCGTACCCTTCACAGAGGTGCAGAAGCGCCTGCGCGACGCCGGCCCCGGCGAGCTGGCGGTGGTCCTCTACCGGCGCATGATGATGCGCATCGCCGACGCGGTCGCCGACAAGCTCGACGCGACGGCGCTGGTCACCGGCGAGAACCTCGGCCAGGTCGCCAGTCAGACGATCGACAACCTGGGAACGATCGAGGAGGCGGCGCGCCGCATCGTGCTGCGTCCGTTGCTCACCTACGACAAGGTGGAGACCACCGCGCTGGCGCAGCGCATCGGCACCTACGAGACGTCGATCCTGCCGTTCGACGACTGCTGCTCGCTGTTCGTTCCGGCGCACCCGGCCACGCGCGCCCGGGTGGAGGACGCCGCCAAGGCCGAAGCGAAGCTGGATCTGACGGCCGAGGTGGCCGCCGCGGTCGCCGCGAGCGAGCGGGTTTCGATCGTCTGATTCGTCCACTATGATTGACCGCTCGCCCATGCAACCGGCCGCCTCTCCAACGCCATCCGCCGTCTCCGCGGCGCTCGCCGACAAGCACGCGCGCCTGCGCGAGGTGATCGGCGGGTACGGCTCGGCGCTGGTCTGTTTCTCGGGCGGCGTCGATTCGACGCTGCTCTTGCGGGTGGCGCACGACGTGCTCGGCGACCGTTGCACGGCGCTCACCACCGTCTCCGTCACGATGGCCGGGAGCGAGCGGCAGGCGGCGCGCGATCTGGCCGCGCTCATCGGCGTGCGGATCGAGCTCTGCGACTCGCACGAGCTGGAGCGCCCCGGCTTCGCGCAAAACCCCACCAATCGCTGCTACCACTGCAAGGCCGAGCTGATGGAGATCGCCCGCCCCCGCGCCGAGGCGCTGGGCCTGACCGAGGTGCTGCTCGGCACCAACCTCGACGATCTCGGCGATCACCGCCCGGGCCTGGCCGCTGCCGACGAGCGCGGCGCCCGCCACCCGCTGGTCGACGCCGGTTTCACCAAGCCCGACGTCCGCGCGCTGTCGCGCCAGCTCGGGCTGCCGACCTGGAACAAGCCGCAGCTCGCCTGCCTCTCGTCGCGCTTCCCCTACGGCACCGAGATCACCCCCGAGCGACTCCAGCGCGTCGACGCCTTCGAGGACGGCTTGCGCGCGCTCGGCTTCCGCCAGCTCCGCGTCCGCTACCACGGCGAGGTGGCGCGGCTGGAGATCGATCTTCACGAGATGGCCCGCGCGCTCGAGCCGGGCGTACGGGAGGCGATCGTCGACCTCGGCCGCGCGCAGGGCTTCACCTTCGTCGCGCTCGATCTGGCCGGCTTCTCCTCCGGCTCGCTCAACAAGCTGATCGCGCTGCGCCCCCGATAGGGCGCCAGTGCCCGGGGGCCTCCCGGGTGCTTAAGAACCAGAGGTGAGCCTCACCTGCCGTGGCGCCCTGGTGCTGGCGCTGCTCTCTTTCGCGGCGCCCTTGGTCCCGGCCGCTTGCACGACCTCGCGCCCGCCACCCCCTACGGCAAAACCCGACTGGGACCGGATCGCCTTCGCGCTCGAGCTCGTCCGCGACGAATACGGGGAACAGAGCGAAGGCGGTGACTTCTCGGCCGTCCCGGCGCTGGTGGCGGTGCTGGACGGCGCGCGCGGGACCCTTGGCGCGCCGACCGAGGAGACCCGCGCTCTCGCCGCCGCCCTCGGCGAGCTGCGCGCCAGCCTCGTCGGGCACCAAGCGGCGCGGACAGTGTCGAGAACGTCCGCCCGACTGCTGGCCGACCTCGCCAAGTCGGGCCAGCTGACGCGCCGGCCGCCTGCGGTGCCGGACCTTCGCCGAGGAGCGGCCGCCTACGCCGTCGCCTGCGTCCCCTGCCATGGCCCGCCGCACGGCCCGCTGCCGCCGGCCGCCGCGCACATGGTTCCGCCGCCGCCGACGCCGAGCGCGACGCTCGCAACGCCTTACGAGCTTTTCAACCGCATCACCTACGGCGGCGCCGGCACGGCGATGCCCTCGTTCGCCGACGCTCTGCCCGAGCGCGCGCGCTGGGACATCGCCTTCTATCTGTTCGCCGAACGATGGCCCCACTGCGTGCCACGATCGCTCCCCACGTTGGCCGCCTCCGACCTCGCCTATCTCAGCGACTTCGACCTGTGGCAGAAATACGGCTGGGGATCGGCCCCCTGCCTCCGCCGCAACTTTCGTTGAGCGCCTACGCTCGCCCCGGCCATTCGGGTCGCGCTGCTCTCGGAAAACTGACGCCTGGGCGGCACCCACCGCCAATCGAGGCCACGCCTGCCCCCCGCCAGCTGGCACCAGGCTTGCTGTTTCGGTCCATCATGCCATCCACGCCATCCATGCCCATTCGCCATGCTCCGCTGATCCTGCTGGTGATTCTCGTCGGCGTTGGGTGGGCGATCCCGAGTCGCGCGGACTCGCCGGCGCCGACCTGCGCCGCTTACCAATCGCTGGTGACCTGCGACGCCTCCGACGTGGGCAAGGCGTGCACCGGCGGTGGCCAGTGTGAGAGCCTCTTCTGCCGCGGCGACGCCAGCATGACGATCTACAAGTGCATGACGGGGGCCGACGCCGGCAAGCCGGTCGATTCCACCTCGACTGCCGGCGGCGGCTGCGACGTCGCCGCGCGCGCAACCGGCCCCGGCGCGATCGCGCTTGGGTTGCTGCTCATCGGGACGGCGGCGTTGCTCTTCGAGCGCCGGCGCAAAGCGCGCCGCTAGGCACGATGCCGACGCCTGGCCGCTGGTTGTTGGCGTTTCTCGTGACCGTCGCCGTCGAGACGCCAATCGTCGTCGGCCTGACGCGCGGCCACCCGATGGACGCGCGGCGACGGGCGCTGATCGTGGTGTTCGCGCAGCTCGTGACCCACCCGTTGGTCTGGTTCGTGTTCCCGCGGATCGCGGGAATCACCGGGCAGACGGCGTTGGCGCTCTCGGAGGCGTGGGCCTGGCTCGCCGAAGCGGCGTTCTACCTGACGGTCATGCCCGGCCTCCGGTTGTCTCGGGCGCTCGGCGCCTCCGCCATCGCCAACGCCGCCTCGATCCTGGCCGGCCGCGCGCTGCTCTAGCACCCTCGCCACTGGTACCATCGCGGGCGTGGTGGTGGGGCGGACATTTGTGCTGCTGGCGCTGCTCTCCGCCGGCGTGGCGTGCGGGAAACGCTCCCCGTCGGCGCCGGCGCCCATCGCCTGCTTCGACGTGACGGCCCAACAGAACAGCCCGGGCACGTTGGCCGTCTTCGAGGCGCGGAAGTGCCAGGGCGGCGGCGTCACCTGGGGCGCGATCCTGGAAGTCGTCGCGGCGCGCCAGGGGCGCGTCAGGCCGGTCGACGAGCTGCTCCCCGGCTGGACGGGCGGTGTCTACCTGCTCGACGACGGCACGCGCTTCTCCCTCGACGACGAGGGGGACGCGGTCCGATTTTGCTCCGACGGGCCGGCGCTCTTCGCGACGATGCGCCGCGAGATCGCGCACCTGAACGGCGATGGCCGCGCGCTCGCGCAGGCGATGGGGGCGGCCAAGGCCCTCGCGCTCGAGTGCCTGGAGGCGGATGGCACGACGCCGAAGCTCCCCCCACTGAACCCGCCGCCGGCGCTCCTGGCCGCGGCGCGGGCGGCGCTCGTTCGGCTGCAGGAGGCGCTCGCACGGCAGCCAGTCTGGTGCTTCCCACCCGACGACTACGCCAGCCGCACCGGCGCGCTTCGTTTCTTCGCCAACGGGCAGGTGACCTGGACCGCCCCGGGCGGCGAGGTCGTCGGCCGCGGCCATTGGCAGCTGCCGCGCGAGGAGCTCGAAGACGATCGGATCGAGGTCAACGTCGAGCGAGTGCCCGGCGCGCAGGGCCGAGGGGTCAGCCTGCTCGAACACTTCAACCTCGGCGAGACCGGCCGCATCGGCTTCGATCTGATCGGCGACAAATAAAATCGCGCGAAGCGAGATGACTCCTGGTGACGGTTGCCTGGCGTCGCCGGCAAAACATTTGATTCGCGCCCGGCGGTAGAATGCCGCCATGGGCTACGAGCCCAAGGCGATCGGCAATGGCAAGCTGACCGCCGTGGCCGAGAAGTCGAAGTCGAAGAAACGAGACTGACGCGCTAAGGGAAGTCGACGCGGTATCGACGCGGCACGGCCGGCAGACCCTCGATCTTTCCGGCAACGACGATCTCACCAGCCTTGTTGAAGCTGACCGGGGTGTCGAGCGATCCCGACGCCTGTCCGGCGAAGCGGTAGGTCTCGACCGCGGTGCAGGAGGGGGCGCCGCTCGGACCGACGCCGCAAATGTGCAACGTCCGCCTCTCGGTTTGGCTCGGAGCCTCGCCGTCCTCGCCCGGAACCTGGGTCGTCTGCCGGACCTCGATGGTCAGCTCGGCGCCGACGCTGGGGAGAACGTCGCGCGCTTCGGGCGATCGGGGAGAGGACGTCGTGATCGCGCCCTCGAAGTCGACGTTGCGTCCGATCTCCTGCGTCCACCAGCCGGATCGCAAATGTACTGCCAGGTAGTGGTGCACGCTGTTCCCTGGTGAAAGAGGGCGGGCCAGGTTCCCCGCCATCAACACCCGCACCTCCAGCCACGGCGCCGGCGGCTTGCGGATGGCGTCGCGCGCGCCGCAACCGGGACAGGCCGCCTCCATCGAGGCGAACGGCCCGGCGAAGCGGGTGGTCGCCAGCGAGGAGGGCAAGGCGGGCGCCGCGCTCGCTGATGCCGACAGCGCGATGAGCGTGCAGGCGAACAGGATTCTCACCGCCGCTACGACCCGGTCCAGTAGCGAATGGGCCCCGTGTCGCTGTGGACGAACTGCGAGTGCGGGTAGAAGCCGACCCCGCCCATGCGCAGCGAGCGGACGTAGTGCAGCACCTGGCGCGTGGCGACGCCGCGGACGCGGAAGTCGACGGCGTGCCCTTCCATGTGTTGGCTGTGGCGCGCGACCTGATGCCCCTTCTTGCGCAGCATCAGGTTGTACTTCGGCGAGCGGTAGCCGGAGACGACCTCGATCCGCCGCGCCGAAAATTTTCCCGCCACCCGCCGGAGAACGTCGATGAGCCGCACATCCATGTGCGCGGCCTGGTTGGTGAAGTGATCGCGCAGGAAGTTGCGGAAGCGGCCGTCGATCTCGTGCCCGTCGCCGGGAAGAATCGGCAGCGCCTCGTGCGTCCAGATGTTGTAGAGCGTCGTCACCGGCTCGACCCGCTCGCCGGGCCAGAGCTCCGGATCGCTCTCGGGGGCGTTGGGTCGGCTCGCCACCCGGCGCGCACGCGCGGCGCGGCTGGGCGTCGACCAGCGCGCGAGGTCAGCGTCCGACACATGCACGTCGGGACGCAGCGCCTTTTCGCGCATCCATTCCTCTTTCTTGGAAAGCACGCGCGGCTCGCCGGGCGTGAGGTGCTCGCCGCGCGCGGTCACCGGATCGAACAGACGGTCCGGGGGAACTTCCGAGACCTGGTCGACGGGCATCGCCAGGCAAGCCAACAACGCGAGCACACCTCAAGTATAGTGTGTTGGCCGCCGCGACCAAGAATTCAGCGAGTATTTACGCGCGCTTTCAGGGTTCACAGTCCAGCTCAGCCGCGCCGATGGCGTGACACTTCAAGCAGGCGCGCTGGTTGCGGGCCGCCAGAAACCGGCAGCGGGCGGTCCTCCCGAAGCTGGGGCCATGCGGCGAGAAGCTGGGGCCGCGCGTCGGATCGGTGGAGTGACAGGCGAGGCAGCTCTCCTCGCGGTGGCAAGAGACGCAGGTGCGGATGTTCCGTTTGGCCTGGACGGAGTGGCTCTGGGGGCGTGGGGTGGCGATCGGGACCCCCGCCGCGTCGCGCGCCCAGCCGGGCGGGTGGAACTGCTTGACCGCCGTGCCGGTCCCGAACGGGTTGTTGGCTTTGACGCCCGGCAGGCCGCCGGTCGGGTCGGAGGCCACCCCCGCCCGCTGGTGGCAGCCGACGCAAAAGGTCTGCAGCCGGTGACAAGACGAGCAGTCGGGGACGTTGCGGCGGGCGTCGGGGACGTGCAGCGTGACGTAGTCGGAGGGGTGGATGTCGGGCGGCTTCACCACCCCGCCGTGGCAGTCGACGCACTCGTTGCGGCGATGGCAGGAGAGGCAGTAGCTCTCGTCGCGGCCGGCCTGCGCGTGGTCGCGGCGGAAGGTCGGACTGTGGGCATCGAAGCCCCGCAGCGAGCCCGAGGGCTCGAGCAGGCCAGTGCCGCCGGCGGCGATCGTCGCGGGCGTGGCCAGGTTCACCTGCAGGCGGCCGTCGGGCTGGGTCAGGTGGCAGGCGCTGCAGCGGGCGGTCGCCTGCTTGCCGTCGTGGTCGCCTCCGTGGTCGGCTCCGTGGTCGGCTCCGTGGTCGCCTCCGTGGCAGCCGAGGCAGCTCGCCATCATCGGCAGGTCGACGCGGGTGACCATGACCTCGGCGGCGGCGTTGCCGTGGCAGAGCTCGCAGCCGATCCCCCGCGTCGCGTGCAGGCGGTGGTTGAACTTGAGGTTCGGCCGGGCGAGCGCCACGCGCGGCGGTTGCGAGGCGGCATTCGCCGGCATCCAGCCGCTGCCAGCGGTGTCGATGTGGCAAGCGTCGCAGCGGGCGCTGCCCTGCCCCTTGGGCACGACCTTGGTCGGTAGTGCGCGGTCAATCTTGTGACAGCCGCGGCAGGCGGACTCGCCCGGGATCAGGTTGTCGCCCGCGACCGTCGAGCCCGCGGCGGCGACGTGGCAGCCCTCGCAGGTCGCGCCGAGGCGCGCGTGGGCGGCGTGGTCGAACCTGAGGGGGATCGTCTCGGCCGGGTAGATGAGCGGCGACGGACCGGCCGGCGACGGGCCGGCCGAAACGACCGGCGCCACCGGCGCGGCCTCTGTCGTCGCCGGCGAGGCCGAGGCGGTCGCCAGGGCCGCGAGCACCCCGGCCGCCGCGGCCGCGACGACGACGGCGCCCGTCGCGAGCCGTGTCAACCAGCGCGTCATAGCGCGGTGTCGAGCTCCAGCATGGCCAACCCGCGAAACTGGCTTTCGTAATAGGTGCCGACGTTGTCCTCGACGAGGAGGTGCAGCCGCACCCCCTTGCCCATCTGATACCGCGCGCCAGCCTGCGCCCCGAACACGACCCCGCTGCCGTTCGGCGTCGGCTCGAGATCGGACCGCCAGTAGTAGCCGGTCAGCCGCCCCTCGAGCTCGAGCGGGTTCTTCACCTTGAGCCGCGTCGTCGCGTCGACGCCGACCTTGCGGCCGCCGTAGCCGTCGTCCCAGTAGCCGTCGGCGCGCAGCACGCCGCGCGCGTTGCGCCAGGCCGCGCCCAGGCTGCCGCCGCCGGCGAACCGTCCGCCGGGCGCCTCGGCGCCGACATCCTGGCCGGCGTAGGGCCCGAAAGCGGCCACCTCGTCGCCGGTGTCGAGAAAGAACCGGGCGAACGCCCGCGCGTAGGCCTTCACCCCGCCCGGCAGGCCGATCTCGTAGCTGGCGCGCAGATCGCGGTAGGCGCCGACCGAAAAGATGTTCCAGATCGAATCGCCGTCGAAGGTCGGCGCCAGGAAGTCGTGCTCCAGCGTCAGCCACTGCCGCGGCGTCAGCTTCACCCGCAGCGCCAGCTGCTCGTCGTCGAGCTCGTCGAAGAGCACGTTGTAGCGCAGCCCGCCCGAGAGGAAGATCCGGTTGCCCCAGCTCGCGGTCGCCGTCAGCGACACCACCTCCTCGTTGACGCCGCTGGCGGGCTCGCCGGGCAGCCGGTCGGCGGTGGGCGACCAGATCTCGCGGAACGACAGCCGCGCCGACCAGGGGCCGGCGGGCGAACCGGCGCAGAGCGCGGCGCCGGCCAGCGGCGCGATCTCCGAATTCTGCGCCGGCCGCGTCGCCGGATCGCGCGAGCCGGCGCTGGTGCCGTCGAGCTCGTAGATCGGCGACGACAGCGGCAAAGTCCCCCGCACCTCGGTCCCCGCAAAGGCCTCGACCGCGAACAGGTGGGTGGCGTGGTACAGGAGATCGGCGCCGTCGAAGGCGTAGAAGTCGATCAGGTCGAAGTGGATCTGCCGCCCCAGCTGGAAGTCGAGGTGGCCGCCCACGTTCCGCCCGCCCAAAAACGCGTAGAGGATGGCGATCTCGTTCTGATTCAGCTCCTGGATGGCGTTGGGTCCGGTCGGCGCGCCCAGCGTGTAGCCGCCGAAGTCGGCGTCGAGCTGAAACGAGGCGTCGACGTAGAAGACGTTGCGGCCGCCCTCGTCGCCGTGCCAGTCGTCGGGGCCGATGTCGAACACGTTCAGGTCCAGGTACTGGGTCAGCCGCCGCCGCGACAACAGCTCGTTGGTCCCGTCGGGCGCGAAGCCGCGCACCTGGTAGCCCTGTCCGATGGTGCGGACGTCGACGGAGAAGTCATACGCGCGGGCCGGCGCCGCGGCGCACATCACGAGTCCCACCACCACCGCGCGTCGCACGACGTGGGTCGCTACGCTCGGACCGAGGTCACTCCGGCTCCACCTGCAGGTCGAGGTGATCGGTCGGCGCCGCCGCGGCGGCCTTCTTGCCTTGCTTGCCGCGCGCCCGCGGCGCCGGCTTGTCGGCTTCGCCCACGATCCCCAGCTGCGCCGGCGCGAGACCCGCGTCCTCCAGCGCCGACATCACCCGCGCGGCGCGCACCGCCCGCATCTCGCCCGCGGTGTGGAATAGGCTGCGCAGCTCCTTGGGAGGCGGCGCCGACGAGGTGCGCGCGACCACCCGCACCTTGGCCTCCTCCTTCTTGGCGGCGCCGGCCAGGATCTTCAGCGCCGCCTGGCCCGCCTCGGAGACGTCCATCCCGTTGGTGTCGATCACCTTGCCGACCGGGAAGCTGACCAGCAGCTTCGGGCCGTCGGCCGTGACCGTGGCGCCGAGCTCCTCGAGGCCGGTCTTGAGCGCGAGCGCGAGCGCGTCGGAGGTCGTCTTGCGCTTCGATTCGGCCTCGGACTTTTCTTTGTCGACGCCGGTGTACTTCTCGAGCGTGGTCTTGAGCTTGTCGCGCTCGGCCGTCGCCTGCTCGTCCGCGGCGCGCTCGCTGGCGAGCTCGGCCTGCCGTGTTCCGACGGCGTGCTCCATTTTTTGGTACGGAATCAGGTACACGTAGCCGGCAAAGCCGAGCCCCGTGAACGCGACCGCGAACCAGAAGAGCTGCTTCCACCCCCCACCTGAGCGGGGTTGCGCGCCCGCCATGGGGTCCTCGAACGCGTAGCGGGCCATCCGCGGCGCAACATACCGCTTTTTCCCACCTCTTGACACCGTTGCGGCGCTCCCGTTACGTTGTAGGTGAACGTAAGAGCGCCTGATACCGGTGCGGCTGACCTGCGTGTGGCCGAGGCGCCCGTGGAGTGATCCCGAACTCACCAGCCCAAAGGAGGTCCACGTCGTGAGAACCGAATTCGCGATTGGAGACAAAGCGGTCTACCCGTCCCAGGGCGTCGCCGAGGTGATCGGGATCGATAAGAAAGAAGTTCACGGCAAGATCCAGAGCTTCTACGTTCTGCAGGGCCTCGACACCGGGCTGCGCATCTTGGTCCCCACGGACAAGGCCGATCAGGTGGGGCTGCGCCGGATCGCCGGGCGCGACGAGATCGCCGAGGTGATGGAGATCCTGCGCGACAAGGAGATCCACATCGATCGGCAGACCTGGAACCGGCGCTACCGCGGGTTCATGGAGAAGATCAAGTCGGGCTCGCTGTTCGAGGTGGCCGAGGTCTTCCGCGATCTCTATCGGCTGAAGGGGATGAAGCCGCTGTCGTTCGGCGAGCGCCGGATGCTGGACACCGCACGCGGCCTCATCGTCCAGGAGCTCTCGGTCGCCCGCGCCTCCGACACCCACAAGGTCGAGCAAGAGCTGGACCTGATGTTCGCGTAGTCACAAGTCCGATTTTGCGATTGGGGCGGGTGGAATGTTAAGGTAAGGCGCGCCCCTCGCCCTGCCTCTCCATGCAGATACACCTCGCCAAGTCCGACATCACCCTCATGGCCGTGGACGCGGTCGTCAACCCAGCGAATTCACTTGGGATTATGGGCGGTGGGGTGTCTGCCGCGCTCTCCCGCAAGGGGGGCCCGGCCATCCAGAAGGAGGCGATGTCGCTGGCGCCCATCGCCGTGGGAGCCGCGGTCGTCACCAACGCGGGGACGCTGTTCGCCAAGCAGGTGATTCACGCCCCGACGATGGAACAGCCGGGGATGAAGATCGGCGTCGAGAACGTCCGGCGCGCCACGCGGGCGGCGCTGCTGGCGGCGGCGCGCAACAACATCGACCTCATCGCCATTCCTGGAATGGGGACCGGTCTCGGCGGCGTCGATCCCTCGGACGCGGCGCGCGCGATGGTCGACGAGCTGCGGGCGCACCGGCAACCGAAGCCGTCGACGGTCTACCTGGTCGACATCGACGACGAGATCTTGATGTGCCTCGAAGAGGCGCTCCGTCTCGCCGTCGGCTAAGGTTCGGCGCCCGGAGTGCCGACGGCTTGCACTAAGGCCGATTCGCACCCATCGCTAGCGAGAGGGATCCAATCGTGAAAATCCTCGTCACGTGCAAACGGGTGCCGAACCCCGAGCACAAGCTGAAGATCGGCGGCGGCAAGTTGGACCTCGCGGCAGCGAGCTGGCAGCTCAACACCTTCGACGAGTACGCGGTCGAGACGGCGTTGCGGCTGACCGAGAAGGGCAAAGGCGGCGAGCGCTCGGGCGAGGTGGTCGCCGTCAGCATCGGACCCAAGGAGGTCGGGCAGCAGCTGCGCGGCGTTCTGGCGATGGGCGCCGACCGCGCGATTCTGGTGGGCGGCGACGACGCGGCGCTGGACGCGCTGGCCACGGCGCGCGTGCTGGCGGCGGTGGTCGCCAAGGAGACGCCCGACCTGGTCGTCCTCGGCAAGCAGACCGTCGACGGCGACTCGAACCAGGTGGGACAGATCCTGGCGGGCCTCCTCGGCTGGCCACAGGCGACCTTCCTGGCCAGCATCAAGCTCGCGGCCGACGGCAAGAACGCCACGGTCACCCGCGAGGTCGACGCCGGCGTCGAGGAGAAGCGCGTGCGGCTCCCGGCGGTCGTCACCGTCGACCTGCGCATCATCGGCAAGAAGGCGGTGCGCAACGAGGCGCTGGCCGGCCCCGACGCCGAGTGGGAAGAGACGCAGCGCTACGCCTCGCTGAAGGGGATCATGGCGGCGAAGAAGAAGGAGATTAAGGACGTCACGCTGGCCGAGCTGGGCGTCGACGCCAAGCCGGCGATGACCGTGACCTCGTACGAGGCGCCGCCCGTGCGCAAGGCGGGCGCCAAGGTCGCCTCCGTCGACGAGCTGGTGGCGAAGCTCCACAACGAAGCAAAGGTGATCTGATGCCGGCCGCCGTGGTCGTCTTCTGCGAGTCGGACGAAAAGGGGATCCGCTCGGCGTCGCTGCCGGCGCTGACCGCCGGCGCCGAGCTGGCCAAGCAGGTCGGAGGTGACGTCGTCGCCGTGGTGATCGGCGCTGGCGTGAGCGCCGCGGCCCCCGACGCGGCGAGGTACGCGGCGCGCGTGCTCGCCTACGATGGCGCGGCCTTGGCCGGGCCGCTGGCCGAGACCTGGGCGCCGCAGCTCGCCGACGCGGTCAAGCGGGCCGGCGCGACGGCGCTGCTCGGCACCGCCACGTCGACCGGCAAGGACCTCTTGCCGCGCGCGGCGGCGCTGCTCGGCGCGGGGATGGCCTCGGACATCACCGCGGTGCTGGCGGCGAATCGTTTCAAGCGTCCGGCCTACGCCGGCAACGCCATCGAGGAGGTGACCATCGCCGGGCCGGTGATCGTGGCCAGCGTCCGCCAGACGGCGTTCCCGGCGGCGACGCCCGGCGCCGGTGGTGCGATCGAAACCGTCGCCGTCGCGGCGGTCGACGCGCTCGGCGCCGAATTGGTCGGCCTGCACGCCACGCAGAGCGCCCGCCCGGACCTGGGCGAGGCGAAGGTGGTCGTCTCCGGCGGCCGCGGCATGCGCGAAGGGGCCAACTTCAAGGTACTCGAGGAGCTGACGGATCTCCTGGGCGGCGCGCTCGGCGCCAGCCGGGCCGCCTGCGACGCCGGCATGGTCCCGAACGATCTGCAGGTGGGCCAAACGGGCAAGGTGGTCGCGCCCCAGCTCTACATCGCGGTGGCGATCTCCGGCGCCATCCAGCACCTGGCCGGCATGAAGGGGTCCAAGGTCATCGTGGCCATCAACAAAGATCCCGAGGCGCCGATCTTCCAGGTCGCCGACTACGGTTTGGTCGACACCTGGGAGAAGACGATCCCGCCGCTGGTGGCGGCGGTCAAGAAGCTCAAAGCGGGCGGCTGACCGGGCGCGCGATGCCCTACGTCGCGCTCGCCCACGCCGGGCGAATCCACTACGCCGAACGGGGCGAACGCCGGCCGGATCGCCCGTCGGTGGTCTTCATCCACGGCGCCGGCGCCAGCTCGGCGATCTGGTCGATGGTGCTGGCCCGCGTCGCCCGCACCTCGCACGCGATCGCCATCGATCTCCCCGGCCACGGCCCGAGCGCGCTCGGCGCGCCGGCGGCGTTGTCGCTCGAACGCTACCGCGACGCTGTCGGCGAGCTCTGTGGCGCGCTCTGCCTCGGCCCCTCGGTGCTGGTCGGGCACTCGCTGGGCGGGCTGGTCGCGCTCGAAGCCGCGCTCGCCTGGCCCGACAAAGTCCGCGCGCTGCTCCTCGTCGCCGCCGCGCCCAAGATGCCCGTCGATCCCGAGCTGCTGGCGCTGCTGCGCGACGATCCCGAAGGAGCCACGGCCTGGCTGGCCGACCACGCCCTCTCGCCGCACGCCAAGCCGGCCCTCCGTCGTGGCTTCCTGGCCGCCGGCACGGCCGCGTCCCCGCGGGAGGTCACGCGCGCCGACTTCGAGATCGTCCGGGCGACCGATCTCACCGGTCGGGTGGCGGCGATCGGCTGCCAGATCACCTGGGTCGACGGCGCCGACGATCGGATCGTGCCGCGCGCCGACCGACCGGGAGCAATCGTGACCGTCACCGGCGCCGGCCACCTGCTGCCAATCGAAGCCCCGGCAGCGATCGCCGACGCCTATTCCGGCCGCAGCGCGCAGTAACGGAAGTCAGCGTCACGGAAGTCAGCCAGGGTGGTGGCCGCCACCGTCGGTCCCGCCGTCGGCAGACGGAGCGCAGAACGCGGGACCTTCCACGCCGGCGTCGTCGACGATGGAGTGCAGGCTCATACCCGGTCCACATTGGACGTCGACACAAGAACCGGTCCCCGCCGCGCCGGCGTCGGCGTCGGCGTCGGCCAGGCAGGTCGCCGTGAAGGTCGGGGAGCACTCGAACAGCCCCCCCGTCAAGTCACACTGCGGGGACCATTTTCCCAGCACCGCGTTCAAACCGGAGGGATCGTTCACCAGGGTCACCGGCAGGCAGCTGGCACTGTCGCCGAGCCTTTGCACGACGTAGCTTGCGCACTGCTTCGGCGCCCCCGGCGTGCAGGACTTGGCGGCGGCGACCGCGGCGACGTAGTCGGCCGCGAGCTGATTGCAGCTCTGGCCACCGTCCGGCGCGATGCCGACGCCGGCATCGGAACCGAGCGCCGCGCAGGTCCCCGTCGTCGCGCCCGGGCTGGTGGGAACGCAGGCGGCGGGAATGCCCTCACGGCATCCGATGTCGGTGCAGCTGCCCGGGGAGGGCTCGCAGGCGGCAAGCCACTCTTGCAGGACCGATTGGACCGCGGTCCCGTCGTTCACGATCTGGTAGTCAGCACATTGCGAGCCCGGGCAGGCGGTCGGCGAGGGGGACACCAAGACCTGGCACTGACCGGGGGCGCCCGGCGTGCAGGCGACCGCGGCGGTCACGGCGTCGGCGTACTTGAGGCTGAGGGTGTTGCAAAGACCGCCGTCGACCCCGCCGGTTCCAGTCTTGCCTCCGGCTCCGCCGCCGCCCGGCGTGCCGCTGCATGCCGCAGCCGCGAAGATGAACGTGCCCATCACGGCCACGATGGTCCTTTTGTGATCGCTCATGACAGCAGACTCCTAGTAGCAACCGATGATGTATGGCGACAGCGCCACGTCGTCGAACCAGAGGGTTTCGGAGCCGCCGTTGAAGGGGACCCAGCCGATGTTGAACTCGGCGAAGCTGTTGTAGATGGCGATCGAGGCCGAGCTCGCCACCCAGCTGGCGTCGACGTTGGTGGTGGCCACACCGTCCTCGGCGAGGCCGGGGATGTCGTTGCCGTCGATCGAGACGTTGAGGTGCCCGTTCGAGCTGTCCATCGTCAGCTCGACGCAGTACCAGGTGCCGGTGGCCGGCTTGAAGCTGAGCGCGTCCCCCTGCGGGCTGACGTCGGGGATGTTCGCCGCGTCGGTGTTGGTGTTCCAGTGGAACACCGAGTCCTGCACGCCGAACCGCAGCTGCGGCTGATCGGTGTACATGTCCAGCTTCGACGGATCGGTGGAGAAGATCCCGCTGTGCCCCGTCGGGAGCGTGGTTCCGAACTGCAGGTAGAAGCGCGCGTGGACGACGCTGCCCAGGGTGCCGATCACGCTGCTGTTGCGCAGCCAGAAGCGGCTCGAGGTGGTGATCTTCACCGACTTGCCCGAGCCGTGCGCGCCCATGCTGTCGATCGTCGCGGCCGAATTGGCGCCGTTGTTTCCGTTGATCACCGTCCAGAGCGTCGAGCTGGGCGCGCCGCCGACGGTATCGCTCTCGAAGTCGTCGCAGAACGGAAGCGAGCTGCAGGCCGCCGGGCCGGTGCCGCCGCTCCCCGAGCCGCCCGAGCCGCCGGACGTTCCACCGGTGGCGCTGCTGCCGCCGGTCCCCACGCTGCCGCCGCTACCGGTTGCGCCGCCGCTGCCGGTCGCGCCTCCCGAGCCCCCGCCGCTGCCGCCGGTCGAGACGCTGCCGCCGCTGCCGCCGGTCGAGACACTGCCACCGCTGCCGCTGCTCGCGCCGCCCGTACCCACGGCGCCCCCGTTGCCCGACCCCGATCCGCCGCTGCCGGTCGTCCCACCGTTGCCACCGCTGCCACCGCTGCCACCGCTGCCACCGCTGCCGGTGCTGCCACCGCTGCCGGTGCTGCCGGCGCCGCCGCTGCCGCCGGTTCCCGGCGAACTCGATCCCCCGGCGCAGCCGCCGGAGGCCAACGAAACTGCGCCGAGCCAGAAAGTGGCGGCAATGACAAAGCGATACTTGGGGGCGTAAGTCATCGTCCTACTTTATCGGTCCGGCGCGCGACGCTCAAGGCGACAGGCAGCTCAGCCGATGGATGAGCGCGTGGCGGCGCAGCGACGGGGGGGATTCCTGCGCCTGCTCGTGCTGGCGCTCCTGGTCGGCGTCGCGGTCGGCGGCGTCCTGTTCGGGCCGGCCATCGCCGCTGCCGTCGTTCGAGGCGGCGGCGCCCTGGCGGTCGCCAAGCGCAAGCTCCAGGCGCTGCACGACTTCGCTCTCTTCCGCAGCCGCGGCGACAAGGCGGTCCTCCGCTGGGGCGAGCCGCCCAAGGGCCACGCGAAGCGGCCGCCCGGCAACTAACGGCCCGGCCGACCTCAAGACCGGCGCCCGGTCTCCCGATCTCCAGAGCGAATGGTCGGCCTCAAGGTTGCCGCGATCCTCGCCCTGCTGACGGCGGCGGGCTGGATCGGCCCGAACGCCTGGATCGCGCACAGCGCGCGCCCGTTCGCCTACGCGAGCGCGGCGGCCGTCCCCGCCCGCACGTTCGCCATCGTCCCCGGGTCGCGCGTCTCGCACGACCAACCTTTGCCGATCCTGCGGGACCGGCTGCAGGCCGCCATCGACCTTTATCGCGCGGGGCGCGTGAAGGCGATCCTCGTCTCGGGTCAGGAGAACACCGGAGCGCCGGAGGCGACGGTCATGCGGACCTGGCTCCGCGCGCACGGCGTCCCGTCCACCGACGTCTGGTCCGACGGCGGCGGCACCCGCACCCGCGAAACGATGAACCGCGCCGCGGCGTTCTACGGCGTCACCGACGCTGTCGTCTGCACGCAGACGGTGAACATGGCGCGGTCGCTCTACCTCGCGCGTCAGGCCGGCATCGACGCCGTTGGGCTGGCGCTGCCGACCCGGCTGGGCGAGTCGACCCGCTATCTGGCGACCGAGTCGCTCAAGACGACGCTGGCCTTCGCCGAGTCGCAGCTGCTCCCGCATCCGGCCCCGGCGGCGCCGATCGTCGCGGTGCGATAGCCGCCCGGTGACGCCAAAATGGCGCGCCGGCGGGACCGGCCGAGCCTCGAAGTCGTTTTTCCGAGCCCCGACGACGAACCGATCGGCTCCTCACCGATAACGATGTTAGTATCCTTCCGGCTTGACTCCGGGGCGCTGTGGGCTAAGACCTGCCGCCTTCCGGAGAGGGAGACACTATCCTCGACAACGACGAAGACAGCAGCGATGACTCTGACGACAGGGATGAGATCACACGGCGCCCGCGCAACGGGACGGCCCAGAACGGTGTTCCCCTCAAGAAGGACTCGCCTGCTCAAAAAGAGAGCGAGCGCAAGAAGCGCGCGCTCATCAAGATCGGCAAGGCCAAGGGCTTTCTGACGACCGACGAGGTCCACCAGCAGCTGCCCGAAGGCGGCGTCTCGTCCGAACAGATGGACGACTGGCTGTCGGCCTTCTCGGGCGAGGGGATCGAAATCGTCGATTCGGCCACGAAGGTCGAGGCGGTTCGGGATCCCGAGGATCCGGCCGACGACGCCGCCGACGAGCTCGAGGCCAAGAAAGAGGCCGAGGAGGCGGAGGAGGACGCCGACGATTCGGCCGCGCCGATCGATCCGGTGCGCATGTACCTGCGCAAGATGGGATTGGTCGCTCTCCTCACCCGTGAGGGCGAGGTCGAGATCTCCAAGCGCATCGAGGAGGGCCAGCGGCGCGTGCTGCGGGTGGTGTTGAACTCCTCGCTGGCGATCGCGGAGATCCTCGGCCTGGGGGACGACCTGCGCGGGCAAAGGATTCGCGTCAAAGAGGTGGTCAAGGACATCGACGAGGAAGACGTCGAGTTCGACGAACAGTGGCACGTCGAGCGGGTCTGCAAGGCGATCGACAAGGTGCGACGCCTCTGGAAAGAGCAGGAGAAGGTCGGCGAAAAGCTGGCCACCAAGCCCTCCGAGGCGACCAAGAAGAAATACCGGACCCAGATCAGCGGCTTCAAGCAGGAGATCCTGGGGAGCCTCGAGGAGATGCGCCTCAAGAAGACGCAGATCGACAAGATCGTCCGCAAGCTCAAGGACCTGGTGGCCCGGCTCGATCAGGCCAATCGGGAGATCATCGGCTGCGAGCACAAGACGGGGCTGTCGCTCGACGAGCTCCGGCGAACGCTGCGCGAGATCCGCTCCTCCCCGCTGCGGCAGCGGGCGGTCTCCAAAAAGCTCGGCCTCCGCGCCGAGGAGATCGAGGAGCTGTCGCGGGTCATCGCCGCCGCGCAGAAGAAGATCAAGCGGGTCGAGGAAGAGGCCAGCCTGAGCGAGCGCGAGCTGCGCGGGACCGTCAACGAGATCGAGGACGGCGAGCGCATGGCCGAAAAGGCCAAGGCCAAGCTGATCGAGGCGAACCTGCGCCTGGTGGTGTCGATCGGAAAGAAATACACCAGCCGCGGACTGCAGTTCCTCGACCTCATCCAGGAAGGCAACATCGGCCTCATGCGGGCGGTCGACAAGTTCGACTACAAGCGCGGCTACAAGTTCTCCACCTACGCGACCTGGTGGATCCGCCAGGCGATCACCCGCGCCATCTCCGATCAGGCCCGCACCATCCGCATCCCGGTCCACATGATCGAGACGATGAACAAGCTGGCGCGCACCACCCGCTACCTGGTGCAGGAGCTGGGACGCGAGCCGACGCACGACGAGATCGCCGAGAAGATGGAGCTGCCGCTCGACCGGGTGCGCGGCATCATGAAGCTGGCCAAGGAGCCGATCTCGCTCGACACGCCGGTCGGCGAGGAAGAGGACTCGCACCTCGGCGACTTCATCGAGGACAAGAGCGTCGTCTCTCCGGCCGACGCGGTCATCTCCATGAACCTCGCCGAGCAGACGCGCAAGGTCCTGGCGACGCTGACGCCGCGCGAAGAGAAGGTGCTCCGCATGCGCTTCGGGATCGGCGAAAAGTCCGACCATACCCTCGAAGAGGTAGGGCGCGACTTCGACGTCACCCGCGAGCGCATCCGCCAGATCGAGGCCAAGGCCCTCCGCAAGCTGGGGCACTCCTCGCGCAGCAAAGAGCTCAAGGGCTTCGTCGACAACTGAGTCCCGCGGCCGCGTCGCTGGCTCGTGAGGGCAGCGCGACCGTCTCGCTCCGTTCGAGCGAGCGCCGCTCGGTTAGTGCGATAGATCACACGCTGACATTCGCCGAGCGATCATGGCGACGTCGCCGACCGTGAACCAGGCGTACATCTCGGCGTCCCATCGCAGGGGATCCCCGAGCGCGAACGCCTGGTGCGCGTGGTCGGAGCGTCGCTGCAGACGCACGTCGATTCGAGGTCGGGCGCTGACACCGACGGAATCGAGGAAACGCGTGAAGCTCCTTCGTCGAACGATCGAGCAGCTCCGCGAAGGTCGGCAGCTCGCGCGTCCGCGGATAGACCTCGAAGGTGGTGCTCATGCCGACGGCTTGCCCCCGGCCCGTGCGCGAACGATTCGCACGAGCTCGTCGGAGCTGATGCGCATCCCCGTGATGTCGAAGGAGAGGTCGCCGAAGCCGGCACGCTGGGACAAGCGCCAAAGAGAGCGGCGCCACCGTGGAAGACGTTCGAGGTAGGCCGACGGTTCGCAGACCTTCAGCGCGAGAACCCGATTCAAATTATTTCGCCGCACGAACGCGTCTTCGACGTCGCTCCAGCGCACGAGGCCAAACGGGCGTCCGTGGATCCCCTCGTGGTCCAACGTCAGGTCGCGCTGCCGGCTCATGGCCACCCAGACGCACGCAACCGCAGAGCCACCAAGCACGAGCAAAGCCATCACTCGCTCCGTCAGGTCGCCGCGCTGGACGATGCTGAACGCCCCGACACAAACCAAGAACGCCGCGCACCCCAGACACGTGGATCGAAACCACCGGGCAATTCCGATCTCTATTCGATTGGCGATTTCCACCCGGCCGCTCCGGGCGACCAACGTACCGGCGTTCAGCGGTCAGCACCAGATGTCGCTGGGACTATGATCGAGCTGTCGCGTTTCGTGCGCTGCGGCGCCGCGTGACCGCGCGCCGAGCGCACGGAATCAGCTTTTCGTGAGGCACGCCACTTGCTGATTTGCGGCGCGTGGGCGCGTACCGCACTCGTCTCGAAGCGATTCGACGGCGGGTGGCTGGTCGGTGCTCGCAACGAGTCGCCCTCGGCGGCGCCGTCGGCCTGTGGCTGGCCAGCGTGCTGGTCCGCTACCTCTACATCCTGCGCCTGCACCACCCGCGGCACTACGTGCTCACCGACGCGCGCGAGCTGACGGATCTCGCCTCGCGGCTGCTCGGCTCGCCCGCCAATCAGACCATCTTCGACACGATCTGGCCGCCCGGCGCAGCGGCCATGGTCGCGCAGCTGATGGCGCGCGATCCGACGCTGGGCACGGCGGCGACCGTTCAGTTCCTGCTGTCGGCGGCGGTGCCGCTGGTGGTGGCCCACACGGCGTACCTGATCGGTGGCCGCCGCCTCGCACTCGGCGCCCTGGCGCTGGCGTCGCTTCACTTTGGTTTCATTCACGGCGCCGGGTTCTTCCTCTCGGAGACGTTTTTTCAGCTCGCGATGTCGGTGGCGATCTGGGCGGCGGTAGGCGCGCTGACGATCGATCGCTCCAGCGACGAGCGCGGGTGGCGCGCGGCCACCACCATCCGTCTCGTGGTGGGCGTGGCCGTGGGCCTCACCTGGGGCCTGGCCAGCGCCTTCCGCCCCAACGCGCTACCGGTGGCCCTGCTGGTCGGCGCCGGCCTGGCGGCCCACTGGGTGCGACGCGGGCGCCGGCGCTCGTGCTGGCTGCTGGCCGGCGGCGTCGTCGGACTGGCGATGGCGCTGGCGCCGCTCGCGCATCGGTGCAGCACGCTCGCGCGGGGCAATTTTTGCATCGTCTCGGCCAACGCGGCCATGAACGTGGCGCTCGGCCAGGTAGACGATGCGGCCGGGCTCGAGTTCTTCGATCCGGCGCAGCCGCAGCTCAACACGGGATGGTATCCGCCCGGTCTGCTGCAACACGGATACGACGGAATGGAGCGGGTGCCGCACACGATCTGGGACAGCGGCGGCATCGCGCGCTGGGTGGTCGCGCGGGCCTGGCAGGACCCGGAGCGGTTCGTCCTCCACACGATCCGGAACGTGGTCGACATGTTTCGCGTCGAATTTTGGCCGCCCGATCTGGGGTCCTGGCCGCGCGCGCCGCTGTTCGCCTCGGGGTGGCTGTTCCTGCTGCTCGTCGTGCTGCCGGCGCTCGCCTCCACGCGCCGGCTGGCGCTGGTCGCCTTCCGCACCGAGCAGCGCTCCGTTTGGCCGGCCTTCGTGGTCGCCCTGGTGGCAGCGGTGATGGTGGTCGCGGCGATTTCGATCGGCGAGCCGCGCTACCGCTTCCCCTTCGACGGGATCTTCGTGATCGTCGCCGCCGCCCGGTTCGCGGGGGTGTCACTGACCAACAGCGCCGAGCCGCCGGCGCGCCTGCCGCACCCGACGATCGCGGGACTGATGATCGCCGGCGCGCTGGCGACCGCCCTGGTGGCGTCGATCGCGCTCGTCAGTCATCCCGCGTCCCCGTATCGGCTGGAGGCGCGCGAGGCAGATCCGACGAGCGAAGAGCTGCGCCGCGCTGAGGATTTCCGGCGCCCGGTCGCGCCCGGGACCGCCTGGGACCGCCCCGGCAACTGCGTCTTTCACTGCGCCCCCGACTGCCCGGAGCTGCGGCTGACGTCGACCGTGCGAGAGACCGCCGCCCAGATCGAGGTCTCTGTCGATGACAACGACGCCTACCGGATGACCTGGTATCGCGACGGCCGCGCGCTCGGCCACGTCGATCTCCCCCGCGACGAGGCGGCGCCCGGGCTGCGCGTGAGGAACGTCGACGCTCCGGCGGCCGCGCGCGCCGGCTACGACGCGATCGGCGTGTTGCCGCTCTTCGGGGACGGCGCGTACGCGCTTGGCCACCTGCGCCCGCTCCCGGCGAGCGAGCTGTCCGCCGACCGCTCCGTGACCGGAGAGGCGGCCGCCGGCGGGTCGCGATAGGATTCGCGCATGCTCTGGGGCCGTGGCGTTTCGATCGCCGAGATCACCGTCGCGCCGCTGACGATCCCGCTGCGCGAGCCGTTCGTCATCGCCTCCGGTCGCCTCGACGCCACCCGCGCCGCGCTGGTGCGCGCCACGCTGGAGGACGACCGCGGGCGGCGGGCGACCGGGTTGGGCGAGAGCGCCGCGCTGCCGCCCGTCACCCGCGAGGACCAGCCCGAGCTGCTCCAGCTGATCGCGGCCGCCGCCGCCGGCTTCCGCGGCGCCGAGATCGCCCGGACGGAGGATCTCGACAGCCTGCTGGCGGCGCGGCTGCCCGGCGGCGGCGTGGCCCGCGCCGGCGTCGAGACGGCGATCCTCGACGCGGCGGCGCGGCTGCAAGATCTGCCGCTCTATCGCGCGCTCGGCGGCAGCGACGCACCCGCGCTCTTCACCGACATCACGCTCTCGATCTCCGACCCCGAGCGGATGGCCGCCGCGGCAAGCCGCCACGCCCGCGACGGGTTCACCTGCTTCAAGGTCAAGGTCGGGCGCGACTGGCGCGCCGACTGCGCGTCGCTGCGCGCGGTGGCGGCGGCCGTGCCGGGGGCGCGGTTTCGGCTCGACGCCAACGCCGGGTTCACGGCCGCCGAGGCGCTGGCGCTGCTCGACACTGCCCTCGGCGACGGTCTGACGATCGAATGCTACGAGCAGCCCTGCGCCGCCGGCGATCTGGCCGGCATGGCGGAGGTCACCGCGCGCGCGTCGGTGCCGGTGGTCGCCGACGAATCCTTCCGCGGCCCCGCCGATCTGGACCGCCTGGTCGCCGCGCGGGCTGCCGGCGCCGTGAATCTGAAGCTGACCAAGCTGGGCGGCCCTCTCGCCGCGCTGGCGCTCGGCCGCCGCGCGCGCGCCGCCGGCCTCGGCCTGATGGCGGGCGCCATGGTCGAGACGCGCGTCGGCCTGCTGGCGATGGCCCACGTCGTCGCCGCGCTGGGGGGCGTCGAGTGGGTCGATCTCGACACCGCCTTCCTGCTCGCCAAGGATCCCTACCGCGGCGGCTGGCAAGTCGACGGCGCGCGCATTCGGTTGACCGACGAGCCCGGGCTGGGCGTCGACACGGAGTGACGTTGCGACGATCTCGCAAGCGTTTCTTATTTCAGACGAGATGCCCTTCCTCGCGTTCGATATCAGACCGAGGCACTCTTTACGAACCGTGACTGCTTCTCACGCGCCTCGGATCGCTCTCCTGGCTCTCTGGGGTTCGCTCGGCTGCGGCTCCTCGGGTGGCGGAGCTGCCGTGACCGGCGGGCGGGGCGGGTCCGGCACGAGCGCGGCGGGCGCCTCCGGCGCGACCGGGGGCGGCGCGGGAACCGGCGCGTCCGGCGCGGGAGGCTCCGCCGCCAGCGGGGGACAAACCGGCTCGGGCGGCGCGGGGAGTCAGATTCCCCCTCCCGCGTGCAAGGCCGACATCACCGTCGAGGTGCTCGCCAATGCCAACGTCACGTTGACCGGCGACGCCTGCGTCCTGCTCCCGGCGGCAACGACCCAATACGACGGCGTCATCTCCGGAGCGGGCACGTTGACGATCGAGGCACCGAACGGGCCGGGCACGCTCGTCGTGACGGGCGACAGCACCTTTGCTTTGCCGCCGGCCGCGCAGACCGAGTCGGCCGCGAAGACGGCCAACTACTACACGATCGAGAGCCCCAACCCGCCCGTTGTCTTCGTCGAGCCGGGCGCCACGCTTCAGCTCGGCACGTCGACGTCGACCTCCGGGACCATCGAGAGCGACCTGCCCAACACCGGCACCACGATCATCAACAGCGACAACATCGAGGTCGACGGGACGCTGGCCATGGGTGGCGGCCCGACCGAGCACTTCGGAATTCTGAGCGGAACCGGCGCTGTCACCCAGCCGGGAAATCCGGGTCCGTACACGACCGGCACGTTTTATCTGGTCGGTGACGATCCGTTCTCCGGAATCCTATCGATCGCCACGGGCGGCCAGGTCGGCGATCTGGGCGTGACCTTCTCGCTCCCCAACGCCAGGGCGATCTACAGCAACGGCTCGATGATCATGAACTCGCCGCCGACGTTCGGATACACGCTGCCGCAAATCGTCTACGAGCAGCACTACGGCGACGACATCAACACCGATCACGGCCTCATCGTCTTCGCGGGCGTCTACAGCTACAGCGACAGCGGCGATCCGATCAACCCGTCGCTCGACAATCCGTCGCTCAACACGGCGGTGGTCACCAACAGCGCGCAGAGTCCGAGGGCGGCCAACGGCTCCAACTCCAGCTTTCGCGGCATCAACCTTGAAGGTGGCACCACGCAGTGGGGCGACGGAACGACGAGCGTTTTCTTTCTACCGTCGACGCCCGCGCCCGCAGACCCCGGCGCCAAGAACGTCAAGAACGCTTACATCAATCTGCGCACGGCCAGCGCCCCCACCACGCTGGTGTTCGATTACAACGGCCGATACACGTGCAACATCGGCATCACCGGAGGCGGCGGAGGACCCCACGCCGGGGGCGACGTGGGCGTCGGAAACGTCACCCTCGCGTCAACGACAGGCAACTACGCGGTCTTCACCATGCCCCAGAACTACAACGGCACGACGACGATCGGCGCCGGCGCCACGCTTCAGCTGGGCAACGGCGGGTCGGTCCAGGCGCTCGGCGCGACGGTCGGCGCCGCCACCGCCGCCGAGCCAAACGGCGCGGTGACGACTGCAGTGCTGGCGACCTATTCGGGCGACAGCAGCCTGCTGACGGCTGAGTCGTCGACGGGCGCGGCGACGGACAACATCGTCAACAACGGCGCGATCGTCGTCGACAACACGTCGACCGCCATCACCCTCTCGCACATCACCGGCTCGGGGACGCTGACTGAGATCGGCCCCGCGGCCGTCACGGTGCTCGCCAACAACTACCTCGGCGACACGCACGTCCGCGGCGGCACCCTGCTCGCCGCGGACGATCGGGCCCTCGGAAGGGGCAACGTGACCAACGACGCGACGCTGGCGGCCACCCGCGGCGCGCGGGTCATCGCGGTCGGAGGCAACTACCGTCAGGGGGGCCGGGGGACGCTGCGGCTCACGCTCCGGGCCAACGGATCGAACGATCTCCTCCGCGTGGCCGGACACGCCGAGCTCGACGGCGCGCTGGCGATCCAGCTCGCGGGCCGGACGAACATCGCCCTGCCGGTCGGACGCCGCTTCGCCGTCGTGCGCGCGGCCGGCGGGTTGACCGGCCGGTTTCGCTCAGCCGTCGCCGAAGGGCGCACCCTCGCCGTGAGCTACGACGCCACCACGGTCTACGTCGCGGTACCGCGAAAGAGCGCGCGCCAGGCGCTGGTCGCCGTCAACGATGCCACTCGGTGAGGGTCCCGACCATGAACCTGGCGAAGCGATCGGATCCGCCCTGTCCCCAATGCCCGTCGTAGGGGAGCCAGTCCGCTCGAATCTGTGAGGCCGTCCGTCCGTCGAAGGCCAACCCGCCGTTGACGGACCCCGCAGCGAGCCATTCGGCGAAATCGCGGGTGTCGCCGTCAATCTCACCGGGGGCACCTTTTTTGATCAGACGTCCCTTGTCCGGGATGTAGACGACCAGGGCGGGAACGTTCATCGACGTGAGCACGCGTCGGATGTCCTCGATCATCGCCCGCCGTTCGCGCTCGACGTCGACGACGCCCCGCAGGCTCATCTCGGTGCTTCGAAATGCCGGGTGCAGGATCTTCTGCCACAGCAGGCTGGCCAAAAAAGGAACTGGCGGCCGAGGCCTCCAGTCACCCTTCACGAACGCCTCGAATTCTCTCTCTCCCACGATGGTGGCTTCCCAAGGGTCGTAATAGCTGTTGGCCTGCTCGGCCGTCAGCGGAAAGCGCCGCGGGTCCCAGCTGGGAACGCGCGCAAACATGGGGTGCGTGTACCCCTGATACTCGGTGATCGAAAACCCTCTCCTCAGATCTCCCGAGTAGACGGCGAACACCACGCCGTCGATCTGGTACTTCTCCGCCTGCACGATTCGGGTCAGGACGCTCCACCAGTTGGCCAGCCCGCCGCCGTCGATCGCGAAATTCAGGAGCTCCAGAGGCTCTCCCGTTTGTCGGGTCAGGTCCTCGACGAGATCGGGCCAGTTTGTTTTCAGGAACTGGGCCGCGGTGAACGAGTCGCCGAACACCGCCAGGCGCCGCTTCGCCGGGACCGACCTCGGGGGAGAGAAGTCGTCCCGGTCCGGAAAGCCTTCATTGTTGCCGCGCGCGTGCCCGATGTATTCCAGGGTCCCGTTGGTGATCCGCGCGTAACGCGAGGGGGTCGGTTCGAGGCGCACTCCGCGAATCGGATCGAAGTGGAGCGTCTTGCCGGCATCCTCGTAGACAATCAGGGACTTGGTCCGCTGTCCCAGCCCTCCGTGAAGCGCCAACAGAGTGGCGGCCGACTCGCCAAGGAGATACGCCACGACCATCGCGCCGACGCTGAGCATCACCTGGGCGGCATGCTGGTAGAGCCAGCGACGGCCCCGCAGCGTGCCTCCGAGCCTCGCCACCAACACTGCGTACGCCAGCACCGGCAGATCGGCCAGCAGCGCCGTCCACTCGGTGCGGGCTCCCCGACCGAGACGGATCGGAAAATCGATCAGGACAAACACGAGTGGAATCAACTGCAGGAGCCAAATGACGATCCAGGGGCTCCAGTACCGACGATCCGTCGTGATCGGGTCAGCGCTGTTCATTTGAGAGAACGTTTTAAAACAGCGTGTAGATGAACGGCGCCGCGGCGGTGCCTCCCAGGATCGCCAGGACTCCCAGTCCGACGAGAACGACGATGAGTGGCAAGAGCCACCATTTCTTGTTCTGCGCCAGGAGGCCGAAGAAATCCTTCAGCAACGACGGTTTCGCCTTCGCCGCTGCGGACTTGAACTCGTCGGCCGGATCGTCGGGTCGCTGCTCGTCCATGTACGTCGGACCTTTCAGAACTGTTGAAAGTATCTGCGGACTTCTCGGCTTGGACCGTGCGGCTCCCAGAAGCTGGCCTCTCGGGCGGGGAACGTCCGCTTCATGGCGTCGCGTCCGAGGAGGCGAAACACGATGCCGAGAGGGATGAACAGGATGAGCCAGACGATACCAAGAAGGATCGGGTTTGTGATGCGACCGAGGATCAACCCCAAGCCCATCCATCCGGCGAAGAGCCATCTTCCGAGGCCAGGGACGAGCGACAGGAGAGTCAGCGCCAGTCCGCCGCCGAGCACCGGCAGAGCTGCGCCGCGCCGGTGCCTCACGAAGGCGAGAAAGAGCGCGACCGCCAGACCACCGAGGGAGATCACCCACCGGAAGCCACGCAGGTCGCTCGGAGAGGGTGGTCGCTTGAGATCGGAAAATGTACGCATCAGCTAGTCCAGTTCGAACCGCGAGAGGTATTTGCCCCCGCCCACCCGCAAGAGACCCGAGGGCTGATCGGATTTGACGAGCAGAAAATCCTCCAGGACCAGGGCATCCAGGTCGGTGTTCAGGAAACAGTTGAAGGCCTCTTCGGGCCGGCAGACGATCGGTTCGCCCCGGATGTTGAAGCTGGTGTTGACGATGACGGGACAGCCGGTCTTTTCGGCAAAGCGCTTGAGCAGCCGGTAATATCGACCGTGCCGCTCTTCGTCCACGGTCTGGATCCGGGCCGAGTAGTCGACGTGTGTGACGGCCGGTATGGTCGAGCGGGGCACGTTGACCCGCTTGCGGAGATCGGAGTCGGCGAGCAGCTCCCTCTGCTCGACGGTGAGCTTCGTTCGATGCTCTTTTTTGACCGGCGCCACCAATAGCATGTACGGGCTCTCCTCGTCGGCCCGCAGGTCGAAGTACTCCGACGCCCGCTCACGAAGTATGGAGGGAGCGAAGGGCCGGAACGATTCTCGAAACTTGATCTTCAGGTTCATGGTGGCCTGGAGCGTGGGACTCCGCGCATCGCCGAGGATGCTTCGGCTACCGAGGGCGCGCGGTCCGAACTCCATTCGTCCCTGAAACCACCCCACGATCTGACCTCCGCTCAGCAGATCCGCGACCTGGTCGAGGAGGTCGGCCTCCGTTGCCGGGCGCCTGAAGGAGGCCTTGCTGCCTGTCAGAAACGATTCGATCGTTTCGCCGCTGAAGCGAGGCCCGAGCAGCGAGCCCTTCTGGGCATCACCTTTGCCGTCGACAGGCCGTGGCTTGCCGAGCAGCTGGTGCCACACGAAGAGCGCGCCGCCGAGCGCTCCCCCGGCGTCCCCCGCCGCAGGTTGGATCCAGATCTTTTCGAACGGGCCCTCCCGCAGGAGCCGCCCGTTGGCCACGCAGTTCAAGGCCACCCCGCCGGCCAGGCAGAGGTTCTTCATCTTGGTCTTCTGGTGGACGCTGCGGGCGGTCGCCAGCATGACCTCTTCCGTCACGGCCTGGATCGACGCCGCGAGATCCATCTCCCTCTGGGTGATCTGGTCCTCGGAGCGCCGAGGCGGACCGCCGAAGAGTCGCCCGAGCTCGTCGCCGGTCATCCGCAGGCCATGCGGGTAGGTGAAATAGTCGAGATTGAGCCGGTAGGACCCGTCCGGCCGAATCTGAATCAGCTTCTCCCGGATCAGGTCGGCGTAGATCGGTCGGCCGTAGGGGGCGAGGCCCATCAGCTTGTACTCTCCGGAGTTCACCTTGAAGCCCGCGAAGTAGGTGAACGCCGAATAGAGCAGCCCGAGGCTGTGCGGGAACCGGATCCCCTCCTTGATTTCAATCCGGTTGCCCTTTCCCACGCCCCAGGTCGTCGTCTCCCACTCGCCGACTCCGTCGGCGGTGATGATGGCGGCCTCCTCGAACGGCGAGGGGAAGAATGCCGAAGCCGCATGCGACTCGTGGTGCTCGACAAACACCAGCGGCCCCTGGTAGGGCCGGTCTCGACCCCGAAGGTTGCGACCCTGAAGGTTGCGGCGAATCTCCCGGGGCAGATGCAGCTTCTGCCCCAGCCATTGAGGCATGGCGCTCAGGAACGAACGAAACCCTCTGGGCGCATACGAGACGTAGGTCTCGAGCAGGCGATCGAACTTCAACAGCGGCTTGTCGTAAAAGCAGACATAGTCGATCGCCTCGGCGGTGATCCCGCCCTCCGCCAGGCAGTAGGCGACGGCGTCGACGGGGAAGCGGTGGTCGTGCTTCCTGCGCGAGAAGCGCTCTTCTTGCGCGGCGGCGATGATCTCACCATCTCTGATCAGCGCGGCCGCGCTGTCGTGGTAGTAGGCCGAGATGCCGAGGATGTCCGTCACGTATGGCGTACGAGGAGGCTGGAAGCCGGGATTCTGCCACAGGTTCACCGTCGCGAAGCAGAGGTGCGTCCGCCTCCAGAATGTGGTGGATTGGGCGGCATGAGCACGGGACGACTCGAGGCGTTCAGCGACGGGGTGATCGCCATCTTGATCACCATCATGGTTCTCGAGCTGAAGGTGCCGCACGGGGCCGACTGGGCGGCGCTGCGACCGATCGTCCCGGTGTTCCTCACCTACGTGCTGAGCTACGTCTTCCTCGGCATCTACTGGAACAACCACCACCACCTCTTGCACGCGACCAAGCGGGTCAACGGCAAGGTGCTGTGGGCGAACCTGCACCTGCTCTTCTGGCTGTCACTCATCCCCTTCGTGACCGGCTGGATGGGCGAGAACGGATTCCGTCCGTTCCCGACCGCCATCTACGGCGTCGTGCTGCTGCTCTCGGCCATCGCCTACTACATCCTGGTGCGCTCCATCCTGGCCGAAGAGGGGGCGTCATCGGAGCTCGCGGCCGCCGTCGGGAACGACACCAAGGGACAGATCTCTCCGGTGCTCTACGCGGTCGCCATCCCGCTGGCCTTCGTCAACTGCTGGATCGCGCTCGGCCTCTACATCTTCGTGGCGCTCATGTGGCTGGTCCCCGACCGCCGGATCGAGTCGCGCCTGCGCGGGCACTGACCGCGGCGGTCGTCTGCGCGAACGCTTCGGCGACGCCAGCGATCTCGGCTCGATCGCGCAGCCGAGCCAACAGGTCCTCCGACAGCCCGGACATTCCGACCCGATGGTGTCGGTGTCGCCGCCGGCGGAGATGGCGCCTCCGACGACGGCGGCGAAGGTGCAGCGGCCAATTGCACGTAATCGGGGAGAGGTCTCGCAGCAACCGCCGCGCTGCCTCGTCTGCGGGATCGAGCAGGAAGGCGAGAGGAGCGCTCCGCATCGCCGCACCGTTTCCCGCGGCCCTCTCCCCTTTCGCTCCAGCGAGCGCCCAGTGGACCCCGGCGTCCAGGCGGTTCCAGGCCAGGTACGAGGGATCGTCGCCGCCCTCGACGAACGGATTGTCGGAGAACTGCCCACCCCGGCCAGAGCAGCGTCGCCCTTGCTCCTCTACGCCGGCGAGGTCGTCATTCATGCTGAGGCTCCACACAGCGATACTGCCACGGGTTACGGCCGCGCCAGCGCCGGATGGACCCTGCTGGACGGTCTCCCAGGGCCGAGTAGACTAAGCTCGATGACGCTCAAGGCGCGCGTTCGGGCAGGTCGACTGGTGATTGACGAGCCTACGGACCTACCCGAAGGCACCGAATTGGAGCTTCTGCCTTTGGACCCCGGCGACTGGCTCGACGACGCCGATCGCGCTGTCTTGCACGATGCTCTCCGTCAGTCAGACGGTGATTTGGAAGCTGGCCGGCTCGTCAGCGCTGAAGACATGCTGCGCGAACTTCGCTCCTCGTGAAGCGTCGCCAGGTTCTGTTCACCGCCACCGCGCGCCGTCACGTCCTTCGCGAGCGGGACTGGTGGGTCACCAACCGCGAACACGTAGATGCTTTTGCGGCCGATCTCGATCGCGCTATCGACTTGATCGCGACGCTCCCAGGGGTCGGCTCGAGTTACCCACGAGTCCCGGGAATGCGGCGGCTCTTCTTGGAGCGCATCGGCGCCCACCTTTACTTCACGTTTGATGGCGATCGCGTGATCGTACGAGCTGTCTGGGGTGCCCGCCGCCGTCGTGGCCCTCGACTCGCCGAAGAAATATAAGAGGGACCGCAAGCCGGGAGGGCAACCGCGACCCGGATCGCCCCTTGCCGAACGGCGATCGCGGGCTCAAGCTTGGCGGCGGACGCTCGGGCTTGCGCCTGGGTCCAAAGGGAGGCGTGTCATGGCCGAGATCCTGATTCACCCCGCCGTCGACGGGGGATTGAAACCGGCCGCCAAGGACTTCGCTGGCGGCACGTTGCGCTGTCATTGCACCGACCGACCCGTCGAGGTGAAGGTCACCACCCAGAGCGCGCACAACCACGTCTGCGGCTGCACGCAGTGCTGGAAACCGAAGGGCGCCCTCTTCTCGCAGGTGGCGGTCGCGCCGCGGGAGAACGTGGTGGTCACGCAGAACGGCGACAAGTTGAAGTTGGCGGTTCCGCCGACGGCGCTCATCCACCGACAGGCCTGCAGCGTCTGCGGCGTTCACATGCAGGGGCCGGTGGAGCGGCCGCAGCATCCGTTCACCGGCCTGGTCTTCATCCACACGGAGCTCTCGAAGGAAGAGGGGTGGTCGCCACCGACGTTCGCGGCGTTCGTGTCGTCGATCATCGAATCGGGGACGCGGCCCGAGAAGATGAGCGCCATCCGCGACCGCCTGAAAGAGATGGGCCTGCCGCCCTACGACTGCCTGTCGCCCGGGCTGATGGACTACATCGCCACCTTCACGGCGCGCGCCTCGGGCGTGCTCAAGGACTGAGCGCGGCGGCGCCCGTCCGGAGCGCGCTCAAGAATCTCGCTCGGCGTCCAGCGCGGCGATCACCGCGGGACGCGCCAGGATCCGCTCGAAGTACGGCTGCAACATTGGCCACGGCAGCTCGGGCCTCACCACCCGCTTCCAGCTGCGCAGCGTGTAGAAAGCGTACCCGTCCGCGACGGTGAAGGTCGTCCCCATCAGGTAGGGCTGCCTCTCGACGGCGGCGGCGAGAAACCCGAACCGCGCGGTCAGTTTTTCCCGCGTCGCCGTCCTGATCTCCTCGGGCATGAGCTTGCTGTAGAGCGGGGCGAGGCCCTTGTGCAGCTCGGTGGCGATGTAGTGGAGCCACTCCTGCGCCCGGTAGCGCGCCATCGTCCCGGCCGGCGGCATCAGCCCGCTCTCCGGCCGCTGGTCCGCGATCCACTGCACGATCACCGCCCCCTCGGTGAGCACCTGCCCGTCGTCGAGCTCGAGCGCCGGAACGTAGCCCTTGGGATTCACCGCCAGGAAGTCCCGGCCGGTCGCCGTACGCTTGGTCCGCAGATCGACGCGCTCCAGCTCGAAGGGGAGCCCGCTCTCGCGCAGCGCGATGTGAGGCGAGAGCGAACAGGCGTTCGAGGCGAAGTAGAGCTTCATCCAGGGGTTTTGACGACCGGCGCGCCGAAAGTCAAACTGTTCAGCCCGGAGGACCCATGACCGACGACAAACCTCTGACCAAGGCCGGCGACTTCCCGCCGGAGGTGTTGAAGCTCTTCGACCAGTACGTTCACAACGTGATCGACCGGCGCGGGTTCCTGGAGGGCGCCGCCAAGTTCGCGGTGGGCGGCTTCTCGGCCGCCGGGTTTCTGGAGGCGCTCTCCCCGCGCTTCGCCGAGGCCCAGCAGGTGCCGCCGAACGATCCGCGTCTGAAAGCGGAGAAGGTCGAGTTCCCTTCGCCGCACGGCTACGGGAAGGCGCGCGGATACCTGGTCCAGCCGGCGTCGTCCGCCAAGGCTGCCAGCAAGACGACGGGAAAGCCGGCGGGCGCGCACCCGACGATCCTCGTCGCGCACGAGAACCGCGGGTTGAACCCGCACATCGAGGACATCGCCCGCCGCCTGGCGCTGGAGGGGTTCGTCGCCTTCGCGCCGGACGCGCTCTTCCCGCTCGGCGGTTACCCGGGCGACGAGGACCAGGCGCGCGCGCTCTTCGCCAAGTTGGACCAATCGAAGACCCGCGAGGACTTCGTGGCCGCGGCCGCCTTCGCCCGCGCGCTGCCCGGCGGCAACGGCAAGCTGGGCGTGGTCGGCTTCTGTTACGGCGGCGGCATCGCCAACTTTCTCGCCACCCGGCTGCCCGATCTCGCCGGCGCCGTCCCTTTCTACGGAAGCGCGCCGGCGCTCGACCAGGTCAAGGCGATCAAGGCGCAGCTGATGTTGCACTTCGCCGACCACGACGACCGCATCAACGCCACCTGGCCCCCGTACGAGGCGGCGCTCGAGGCGGCCCACGTGAAGTACGAGGCGTTCAGCTATCCCGGCACCGAGCACGGGTTCAACAACGACACCACGCCCCGCTACGATCCGGCCGCCGCCAAGCTGGCCTGGCAACGCACCCTCGCCTTCTTCGATCGCACCTTGCGCGGCTGACGCGGCAGGGGTCGCTTCACGGCACCGACGCCCAGTGGGCGTCGAGCGCCCGCCCCGCGACCGCCGCGTCGCAGTGGTCATCATGCGCGGCGGCGAAGGCGAGGAACTGCCGGACGGCCCGGGCCTGCGCCGGATTCAAGGTGCGAGCTCGCTCCGGCGCGGGAGCGTCGAGCGAATAGATCGCTTGGTCGATCGCCGCATTTCGGGGCTGTCCGAAATGGCGCAGGCCCAACCGGAGGTACGCCGGCAAGTAGAAACGCCAGCCCTCCGGATCGAGGTAGGAGAGCGCCGACGGACACGCTTCGATCGACGGGCCGGGCACGTTGCGCCAATCGTCTTCGGGATCGTGCCTCCGGGCCTCCCGCCGCTCGACGTCGCTTCCATAGAGATCCATCGCCTCGGCCTCGTGAAGGGTGATCCGCCCGGGCGCGACCCCGGCGAACGCCGTTTCGATCACCCGAACGATCGCTTCGGCGGAGTCCATCTAGGGACCGATCGCCGGAGCGCCCAGCCGGAAGGCGTCCATGAAGTCGAGCGCCAGCCGGTGCGCCGTTCCGATCGGGTTGTCGACCACCGTGGGCGTCGGGAGCGCGACGAACGGCGGGCCACCGTCCGCGTAGCTGCGCTTGTCCTGCTGGAGCGTGTACATCGTGTGGCAAGCAGGGGCGAGCTGAACCAGCGCGCGCAGCGGGCTGCCTGTAAATGGCGGCGCGACCGCGGGGAGCGGCACGACGCGCGTCGGCGGTGAGCCAGCGAGCGTCACCTGGCTCGCGCCCCAGGCGACCGCCAGCGCCTCGGTCGACTGGTTGGCCACCACCTCGTCGTTGAAGGCCTCCAGCAGGAACAGGCTCTTGCCCGGCATCGCCGCCCCCGCCAGCGCCAGGCCGTCGCCCGGCTCGATGACGGTCTGGATCAGATTCAACGACATCTGGGCCCGCACCGGATCGGTGGCGGGCTCGTCGACGGTGATCCCCTTGTCGTAGCTGTCGCCGATCAGCGAGACGACCAGGGGGCCGAGCGTCGCCGAGGTTCCGAACATGTCGACGAACAGGCCGCCCCCGGCGCTCGCCAGCACGCCGCCCTGAACGAGCGGATCGACCGCCATCAGGCCCGCCCCCAGGATCCCGCCGAACGAAGCTCCCGTGTAGATCGGCGCCGCTCCGCCCAGCGCGACGCCGGGGATCATCGACCAGTCGCCCGAGACAGCCAGCCGCACGGTCGCCATCAGGTCGACGGTCGCCTGCCGCAGGTTGTCGCGCATGACCCGCGGGTCGACCGCCGCGATGCCCAGCGACGCATCCCCCACGAAGTCGAAGAAGGTCGCCACCGGCAGGCCGACCGGATCTCCGATGCCGTCGGGGATCGGCGCGCCGCTGATGTTGTTGACCAGGTCGACGGCGCCGACCTGACGGCTGCCGTGAAAAGGGGCGTCGATCCCCAGCACCGCGTAGCCACGCGCGGTGTAGTCGTCGGCCACCAGCAGCATCGTCGAGCGATCGCCGTCGATCCCGTGCTGGAAGATCGCCACCGGCGGGCTCGCCGGCGGGCCTTTGGGGAGGATCAGCATGAACGGGACGGCGTCGACCGACTTCACGGTCATGGCGTCGTCGAACATCCCCATCTGCCCCGGCGTGGCCGAGAGATAGTCGGGCGACGCGAACGTCCCCTCGATCACCAGCCCGACGTGCGTGTGCAGCACGCCGCCCGACGGCGGCAATCCCGGAAGCGTGGTGGTGACGGGACCGCCGAAGAGATCATCGAGATCGGGTCCCGGCTGGAACGTGCGGGTCGGCGTGGCCACGGGCGGCGTCGCCGTGACGTCGGCGAGCGCCTTCGTCGCCCACGCGGAGACCGTCTGGGTGGTGAACGCCGTCGCCGCCTCTGGAGTCGCGCCAGTCGCGGCCAGCAACCGATAGGCCATCGGCGCGGTCGGACCGCCGGCCAGCAGCTCGGCCATCGCCGCCGACGGCCGCAACGCACGGCCGGCGCTGTCGTGGACGCCGCCGCTGATCACGCAGCCGTAACGGTGGTGCTCGCGCAGGACCGTGCCCGGCGGCGCCACCGCCACCAGCTGCCGCGTCGCCGCGCGGTAGAGCAGCGGAAACGCGCGCGGCGGATCGCTCCCCTCGAGATCGACGACCGCCGCCGCGGCGCCCGGGTCGACGACCACCGGCGCGTTGACCGGAAAGAACACCGCCGTCACCGTCCCGAACCCGTCGAGCTCGGAGAGCGCCTGCGCCAGCAGCGCCGCGGGCGCCGTCTGGCCCGCAAACGGGAACGGCGGCGCGACCGCCAGGTGCCCGTCGCTCCCCAAGAGCAGGTCTGACGGCCAGGGCATCGACCGCAGGTCACCGGCCACCATGACCGCCTCCGGCAGCGGCGACCCATCGCACCCCGCCAGCAGGGCGAGGAGGCAGATCGTCGCCGCGCGCTTCAACATGTCGGGAAGGTTGCCTCTCAGGTGAGCTGCCTGGCCGGATCTGCCGCGATCTCGGCGATCAGCTTGGCGCTGCCGCCCTGTTTGATCTCGTCGAGCTGGAGGCCAGTGAGGCCGACGAGGAGAATCACGCCCACCTTCCCGAAGGGTCCCGGCCGCGGGGCGATCGCCGGCTCGAGCAGCGCCACCGCGCCCTCCAGCCCGGCATCCGCGGGCGCCCCGGCGATGGGGCCGGTCCGGAACGACACCGCCTGCGCCAAGACCGAGCCCTGGCTGACGTGGGCGGCGATCTTTCCCAGAAAGGCCACCGGCCACAGCGGCGGCTCGGCCGAGTCGCGCTTGGCGACCCGCATCGACAGCTCGCAGCGGATGCCGTTCGGCCCGACGCTGGCGTCCGATTGGTCGTAAAGATCGGTCAGGCCCAGCGTGACGTAGTGCCAGGCGTTCCCCGCATCGTACACATGCGTCCCCTCGACCGAGGCGCGGCCGAGTCGGAGATCGTGCTGGGGCGCGATCGCAGCCGCCGCGTGCTTCGGGGTCTGGCCCGGGTAAAGGTCCGCGAACAGCGCCTCGATGAACGTCCACCCCGCGTGCACGGGCACCACGTCGCCACCGCCAGCGCTGTCGCCGGATTCTTTACGACCGAAGATTTTAGAGAAGAGACCCACTGAGAAGTCCGGAAACGTTCACCACGAGCCGCGCTGTCCAACGCCAGGCGATGATACGCCAGGACTTCGCGTATGTGCTCACTTCTGCGTGAGGCCGCGCGCGGCCGACCGCTGGCGCCGAAGCTCGCGGTCGAAGCGAGGCGGGGACGGCTCGTTCGGTGCGGGGCGCGGCTGGTCGGCGTACGACGCTGCGCGCGCGAGGGCGGCGCTGACCTCTGTGGGAACGTCCGCCCCGGCGGCCGGCGGCGAAGCCCCTCGACATCCAGCCCACCTCTCTCGACAATGTCAAAATGACCAGCCTCTCCGCTCGCCGGCCGTTGGTCGCGTTCCTGCTGGGACTCCTGGCGGTCGGCGCGGGATGCATCCCGGCGCTGCAGAATCGCGTCGCTGCGAACGCCATACCACGCCCGCGCCTGGCGGCCACGCCGCCGCAAATCATCGTCTACACGCTGGATGCCAGCGACCACCGCTCCTTCGAGGAGCAGCCGTCCTCCTCGGTGGCCGACGAGGCCGAGGGTGCTCTGCGGGAGATCCTCGACCCGAACGGCGTCCGTTTCGCCGGGCGCGACGCCCTCGTCGCCTGCGGCGTCCCCTGCCTGAGGCTCGTTCGTTGGGGCACTCTTGCGACGTTGGAGATCGGCCTTCAGCGCGAGCAGATCCGCAACTACGGTTTCCACTCGGTCGCGGACTGGGGCTTTCGGGCCGACCTCTCGGCCGTGCGGGAATCTCTCGACGCCGACTTTGCACTGTTCGTCACGCTCAAACAGACGCGCCAGACGACCGGGCGAAAGGTCCTGATGGCCCTCGGGGGTGGTTACACGATAGGCAAGCAGATCGACGCGGCCTGCGTCGCCGATCTGCACGACGGGCGCATGGTCTGGTGCACCTCGCTGAAGGATGACTCGGGCGACATCCAAGCTCCGGGGCGCGTGCCCCAGGTGTTGCGAACGTTGCTACACGATCTCTCTCCTGCCGTCCTCAACGATCGAGTGGCGGCCAGAGCCAATGCTCGCTTCCCTGACCCTGCGGCCCGTCGATCGGCGTGTGGAACACGTACGTTGTCGACAGGGTTGGCTCAGGGATTACGCCCTTGGCTGCCTCCCAGGCGGCTTCTGGATCGTCGGAGTGAATGGTCAAGATCAGGTGGTTGCGGCCCAGATCGCGGCCGTGAACCGAATGCTGCGGCGCCAGCACGCGAACGATCGCGGCCTCCAGCTTCACGAGGGCGCCGCGCTCGAGGCCGGCCTCGGCGGGAATGTGAACGACCAGCCGAGCTTTCATGAAGACGACGACCGGGCATCAGGGAGCATCGAAGGATTCATCGCCGGGATTGTCTCGCGGTTTCCGTCAGCTCAGCCAGGCTCGTGCTCGGCCAGCAGATGCTTCCAGTACCGACCGGGGCTGTCGAGGATGCCTTTGGTGATCTGAAAGTGGGAGGTCTCCTCGAGTCTGATCGGGGCGAGGGTTCCATCGTCGAACGACCGAGCCAGAGGCGGCTCTTTCGCCGCAACGGCAGAATGTCGGGATGGAAGCGTCGGAGGATCGCTGACCTCGGACCATACATTCGAGCGATCATGAAGAGACATCCCCTTTCGAACAACCCGGGTGGGGCCTTCAACGGGATACCTGCCGCGTCGCCCCGATCTGCGGGCGAGCCGGTACAGAGGCTGGTTGGTGTTGGGCCTCGGCGAGCTCGCCACCCTCGCCGAACGCAGTTGTCGGATTGCGGGTCTCCGTGTAAGAGAAGAAGAAAATGAATAGGCGCGTGGGCTGGATGGGTGTCCTCGGGGCTGTCGCTGGTTTGGCCTTGGTCGCCCCTGTGGGAACTCCGGGAACAAAACCGGTGCGGGAGGAGCAGCTGGGATCGGCACGGCGGGCGCGGGTGGCGGCACCGCTGGAACGACGGGTGGTGGAGCAGGCGGCGGCAACGCCGACGCCGGTTGCGCCGTGAGCCCGACGGTCCTGGCGTCCGGCCAGTCTTCGCCCACGTCGATCGTGTCCGACGGCGCCAACGTCTACTGGACCAACACCGGCACCGTGAAAAGCGTGATGAAAGTCCCCGTGACCGGCGGCACCCCCGTCGCGGTGGCGACCGGTCTCCGCATGCCCGGCTATCTCGCGGTCGACGCCACCAACGCCTACTGGACCGACGCGGCCAGCACCTTCCCGAACGGCACGATCCTCATGTCGGCCCCTCTCGCCGGAAGCGCTGCCGTCGACGGCGGAGCGCCGACCGTTCTCGTGCCGAGCGCCGTCGCGCTCCAGCAGTTCGTCGTCGCCGGCGGAGACATTTATTACTTCAACGGCTCGACGCTGACCGTCATCACGACGGCCGGCGCCGCCGTGAGAACGCTGACCCCCTCCGCCACGAACGCGGTCAACGCCACCGCCGATGCGGCGAACCTCTATTGGACCAACAACATGCAACAGGTCCTCATGATGCCCCTTTCGGGAACGACGGCGACCGTGCTGACGACGCTGGTCGCTCCGGGGGATTTTCTCGGCACCACTCAACCGATCTCCGTCGACGCGACCGGCGTCTATGTGCCCGCCAACCCAGGCGCGGGTGTCGACGCCGTGTTGAGCATTCCCCTCCCGGGCGGAGCAGCCGCCACGGTGGCAACCTTCGCCTCGGCGTTCAACGGAGTGCCCGGCATCGTATCCGACGGGAAGAACGTCTACTGGGCGAACAACTTCGGGTTCGCGGTGATGCGCGCGCCCGTCACGGGCGGAACGGCCGTCACCATTTCCTGCGACGCCGAGAAGCCGGAAGGCATCGCGCAGGACGCCACCCACGTTTATTGGACCACCGAGGGCGGGTCGGTGAAGGCGCTGTCCAAGTAGCTCTTCCCCCGTGACGAACAGCTGGTCCCCCATGCGCGATCGCGATTTGATCCGTTCTCTCTCCTTGCCCGTCTGGGTCCTTCTGTTGGCCGGTGGGGCGTGCGGATCGTCTGCGCCGGCACCGATCCCCGATCCGGGCGGACCATTTCACACCAACGTCTCGGCGAACAAGACGCTCGGTTCGCTCACCTCGGACGAGACCTTGGAGCTCTGCAACGATCTCCATGCCGCAGATGGCACATTTCTAGTGAGGGCCTATGCCACCCAGGTGACCTGTCTCCTGAACGGCTACGCGGCCGCCTCTCTGGTGGACGCGGGAACCGGTTCGGTCGACAGCGGCACTGCCAATGCGGCCGATGCGGGGCTCGGCCAGGTTGACGGCGGCGCCGCCAATGGAACCATCTACCAACGCGCTTGCCAAAGTGAATACGACAGCTGCGTCGCGACTTTGATGAACGGCGGGGATTTGTTCAGCTGTCCGTTACCGGCGCCCGGTTGTAGTGCTTCCGTGGAGCTCTTGAGCGCCTGCCTCAACGAGGTCGCGGCGGCCGACCCGATCTCGCTTTGCACGGGCACGGAGGGCTGCAGTGCGGCCTCTGCCGTCGAGGCGGTCCTGCCAACGCCGCCCAAATCAGCCAGCTTGCCGCCGACGCCGGCCTGCGCACGCCTCACTCAGGAATGCCCGACCGTGTACGTCGAGTTGCCCTGCGCCGCCCCCTGACTCCCCGTCCCGCGCCGCTCGCCCGCGCGGCGCCCGTGGCGGAGGTGGCTAGCGCCTCTCCAAGAACCCTCTGCCTTCGAATATCGCCGGCATCGCCTTTTCGATCCGCGCCACCCGGGTCGCCGGCTGCTTGGCCGCGGCAAAGTGGTAGAGGTAGCTCCTCTGTCGCCCCGGCGTCAACGCCTCGAAGGCGCGCTCGAAACGCGTGTCCCTCCGGAACCGCGCCGTCAGCTCCTCAGGAACAGGAAAATCCGAGGTCTTCTTCCGCTCCATCCGCAGCCCAGCCTTCTCGACTGCGATGGCCTCGCCCACGTAGGCCTTGACGGTCGGCGCCTGCGCCCTGATCTCCTTCGCGCTGGTGAACTTCATCACCCGCCCTGCGTGCACCTGACCGAGCTGCACCAGCACCTTCTTGGGGTCCTTCAGCAGCGCGCCCTGAAAGAAGCCCAGCGCGAAGTACTCTTTGAAGCCCTGCAAGATGACGATGTTCTTCCCATCGACCGTGTAGGTGGGCTTGGCCCACTTACACTCCTCCTTCATCGCAAAGCCGGCGAGCACCCGCCGTGTCTCGGCGATCTCCGCCTCCCATCGTTCTCGATACGCCATCTTCATATCAGCACCTCTTCCGGCGGTCGATGCGCCTCTCGATAAGCCTCCGCGTTCGCGACCCCGGAGCATCCACTCCAGGCGGTCGACCTCACGCCCTTATCCCTGTGGGCGCCCCCGCCAGAACCTCTCCGAGCGCGGCGAAGAACTTGTCGAAGGATCAGGCCGCCGACCTGAGGTTTTCCCGAATCATTCGGGGGTGCCGTGCCGCGATCCTCAGCAGACCAATCGCCGGCCCCTCCGGGCGCCTGCGCCCTTGCTCCCAGTTCCGCAGCGTATGCACGCTGATACCCATCGCCTGCGCGAACTGCGACTGGGAAAGGCCGACAAAACGCCTGAGCGACGCGACATCCGCACCGGATTCAATCTGCCCGAGAATCAGCCGCTTCCGCACGCGGGCAGGAATGGCACGCGCCATCTGTTCCTCAGTCAGCTCAGGAATCTCCGTCATGGTGCCCTCCCCCGAACATGGTTCCGATACAGGTCCGCCTCCCGCTTTGTCGCCCAGCGGGCACTGACGATGCGCACGGTTTCGTCGTCACGCTCGGTGTAGACGACCAGAACGACGCCCCGCACGATCGGACCGATGGCAATGAATCGGTCCTCCGCAAGGCTAAGTCATTGGCATACTAAGTCAATGGCTTAGCCGTGGACGCGGACCTCATCACGATACCGCCGTGGCGATGCGCTGCGGATTCTCATCTACCGTCAGGTCACGTGCGAGACGCTCAGAGGTCGAGGTGCCCGGGCGCATTCCGAAAGAGGTCGGCGTGCGCCGCGACCCAGTCGTGGAAGGAGCGGGCGGGCGCGCCGGTGAGGTCCGCCACCGTCGTGGTCACGTACGCGGGATGCCCGACCGCCGCCCCCCACGCGCGTGACTCAGGGCCGCCGGCCGTCTCGACCGCGCCGTACGGCCATCGGACCACGTCGCCCGCGCGAATCTGAGGCACCCACCAGCCGACCGTGTTCGCCGCGAACATCCCGGGCCGAAGGATCACCGACGGAAGCCCCGACGTCGCGAGCTGACGTTCGATGTTGGCGTGGAGCGCCGCCATGGGATTGGGCTGCCGGAAGAACGGGTGCGGCGTCTGGTGCGGCGACGACAGAAAGACCGGAGCGTTCGGTCCCACGCGTCTCTGACGAGCACGGTCAAGGTCGGCTACCTCTGCCGTCTCTGCTATCCTGAAGGTCGTGTGGCGACAGCATTGGAGACGAGGGCCGCTGGTCGTCGGGTTCGTTTTCATTCTCGGCGTCGGATGCGGCTCCTCGGCGCCCCCGCTGGCGCCCATCCCTGACCCGGGCGGTCCGTTCCAAACCAGCGTGCCTCCCAATACAACCCTCGACGCTCTGACCAGCGAGCAGTACCTGGACCTTTGCAACGAGCTTGCGGCCGCGCCCTACCTGGAGCCGGGGCTCGCCCGGGAGTTGACCTGCCGTGAGGAGGGCATTGAGGCCGCGAATCTGGCCTCCCTCGGGATTGCTGACGGGGGTGCCGATGGCGGTTCGTTCCTGTCCATGTGTGAGGCCGCCCACGACTACTGTCAGCAGCAACCGATCTCGTCGTCACCCTGCTCGGTCCCGGCCTATTGCACCGCCACCGTCGAATTGCTGAGCGCTTGCATCAACGAACTGGCGAACACAGACCCCGTCGCGACCTGCCTGTCGGCCCCGAGCTGCGCCATGGTCGCCGCAACGGGCAAGGTGGGTGTCATTGCCACCGGCCCCTGTCCGAACGGGCCGTCGCCTGCGTGCACGCGACTGGCGCAGCAATGTCCCGGGGCGCTGCAAGGCTTTTTCCCTGGCCCGACTCTATGAGCGCTGGCTGATAACGCGCGAAGACCCACGAAAGTGGCCTTCGGTCCTACCCGTCGCATCGCCCAGCTATCGGCTGATCGCGCTCAGCCGCCCTACCCTCCCGTGTTCCGAAAGCTGTCGGCGTGCTCGGCGACCCAGTCGCGGAAGGTGCGGGCGAGCGCGCCGGTGAGGTCGGCCACCGCCGTGGTCACGTACGCGGGATGCCCGACCGCCGCGGCCCACGCGGCGAGCAACATGTCGACAACGGGCGGCGGCCAGCTGGCGGCCGTCTCGCGCCCCTCGCCGATGACCGCAACCTGCCGCGCGTGACTCAGGGCCGCCGGGCCCGTGAGAACGAAGTCTGCGCCGGCGAGCGATGCTTCGGAGAGCGCGCGCACCGCCACGGCGGCGATGTCGCGCTCGTCGATCGGCGCCGTCTCGACCGCGCCGTACCGCCATCGGACCACGTCGCCCGCGCGAATCTGAGGCGCCCACCAGGCGACCGTGTTCGCCGCGAACATCCCGGGGCGAAGGATCACAACCGTTCGGTTTCACGCGTCTCTTACGATCCCAGGTCGGCCAGACGACTCCGTCGTTGACGGCCGGACGAGCCCGCGCGGGTGATGGGCGCCGTCAACCGGAATGTCAGCGTGATACCGTCGGCCGATGTGGACGGACGTCAGGCCGCGGGTGTGTGCGGCGTTCCTGATCGCCGCGCTCGCAGGTTGCGGCCCTTATATCGATCCGGCCGCCAAAGCCGACATAGATCGTCGGGTGGCACTGCTCGGTCCAAGTCTGCAGGGGGTCAGCGCGCCGAGGGTCTTCCAGCCGCGCCCGTTCGCGGTCGGGCAGTGGACGCAGCATTGGGTGGTCCGCCAGGGCCAGCCGTCGTTCATCACCACAAAGATCGTCGGTACAAAAGGCGACGCCTTTTGGGTCGAGAGCGTAGAAGAGACTTACTTCGGCAAGACGGTCACCAAGGTGCTCGTTTTCATCGGTGATCGGGCCAACCCGCAATCGGTCGAGATACGCGCGGGGCGGATACGGGATCGGACTGGCCGCGTGACCGAGATGGGCCCGACGCTGCGCTCCTTGATGCGGTCGTTGTTTGCAACCCCACTCGGTGTACTGGTCGTCTCTTGGTATGGGCAATCGCAAGAGGACATTGTTGTCCCCGCCGGCGCTTTCGCTGGTTGTTTCAGAGGGGAAAAGATCGATGCGATGTGGGGTCCATTGCGCGCCACCTCGCTCGCATGGTCACACCCGGCCGTACCGATCTCGGGCCTGGTCAGAAGTCAGGGGATAGATCGGCCCGTCACAGCGGAGCTGGTGGGATACGGCGACAGTGGCGCGACGAGCGAGCTGCCTTAGTTGATTCATGCGGCAGACGAGGTCCGCTCCACCGCGGCGATGTCGCGCTCGTCGATCGGCGCCGTCTCGACCGCGCCGTACGGCCATCGGACCTCGTCGCCCGCGCGAAGCAGAGGCGCCCACCAGGCGACCATGTTCGCCGCCCTGGCGCCGTCGACTCTGGAATGTCGCGCCCGTCGATGTGCGCCCTTCGGCAGTCCCTCACCGTTGCCGGCGCAACCAGCCCTCGAAGTCCATGGCGCCGTGGAGAACGGTCAGAATGCGAACTTCGGCACCGAACACCTCGTACATCAACCGATATCGGTAAACGAAGATCTCGCGGATCGCGGTTGCGTCCGTCTCTGGAACGACGCGACCCCGCTCGGCGAACAACGAGAGTGACTCGGCCGCCCCCAGCACGACATCGGCAATCTTTGCGGCGGCCGCTGGTGAGTCGATTGCGATGAAGGCCAGAATCTCGTCGAGCGAGTCGCGCGCCGAACGAGTCCAGAAGACTACGCGGCGCCCGTCACCCACTTGCGGCGAAGCTCCTCGGCGACCTGCTCATGCGGGATCAGCTTGCCCGCTTCCGCGTCGGCCAGCCCAGCCTCGATCTTCTGGATGACGTAGAGGTGATAGACCACATCCTCCAGGCTGCAATCGTCCGGAAGCTTCTCCAGAAGGGCCCTGACCGTCGTCTTCGCCGGCTGCATAGGCCAAGGATAGCACGCCGTTACGTCAGCTTGGGCAGCGCCTCCGCCACACGCCATCTATCGGCTCCTCCCGCTCAGCCGGCCGCCCGTCTCATGGACTCGCTCGTCGCGGCGCATCGTCAGCATCACTGTGCCCGCCCGCGACCCGAAAGCTGTCGGCGTGCTCCGCGACCCAGTCGTGGAAGGAGCGGGTGGGCGCGCCGGTGAGGTCCGCCACCGTCGTGGTCACGTACGCGGAATGCCCGACCGCCGCCCCCCAGGCGGCGAGTAACATCTCGACGGCCGACGGAGGCCAGCTGCCGGCCGTCTCGCGCCCCTCGCCGATGACCGCAACCTGCCGCGCGTGACTCAGGGCCTCCGGGCCGGTGAGGACGAAGTCTCCGCCGGCGAGCGATGCGCCGGAGAGCGCGCGCACCGCCACGGCGGCGATGTCGCGCTCGTCGATCGGCGCCGTCTCGACCGCGCCGTACGGCCATCGGACCTCGTCGCCCGCGCGAATCTGAGGCGCCCACCAGGCGACCGTGTTCGCCGCGAACATCCCGGGTCGAAGGATCACCGACGGAAGCCCCGACGTCGCGAGCTCACGTTCAAT
>DATAVR010000189.1:0-11435 GCA_036267635.1 Polyangia bacterium | reverse complement strand
GCGCGCCAGCTCGCGCCCCTCTCCGAGCAGCGACAGCGCCTCCGGCCGCCGCCCGAGATCGCGCTCCAGCGCCCCGAGATCGAGCAGCGAGGCGATCACCCCGGGCAGGTTCGAGATCCGCCGCCGCAGGTCGAGCGCTGCCCGGTAGTGCTCACCGGCCGCCGACAGCGCGCCGGTCGCCCGCAGCACCTGCCCGAGGCGCGACAACGTCAGCGAGCGCCCACGGTCGTCGCCCAGCTGCTCGCGCACGGTCAGCGCCGAGCGATGCCGCTCGAGCGACCGCTCCGGCGCCCCCATGAGGAAGTGGATACGTCCCACGTCGTCGAGCGCCGCCGCCACGCCGGGCCAGTCCCCGGCGACCTCGAACAGCTTCTGCGCGAGCTCGAGGTGGGAGAGAGCCCGCGCGTTCTCTCCCAACGTGCTGAGGAGGCGGCCGATCCGACCGTGCGCCGCTCCACCCTTGGCCGGCAGATCGAGCCGCCAGGCGAGGCGCAGCATCTCTTGGAACAGCCCGACCGACTCGCGCGTGCGGCCGAGGCGCGCCGCCACGTCGCCCGCCGCGTAGAGCGCGTCCATCTTGGCCACCGCGTCGTCGAGCTCGAGGTGGCGGATCCCGGCCAGGTAGAGCGCGTGCGCCCGATCGAGCAGCAGGTGATCGCGCGCCAACCCGGCCGCCGTCACGTAGCAGTAGGCCGCGCGTTGCGCGTCGCCCGCCTCTTCGTAGAGCCGCGCCAGCGACTCGAGCCGCTGTTCCCGCCCCTCGCCGCCCCGGCTCTCCAGCCATTGCGCCGCGAAGACTTTGCGCCGCCGCGTCAGCTCCGAGGCGGCATCGGCCTCGAGGAGGCGCCGCTCCAGCGTCTGGCAGAACGTCCAGGCGGTCTCCTCGGGGATCGACGACTTCCCCACCCGCTGGACGAAGCCGCGCTCGCGCAGGCTCTCCAGGATCTGCACGATCTCCGTGATGGTGGGATCGGGCGCGAAAACCGCCGCCTCGTCGGGCGGCGAGGCCGCGAGCCGGCCCAGCGCCACCACGCCGCCGGTCCAGAACTGATCGCCGAAGATCGCCGCCCGCGCCAGCACGTCGCGCTCGGCCGGAGTCAGCACGGTGATGCGCGCGTGCGCCACCTCCTCGCGCGTCGCCGTGGGATGCTGGCGCGCCGCCCGCTCCTGGTCGAAGCGCCAGCCGTCCTCCCCCGCGACCAGGATCCCGTGCTCGCGGTAGGCGCGCAGGACCTCGCCGGCCAAGGAGGGATTGCCGCCCGACGCGCTCGCCACCTGCTCAGCCAGGCCCGCCGGGACCGGCACCGCCGGACCGAGGCGCGAGGCCACCAGCAGCTCGATCTCCATCCGGCTGAGCGGCTGCAGGTCGATTCGCGTGTGGTTCCCGCCGCCGCGCCCCCACCCCGGACGCCGCACCAGCAGATCGGGGCGGGCCGTGGCGACGATCAGGATCGGCGCGTCGCGGAGCTCGCCCGCCAGGCTCTCGATCTCGTCCAAGGAATCGTCGTCGGCGTCCTGGAGGTTCTCGCCGATGATCACCAGCGGGCGGCCGCCGGCGTCCTGTTCGAAGAACCGGCCCAACACGGCGCGGGCCAGCTCGGCCCCCTGCTCGGGCCGCCCGGCCAGCGCGCTACCGAGCGGGCTCTCCGGAAGGTCGTCGAAGCCGAGGAAGCGGCCGAGCAGCGCCGAGAGCTCGGAGATCCGCCGGTCCCCGAACACCTCCTGCACCTGCGCCCGGAACTGGAGCAACGCCTGCTCCGGCGCCAGCGCCGAGAGTCCGAACCGCACCCGCAGCAGGTGCGCGATCAGCGCGCCGCGCGGGGCGGCGGCTCCGCCCACCGCCGGCCCGACGGCGGCCCGCACGATTCTCAGCTCTTCGTCAGCGTGCGCGGCGACCCACTCGTCAGCAAGGCGGCTCTTGCCGAGACCGTCGGCGCCCACCACGGTGACCGTCTGCGGTGCGTTGAACCGAGCCGCCCGCCCGAGCGCCTCGTCCAGGGCAGCAAGCTCAGCCCGACGCCCCACAAACCCCACCTGCTCCTTCTCCATGGCCCCCTGTCTAGCCTCGACCGTAGGCGCCGTCCAGTACGGGGACCGCTACATGTCGATGATGACGACGCCACGCTGGGGGGCGTCGCGGTCTTCATCGGGCTCCGGCTCCTCTTCGGACTCGGGCCTGCGGCGCTCGTCGCGCAGAGGTATCTCCAACCGCGGTCGCTCATGGCGCCGCCGCTCCTCTTCCTCGCGACGACGGATCTGTTCAATGATCCAAGGTTCGAGCACGGCGACGAGAACCTCTAGCTAAATGCCTGCAATATCTCTTCCTATTAGTCAAGTTCGGCAGCTTTGGATCCAAACGTGAGCCGCTAAAAAGCGCTGCGTTGTTGGCTGGTTACGGAATCAGTTTTTATCAGGATCCAGGATCTTCCAAAACCCCACTTCGCGCACCAGCTTCACCTCCCCGTCGGGGACCGAAAGCCGCGCCTCGTCACCACTTTCGGTCAGCGGACCGCCGGCGGCCCCCCGGATCCGCTCGAGCAGCGCCCGATGCTCGTCCTTGTGCGCCCCTTCCCAGAAGTCGCGCAGCCGTTCGGCCGTCAGGCCGGCGCGGTACCGATCTGGGACCAGGCGCAGCACCACGTCGTAACGTCGGGCATCGAGCGCCCGGATGAAGGTGCGCAGCGCGGCCCGGGGCGTCCCCTGTCCCCACGCCTCGTATACTGGGCCGTCGATGCGCCAGCGCCCCGCCTCGAGCACGAGCGGCACCTGCTCGCCGAGCGACAGCGTGACCTCCACCCGCGGCGGGATGCCGGGCGCCTCGGCCACCAGGCGCTGCCCGAGCGCGGCCGGCTCACTCCCTCCCGCGGCGACCCCGGCCGCGAAGGCCTCGAACGGCATCCGGCGCTGAAACTCGGCTGAGGTGAGCAGGTAGGCGCCCCGCAGATCGCCCCGCACGAGCGCCGCGCCGAACGAAGCGACGACCGTTCCCGGCTGTTCCGGACGATGCGCACAGCCGAGCCCGAGGTTGAGCGCCACGAGCAACGCCAGCCCCTCGCGCTTCCTCTTTATTTTCATTCCGCCTTCGGCGCGACGTCGTCGGCCGTCGCGGGACGCGACGACACGGTCAAGTGGTACGGATCGTCGGAGTCGATCGGGCCGTGGCGAGGGACGACGCGGATGAGGACCGGACCGCCGGGGATCGGCTGGCCGGTGATTCGAGCCGGCGCGTGGTGGCCGCTCTGGGCCCGGGCGAGCAGCGTGTTGTCCTCGCGGGTGATCTCGATCTCGACGCCGCCGCGCTCGGGGGGCGCGACCTCCAGGTCGAGCAGCGCCCTTCCGTCGGTGCTGTAGCGGAAGAAGTCGACGTCGCCGCGCGCCAGGTAGCCGAGCACCGTGCCGTCGCCAATCATCTGCGCGTGCGCCTGGTCGTCGTTCGGTTCCGCCTCGGTGCCCGACTTGGGGAGATCGGCGTGCGGGCGCAGGTTGTAGCGGGCGTCGGCGCTCCAGCCCGCATCGGCCCGGACCACCAGGAAGACTGCCGGATCGGCGGCCGGGAGGCGCACGTTGCGCAGGACCACGCGTTCCCCTTTTCGCCCCCGCGCCTCGGTCAGCTTGTGCCCGTCGGCGCCGTAAAGCTGCAGCATGGCGCCGACCTCGGGGACCGGATCGAGCTCGACCGAGAGCACGCTCCCCTCGGGGATCCCTGCCGTCGGAAGGCGATACCAGTCCTGATCGTGCCGCCAGCCGAGGTACCCGACCGCCTCGCCGCCCGGCGCCAGGGTGGTCGCCTGCGCCGCGTCGCCGTTCGGCTCGATCTCGGCCCCCGCGTCGAAGGGAACCAGGTGCACGACCAGACGATAGCCGCCCGCGCCGGCGTCGGCGCCGCTCGGGCGGACCCGCAGGTAGACGGGTCCCGGGGGATAGACGGCGAGGTTGGGAATGGAGATCGCCTCGCCCGGTTGACCGGACGCGGCGGCCAGCGAATGCCCGCCACTGTCGAGCGCCTCCAGTGACACCGTCAGACCCGCCACCGGGCGAACGTCAGCGCGGAGCAGGAACGGCGGCGGCGACGCGCCGCCATCGACCGGCGCGCCGCCCGGAGCCGCGCCCGCATCGAGCGGCGGCAGGGTGACCTGATAGAGGTCGACGTCCCGCTTCGCGCCCGCAGGACGGGCCGGCAACGTCGCGGCGATCGCGACCGGCGCCGCCAGCGTGACCGGCAGACGCTGCGCCGTCGCCAGCGTGTCGTTGGGCTCGATCTCGGGCGCCGTCGCGACGCCGTCGTCCGTCGTCTCGGCCGAGATGACGACCGCGGCACCGTCGGGGCGTGGCGGCATCACCGACCGATGGCAGCCGAGGCCGAGGCCCAGGCCGCCGACCGCGATCGCGACGAGCCCCACGCCGCGCACGGGGGTCAACCTCCGGCGGGGGCGGCGGCGGAATCGCGCGGCTGGATCGAGGCCAGGAGCTCGGCCTCGGCCACGATCACCCCGTCGACCTTCGCCTCGCCACGCAGCTTCCAGATGGCCCCCCCTTTGCGCAGGGGAACGACCTCCAGGGTCAGCAGATCCCCGGGGACGACCGGCTTGCGAAAACGGGCCTTGTCGATGGCCATGAAGTAGATGACCTGGGTCGCGGGGTCGAACCCGACCAGTTGCGCGGCCAGCAACGCGCCGGCCTGCGCCAGCGCCTCGATGATCAGCACGCCCGGCATCACCGGGTGGCCGGGAAAGTGACCGTTGAAGTGAGGCTCGTTGCGCGAGACCATCTTGCGCGCGACGATCTTGTCAGCCCCGATCTCGTCGACACGGTCGACGAGCAGGAACGGGTAGCGATGCGGGAGGATCCGCTCGATGGCGCGGATATCGAGCACGGTGCCTACTTCTTGGCCGACGGCGCCGGCGCGGCCTTGCCACCCGCCGCATCGCCCCCCTCGCCAGCGTTGTAGCGACGAATGAGGTCGTTGGTCAGGTCGAGGTGCGGCTTGGCGAACACCAGCGCCGACTTGTCCACGATCATCGAAAAATTCTCGGTGGCGGCGATCTTGGAGATGATCTTGTTCATCCGCTCGTAGATCTTGGCCGTCGCCTCCTGCTCCTTGGCCGAGAGATCCTGCTGGTGGCGCAGGTAGGTCTGCTGGACCTTCTGCATCCGCCCCTGCAGCTCGGCCTCCTTCTCGCGCACCTGCTCCGGCGGCAGCAGCGTCCGCTTCTTGTCGAGATCTTCGACGTCCTTCTTGAGCGCGGCCTGCTGCTCGTCCAGCTCCTTCTGCTTCTGGTCGAAGACCTTCTTCAGAGCGGCCTTGGCCTTCCGGCCGTCGTCGGTCTCGTTCAGCGCGCGCTGCATGTCGACGAACCCCAGCTTCGTGTCTTCGGCGAACGCCGCCGTCGACCCAAGCAAGAGGACCGCCATGACCAAGAACCGTGATGCGCGTGACATTGTTTTCTCCTTCACCGGGCCGTTGCTTAACACGTTCTAGAAAAAGTTGCCGATTGTGAATTCGAACACGATCGGCTGCTCGCCGGGCAGGGTCCAGAACGGGATGCCCCACTCGAAGCGGAGGGGGCCGATCGGCGAGAACCAGCGGAAGCCGAATCCCCAGCTGGCGCGGTAGGCGCTGATGTCGAGCGGGTTCTTGCAGGGGTTCTTGCTGACGTCGACGTTGAAGGGGGCGAGCTTGCAGTACTGATCTTCCAGGTTGAAGGCGTTGCCGCCGTCGGCGAACACGACGCCGCGGATCCCGACCTTGTCGAAGATGGGGAACTCGATCTCGGCGTTGGCGATGACCTGGACGTTGCCGCCGACCAGGAAGGTGTTGAGCGAGGCGTCGGGCGCCTGCGAAGAGAGCGAGCGGATGACCGGCCCCAGCGACAACGGAGCGAACCCACGGATGTTGTAGATGCCGCCCGTGAAGTAACGCTCGAAGATCGGCACGCCGCGCGCGTCGCGGCTGACGATGAGATCGCCCTCCAGCTTGGCGCGAAACACGAACGGCCCCCAGAGCGGGTAAAAGAAGCGCGAGACCCCTTCGTAGCGGGTGAAGGTGTTCTCCGAGAGGGTCACGTCGGGATCGGCGATCTCGGCGGAGATCGTGTTGTACCAGCCGCGGCTGGGGAACATGCGGTCGTTGCGCGAGTCGTACGACAGTGTCCCTCGGACCGATGAGGTGAGCCCGGAGCGGAACAAATTCGCGATCCCGCTGGTGGTGATGGGGATCCCGATGCTCGGCGAACCGAACAGGCCGCCACCCAGGCCGGACAGGCTGGTCCCGATGCTGACCTCCTCCAGCTTGTACGTCACGAGCAGCCGCAGATCCTCGGCCAGCAGATAGCCCCAGGTGAGGCTACCGCCGGTGGCGTTGCGGATGAACGAGTAGAGAAACTGCTGCTGGTTGTAGAGGTTGAAGCCGAAGGTCCAGTTGGTGTCGAGGAAGTAGAGGTCTTGAAACTGCAGCAGGAACAGACGACGCAAGCTGGAGAGCTGCGCCTGTAACGTGAGCAGCTGCCCGCGGCCGAACAGGTTGTTCTGCGAGATCTGGGCCTGGGCGATGAAGTTCTCCACCGAGGAGAACCCGGCGCCGATCTGGAACGTCCCGGTGGGGCGCTCGGCGACCTCGTAGTTGACGTCCATCTTCTCGTCGGTCTCGCCCCGCTTGGTCGACATCTCGACCTTCTCGAAGTAACCGAGCGCGTTGACGCGCTTCTTCGAGTAGTCGAGCAGCGACTGGTTGAAGGTGTCGCCCTCGGCGATGCGCAGCTCGCGGCGGATGACCTTGTCGCGCGTCTTGTTGTTGCCGCGGATGTTGATGCGGTTGATGGTGACCAGCTGCCCCTTTTGAATCTCGAAGAAGACGTCGACCACCCGGGTCTTCTCGTTGACCGGCGTCGAGGGGGAGGCGTTGACGTAGGCGTAGCCGCGGTCCTTGTAGTAGTCGGTCAGCTTCTGCAGATCGTCCGACAGCTTGGAGCGGTTGAAGATCTCGCCGCTCTTGACCGAGACGCGCGCGAGGAAGAACTCCTTGGGCATCAACAGATCGCCGGTGACGTCGACCTTGCCGAGGCGGTACTGCGGCCCCTCGTCGATGGTGATGGTGATGTACATCGACTGCTTGTCGGGCGACAGCTCGACGAGCGGGTTGCCCACCTTCACCTGGACGTAGCCATGGTCCCAGTAGTGCGCCTGAATCAACAGGAGGTCGCGCTGGAAGACGTCCTCGCGGTAGGTCCCCGCCGAGGTGAGCAGCGAGAGGATGTTCCCCTCCTGGGTGGAGATGACGCCCCGCAGATCCTCGTCGGAGATGGCCTTGTTGCCGACGAAGTTGACCCGCCGGACCTCGACCTTGCTGTTCTCGCGGACGTGAAACCAGACGTCGACGGTCGAGGAGGTGTCGCGTTTGATCTCGTAGGAGACCTCCGCCATGTAGAAACCCTTCTCGACGTAGGCGTCCTTGATCTTCTCGACGTTCTTCTTGATCTTGGACAGATCGAGGATCTGGTCCTTCTTGATGTCGAGGACCTCGTTGATCTTCGACAGCGAGACCTCGTCGTTGCCGGCCACGTAGATCTTGTTGATGGCCGGCTTTTCCTTGAGGACGAAGGTGACAGTGCTGCCGACCTTCCCTTCGCTCACCTCCACCTCGATGTCCTCGAAGTAGCCCATCTTCCAGATGGCGCGCACGTCGTCGCGGACCATCTCCTGCGACAGCGTGACGCCGGGGGCGGTCTTGAGGTTCACCTTGATGGCGTCGTCCTCGACCTTGCGATTGCCGCGAAACGACACCTTGACCACCTTGAGGCTCGGTGACGGCGCGGCCGGTTTCTCCTCGGCGGCCTTGTCGTCGTCCGGCTTGGCCGCGGCCGCATCGTCCGCTGTCTCCGCGGCGCGCGCGCGCAGGGCGGCCGCGGAGACGCCGAGCAGAATGGCGGCGGTGACGGCGAGGCGGCGGAGGCTCATGAGGGCGGCCGCTATTCCCGTTCGACGATCAGGCCGTCGGCCATACGCAGCCGGCGGGGCGTCTTCTGCGCCAGCTCGTCGTTGTGCGTGACGATGAGGATGGTGGTCCCGAGCTCGCGATTGAGCTCGAAGAAAAGCTCGTGAATCTCGCGCCCGGTCTTGGTGTCGAGGTTGCCGGTCGGCTCGTCGGCGAGCAGCAGGCGCGGCCGCAGGAGGAGCGCCCGGGCCAGCGCCACCCGCTGCTGCTCGCCGCCCGACAGCTCGCCCGGCCGGTGGGTGAGCCGGTCGGCGAGGCCAATCCGGGCCAGCATCGCCGCCGCCCGCTCGGCGCAGAGGCGCCGTGGCTGCCGCAGGATGAGCCCCGGCATCATGGTGTTCTCGAGCGCGGTGAACTCCGGAAGGAGGTGGTGAAACTGAAACACGAACCCGATCTCCCGGTTGCGGAACTCCGCCAGCCGCGTCGGGCTCATCGACGTCACCTCGACGCCGTCGAAGGTGATCGTCCCCTCCGACGGCGCGTCGAGCGTCCCCAGAACCTGCAAGAGCGTCGACTTGCCGACGCCCGAGGCGCCGACCACCGAGGCCATCTCGCCGGGCGCGAGGTCGAAGTCGAGGCCGCGCAGCACGTGGATCATCCGGCCGCCGTGCTCGAACGCCTTGTTGAGACCGCGCACCGACACCCGCGCCCCGCCGCGCGCGTCCCCCTCGAACGCAGCGGGCGAGATAGGCGTCGTCATGGGGTGCGCCAAATTAGTCGGCGCCCCCGCGAGTGTCAACGACGCCATAGCCTGTATTACGTGAGACTCCGCGCACTTGGCCGGGGTTGCCCAGGTCGACCCTCGATCGCGTCGGGGGCGAGCGAGCTTCGCTCGCTCGAGCCCATCGCGGGAGGGTTTGGGAACCCTCCCAAGGTGCCCGTCTATTCGTATCTCAGGCCGTCAACGGGGCGCATCCCGGAAGCGAGCATCGCCGGGTAGAGGGTGGCCAGGCAGCAGAGGCCGAGCGCCGCCAGGTTGACGGCGGCGATCTCGCTGGCCCGCATGACGACCGGCAGCTTCTGGATGTAGTAGACGTCCGGATCGAGCGGCAGCCCGTAGTGGGAGAGCAGTAGGCAGCCCCCGATCCCGAGACCGAGCCCCAGCACCACCCCCAAGAGGCCGATGTAGAGGCCCTCGGCGAAAAAGATCCGCAGGATGGCGCCGTCGCGCGCTCCCATCGACTTGAGGATCGCCACCTCGCGCGCCTTCTCGGTCACCAGCATGATCAGGTTCGAGACGATCGAGAAGGAGGCCACCAGCGCGATGAAGGTCAGCACCACGAACATCGCCACCTTCTCCAGCTTGAGCGCCGCGAAGAGCCCGCGGTTGAGCTCCTCCCAGGTCCGCACCTCATAGCCGGGGCCGAGGCGCCGGGCGATCTCCTCGGCGACGTCGTGCGCCGCCTCCGGGGTCGTGGTCCGGATCTCGATCCCGGTCACTTCGCCCGGCGTCCCCAGGAACTTCTGCGCGTCGGCGAGGGCGACGTAAGCCAGCTTGGAATCGAACTCGTACATGCCGGTGTAGAAGTGACCGGCCACCCGGAACGGCTTCAACTTGGGCATCGGCCCCATCGGCCCGACGCCGCACATCGGGCAGGCGATGTCGACGTCGCTTCCGACGAAGACGCGCAACGTATGCTGGTAGAGCTCGTCGCCGAGGAGAATCCCGGGCACGCTCGGGCGCGCCGGCAGCGGGACGAGGGCGCCCTTGGTCGAGCCGTTCGAGCTGCTCTTCGAGCCGTCCTTGGTGCCATCCTCGGGCGGCGGCGGCGGGAAGAGCGGGCTGGCGGTGTCGCCGGGCGGGCCGGCGCTGTCGCGCAAAATCTCCGCGTCGTCGGTGGGGATCTGCTCCGGGTGCTGCAGGTAGGAGATCTTCCCCTCCTGCATCGTCCGCTCGAGCCCCAGCACGCGCGGGGCGCGTGCCGGATCGATCCCCCGCAGGATGATCCCCATCCCGGCCGGGTTGGTGGCGTGCTTGATGATCACCTCGGTCTCGATGTAGGGCATCGAGCCGATCACCTCGGGGATGCCGGCGATCTTGCGGTCGACCTCCTCCCAGTTGGTGAACGGCCGCTCATCACCCGTCTCGATCACCACGTCGGCCTTGGTGGCGCGGATCTTCCCCTTGAGGTCGGCCTCGAACCCCGACATCACCGAGAGCGCGATGATCGGCGCCCCGGTGCCGAGGAAGACGCCGAAGATGGAGACCGCCGTGAAGACGGTGAAGGCCGCGAACAGCGCCCCCAGCAGCGTGACCAGGAGGCCCGCGGCGACGGCGATCATGCCGGCCGTGCGCAGCCGGTCGACGATGAGCAGTGGGTGCACCTCCATCCATTCGCCGGGGGCGCGGGCGTGAACGTGCATGAACCGCGGGACCAGCGCGGCGGCGGCGAAGCAGAGCCCGCCGGCCAGGAGCGCGGCCAGCCCCACCACCAGCGTCCGGCGCGAGCGCCGCTCCGGATCGCGCAGGTGGCGCCAGGCAATGAACCATTCGAATCCCGGCCGCAACATGGGTGGACCTCTAGTCGCGCTCCGGGCGCAGCAAAGGGAACAGGATCACGTCGCGGATTGACGGCTGATCGGTGAGCAGCATGGCCAGGCGATCGATCCCGATCCCCTCCCCCGCCGTCGGCGGCAGCCCGTACTCGAGCGCCCGGCAGTAGTCCTCGTCGTAGTCCATCGTCTCGTCGCGCCCGTGCGCCTTGGCGTCGACCTGCGCCTGGAAGCGCGCCCGCTGATCGGCCGGGTCGTTCAGCTCGGAGAAGGCGTTGGCGTGCTCGCGGCCGTTGATGAAGAGCTCGAAGCGATCGACGCGGCTCGGATCGGCGTCGTTCCGGCGCGACAAGGGCGAGGTCTCGGCCGGGTACTCGGTGACGAACGCCGGGCGATCGGCGGGGAGCGCCTTTTCGCCGGCGTAGTCGAAGAGAGCGCCGACCCGCTCGCCGTGCGACTCCGACTTGCGCAGCACGCCGGCGAGCTCGTCCCTGCCGTCGGTGACCCCTTTTTCGGCCAGCCACTTCGACAGGGCGGCGCCCTCATCGAGAATCGCCCGCTCGAGCCCGGGCGGCAGCAGACCGGCGGCCGAGGCACTGACGATCGCCTCCTTCATCGGGATGCGCGGCCAGTCTCCGGCGAAGCTGACCTTCTGGCCTTGATAGCTGATCTCCTCGCCGCCGGCGATCTCGCGCGAGAGCTCGCGGAACAGCGTCTCGGTGAGCACCATCAGATCGGCGTAGGTCGCGTAGGCCTGATAGAACTCCAACATCGTGAACTCGGGGTTGTGTTGCCGCGACAGCCCCTCGTTGCGAAAGTTGCGGCCGATCTCGTAGACCCGGTCGAAGCTGCCGACCACCAGCCGCTTGAGATGCAGCTCGGGCGCGATCCGCATGTTGAGATCGAGATCGAGCGCGTTGTGGTGGGTCTTGAACGGCTTGGCCGCGGCGCC
>DATAVR010000188.1:0-47538 GCA_036267635.1 Polyangia bacterium | reverse complement strand
GTGCGCCTGCACGGCGAGCGTGTAGCCCACGATCATCCCCTCCAAACGCTCGAATAGTGCCCCGAAGTACGGAGCACTCACCCCCAGGTACATCCCAGGGCGCATCTGGACCAAGTCCAGCCACTTCATCAGCGACTTCCGAGGTGGGCCCTCCATGGCAATCACATCTGGCTAACTCCTATTCTCCACAGTTGGATAATCCTGGCCACCGCAATCTCGCAGCGGGCTTGCACGACCAGTCCTTCGCGATTTCACGAGCTTGGCACGCGGGGCCGCGCGGGATAATCCGATAAGGGCAGCGGCCAGGGCCGCAAGAATCTGTCACGGGATCGCGTCCGGGTCAGCGATCGAGGGGGCTGCGAACGCCACCGGCGCCTCGATTCAAGACGTGGGTGTAAATCATCGTGGTGCTGACGTCTTTGTGGCCGAGGAGCTCCTGGATCGTGCGGATGTCGTAGCCGGATTCGAGGAGGTGGGTCGCGAAGGAGTGACGGAGGGTATGGGGGGTGACGTGTTTGGGAATTCGGGCGGCGATGGCGGCGCGCCGGATCTCTTTTTGAACCACCGTCTCGTGAAGGTGGTGGCGACGGGTCTCACCGGTCGCGACGTCGACGTAGGTTCGGGTCGCGGGGAATGCCCACTGCCAAGGCCACTCTCTGGGCGCCGAGGGGTACTTGCGACGGAGCGCCTCGGGCAATTCCACGAAACCGCGCCCTTCCTCGACGTCCGAGGCGTGCTGAGCGCGCACGAGCTCGAGATGCTCCCGCAAGGGGTCGAGCAGCTTTGCAGGCAGGACAGTGTGGCGGTCCTTTTGGCCTTTTCCGCGCCGAACGATGATCTCGCGCCGCCCGAAATCGACGTCCTTTGCACGCAACCGAAGGGCCTCGAGCAGGCGCAGGCCGGCTCCGTAGAGCAAGGAGCCCACAAGTGCGGTGGGCCCAGTCAAGCCCGCCAGGAGGGTGACGGCCTCCGCGGGCGTGAGGACCACCGGCACGTGCACCGGACGCTTCGCGTGAACGAGATCGCCCATCCACCGAAGCTCCCGCCCGAGCACCTTCTGGTACAGGAACAGCAGGGCCGCCAGGGCCTGGTTTTGTGTCGAGGCCGCGACCTTGGCCTCGGCGGCGAGCGACGAAAGAAAGGCTCCAATTTCGAGCTCGCCCATGGTCTCGGGATGCCGCTTGCCGTGGAAGATGATGAACCGCCGAATCCAGCCGACATAGGCCTTCTCGGTGCGCGCGCTGTAGTGGAGCGTCCGCAGCGCCACCCGAACGCGTTCGAGCAGGCGAAGGTCTGTCCGGGGAGGCGTTCCAGGGGCGTCTTGGGCCCGGGGAAAAGGAATCACGCGGCCACCCGACCCAGGCTCGGTCGATCTCATCGACGCCGATTATCGTCGCGCCCGCGAAGTGGTTGTGCCGCTCACGAACGCACGCTTCACTCCAAGCAGGGGTACTTCCTGCTGCTGTTCGGCGAGCGGGCCAAGCTCGATGAGCTGCGCCGCACCGACGAGCTCGAGCGATTCTCAATCAAGCTGGCCATGCTGTTCGAAGGCTGCGGCGTCGTCCCCGGCCCCAACAACGAGGGCCTCGCCAAGGCGATGGGGCGGATGAAGGACCTGCTCACGTCGCGAACGGACGAGCCGCTACCGCTTCCAGGCGCGGAGGATCTCGTCGACGCGCGTGTTGGCCGCCGCGTCGATCGCCTGCCGCGACTTGTCGGCGTCGAACCAGGCGACGGTCCGTTTGATCCCCTCGGCGAAGGGGATCTGCGCCTCCCAGCCCGGGACGAACGCCTTCACCTTGCTGTTGTCGAAGAGCGCGCACCAGCTCTTGTCGCCGAGCAGCCCGGCGCCAGTGTCGGGATCGAGCTTGGCGATGAACTCGCTCGGGACGTGAACCAGGTTGGGCTCGGCGCCGGCCGCGCGGCCGACCAGGCGGAGGATTTGGTCCCAGGTCAGCCACTCGTCCGAGGTGATGTGGAAGGCGTGGCCGATGGCGCGCGGGTTGCCGCATAGGCCTAGAAAGGCCCGCGCGAAGTCGTCGGCGTGGGTCAGCGTCCAGAGCGACGTCCCTTCGCCGTGGATGATGATCGGCAGCCCGCGCCTTATTCGATCGATGATGGTGAAGTCGGACTTGCTGACCGCCACCGGCACGATGGTGTCGTAGGTGTGAGACGGGCGCACCACAGTGAACGGGAAGCCGGTCGCCCGGTGGGCGCGCATCAGCGTCTCCTCGCAGGCGATCTTGTTGCGCGAGTACTCCCAGTAGGGATTCGCCAGCGGCGTCGACTCCGTGATCATCGGGTGCGCGGGCGGCTTCTGGTAGGCGGAGGCCGAGCTGATGAAGATGTATTGTCCGGTCGTCGCCCGGTCGCCGGCCGTCTCTGTCGCGCCCTTGGGCCCGCCCGCGAACCAGGCCAGATCGCGCTCGACGTCGGACGGCAGGAAGGCGATCCAGTTGACCACCACGTCGTAGCGCGCGCCGCGCAGCTCCGCCGGGGGCGTGCCGCTGTGGACGTCGTGGTTGATGACGCGGACCCCGGCCGGCAGCGGGTGCTTGCGGCTCTTGCCGCGGTTCACGAGGTGCAGCTCGTGCCCGCGCTCGACCACCAGCCTCGTCAGTGTCGAGCTGATGTTCCCGGTACCGCCGATGAACAGGATCTTCATGCGGCGCAGTATATATTCAGCGCCCATGCCTTACGACCACAGCAGCGTCGAGCCGAAGTGGCAGGCCCGCTGGCGCGACGCCGGCCTGCACAAAACGCCCACCGACCCGGCCTTGCCCAAGTACTACGCGCTCGACATGTTCCCCTACCCTTCGGGCGCCGGCCTCCACGTCGGCCACTGCGAGGGCTATACCGCCACCGACGTCATCACCCGCTGGAAGAGGATGCAGGGGTTTCGCGTGCTGCACCCGATGGGGTGGGATGCCTTCGGCCTGCCGGCCGAGAACTACGCCATCAAGCACGGCGTCCACCCGCGCGTGACCACCGCGGCGGCGATCGCCAACTTCAAGCGGCAGATCGACGCCGTCGGCTTCGCCTACGACTGGACGCGCGAGATCGACACCACCGATCCCGCCTACATGAAGTGGACGCAGTGGATCTTCCTGCAGCTCTACCAGCGCGGCCTCGCCTACGAAGGGGTCATCCCCATCAACTGGTGTCCCGTCGACAAGACCGGCCTGGCCAACGAAGAGGTGAGTCAGGGGCGTTGTGAACGCTGCGGGACGGCGGTCGTCCGCAAGGACATGCGGCAGTGGCTGCTGCGGATCACCCGCTACGCCGATCGCCTGCTGGAGGATCTCGACGGGCTCGACTGGCCGGCCTCCACGCTGGCCATGCAGCGCAACTGGATCGGCCGCAGCGAAGGGGCGGAGGTGGTGTTCCAGAGCGCCTCACCCGTCGCCGGCAAGGAGATCCGCGTTTTCACAACCCGCCCCGACACGCTCCACGGCGCGACCTACATGGTGCTCTCGCCCGAGCACGCGCTGGTCGACGTGCTCACCACCCCGGCGCAGCGCGCGGCGGTCACGGCGTATCAAGAAGAGGCGCGCCGCAAGAGCGACCTCGAACGGACCGATCTGGCCAAAGATAAAACCGGCGTCTTCACCGGCGCGACGGCGACGAACCCGGTCACCGGCCAGCCGATCCCGATCTGGATCGCCGACTACGTGCTGGCCAGCTACGGCACCGGCGCCATCATGGCTGTCCCCGCGCACGACGAGCGCGACTTTGCCTTCGCGCAGCGGTTCACCCTCCCGATGGTTCAGGTCGTCACGCCGGCCAGCGGCGCCGCTCCGGCGCCGGACGTCGCCTTCACCGACGAAGGCAAGGCGGTCAATTCGGGCCCCCTCGACGGGCTCTCCACGGCCGAAGCCAAGCGGATGATCACGCGCGATCTGGAAGTGCGCGGCGTCGGCAAGAGGGCCGTCAGCTACCGGCTGCGCGACTGGGTCTTCTCGCGCCAGCGCTACTGGGGCGAGCCGCTCCCGCTCATCCACTGCCCCACCGACGGAGTCGTGCCGGTGCCCGAATCGCAACTCCCCGTGCGCCTGCCCGACGTCGAGACCTACGCGCCGACGGGGACCGGCGAGTCGCCGCTGGCGGGGATCGCCGACTGGGTCGCCACCACCTGCCCCAAGTGCGGCGGCCCGGCCAAGCGCGAGACCAACACGATGCCGCAGTGGGCGGGGTCCTGCTGGTACTACCTGCGCTATCTCGATCCGAAGGACGCCGCGCGCGCCTTCGAACCGACATCCGAAAAGGAATGGATGGCCGTCGACCTCTACGTCGGCGGCGCCGAGCACGCCGTGTTGCACCTGCTCTACGCGCGCTTCTGGCACAAGGTGCTCTTCGACATGGGCCTCGTGCACACCAAGGAGCCGTTCCAGAAGCTGCGCCACCAGGGGACGGTGCTCTCCTATTCGTACCAGGACAGCCTCGGGCGTTACTACGAAGCGTCCGAGGTGGAGATGCGGGGCGACGGGCCGGTCCTGCGGGCGACCGGCGAGGCGCTGACCATGGCCGTCGAGAAGATGGCCAAGTCGAAGATGAACGGCGTGAATCCGGACGACGTCATTCGCGACTACGGCGCCGACGTGATGCGCCTCTACGAGATGTTCATGGGCGAGTTCGAGCTCCCCAAGCCCTGGGACGCGCGCGCCATCGAAGGGGTGAACCGGTTCGGCAAACGCGTCTGGCGCCTCTGCGAGGAGTTCGACGAGACCCGCGCCGGCGCAACGACGTTGGGCGACCCCCACCTGCGCCTGCGCCACAAGACCATCAAGCGCGTCACCGCCGATCTCGAGCGGATGCAGTTCAACACCGTCATCGCCGCGCTCATGGAGTACGTCAACGCGCTCGGCGCTGGCGGCGCCACCCGCGAAGATCTCCTGACCCTGGTCAAGCTGGTCGGCCCGTTCGCCCCGCACCTCGGCGACGAGTGCTGGGAGCGGCTCGGCGGCCAGGGCTTCCTGCTCGAGGCCACCTGGCCCAGCTACGACGACGCGCTCACCATCGACGAGCGGGTCACCGTCGGCGTGCAGGTCGACGGCAAGCTGCGCGGCGACGTCGAGCTGGCCCGCGACGCCAGCGAGGAGGAGGCCCGCGCCGCCGCGCTGGCGATCCCCAACGTCGCCAAGCACCTCGAGGGGCGCGTCCTCAGGAAGCTCATCTACAAGCCCGGCCGCATCATCGGCCTCGTCACCGGACCGGCGTAGAGTCAGAAGCGCCCGGTGAACATCGCGCCGGGCGCGAGGGCGTGGAACGGCACGACCGGCTCGGCGGGCGGCAGTCCCAGCCCGTGCCGCAGATCCTGGTTGAAGGCGTCCGTCGCCTCAGGCGCCAACTGCAGGCCCGAGACCCGCGCGACGACGTAGACGATCGCCGCCGTCGCCAGGATGGAGATCGCCGCCCCCTGCTCGACGTCCTGGAAGACGCGGTCGGCCCCGGCCGCGTGCTGACCGTCGAGATGGACCAGCCAGAAGACCGAGCCGACGCCGGCCCCCGCCGCCACGGCGCTGAGGACCGCCAGCACCGTCGCCCGATCGGGATCGTGCGCGTAGAACCCGCCCAGGCCGGCGATGGGCGACAGGGCCTCCAGGGTCACCGCCAGCGCGACGCTCTTCTTTTGCGCCTCGTACGTCTGCGCGGCGGGCGCCGCGGCCGTCTGCCCGCGAGCGGCCGAGGCCAGCCCGAGCAGGCAGGCCAATGTCACGCCGAGCCGCACGCCGGGACCTTACACCGCGCGCGAGGGGTCCGCCTCTGCCGGCCCACCCGCGTCGCTGTCGGTCACTTCATCGAAGCTCTTTGGTCCCGCAGGAATGCATCGAGCGCGTGCAGCCGCGCGAATCCAACCCGCGGGAACTCGAGGTTCAGGATCACGTAGGCGGTCACCGCCATGACGCCCGCGAAGATGACCATGTGCAGATAGCTCGGGTGCCGCCGCTTCGACATCCCGATCCCCGCGAAGAAGGCGCAGGCGAGCGCCATCACCACCAGGAGGACGAAGATCGCGATCGGCATGTGCATCCGCAGCGCCGCGTAGCGTTCGGTGGCGACGTCGAACATCGCGTTGAGGCTCTGCAGGACCAGCAGCGCCGCGCGCGAGTCGCCGGCCTTGGCGCTGGCGGCCACCGCGTGGGTCCAGAGCGCTTGTTGAATCTGCTCCGAGCGGCGGCGTTCGGCCGAGGCGCCCCGGAAGTCGAGCAGCTGGTCGTAGTACGCCAGGCGCGAGTCGACGTAGCGCCGCATCTCGTCTTGCAAGATCGGCTCGTCCTCCGCCCGCAGCAGATCGAGGCGCAGGTAGGCCGTGCCGACGGCATTGGCCTCTTCGATGATCAGGTTCCGTCGCGCGTCGAGGCGCGTGTCGGCGCCCGAGAAGGTGAACGCCACCAGAAGGCCGAGCATCGCGAACAGCGTCGCCTCGACGGCCGCCGTCCCCTCGGAGCTCCCGGCCGAGCCGCCGTCGGCGCGGCGGATCCCGTAGTGATGCCCGGCGATCTGCATCGCCACCATGCCCACAAAGAGCAACGCCAGCACCCCGAAGAAGATGACGTTCACCAGCACCACCCCTCCCAGGTTGAAATAATAAGAACCGCTGCGCCGTTCAGCGACGGTCGTGGCACACGAGCGAGATTATCGGGAGCCCGCCTTACAGCCTGGCGCGATCGCCCGAACCCATATTCAGTGCGATGGCGGACGCGAGGCGGCAGCCGCGCGTCGATCACCGCGGGCGGCGGCCGGTGTTCGGCGGCGCCCAGAAATCCGCCGAGGATCCGCGCTTCCGCCATCACCTCCTCTTCTACGAATGCTTCCACGGCGACAACGGCGCCGGCCTCGGCGCCAGCCACCAGACCGGCTGGACCGCGGTCATCCCTGCGCTGATGCAGCTCTTCGCCCGCCTGACGCCCGAGCTGATGCGCGCCCCCGACACCACGCTCGCCGACCTCGGCGGCGGACGCACCCCCGAGCCCGAGCTGCCCGGCCCACTCCCCTGAGGCGCCCCCGAGCGCTGCCCGCGGCGCTTACGGGCAGAGCGCCTGGCCGCCCGCCGAGACGTAGGCCTTGGTCTTCGCGACCAGGTAGCCCCCGTCGGTGTCGGGCGTGGTCTGAGTCCCCTCGCCGGCACCGAACGCGACGCCGATGACGTGCGCGGCGGCCAGCGCGCTCCAGTGCGCGGCAACGGTCGTTGCCGTCCCGCTCTCCACGCCGGCCGCGCTGCCGCCGAAGAAGTAGTCGACGCGGTTGTCCTGGTAGTGATCGGCGGTGTTGTTCTGGCTGGAGTTGCCGACCGGCGTCTGCCAGTAGAGCGCCGGCGTCCCCAGCGCCTCGGTGAGCGCCTTCACCCAGGTCAGGTCTTGCGCGTAGTCGGGCAGCGTCGCGTCGGTTGCGTCCCACCAGCTGTCGGTGTTGTTCACGGTCTGGTAGTAGCCGGCGTCCCGATCGCTGGTCTCGACGACGATGAAGTCGGCGCCGCTCTGCCCGCAGGCGGCCAGGAAGGTGGCCAGCGATTTGGCGTCGGTGGTGACGTCGACGCTCTTGTTGGTGTTGCTGGCGATGTTCCAGGCCGACGCGTGGAGGCCCACCAGCGCGTTGGGCGCGTATTTGCGCACCATCGAGATCAGGCACTGCCCCATCCCGGCGATGGTGTTGGGCAGCGAGCCGCAGTCGGTCGGGTTCGCGCTGGCGACCGCGGCGGCGACCGAGGTCGGCGCTCCGGCCTGGCGCGCGTAACCCCAGAAGTCGGGCTCGACGTGGAGGAGCGCCTTTTGCTGGCCGATGGTCTGCAGCAGGAAGCGCCAGTCGGCGTAGTAGCGGGTCATCAGGGAGGTGCTGGCCGCCGCCTGCGTCGCCTCCGCGGTCCCCTCGGCGAAGTTGGTGAAGGCCGCCTCGGCCGTCTGCAGGATCTGGTAGTACGTGAACATCGGGATCTGCGGCGGCGAGGGCTTGGCGGCCGCCTGGAAGAAGTAGCCGGCGTACATGCCGGGGGGGCTGTCGTAACAGCCCCACCAGGCGCAGCTGCTGGTGCAGACCTTTCCCGAGGCGGTGCAGGAGCTGCCGCAGGCCGTGCACGGTGTCGGCGAATCGAACAGGCCGCCTGAAAGATAGATGTAGCGGATGTCGAACGGCGCCAGCGCCGCCGTCGCGTCCGACGTGCTGACGCCGACGAGGAGACGGTTCTTGCCCAGCTTCGCCAGCATCGAAGAGCCGATGCAGCTTCCCGTCGACCCGGCGGCGCCCGAGCCGCCGCTGCCCGTCGCGCCCCCGGCGCTGGATCCGGCCGCGCCGCCGCGACCCGCGCTGCCGCCGGAGCCGCCCGTCGTCCCGCCGGCGCCGGTCGCGCTCGTTCCGCCGCTCCCGCCCGTGGAGACGCCGCCCTCGCCCGTCGCGCCGCCTGCGCCGCCTGCGCCCGTGCTGCCGCCCGCCGCTCCCCCACCCGCGCCGCCCACGCCGGACGTCTCGGTGGTGCCGGTTATCTTGCCCTGGCAGGCGCCGACCAAAGCGGCAACTGCGAGCATCAGCGGGAGGCCAGACCTATTCGGTGACATGAGGGGGCTCCACCAATCCCGACGAGCCGGGGCGCGGCTCCATTTTATCCCAATCGGGATTTGTTAGTCTCGCGAGACCTACACCCGCGATTGCGTCCCCATCGTCCGCGCCGCACCCGGCAACGTCGACGTCTACCTCCTCGAGCCCGCCGACGGCGCCGGCCCGATCATCGCGTGCACCGTGTGGCAATCCGAAGAGCACGCGCGCGATTACGACGCGAGCGGCACCGCCAAGGAGGTCGTCGCCAAGGTGGCGAGCTTCTTCGCCGGCCCGCCGACGCTGCGGTCCTACCGTCTCCAACGCGCCACCTGAGCTACGACCCGCAGCGGGCGCCGACTTCGTCAGCGGTCCCGCAGCTTGCCTTTGAGGAGATCCCCGAAGGTGCCCATTCCGCCACCGCCCGAGACCCGCGCCGCGGCCGCGCGCCCCTCGTCGTCGACGCGCTCCTCGCGCGCGCCGAGCCCCAGGGCGATGCGCCGCTTCTCGAGATCGATCGACAGCACGGTCAACTCGAGGACGTCGCCCGGCTTGGCGGCATCGCGGGCGTGGCGCAGCTGCTTGCCGGCGCCGAGCTCGCTCACGTGAAGCAGCCCCTCGACGCCCGGCCGCAGCTCGACGAAGGCACCGAACGGCTCGACCCGGGTGACCGACCCGCGCGTCAGCGTGCCGGCGGGCAGCTCGGCGGCGGCGTCCTGCCAGGGATCGCGCTCCAGCGACTTGAGCGAGAACGAGACCTGCTCGGGGCGCCGGGGATCGTCGCGCTTCTCGACCCGCATGACCGCGACGGTGATCGCCTGCCCGATCGCCAGCACGTCGGCCGGGCGCGTGCCGCGCTGAAAGCCGATCTCCGAGGCGGGCAAGAGCCCCTCGATCCCGCCGACGTCGACGAAGGCCCCGAAGTCCTTCAGCGCCGTGACCACGCCGGGGAGCACCGCGCCCACCACCAGCTTGCTGCGCGTCTCCACCGCGCGGGATTGCATCGCCTCTTCCAGGAGCGCGCGCCGCGACAGCACGACGTTGGCGCCGCGCCGATCGTCCTCGTAGCGGGTCACGCGGAACTCGAGCCGCTGCCCGATGTAGGCGGCCGGATCGACGACCTGCCGCAGCTCCAGCTGCGACAGCGGACAGAAGGCGCGCGTGCCGGCCACGTCGACCTCGACGCCCCCCTTGTTGACGGCGGTGATCACCCCCTCGACGGGGAGCCCGGTGGCGACCGCCTCGTCGAGGCTGGTCCGGCCGCTCGCGCCGTGGCCGGCGCCCCGCCGCAACGACACGAACCCCGGCCGGTCTCCGTGCGCGACCACCCGCGCCTCGACGCTCTCGCCGATGGCCACCGTCATCTGCCCGCTCGGATCGCGCAGCTCGAGCGTCTCCAAGGTCCCCTCGCCGCCGTCGGCGAGCTCGAGCACCGTCACCTCCTGCCCGATCGACACCACCTTCCCGCGCACCTTGTCCCCGATCGCCAGCGCCGGACGCCGCGCCTGCTTTCCCTGTCGCTCGGACGCCGCGAACATCGAGGCGAAGTCTTCATCGGGCGGGGGATCGCGGCGCTGGTCGGTCATCGGGATGCGGCAGTGTAGCGCCCCTCCGGCCCGACGAGGCGATCGTCGCGCTCAGATGTTGAACCCGACGCCCATCCGGAACAGGAGCGTGTAAGTCCCCGCCGGGAGGTCCACCGGGCATTCGTCCACGCAGTGGGGGTCGCCGCCGCCGCTGCGGTTCAGCGTGACCGCCAGCTTGGGACCGAGCACCACGACAAATCCGGGCCGAGAGCGGATCTCGAGCGCGACGTCCCCCTCCGCGAGCGTGGCGGTACCCCCCGCGAACGCGACCACGCCGAGCATCGGTCCCCCGCCCGCGGTGACGCGAACGGCGCCGGCCCACGGACTGGCGTAGCGCACCGTCCCGCCGACCACCGCGCCCAGGCAGCCGCCGAGCCCAACGAAGATATTCGCGGCGATCGGTCTTGGCAGGTCCAGCTGCAGGGTGCCGCCCAAGTAAGCGACCAGCGGACTCGCGCCAGGCGAGAAAAAACGGCCCTCCCACATGAGGCAGACGCCAGGATCGAAGGTCAATATCATCGGGCGCGACGCGACGTTTTGGGCGCGTGCGGGCGTGGCGGCGGCGAGCGCGCCCGCGAGGGCGACGGCGGCGATCACTGGCCTCACGGACATGCGTTTTCTGTGCAGCAAGCGTGGTGCCACGCTATCGGCCGAGGATCTCCTCACAGGGCGAAGGCCGCGGCGGCGAGCTCACAACGAATCGCGACACGGCTGTCGCGATATTCAAGAGCTGGTCAGGGGCCGGTGACTTTGCGGAAGAAGCGCGGTCCTGGGGTCACGAGCCAGACGGAACCGGCGTCGCCGGTCACGAAGGTGTTGGTGAAGTCGAGGTCGTTGCGCGCGGAGGCCGGCGCGTCAGCGACGAGTGACCAGCCCTGACCGTCGAAGTGGGCGACGCCTTCCCCCGCGGCCCACATGTCGCCGGCCCCCCGCCCGAACAGGCTCGACATCAAGACCGAATCCTGTGTGAGGTCGACGCCTGCGATCGGGACCCCCGGCGCCTTGATGCCGTCGAACGCCCGCAGAGCCAGCGTCGCCTGCTGCCCGTTGACCTCGTCGAGCGTTGGTTGCGCCAGCCACAGCACGGTGCCGCCGCGCCAGATCGCCAGGACACCGCCCACCCCGACAGCGGTGTGCGTCCAGTTGGCGCCGTCGAAATGGTGGACGTATCCCTCGGACATCGTGTTGCCGACCTGATCGCTGGGACCGACGGCCCAAACGGCGCTGGGCGAATCGATCCAGATGTCGTTGAAGCTGAAGCCGACCGACGCCGACGCGTTCGGATAGCTGGGGTCGTCGAAGTTGTAGGTCGTCCAGGACTGACCGCTCCAGTGCAAGACGTTGCTCGACGCCGCGACCCAGAAGTCGTTGGCCGCGGCCGCGCGCACGCGGCGGAATTCGATCGGCCCCACGAACGACGGCGGTTGGCGCACCAGGCTGCGCCAGGTCTGGTCGGCGAAGGCCGTCCAGCCCTGAGCGTCGCGGTGGAAAATGAGATCGCTGGCCGTGGCCCACAGGTCATTCGGCCCGGTGCCGTGAACGCTCGGTGCGTCGGGCGTGGTCACCGACGCCGGGATGGTCAGCTCTACCGTCCAGCAGCCCTCGGTCCAGCGAAGCACGCGCGCGTTCGTCGCCGGGGCTGGGCCCGCGGGATCGAACGTGCTGCCGGCGAACAACAGGTCGTCCGAGGCGACGGCGAAGGCGTCGCTGACGTGAAACCCGCTCTGACCCGACGGCGCCGGGACCTCGACCCAGCTCCCCGCCGGCCCGCTGGGGATCGGGCAGCCCGGCTGCCCCTGGCCACCTGCGCCCGCCGCGCCGCCGTCGGCCGGTGTTCCCGCCGCGCCGACGACACCTGGACCACCACCCGCGCCGCCTGCGGCCAAGCCACCCGCGCCGCCTACGGCCAAGCCGCCTGCGCCGCCACCGCCGCTCGTCCCGCCGATGACCGCCCCACCCGCGCCGTTGGGGCTGCTACCGGACGCACCACCACCCGCGACGGATGGACGATTGCCGGCGCCTCCCTGACCGGTGCTGCCCCCGAGGCCGGGACCGGACGCGGGGGAGTTGCTGGAACAGCCGCCGGCGCCGGCCATCATGACGGCAGCGCACGCGACCCCAACCATCGACACCAACTTCACAGATCGCTCACGTCCGATCGCCACACCGCCACCGCCCTTCACAGCGAAGATGCGATTCAAACGCGCGCCGTCAAACGCCCGCGGGTCAAAGCGGGAGACACCCGCCCTTGAACATAATCCTTGAGCCAGCTCCCGGGATTGAACCGGGGACCTACGGTTTACGAAACCGTTGCTCTACCACTGAGCTAAGCTGGCGACCGCGACGAGGCACCGGTTCTTACGCCACCCGTCCGGCGTCCGTCAACCCTCCTCGCCGTCGGAGTGACGGGACTGGGGCTACCTCCCCGGGATGGGTCGCGATTCGGTTTTCGGGGATCATTCCGGGACTCCTTCCAACTTTGGGGACACCGCAATGAACCGTACGCCGTTTGACTGCCGCGCGCACCCGCGCCACCCTCTTCACATGCGCTTGGGTATCCCCCTATCTTGTGCATCACTGGTCCTGGTGTTGGGCTGCAATGGAAACGAGAAGCTCACTGGGTCGCTCACGGCGACGGCCGACGGGGGCGCGGTCGCGCTCATCCGGGTCTCGGCGTCGACCAACTCGGCGGAGGTCGACGTGGCCGTCTACGGCGACGGCAGCGCCACCCGCACCATCGGCCCTGCCCGTAACAGCACGCTCGACGACACGCCCGCGATGTTTCCGCCGGGCCAGCCGGCGGTTCTGCAATTCCTGGCGGACCTGGAGGCGGTCGGAAACGTCGCCGCCGTCCCCATAGGCCAATGCCCCAAGTCGGCCTCCTTTGGGACGACCACCACGGTGACGGCCGGCGGCAGCACCAGCGGCGATCTGCAGTGTCTCAACAACCCGACGGCGGCCGAGACCAGCCTGGCGGCTGACTGCACCGCGCTCGCGAACAACAATCCTCAGCCGACGCCCGACGGCGGGTAGCTCGCGGGCCGGGCCCTAGCTGGCCCGGCAGTCGGGCTGCTTGCGGCCGATCTTCGTCAACACCAGGTGGTAGAGCTGGCCGTCGCGCGAGCGTGAGGCGCCGGCTGCCGCCAGCAGATAGAACTTCCACATCCGGTAGAAGCGCTCGTCGTACTTGGCCTTCAGCTCGGGGTAGGCGCGGTCGAAGTTGGCCCACCACTCCATGAGCGTGCGGTCGTAGTCGGGGCCGATGTTCTGGAGATCCTCCAGCACGAACAGCCCCTCGATGGCGCGTCCGAGCTGGGCGATCGACGGCGCCACAGCGTTCGGGAAGATGTACTTCTCGATGAAGGCGGTGCCGTGGCTTCGGCTGCGGTTGTTGGCGATGGTGTGGATGACGGCCACGCCGTCGTCGGTCAGGCTGCGGTGGACCACCTCCATGACGTGGCGGTGATTCTTGGGGCCGACGTGCTCCATCATGCCGATCGACGACACCCGGTCGAACGTCCCGGTGACGTCGCGGTAGTCGCAGAGGCGCAGGTCGACGTCGAGGTGCTTCCACATCTCGCGCCCCAGAGAGTGCTGGTCTTTGGACAGTGTCACCCCGACCACCGAGCAGCCGTATTTTTCGGCGGCGAAGGCGGCAAAACCGCCCCACCCGCAGCCGAGATCGAGCACGCGCATCCCCTTTTGCAGCCCCAGCTTGCGGCAGATGAGATCCAGCTTGTTCTCTTGGGCTTCGGCCAGCGTGGTGGCGCCCTTCCAGTAGCCGCAGGTGTAGACCATCCGCGGGTCGAGCATCTTGGTGTAGAGATCGTTGCCGATGTCGTAGTGCGCCTCGACCGACTTGCCGGAGCGCGCCTTCGACTGCAGGTTCATGAGGAGCGCCTTGGCCGTCAGGACCTTCATCCGGGCGCTGCCGGTGACCTTCTCTCGCAGGCCCCCGCGCATGATCTTGTCGAGCAGCACGTCGAGAGCGTCGGTCTCCCACCAGCCGTCCATGTACGATTCGCCGAAGCCGATCGACGCCTCGCGGATGACGCGGCCGTAAAAGCGCGGGTCCTTGACGGTGATGTCACCGGGGCCCGGCCCACCGATCTTGATGCCGGCGTGTTCGAACAGCTCCCGAACCAAGGTCTCTGCGGCGGCCACGCGCTCGTTTCCCACGGACAGCGGTGGAGAGCAAGCCCCTCTCGACTGCTGTAAGGTGGAAGGATGCTTTTCGCCGGTCGGGTCGCGATGGTGACGGGCGCTTCACGCGGCGTGGGCAAGGCGCTGGCGCTGCGGCTCGCCGCAGAGGGGTGCGACGTGGTCGTGGCGGCCAAGACCGTGGCGCCCGATCCCAAGCTGCCGGGGACGATTCACGAGACCGCCCGCGAGATCGAGGCGCTCGGCCGGCGCGCGCTGGCCGCCGAGATGGACGTGCGCGACGACGTGGCGGTCGAACGCGCCGTCAAGCAGGGGCTCGAGCGCTTCGGGCGGATCGATTTTCTGGTCAACAACGCGGGCGCGCTCTACTGGCGCTCCGTCGCCGAAACGGAGATGAAGCGGTTCGACCTGGTGATGGGGGTGAACGCGCGCGGCGCCTTCGCCTGCACCCGCCACGTCCTGCCGTCGATGCTGGCGCACAAGTTCGGACACATCCTGATGCTGTCGCCGCCGGTCGATCCGCGCGCCGGGGCCGGCAAGGTCGCCTACGCGCTCAGCAAGTTCGGGATGACGCTGGTGGCCCAGGGGGTCGCCGAGGAGGTCCGCGGGCAGGGCGTGGCGGCCAATGCGCTCTGGCCCGCGACGCTGCTCGAGAGCCAGGCGACGATTCGCTGGGGGCTGGGCGACCGCTCGCTCTGGCGGACGCCGGAGATCGTCGCCGACGCGATGGTGGCGATCTTCTCCAAGCCGCCCGACACGATGACCGGCCAGGCGCTCATCGACGAGGATCTCCTGCGCGCCGAAGGGGTAACCGACTTTTCGCGCTACCGCTGCGATCCCGACAAGGAACCGCCGCGGGTGGGGTTCGACTTCAAGCTTCAGGCGGGCTGAAGCCCGACCTGGGCCTCGGCGTCGGTCTTCTCGGCTTCGGTCTTGTTGGCCTCGGTCTTGTTGGCGCCGGCCTTGGTGGCGCTGGCCTCGACCTTGCGCCCCATTCGCCTCAACCAGCGGACGTGCGAGCGCAGCGCGCCGCGCATGGTGCGGTGCGAACGGTGCGAGAGGCCATGCGCCCGGCAGGTCGCCTCGACGATCGGCGAGATCGCCGGGTAGTGAATGTGGCAGGTCTTGGGGAACAGGTGGTGCTCGACCTGGTAGTTGAGACCTCCCAGGTACCAGGTCAAAACCCGGTTGCCCCGCGCGAAGTCGACCGAGGTCTCCACCTGGTGCGCGGTGAAATCGTGGTCGAGCCGCTTGGTCCCGGCGGCGGGCGCGGGGAACTGCGCCTCCTCGACGCAATGGGCGAGCTGAAAGACGATCGCCAGCGTCAGACCGAGGACAAAGTTCGTGATGAGGTAGAGGCTGACCACGTGCAAGACGGCGTGGTGCAAGAGCGGAATCACCAACGCCAGCCCCAGGAAGGTCGCCTTGCCGACACAGAAGTAGAGCAGATCCAGGCCGCGCGGCCGCGAGACCCGGGTGTCACCGACGCCGGGCTTGATCATCGCGCGAAAATCACCCCGCAGCTGCCAGTTGAGCGCGAGCAGGGCGTAGAGGCCCCAGACATAGAAGTGCTGGAAGCGGTGGAACCAGTAACGCCGCTGGTGAGGCGACATCCGAGCCAGCGGACCGAGACGGATGTCGTCGTCGGAGCCGGTGACGTTCGGATAGCTGTGGTGGGCGATGTTGTGTTTGTAACGCCAGAAGTACGCGTCGCCTCCGAGCAGGTTCAGCGACAGCGCCGCCACCTTGTTGACCGCGCCGTGGCGCGAATAGGCGCCGTGGTTGCCGTCGTGCTGGACGTTGAACCCGACGCCGGCCATCGCCAGCGCCAGCGAGATCGACAGCGGCAACGCCTGCCACCAGGTGGTGGCACCCCAGACCAGCCCTACGTACGAAGCGCAGAGCCAGGTCATCAGGATCGCCGTCTTGACGTACAGCCTCCACGAGCCGTGGCGGGACCGACGACACGCGTCGAAATAGCCGGCGACGCGTGCTTCGAGATCGCGCCTGAACTCGGTACACGGCGAGTAAGTCGGGGGCACCGTCTGGGACGGTACCACTTTTGGTATCCAGGATGTCGGGTTTGTAGGTGATCGGCCTAAAGTCCCTGTCCTGTCAGGCTCTTGCCCGGCTGTCGGTCATTTCGAAAAGGTCAGGATGAGGGGCCTGCCGAGCGGCCTCGGCGGGGCGGCGGAGGGTGATCACCGTAATCTCGGGCGGCACGAACAGCCGGATCGGCAGCCCGGTGGTCCCGAGCCCGCGCGTCACGTAGAGCGTCGCGGCGCCGATCTCGTAGAGCCCGGTCGTGAATCGGGTGATGGAGCGCGCCAGGTTGAAGCGCTTGGCGAAGAACGGCACGCCGAGCTGGCCGCCGTGCGTGTGACCCGACAGCGTCAGCGCCACGCCGCGCTTGGCAGCGTCGGGGAAGAGGACCGGATCGTGCGCCAAGAGCAGCACCGGCGCCGAGGCCGGGCGCGCGGCCAGCGCGGCGTCCAGATCGTTGCGGCGGGTCCAGGTGTCGTCGACGCCGGCAACGTAGAGCGCGCCACCGTCGCGACGGACCTCGATGCCGCGGTTCCGCAGCACCGTCAGCCCCGCCTGCTCGAGCGCGATCGCCATCTCCTCGCCGTCGGTGAAATAGTCGTGGTTCCCCATGCAGGCGACGACCCCGTCGCGCCCGCGCAACCCGCCGAGCGAGGCCGCCACCACCGGAACGAAGGTTGCGCCGTTGGCGATGAGATCGCCCGTGACGGCGACCAGATCGGGCTCGAGGCGGTTGACCGCGGCGACCCAGCCGTCGACGCGCGCCCCGCTGGCGAACGGACCGCAGTGCAAGTCTGAAATCTGGGCGACCCGGTAGCCGTCGAACGCGGCCGGGAGGCCGGCGATGGCGATCTCGTGCTCGCGCACGCGGGGGCTATTCAGGAAGGCGACCAGCGTGGCCAGCAGCGCGGCGGCGAGCCCGATGGCCCAGGCGGCGTTCCAGGAGGCGTGCGCCACCAGCGCGACCAGGGCCCCGAGCGGCGCGACCGCGGCGAACATCAGCCCCAGCGTCCACCAGATGAAGAACGGCCACAGCACGAGGTAGAGGCGCAGGGGTCCGGGCGAGCCCAAGCTGCTGCGCGCGCCGAACAGCGTGGCCATGAAGCCGAAGGTGACCGCCGCGGCCACCGCCAGCACCGCGCCTCGGTGCCCCGAAAGATGGCCCAGCGCGCCGATGAGGGGGACCTGCACCCCGAGCGCGATCAGCAGGACCATGATCGCGAAACGGCCCCGCCGACGGGGACCAATTCTCCGTTTTGGCTCGCTCGACTCCGACAAGGGGCTTGGGTTTAGCACCAACTGGGGGCGCACGCCCGCCGGACCCGCCGCCTCGACCGTATTGCCCGAGCCCCGGTCAGCGAATGCGGCGCCATCCGGTGCGGCGGACCAGATCGCGGAGGGTGGCTCCCATGTCCCAGGAGATGCGCACCCCCGCGATCTGAAGCGCGTCGAGCTGGCGCTCGAGGAACAGGGAGGCCTGCCAGGTCCGCACGGCGAACGGGAGCTGCCAGTCGAGCGCCAAGTAGGGCGAAAAATGGGGCTCGAAGCGGTCATCGAACGGCGCGCCGCCGACCTGCCGCGCGCCACCGCCAAGCTCGATCAAGAACGTCTCGACCGGAAACAGCCGCAGGACCGCCGCGACCAGGAACGTGTCGGGCGCCGCGCGCGAAAGATCCGCTTGCCCCATCAACACCAGCGAGGCTTCGGCGCTGGCGACGGCCTCGATCTGCGCCGCCTCGACGAACATCCCGGGGCCGGCGGCGCTGCGGTAACCGCTGTGGACGCCGGCCGACACGAACGTCCAGTGCCCGGCGAAGTCGATCCCCGCCTCGACAAAGTGAGCCGAGGCGACCGTCCCCGATTCGATGTCCATGAGCGCCAGCGTGTGCCGGGTGAGCCGCTGGGCGACGCGATCGCGCAGGGCCAGCTCCAGCGCGCCGGCCGCGCTCCCGGCGCCGGCATCGAACGTCGCGCCCGGCCGCCAGCCCGGGCGCGCCTCGTCGACGGCGGCGATCGGCTCGGGCGCTTCGAGCGAACCGGGCGGCGCCAGCGCGTAGGCGGCGCCGATCGACCCACCCTCGCCGGTGAACGCCGGGTTGAACGGGCCGAGCCCCTGCCCGTTCGAGAGATGAACGGCGTGCAGATCGCCGAACAGCGACAGCCGCGGGCCGAGCGGCACCTCGAGGCCGGCGCCGAGCTGCAAGATGAAATCGTAGCCGTCGCCACCGGGAAGGAACGGACCGCGCAAGAACAGCAGCAACCCGCCCGAGGCGCGCAGGTAGGGACCGACAGATCCGCGCGGAAAAGGGACCAGGCGCGCCCCCAGCTCACCGCCGGCGCCGCCGTTGGCGGTCCACCCGTTGTCGGCGCTCCCAGTGGCGCCGAGCAAGAGCGCCGAGGCCTGCAGGCGCAGCGTCGGCGTGGCGCGCCATTCGAGCCCGGCGCCGACGAGCCCGAGGTCGATCCCCGCGACGCGGCCCGACCCGATCTCGCCTCGCGCGTCGACCACCAGCGACAACCGCGACGCCGGCGTCCAGGGAACCGGCAGAGCCGCCGGCGGCGGATTCGCCGGCGATGAAGCCGACTGGGCGCGCGCGACGCTCGCCGCGCTCAGCGCGCAGAGGAGCGCGAGCGCCGCGAACGACCACCGTTGCATCGGGCGGGGAGACTAACGCGAACCCGTCTCTCTGCGCGCGCGGGCTCGCTCACATCGGCCGGCGAGCTCGGAGATTGATCGCGTGGGGGCGTGCGAGCTTTGCTCGCTCGATCCCTTCGCGGGAGGTCTGGAACCCTCCGAGGGTTCCAGACTACAGAGGCGGGTTGGCGTTTTTGACGAGGTCGAGCAGGTAGGGCTCGAACAGCAGCCCGGCCTCCGGCGCGCCGGGGGAGGCGTCGTCGGAGACGCAGTTTTCGTCGAAGCGCGCCGCCTTGGCGTCGGCGGTTCCGTCGGATTCGCCGGGGACCTTGATCCAAAGGTAGGCGTCGACGTTGGGCGCCGGCGCCGCCTGGGGGCGCTCGCCGAGGCCCGCCCCCTTGATGTTGCACCAGTTGCCGGGAGAGGTGCGCACGTTGGCCACGCCGTCGCGGCCGGTGTCGATCACGAACCCCTTGCCGGTGATCCCCACGGTCGGCAAGCCCTTCGCCAGATCCTCGACGTAGCCGAGCTCGTCGTTGGGGGCGGCGGCCGGGTCGCGCTTGGGCGCCGTCGGATCCTTCGACGGATCGTAGTTCGAGACGTCGGTCGCGAAGCCGCGAATGCGCTCGGGGCCACCGGCCATCGCCAGCACCTCTTTGTAGACGGCCAGGCTCTTCACCAGGTTGCGCGGCCAGCCGAGCCAGCCGGCGTGCGCGGCGTCGATGTAGAGAAAGGCGTTCGGCAGCGACAGCTTGGCGATCGCGTAGGCGATGGCGCGCTTGTAGATCTGCTCGGCCGCGGCGCAGTTCGGCTTCTCGAGGTTGGTCACCAGGTTGGCCAGCGAGTCGGGCTCGACGATCAGCGCCGTGTTCAGCTTGGGGTGCGCCGCCAGCGCCGCCGCGATGACGTCGATGTACTCCTTCTGGTAGCGCGCCTCGCCGGCCTCGTTCGGGCCGAGCTCGCCCGCCGACGCGGCGGCGGCGCAGTCGCGTCCCGGCATGTTGTAGACGACGAACACCGGCACGACCGGCTGTCCGCCCGCGGTCTGCTGCGCCATCGCGTCGTCGAGGATGCGCGGCATCGTCGCCAGATCGGCGATCTTGCTGAACCAGATCGCCGTCGGGAAGGCGCCCAGCTTCTTCAGCTTGCCGGCCACCTCGGGGTGCTTGGCGGCGAGGCCCTCGACGGTGGCGTGGTAGTCGGGGTTCACGTACATCTTCGCGCCGACGAACGGATTGACGTCGGGCGCGTGCGGCGAGGTCGCCGGAACGACGGCGACGGGCTTTGCCGATCCGGCACAGGCCAGCGAGGCAAAAACAACAACGAGGACCAACGAATTGAGACGGCTCATGTTCTCTGTCCCTCCAAAGGGCGGCGAGCATAGACCAAGCCGGCGTCCAAAAGAAACGAGGACGACGTGCGCCGGGTCACCGGCAATTGGCGCGCGCTGAATTAGTGTTGGCTCCGCGCCTCGCGCAGATAGACTCCCCCCCCCCGATGAAGCTATTTTCTTCGCTCGCCGCCGTCGCCCTGCTCGGTTTCCTGCTGGCCGTTTTCACCGCCCAGCACGGCTGCGCCAGCAGCTGCGGCAACAACTGCCCCGCGACCACCGTCTTCATCGGCTCCATCGACGACGCGCCGCTGAGCATCGCCTTCGACGAAAACGGCCCGGCCTGCCCGCCCATCTCCTCCCTGGTCTGCACCGGCGACGAGAGCACCACCGCCTGCACCCACACCAGCGTGACCGGCCAGGCGCCCGGCGCCTGCGACGTGCTGGTCGTCTTCAATCCCTACAGCGACATGCGCCGGTCCGAGATCATCCACCTCGAATTCGGCCAACCCTACAAGGCGCCGGGAACCTGCTGCGGCGGCTACCCGGTGCTCGGCCCGTCGGTCTACGTCATCCCCGACAACCCGATCAGCGGCGGGATCTACGGCCTCGGCGACGGCGGCGCGAAGGAATACGACGCGATCACCTTCGCCCCAGTCGACGGATCGGCTGACGGATCGGTTGACGGCGCGGCGGACGCCGGCGCCGATTCACTTCCTGCCGATGCGAAATAGCCGCTTCAACGGATCGTAGTAGCGGTCGACGACCCGCTCCTTGAGCGGAATGATCGCGTTGTCGGTGATGGTGATCCCCTCGGGGCAGACCTTGGTGCAGCACTTGGTGATGTTGCAGTAGCCCACGCCGTGCGCGGTCTTGAGCTCCGGGACGCGGTCCTCGGTGTCGAGCGGGTGCATCTCCAGCGCGGCGACGTGCACCAGGAAGCGCGGGCCGATGAACTCCTCGTGCTTGTGGTGGTCGCGCAGCACGTGGCAGACGTCCTGACAGAGGAAGCACTCGATGCACTTGCGGAACTCCTGCACGCGCTCGATGTCTTCTTGCTGCATGCGCCAGGTGCCATCAGGTGCGTCAGGCTGGCGTGGCTTGAAGGGCTTGATCTCCTTCTTCACGCGGAAATTCCACGACACGTCGGTGACCAGGTCGCGGATCGACGGAAAGGTGTGTAGCGGCTGCACGGTGACCGGCTTTTCGAGCGGCAGGTCCGAAAGGCGCGTCATGCACATCAGCTTGGGCATGCCGTTCACCTCCGCGGAGCACGAGCCGCACTTACCCGCCTTGCAGTTCCAGCGAACCGCCAGATCGTTGGCCTGCTCGGCCTGGATCTGGTGAATGGCGTCGAGCACCACCATCCCCTCGGAGACCGGGGTCTGGTAGTCGCGGAACTCCCCTTCCCCTTTTTCGCCGCGCCAGACCCGGAACGTCGCGGAGGTGGGCCCGGAGGTGGTCCCGGAAGTCGTCTCGGACATTATTTGTTCTCCTCGATGACCTGCTTCAAATCGTCGCGCAGCGCGGGGATGGTCTCGCGCCGCAGCTCGGGCCGGCCCCCTGCCCCCTTGCGCACCACCTGATTGAAGGCGCCGAAGACGGGGTCCTTGTCCGGGTGGTCCTCGCGGAAGTGGCCGCCGCGGCTCTCCTTGCGCTCGAGCGCGGAGGTGGCGATCACCTCCGCGCAGGCGAGCAGGCTCGCCAGATCGAGCGCCGTGTGCCAGCCCGGGTTGTACTCGCGGTTGCCGGCGCTGGCGACCTTGGCGGCGCGCGCCTTCAAGGTCTGAATTCCCTCCAGCGCCTTTCGGATGTCGCCGTCGTTGCGCACGATGCCGACGTTGTCCTGCATCAGATCCTGCAGCTCGTACTGGATCTTGTAGGGGGCCTCGAGCTCGCCGCCGGCCGCCGCGCGCTCGAACGGCGCCAGGGCCATCCGCTCCGCCCCCTCGATCGCCGTCGCGTCGATGTTGGAGGCGCCGCGGTCGCGCGCGAACTTCGCCGCGTGCTCGCCGGCGCGCTTGCCGAACACCAGCAGGTCGGAGAGCGAGTTGCCGCCCAGGCGATTCGCGCCGTGCAGGCCCGCCGCGCACTCGCCGGCCGCGAAGAGGCCGGGCACCGTCGACATCTGCGAGTCGCCGTCGACGCGGATGCCGCCCATCGTGTAGTGCGTGGTCGGCCCCACCTCCATCGGCACCGCGGTGATGTCGATGTCGGCCAGGGTCTTGAACTGGTGGTACATGCTGGGGAGCTTCTTCTTGATGTGCTCGGCGCCGCCGGGCACGCGCTCTTTGATCCAGGCGATGTCCAGGAAGACGCCGCCGTGCGGGCTGCCGCGCCCCTCGCGCACCTCTTTCATGATCTTGCGCGCCACGTGGTCGCGGGTGAGGAGCTCGGGCGGACGGCGAGAGGTCTTGTCCCCCTGCGTGTACTTCCAGCCCTCCTCCTCGCTGTCGGCGGTCTGCGCTTTGTAGTTCTCCGGGATGTCGTCGAACATGAAGCGCTTGCCGTCTTTGTTGCGCAGCACGCCCCCCTCGCCACGGACACCCTCGGTCACCAGAATGCCCTTCACCGACGGGGGCCAGACCATGCCGGTCGGATGGAACTGGATGAACTCCATGTCCATCAGATCGGCGCCCGCGTCGTAGGCCAGCGCGTAGCCGTCGCCGGTGTACTCCCAGCTGTTGCTGGTGATCTTGAAGGCGCGGCCGATGCCGCCGGTGGCCAGCACGATCGCCTTGGCCTTGAACAGGCGCAAGAGCCCGCGCTCGCGGTCGTAGCCGAACGCGCCGGCGATCCGCCCGGCGTCGACGAACAGCTTGGTGATCGTGTGCTCCATGTAGACCTTGAAGCCCTGGTGGACGCCATGATCTTGCAGCGTGCGAATCATCTCCAGGCCGGTGCGATCGCCGACGTGCGCCAGGCGCGGATAGCGATGACCGCCGAAGTTGCGCTGCAGGATGCGTCCGTCCTTGGTGCGGTCGAAGACGGCGCCCCAGGCCTCGAGCTCGCGCACCCGCTCGGGGGCCTCCTTGGCGTGCAGCTCGGCCATCCGGAAGTTGTTGAGGTACTGGCCGCCGCGCATGGTGTCGGAGAAGTGGACCTTCCAGCTGTCGCGATCGTCGACGTGGCCCATCGCCGCCGCCACCCCCCCCTCGGCCATGACCGTGTGGGCCTTGCCGAGCAGCGACTTGCAGACCAGGCCCACCGACACGCCGGCCGCCGAGGCCTCGATGGCCGCGCGCAGGCCGGCGCCGCCGGCGCCGATGATCAGAACGTCGTGCTCGTGCGTCTCCTGAACCGGCATTAGAAGATCCTCGGGTCGACGATGACGCCGCTGGCGCAAAGTCGAATGTAGACGTCGGTGGCCGCCACCCAGACCAGCGAGAACCAGGCCCACTTCGGGTGGTGGCGGTTGAGGCAGCTCGCGCAGTCGTAGGCCTTCTTGCGCAGCGGAGACTTGGAGAAGGTGTCCATGATGCCGGCCACCAGGTGGCGGAACGAGTGGCAGCCGAGCGTGTAGCCGCCGATCAGCACCACGTTCAACAGCAACACCAGCGAGCCGACACCGACGCCGAAGGTCGTATGCCCCGTCTTCGGATTGTTGAAGCAGAACCCCTTCACCACGTCGATCGAAAGCAGCACGATGAAGACGAGCGCGAAGTAGAGCGCGTAGCGGTGGACGTTCTGGATGAGCAGCGGCCACTTGGCCTCGCCGCGGTAGTCGTGGCGCGGCTCGCCGACGGCGCAGGCGGGCGGGTCGGCCCAGAACGCTTTGTAGTAGGCGCCGCGGTAGTAGTAGCAGGTCATCCGGAAGGCCAGCGGGAAGACCAGGACCAGCATCGCCGGCGAGTACTTGATGAACGGCAGCCAGGGCCAGCGCCAGGGGCCGAACCAGGCGTGCGGCGAGTTGCCGAACAGCTCGGGCGAGTAGAGCGGCGACAGGTAGTTGCCGTAGGCGTAGTTGTCGCCCTGGAGGAGCGCCCAGGTGACGTAGACGATGAAGGACGTGAACACCACGAAGGTGGTGAGCGGCATGATCCACCATCCGTCCCTGCGCGCGGTGTGACCGAATCGAACCCTCTTCAGCGGAACGTCGACGGTGGCCATGGGTGATCGTGGCGGAGCATAGTCGCCCGCGCCGAAGTTTCAAACTCAAGTTCCCGCGATGAGCTCCGCGCGGCGAAGCCGGGCTACGCTCGACGCGATCTTCGTGGGCTCCTCTTACGCGGCGGCGCTCGATCCAGCTGATGGCGGAGATGGTTCGCCGGCGAGGGCGAGGATGCGGGCGTTGACCGGGACCTCGTGCAGGAAGCGGTGGCGCCAGCCGAGGTCTGCGACCCGGTCGGCGCGCGCCAGCAGGCGTTGGCGGGCCAAGGCCAGCGCCGCCCGGGCCTCGGCCTCTTGGCCGGCCGCCGCGAGCGCCTCGGCATACGTCAAGCGAACCATCGACTCGCCCTCCTCGATCTCGCCGAGCCGCTCGAGCGCCGCGTGAGCCTCGCCGGCCGCCGCCAGCCCGCCGTCGCGATCTCCGCCACCCAGCCGGGCTCGGGCCAACGCACCCAGCGCCGCCACCCGGATCGCGGGCGCCACGACCAGCGCGGCGACGGCCGCCGCAGCTTCTTCGGCCGCGGCCGCCAGGTCGCCGCGGCCGATCAAGATCTCGGCCAGGTAGATACGCGCCAACCCCTCGAGGCGCGGCTCCCCCTGCCGTCGAAACGCTTCGATGGCCATCCGTTCGAGGCGCTCGGCTTCTCCCAGCTCGGGCCCAAAGCCGAGGACGCGGCCGAGGTTGTGCTGCACGGCGGCCGACAGATCGTGGAGCCCCATGCGGTCGCAGGCGCCGAGCGCCTGGCGCAGCGAAGCCTCGGCGCGCTGGAAGTCACCCAGCTCCGAGTACATGTAGCCGAGGTTGTTGCGGACGGCGCAAGCGTTGCGCAGGTCGCCCGCCTGCTCGAAGGCCTGCAACGCCGATTCGAGACCGGTGAGGCAGCGCCCGAGATCGCCGGCCGCAGAGGCCCGCACCGCCCTCACCTGGTGCAGGAGCCCCAGCGCCTGCGGATCGAGCGCCGCATCCGGCTCGCCGGCCAGCGCGCCGATGGTGGCGATCAGCGGATCGGCGATGGCGTACCGCCCGCCGAACACCAAGAAGTGAGCTCCCCAGGCCAGTGAGATGATTCGCGCGCTCCGGATGGTCGGATCCGCGGTGAGTGGCGAGGCCTCCACCTCGGCGACCTCGCGTTCGACCGCCTCCAGCCGGCCGTGCTTGCCCGCCGCGACGATCGCCTGCGCCAGCGCGCGCAGCCAGGCGGCGCCGCCGGCCGGGAGATCGGCGGCGGCGGCCATGGCCAGGCGCTCGGCCTCGGCGAGCTCGCCGCGCCAGACATGCGCCTCGGCGGCGATCAGGAGCAGCTTGCCAGCCTGCTCGCCGGAGGCGCCCCCGGCGATCCCCAGCTCCGCCCGCTCGATCGCCGCGACCAGATCGTTCGCGCTCAATGACTGCGCGGCCGCCCGCTCGTACCAGCGGGCCGCGCGCGACGGCTCGGCCCCACGGCGAAAGTGCTCCGCCAGCACGATGGCATCCGCCGACCCGGCCTGCTCGAGCCAGTTGCCCGCCAGCCGGTGGCCGAGCAGCCGGTCCTCGTCGGTGAGCATCGCGTACGCCGCTTCGCGGATGAGGGCGTGGGCGAACACCAGCTCGACGTCGCCAGCCAGCGCAGGCGTCGACGCGCGCGTCACCAGCTCGTGCGCGGCCAGACGTTCGAGCGCGTCCGAGAGGTCTTCAATCCCCGCCTCGCCTCCCAACAAGAGCGCGGCCAGACCGGCCCGGGAGAATCGCTCGCCGAAGATGGCCGCCGCCCGCAGCACCCGCTTGCCATCGGGCCCTTCGCTGTCGAGCCGCGCCTGCACCATGGCCAGCACAGAATCGGGGAGGGCGTCTGCGCGCCCGGCCGCCGTCGCGCGGATCAACTCCTCGAGATAGAACGCGTTGCCGTCGGCGCGCTCCACCAGCCGCGCCAGCAGCTCGTCGCCGATCGTTCCCAACGCCTGCCGGACCAGCTGCTCGCTGGCGCGCGGAGAGAGAGGCCCGAGGCGAATGGTCTGCCGATGGCGCGCCGTCCAGATCTCGGGGAACCGCTCCTCCACCTCGGGACGCGCCAGCGCCAGCACCATGAACGGCTGGTCATGCAGATTCCGCAGCGCGCTGTCGAGGAAGCTCACCGTTCCGAGGTCGCCCCAGTGCAGGTCCTCGAGCACCAGCAGCACCGGGTGGGTCGCGCACTCGGCCATCAGCCAGTCTTCGAATGCCCGCCGCATGCCGTCGCCCATCAACTGAGGATTGGCGCGTGCGGTGCGCAGGGCCTCGCTCGCCCCTTCGCCCCCTTCGGCAAACCGCACGTCGGCGATCTCTCCCAGAAACTCGGTGACCCGATCGCGCGCCTCGCGATCGACGTGACGGGCGACGCGCGCCGCCAGCTTTTCCTGCCGCGTCCCGAGCGGCTCGCCATCGACGATTCCCGCGGTCCGCCGGATGGCACGGGCCAGCATCGCGAACGGGGACCCGGCGCCGACCGAATCGACGCCGCCGAACAGGATCTCGGCGCGATCGGGCTGGCGCTGCACCCACTCGACCAGCTCCTGCCGCAGCCGCGATTTTCCGACGCCGGCCGAACCGATGACCAGCACCGGGGTGGCGGCCGACTCGGCGACCGTTCCGGCGAAGAGGTTGGTCAGCATCGACATCTCGCGTCCGCGGCCGACGAACGGAGTCGCCTTTCCGAGCAGCTGGCGCTCGACGCCGATCGAATCCCGCTCTGCGCGGAGATAGGCCGCGGTGCCGTCGCGCCGGACCTCGAAGCGCGCGCCGAGCATCCCGGCGGCCACGTCATCGAGGCGGATGCTGCCCGGCGGCGTCCCCCGCAAGAGGCGCATCCCGTTGTCGATCACCTCCCCGACGGCCGACCAGGCCGAAAAGCGCCCCTGCCCGGTCGACACCACGAACGCGACGTCGGGCAGCGCGCTGCGCATGGCCAGCGCGCACCGGGCCGCGCGCGCCGCCTGATCGGTCGCACTCTCCTGCTCCGGCAGGGAGACGACCACCGACCCATCCGGTAACGGGTGAACGTGGGCTCCATGCCGGCGAGCCAGATCATCCTCGATCGCGATCAGCCGGCGCAGCTGCCCGGCCAGGACCGCGTCCTCCAACTCCGGGGTCCCGGCCGGCGGGGTGTCACCGCTCCAACGCCGCTCTCCGGTCGCCGATGGCCCGGCGATGACGACGCAGGCGATCCGGCGTTCGCTGGCCGTCAGCGCGATGGTGGCCCCGCCCGCGCTCGCGGCGCCGACAGCCCGACCGTCGCCGAGCGGTCCCAGCGCGCCGAGCAGCTCCAGGACCGCCGCCGCGTCGGCCAGTCGATCCTCCGGATTCTTCGCCAGCATGCGGGCCACGCACTCGTCGACTGACGCCGGCACGTGGGGCGCCAGCTCCCGGACGCGAGGCGCCTCGACGAGGAGGATCTTGGCCAGCAGCGCCGTCGGAGCCTCGGCCTCGAACACCGCGCGGCCCGTCAGACACTGGAATATCACGCACCCGAGCGAGAAGACGTCGGCGCGAGGGGTGATTTCGCGCGCGCCGCGCACCAACTCGGGAGCCATGTAACCCGGCGTCCCGATCACCTTGCCGGTCCGGGTGAGCCGCCCCGCCCCGCTGGTGAACCGGGCGATGCCGAAGTCGAGCACCTTGAGCCGATCGATGGCGCCGCCGGGAAGAAACAGGTTCCCCGGTTTGATGTCGCGGTGGACGACGCCCCGTTTGTGCGCGTACGCCAGCGCCTCGGCTGTGCGGCGGGCCAGGGTCACCGTCTCCGCGATCGTCGGGTGCTCGCCCTCGAGGCGCGCGGCCAGGTCCTCGCCGTCCAGCCACTCCATCGCGATGTAGCGCGCCCCGCTGTCGGCGATGCCGTGCGTGATGTAGCGAACGATGGCCGGATGAACGAGACCGGCGAGGATGGCGCCTTCCTGATCGAACCGCTGCGCCTCGCGCACCTCGCGCCCGGTCAGGATCTTGACGGCCACCGTGGTCCCAGTGGCGAGATCGCGGGCGCGATAGACCGCTCCCATCCCTCCCGCGCCCGCCTGGGCGAGGAGCTGGAACCGGCCGGCGACGACCCTTTCGATCACCCCAGCTACTTCGGCAGATAGACGGTTACGCTTTCGGCGTAGGTCTGGCCGGTCCCGAAGCGTCCGCTGTCGCTGCAGAGGTCGAAGTCGCCGAACAGGCCCTGGAAGGCACAGTCCTTGGCGCAGGACCCGAGGACCGTCATCGGGCAATCGCTGAGCGAGTCGCCGCAGGCCCGCTCGTCCTCGGTCTGCCCGGGTGAGAGGCAGACGTACCGCGGTTGACCGGCGATGAAGAGGTTGCCGAAATAGGTCGCTTCGCGCTGGGTGTACTGGAAAAGCTCACTCCAGGTCGGCAGAAGCGCCAAGCTGGGACCACGGACCGAGATCTCCCGGTGGACCCCCGCCGCGTCGACGCGCGCCAACACGCAAGCCGACACCCATCGCTGACAGGGGCCGTCGCACGAGCCGTGCGCAGATCCCCACTGAGGTGCGAGCCCCAGCCCGCCGGGGAACTTGTAGGTGGTCCCGCCGGCGGTGAACGTCAGGCTCTGCTGGTCGTCGAGGGCGCAGGAGACGATATACTTGAGGAGCTGCTGCGTCGTCGGATCGGTGAGCGCCGTCGAGCCGCTGCCGAGCAAACCACTGGCCGTCAGGCCGTTGGCCGACAGGCCGTTGGCCGTCAGGCCGTTGGCCGACAGGCCGTTCGCCGACAGGCCGTTGGCCGACAGGCCGTTCGCCGACAGGCCGTTGGCCGACAGGCCGTTCGCCGACAGGCCGTTCGCCGACAGGCCGTTGTCGACGACGGCAGCGGCGCCGACCGGGGCTCCCGGTTCTTCACCGGCACCGGCACACGCGAGAGCGCCGGTGGCGAGCCAAAGGAAACCCAAACCTCGGGCCACGCGATTGGCAAGCATGGCTCAAGCATCGGTGGCCTGACGCAAGTACTTTAGCGTACTTACAAACTTTTTATCAGTTATTTTAAGTAACTGAAACTACGCTATTTTTCTTGATAGGTCCTCCTGGACCTTGGAGGCGAGGCTGCGGATCTCGTCGTCGGTGATCCCCTTTTGCCGGTCGGCGAGCGCGGTGAAACGGGTATAGACCTCATCGAGCTGAGGCTTGTCGAGCGCGAGGCCGAGATCCTTGCAGCGGGCGCCGAGCGCGTGGCGGCCGCTGTGCTTGCCGAGGACGAGGCGGCTCTGCGGCACGCCGACACTCGCCGGCTCGATGATCTCGTAGGTGGTCCGCTCCTTGAGGAACCCGTCCTGATGAATGCCCGCCTCGTGGGCGAAGGCGTTGGCGCCGACGATCGCCTTGTTCGGCTGGACGCCGACGCCGATGATCTCGCTCAGGAGCTGGCTGGCTGGAAAGAGCTGCTCGGTCTTGATGCCGGTCGCGAAGGGGAGCCGGTCGGCGCGCGTCTTCAGCACCATGACGATCTCCTCGAGCGAGCAGTTGCCGGCCCGCTCGCCGATGCCGTTCACCGTGCACTCGACCTGGCGCGCGCCGTTCTGGATGGCGGCGAGCGAGTTGGCGACCGCCAGACCGAGATCGTTGTGGCAATGGACGCTGACGATGGCCGAGTTGCCGAGAGCGCGCGCCACCTGGCCGATGAGCGCGCCGTACTCCTCGGGAATGCCATAGCCGACGGTGTCGGGGATGTTGACCGTGGTGGCGCCCGCGGCGACGACCGCGCGAGAGACTTCGATCAGGTAGTCGACCGGGGTGCGACCGCCGTCCTCGGCGGAGAACTCGACGTCGCCGACGTACTTGCGGGCCAGCGCCACCGCGGCGGCCGCCTCGTCGAGCACCTGCGCGCGCGTCTTCTTCAGCTTGTATTTGAGATGGACGTCGCTGGTGGCCAGGAAGACGTGGATGCGCGGCGCGACCCGCGCCCCCTCGAGCGCCTTGACGGCCCGCTCGACGTCGAGCGCGGTGGCGCGCGCCAGCGCGGCGACCCGCACCGAAACCTCGCGGCTCACCTTCTGCACCGCCTCGAAGTCGCCGGCCGAAGCGATGGGGAACCCCGCTTCCATGATGTCCACGCCCAGCTCGGCGAGCTTCTCGGCCATGCGCAGCTTCTCGCTCACCGTCATGCTGCAGCCGGGGGCCTGCTCGCCGTCGCGCAAGGTGGTGTCGAAGATATGAACTCGGTCCGGGGACGTCATCGTCATGGGCTCAACCTTGGGTCTTGGGTCCCGATATCGCAAATTTATAATTATTCTTCGCTCGATAAGCATTAGTTATGCTCTACCATCCGCGCCCATGGAGCTCCACGCGCTGCAGGTCTTTGCCACCGTCGTGAGCGAGCGCAGCTTCTCGCGCGCGGCGGAGAAACTCTTTCGCACGCAGCCGGCGATCTCGCTGGCGGTGCAGCGGCTGGAGAGCGAGATCGGCGAAAAGCTGATCGACCGCGGGGCCAAGGAGCTGGTTCCCACCGACACCGGGCGCACCGTGCTCGACTTCGCGCGCCGGTTTCGCAACCTCGAGGAGGAGTTGGAGGGCGCGCTGGCCGAGCTGCGCGACAAGTCGGCCGGCCGGCTGGTCGTCGGCGCCAACGAATCGTCCACCCTCTACCTGCTCCCCTACATTCAGCGCTACCGGGGGCTCTTCCCCAAGATCAAGGTGCAGATCCGGCGGGCCCAATCGAGCCGCATCCCCGTCGAGCTGCTCGAAGGAGACCTCGAGCTCGGCGTCGCCAGCTACGATCCCGGCGACGACCGCCTGGTCGCCAAGGTCATCTACACCGACGCGCTGGCGTTCATCGTGTCGCCGAAGCATCGCCTGGCGCGCCGCCGGTCGGTCTCGATCAGCGAGCTCGGCGAGGAGACCTTCATCGCCCACAACGTCCTCTCCCCTTACCGCGAGGTCGTCCTGCGGGAGTTCCGCCGGCACAAGGTCCCGCTGCGGATGGACGTGGAGATGCCGACGCTGGAGACGATCCGCCGGCTGGTGCAGAACAACGAAGGGGTCGCCTTCCTGCCGCGCATGTGCGTACGGCAGGACGTCGAGAGCGGCGCCGTCCGTGAGGTGACGGTCAAGGAGCTGCACGTCGAGCGCAAGGTGCGACTGCTCTATGCCAAGGCCCGCACGCTCAGCCACGCCGCCCGCGCCTTCCTGGAGCTGGTCCACGCCGCGAAAGATTGAGGCGCCTCGCCGGCGAACATGCAAGGTGGCCAAGGTGCAAGGTGGCCAAGGTGCAAGGTGGCCAAGGTGGCCAAGGTGCAAGGTGGCTAAGGTGGAAGGTGGCGAAAAGAGGTCCTGAACTGTAGGTCCAGGTGCCCCCCACGCTCGAGGTTCGCGTGATTTTTCGTCGGCTGACCTGCGCGGCGCAGCTATAATGAATGTGTTCCGTGAGCGCTTCCTTCCCGACTGTGACGGCGCCGGTTCCTTCGACGGTCGAGGAGGCCGCGAAGTGGGCGGCGCGAATGGCTGCCCGTCGCGCGCACGGCGATTGGCGCCCGTCGAGCGGCGCCCGCCGCTACGGAATCCAGCTGCGCCGCTTCGCCGGGCCGGCGACCTACCGCAGCCAGGTGAGCCACCTGCGGATCGCGCACCTGACCGATCTTCACGTCGGACGCATGACGCCGTTCGAGGTGCAGCGCACCGCCGTCGAGATGACCAACGCCGAGAAGCCCGACCTGGTGCTGCTCTCCGGTGACTTCGTCTGCCACAGCCAGCTCTATCTCGATCAGCTGGCCGAGGTGATTCGCCTCTTCCAAGCGCCGGTGATCGCGGTGCTGGGGAATCACGACTATTGGTCCGGCGCCGACGAGGTCGCGCACGCGCTCGAGCGCGGCGGCGCCGAGGTGCTGCGCAACCGCAACACGGTCATCACCCTGCGCGCCGAGCGGCTGCAGGTGGTCGGGCTCGACGACGCGTACACCGGCCACGCGCAGCGCGACGCCGCCATCAAAGGGCTGCGCCAGGATCTGCCGTCGATCGCGCTCTCCCACATCGCCGAGGAGGCCGACGGTCTCTGGCGCCACGGTGTGCCGCTGGTTCTCTCGGGGCACACGCACGGCGGCCAGGTGACGCTGGCGCGGCTCCACGAATTGGCGGTCGGAATGATCGCCGGACATCGCTACGTCCACGGCCTCTACGGCTCGCGCGATCACGCTGGTCCCCAGGGGGAATCCGAGCCGGCCGGCGCGGTCTACGTCGGCGCCGGCATCGGCGCGGCGGTGGTCCCCTTCCGGCTCGGCGATCGCGGCAAGCGCGAGGTGACGATGTTCGAGCTCGGCTGCGCGCCCGGTGACTTCGTCGAGCACCACGCCGAGCAGGAGCCGATGCCCGGGCGCGAGCCGACGCAGGCCACGATGGCCCGGCGCGCGGCCGCCGTCATCCGCAAGCGACTCCGCCGGGAAAAACGGCTCCTCCGGGCCTGACTCCGGGAACCAGGGACCCGCGTCGGGCTCATCCGCACTTGCGCCACGGCGCGCGGTTGTCATATTTCGCCGCATGTCCAAGTACACCCTTCCGGAGTTGGCCTACGACTACGCTGCGCTGGAGCCGCACGTGTCGGGCAAGATCATGGAGCTCCACCACGACAAGCACCACGCGGCTTACGTCGCCGGCGCCAACACCGCCGCCGAAGGTCTGGCCGAGGCGCGCAGCAAGAACGACTTCGCCAAGATCGCCGCGCTCGAAAAGGCGCTGGCCTTTCACACCTCCGGCCACGTCCTGCACTCGCTGTTCTGGCAGAACCTGGCGCCCAAGGCCGGCGGCGAGCCGACCGGCGCGCTCGGCACGCAGATCACGCAGGACTTCGGCGGGTTCACCCAGTTTCGCGCCCAGCTCACCAACGCGGCGATGACGCTCATGGGCTCCGGGTGGGCGGCGCTGGTCTGGGAGCCGCTCGCCAAGCGGTTGGTGACCACGCAGATCTACGACCACCAGAGCAACGTCAATCAAGGCGGCGTGCCGCTCCTCGTGCTCGACGCCTGGGAGCACGCGTTCTATCTGCAGTACGGCCCCGACAAGAAGAGCTTCTTCGAGGCGGTCTGGAGTATCTGGAATTGGGTCGACGTTGGCCAGCGATTCGACAAAGTGCGCAACCTGGATCTTGGATTGCGCGGCGCCGTCGACGCCAAATAAATCGACCGCCGGAACGAAGCCAAATAGACGCGGGTCGGGTTGTCCATTAAGCTCTGCCGCAATCAAAGCGGCGAAAACTAAGGAGACCCGATCATGAACAAGCTTGTCGTTCCGTTTCTCACCCTCACCCTCGCACTCGCGACCTTTGGCTGCTCGAGCAGCACCACCTCGACGCCGGGCACCGGCGGATCCGGGGGCACCAGCGCCACCGGCGGCACCAGCGGCGGTGCGGGCACCACCGGCGGTGCGGGTACCACCGGCGGCGCCGGCAGCACCGGCAGCGCGGGCAGCAGCGGCGGCGCGAAGGCGGATGCCGCCGTCTCGATGGCCGACTGCACCACTACGAACGCGACGAGCAGCGACGTCCTCACCCCCGCGATCTTCTGTCAGAACCTGATCGACTTCTGCGGGCACGCCGGCAGCTTCACCCTGCCGACCGGCTACGCGACCGAGTCCGAGTGCGAGACGACCTTCGCCGCCAGGTCCCCCGCGCTGCAGGCCTGCCAGTCGTATCACCTCTGCTGGGGCGTCGAAGGGCTCACCAACACGTCGGGCCCCAATCCCCCGGTTCACTGTGTGCACGCCTCGGGCGAAGCCCTCTGCGTCCCAGGAGACGGCTCCACCGGCAACTGATTTCGGCCCTTCAGGGGAATTCCAAGGCGCCCGCCGAACGGTTGCACGTTGGGCCGGGCGCCTTTTTGTATCTGCAGCGACCCGATTGGCCTAAAATATGGCGATGCGGCGGCTTGCCCTCCTCGCTGGTCTGCTCGGGTTGGGCCTGCTCATCTCCTGCGAGGACGATTCGGCCTACACGGAGGGACCGTCGACCTTCCAGAACGACACCCTCGACGGAGCCGCCGGGGCCACCGGCAAGGTCGACGCCGCAGTCGACGCCCCCGCCAGCGGCGGCACGACGGGAACGGGCGGCGCCACCGCGACAGGCGGGACGACCGGTTCCGGCGGCGCGACCGGTAAAGGCGGCAGCACCGGCACCGGTGGGACAACCGGCACCGGCGGCAAGGGCGGCAGCACCGGCACCGGCGGCGCCACAGGCAGCGGGGGGACAACCGGTTCCGGCGGCGCGACGGGCACGGGCGGCGCGACGGGCACGGGCGGCGCGACCGGTTCCGGTGGCGCGACCGGTTCCGGTGGCGCCACGGGCAGCGGCGGGACAACTGGCACGGGCGGCGCGACGGGGTCCGGCGGCACGACAGGCAGTGGTGGGACGACCGGCGACGCCGGCACCTAGCTCCCGTCGGCGGAGCGACGCGGCCGAACTTGCCCGATCCGCGTGAGCTAGCGTACTCTGCTGGGCGGCCCCTTTATCGGCCGAGGAGAAGAGCGCGATGGCGGATGCCCGTTTCGTCCCGAAGTCGGTCGGCAAGAGGTCGGTCGGCAAAGTGTTGGGGGGCCTCGCGCTGGTGGGCGCGATGGCCGGTGCCGGCGCGCTGTTCGTCTGGGGTTGCACCGACAGCAGCGGAGGCGCGAACTTCGTGGAACCGAAGCGCCCCTTCACCGACGGAAGCGTCGCGGACAGCGGCTCCGACGCCTCCGCGAGCGACGCGGCGACCGACAGCGCTACGGCCGACGGGTCGTCCGATGGGTCGTCCGCCGATCTCGCCGGCGATCGCTGAGCTAGAATCGCGCGCGATGCTGGAGCTCGCGCGCGGGCCGCTGATCGTCGGCGTGGCCGACCGTGCGGCGGCGCTGATCGCCTGCGCGGGGCTGGCCCCCGAAGCGCGTCCGTTCGATCTGGTGGAGGCGCGGATCGACCTCTTCTCCGGCCAGCGCCTCGACGGCGACGGCGCGGAGGCCTGCGTGCGCCTCGAGGCGAGCGGGACGCCTGTGCTGGCTACGCTCCGCAGCGCTGCGCAGGGGGGAGCCTTCGGGGCCGACGAGGTGGCGCGGCTGGCGGGGTTCCACGCCGCGCTGGCCGTCGCCTCGTGGGCCGACGTCGAGGATGACGCCGGGATCCTGACGGCTGTCGCCGAGCTGGTGCGGGCGCGCCCCGGCGGCCGGCTGGTCGTCTCGCACCACGACTTCGCGGCCACGCCACCTCTCGAGCGCCTCCTCGCCACTGTCGACGCCTGCCACGCCGTGGCGCCGCTGGCCATCGCCAAGATCGCCACCGCGGTGAAGAGGCCCGCCGATCGGGTGGCGCTGCACGCGCTGCTCGAGCGCCGCCCCGAGCGCACCGCCGTCGTCGGGATGGGCGTCGGTGACGACGGGCTGCGCGTCGAGCTGGCGGCGGCGGGATCGCTGCTCGCCTACGCGTTCATCGCGGGCGCCACGGCCCCCGGTCAGATCTCGGCCGAGGCGCTGCACGCCCGCCTCCTGACCGCATCGCCGAGCTACGCCGCGCGCCGCGGAAAACCGGCCCGCGCCGCTACTTGACGAAGCAGCCGCCGAGCTGCGGCGCGCCCATCAACGACCCCCGCCCCGCGCAGAGCAGGGAGACCGAGCGTCCCTTCATGAGGGTCCCGAGCGCCGGATCGTTGCGGGCCGCCAGGGTCGCGTTCACGGTATCGAAGGCATCGCCGGTCCCCAGCCGAACGACCATCTCTCCCTCGTAGTTGCGGTCGACCGAACGGACGTTCCCCGTCACCACCAGCGAGTGGTCGCGGTAGAGGCGGTCGGCGGCGATCGCATCGCGGGAGTAGGCGGTCCCCAGATCGATCGCGCTCACCTCGGGTGTGCGCGGCGGGGCGGCTGGCGCGGCGACCGCATGCGGCACCGGGGCGGTGACCGCCTCCGGGGGATGAGCCTGGGGCAATAAGACGCTCGCGCTGGCCACCGCGAACATCGCGACCATCATGCCGCCCGCCAAGAAGAGAAGAATCACCCGCGGCCGAACCCGCTGGCTTTTTCCGCAGCGACGGCAGGCGTATGCCGAACGCGACACCAGCTTCCCGCACTTGCCGCAGCGCCTCTGCTGCGTGCGCACTGGATAGGGGGCCTGACGGGCGAGCGCGACGCTCATACCTGACTCCATCGACCGTCTGCGCCAGGATCTTGAACCGGCCCCAAACAAGCTCGGCCGGAGAATGTTGTACGGTTTTCAGGGCCGCCCCTCTTGACGGTTCCGCCACACGGCCAATGTTTCTGGGTACCTTGGTGGAGTCGGCACACACGATCCTGGTCGTCGAGGACGACCCTGACGTCCGGCGGGCGCTCACCGAGCTCCTGGCGAGCGAAGGGTACGAGGTGGCTGCGACCGCCGACGGAGGCGAAGCGCTGCAGACCCTCCGCGGCGGACTGCGGCCGGCGGTGATCCTGCTCGACCTGATGATGCCCAACTGCGACGGCTGGGATTTTCGGCGCGAGCAGCTCGAGGATCCGGCGTTCGCGACCGTCCCAGTGGTGCTGGTGACCGCCGCCGGCTTCAGCCCCGATTCGATGCGCAGCCAGCTCGGTCCGATCGAGCTGTGCCCCAAGCCGATCCAGCCGGCGGTGCTGCTGGCGACGCTGGCTCGTCTCGCTCGGGTGAAAGGGGCGCCGACGGCTTATAGTTGACCGGCATGGTTGAGCCGGTCTCTCCCGCGCGGATCAACTTCGGCTGGCTGATCCGGCTGCGATTCGCCACCGTCGCCGGGCAGGCGCTCACCATCGCCGCCGTCCGCCTGGGGATGAACCTGGAGATCCCGCTCCCGCCGCTGTCGGCTCTGGTGGCGCTGGCGCTGGTCTCCAATCTGGTGTGCATCGCCTGCGCGCGCGCCTGGACGCCGCAAGACTGGTGGCTCTTGGCCGTGATGGCCCTCGACGTGGTCGTCTTTTCGGGCCTGCTTTATTTCACCGGCGGCCCCGAGAACCCGTTCAGCTTCCTCTATCTCGTCCCGATCGCCATCGCCGCCATCACCCTGCGTCCGGCCTGGACCTGGATGCTGGTGCTGCTGTCGCTGGCGTCGTCGCTGGTGCTGTTTGCGCGCCACGAACCGCTGCCGATGGCGGGCGGCCACGCCGGTCACATGGTGCTGCACCTGCGCGGGATGTGGGTGGCGTTCGGCGTCGCCTCGGCGTTCATCGTCTACTTTCTCCTGCGCGTGCGACGAGCACTGGCGGCGCGCGAGGAGGAGCTCGTCGCCTCGCGCAGCCTCGCCGCCCGGCAGGAGCGGTTGGCCTCGCTGGCCACCCTGGCGGCCGGCGCCGCGCACGAGCTGGCCACGCCACTTTCGACCATCGCCGTGGTGGCCAAGGATCTCGAGCGCGAGGTGGTCGCGCTGGGCGCGCCAGCCGCGGCTGCCGACGACGTGCGGCTCATGCGGCAGGAGGTCGAGCGCTGCCGCCGCATCCTCGGCCGCATGCGCGTCGACGCCGGCGATCCGGCCGGCGAGCGGTTCGCGCGCGTCTCCGTCCGCGAGCTCCTGGACGACTGTCTGGGCGCCACCGACCGCGCCATCGACGTCGCCGTCGACGCCACCACCGCCGCGGCGACCACCGCCCTGCCCCGTCACGCCTTCGGGCAAGCGCTTCGCGGCCTCGTCGACAACGCCCGCCAGGCCTCGCCACCGGGCGCGCCGGTCACGCTGCGGGTGGCGGCCGAAGGGCTCGCCGGCGGGGACCGGCTGGTGTTCGAGGTCGCCGATCGCGGCGCCGGCATGCCGCCCGATCTCCTCGCCCGCGTCGGCGAGCCGTTCTTCACCACCAAGCCGGCCGGGCAAGGGATGGGGCTGGGGATCTTCCTGGCCCGCGCCATCGTCGAGCGCCTGGGCGGCGAGCTCTCCATTCGGTCCGCGCCCGGCTCGGGGACGACGGCGACGCTCTGGCTGCCGGTCGGGAGCGCGTCGTGACGGCGGCCGGAGCGATCCTGCTCGTCGACGACGACGAGGTCTTCCGCGAGCGGCTGGCGCGCGCGCTGCGCGAGCGGGGGTACGCCGTCGCGACCGCCGCCGATCACGATCAGGCGCTGATGGCGGCGCAGGCGCAGAAGCCCGACTTCGCGGTGGTCGATCTGCGGATGCCCGGTCTGTCGGGGCTGGCCCTGATCGGGCCGTTGCACGCGGTCGCGCCGGCGGCCCGCATCGTCGTCCTCACCGGTTACGGCAGCATCACCTCCGCCGTCGAGGCGCTGCGCGCCGGCGCCCACGACTATCTCAGCAAGCCGGTCGACGCCGATCAGATCATCGCCGCGCTCACCGGAGAGGCGGGGCGGCCGGTCGAGGCGACGTCGCCCACGCCGTCGCCGACCTTGGCGCGCGCCGAGTGGGAGCACATTCAGCGCATCCTCTCCGACACGAATCACAACATCTCCGAGACCGCCCGACGCCTGGGGATCACCCGGCGCACGCTGCAGCTCAAGCTCAAGAAGTACCCACCGCGGGTATAGACGGCTCGGCGATCTCCTCTGCCTCGATGCTCTGCCCCGCTGCGAATTTTTTACACACGCTGCGAAAATATTAGACAGCGCCTCAACCGTAGAACGCCACTAGCGTACGGCCCAAAGGAGAAGTCCATGGCCAAATCGATCATTGCTGTTCTCTTCATTGCGATTGTGGCGCTGACCGATGGCGGTTGCAGCAACAACAGCAGCACCAGCGGCGGCGGCGCCGACTCGCCCGCCGGGGTGGTCATCGGACCGCTCGACAACCACTGCACCGGCGGCGACGGCGGGCTCACCATCCAGACGATCGGCGTGTGCGAGGTGATCGACCAAACGTTGGTCCCGAGCAACGCGGCGAGCTGCAACGTCACCTTCGACGAAAACAACGGCACCGCGGGCGGCGGCGCCGACGGCGGCCTCGCCGCCAGCGACTACGGACCGACGATGTACGGATCGGCCGCCGACGACGACGACTGCAAGTACTACGTGAGCTGGACGGCGAATCCGATCAAGGAGAACGCCGACACCACCTTCACCGTCACGGCGCTCCGCCTCGCCGACATGACGCCCGCCACCTGCGCCGGCATCCGCCCCGACGTCTCGCTCAGCATCAACCACGGCGTCCCCGCCCCGGCGAACCCCTCGACGGAGATCGCGCCGGGCATCTACCAGGTCGGGCCGATCAAATTCGACGCGCCCGGCGTCTGGACGGTTCGCTTCCACCTGTTCGAGGAGTGCGACGACGGCCCAGCTGACTCACCCCACGGCCACGCCGCCTTCTATGTCCAGGTTCCGTAGATGTTCCGTAGCACCATGAGCCCGCGACACCGTCGGGTGGCCGGGGCTCTCGCCCTCGCGCTGGCGTCGTTGGGGTGTCAAAAGTCGGGCGCGGTCGAGTGCACGCCGCCGCCCGTGGTGGCCTGTCCCGACGGCGGTGGCCCCAGCTTCGAGGCCGACGTCTATCCCAACGTCTTTGCGCCCGACTGCGCCACCTGCCACAGCCCGACGGGCATCGAGCCGAGCAGTCCTCTCACCAACTACCAGCAGATCTACGGCTCCGGTGGCAGCGAGGCGCGGGAGATCTACAACCAGGTCCTCGAGAACTGTCTGATGCCGCCCGGCAACGGGCCCGAACCGCTGAGCGAGCCGCAGCGACAGACGCTGCTCGTCTGGTATGCCTGCGGCGCCCTCGACAGCCCCGCGGCCGTCGATGCCGGCGGCGGCGATTAGCGACCCGTTCGCGTTCTACGGAATGTCGAATTCTGACACGCGAGGCGTGGCAGAACATACTTCATACACATGAAGGTGGGGTTTCGTGTTGCCTTCGTCACGCTCGGCCTGGCCGTCGTGGCGAGCTGCGGCTCCGGATCGCCGGCGCCCACGCTGTCGCAGACGGCGCTCATGGACCCGCTGACCTGCAAGACCTGCCACCCGACGCAGTTCCAGGACTGGTCGGGGAGCATGCATGCCTACGCCACCGACGATCCGGTGTTTCGGGCCATGAACCAGCGCGCCCAGCGCGAGACCCAAAACGCGCTCGGCACCTTCTGCGTGAACTGTCACGCGCCGGTGGCGGTGCGCGAGGGGAAGACCGACGGGACCAACCTCGACGGGCTCACGCCGTCGCTGAAGGGGATCACCTGCTACTTCTGCCACTCGATCGAGTCGGTCACCGGCACGCACAACGATCCGCTCACGCTGGCCGCGAACGGCAGTCTCTTCGGGCCGTTCTCCGATCCCGTTCCCGGGTCGCCGCACAACGTCTCCTACTCGCGGCTGCTCGACGGCACGACGACCGACTCGGCCAACGCCTGCGGGAGCTGCCACGACATCCAGAACCTGCAAGGAGCCCACGTCGAGCGGACCTTCGCCGAGTGGACGGGGACGACGCTCTCCGAGACGCCGGGCGGCCAGAGCTGCGCCGAGTGCCACATGGTCGCCAGCGACGGCGCCGTCTCGACGACCACCCCCAACAAGATCCGCCGCGTCCACAACCACATGTTCCCGGCGGTCGATCTGGCGGTCGGCGACTTCCCCGCCGCCGACCCCACCGACGGCATCGCCCCGCAGAACGCCGCCCAGCAGGCGGCGACGACGGCGTTCCTGGCCACCGCCATCCAGGAGACGCTCTGCTTGAACCCGGTCACGCGGAAGCTGCAGCTGACGCTCGACAACACCGGGGCGTCCGGGCACAGCTGGCCGAGCGGCGCCACCCCCGACCGCCGCGCCTGGGTTACGCTCACCGCCTACAAGGACGACGCCGTCATTTACGCCAGCGGCAACACCGAGGCGGCCGGCGCGTTTCCGAGCGCGCTGCCGCTGGAAGACAGCTCGCCCGATCCCGATCTCTGGCTCATTCGCGACTGCATCTACGACAGCGCCGGCAACCAGCTGCAGATGTTCTGGCAGGCGACGACGGTGGGGACCAGCAATCAACTGCCCGGCCTGCTCATCCAGAACGTCAACGATCCGACCACCTATCAGACGCACTTCACGCTCGACTATCCGGGCGGCGCCACCGCGACCCTCCCCGATACGCCCGACCACGTCACGGTGGCCGTGCACATGAAGGCGATCGGCGACGACGTGCTCGCGAGCCTCGTTCAAAGCGGCGACCTCGATCCGTCGATCCCGCCGCAGATCGCCAGCTATGCCCTCGGCGGCGGCGCGGTGCTCGACTGGACGCCGACCGCGGCGAACGCCTTTCAGGCCACCGACGCCGTGAGCGGCGCGATCATGACCTGCGTCGCGACGGGGGCCTACAAGAGCAACATCACGCTGACCACCAGCCACGCGCGCTGCCCGGCGGCACCGGCGCAGTGAACCTCGTCTAATCGTCTGGGATACAGACGTCGAAGGTGACGGGATCGGCCTCGCCGCCGGACGGCGTCAGAGCGAGGTAGAGCTGCCAGTAGCCGCCCATGAAAAAATCGGCGGCGGCAACGCTGTAGAGGCCTCCCCCCTGCGCGGTGATCGTGGGGATGGTCGACGCGCCGTGCCCGTGCACCGGCATGTAGGGATCCGCCGGATAGCTCTGCGAAACCGGCGGCGTCGCCATCATGAGCCCATCGGGCGCCGGCGCGCCGGCGTCGCCGCCTCCGGAGGTGACCGACGTCACGGCGACGGTGAAGGTGTCGTATCCGATCGCCGCCGTCGGAACCGGCGCTCCCGAGCCCTGGTCGGTCGACGCCGACACAATCGCCGCCCGGTAAGCGCCCGAGGTCGAAAGGACGCTCATGCCCGAGACGTAGCGCATCGCCGGCGTCCCCGAGCAGACGGAGAAATCGGCGTCGGTGAAGAGGGCGCTGGTGACCGCCGAGCTCTTCGACCCACAGCCAGCGATCAGGCTCACAACCGCTCCCACCGTCGAAATTGCCAATGGCAGCCTCGAAACGGCGCGTCCCCAACCGCGTGAGCCCATCACATCAAAAGTAGCTCCGCGCGGGCGGCAAAGCTCAGAAAACATCCCGCCCGCCGCCATTTTTCGACTCGCCCGGGCCGACCAGCCGACTGACCTTGGTCCCCACGGCAGCGAGGGACGCCGCCGGCGACGGTCGCGCCGGGATTCGCCGCGAAGGTTTCGTAGGCCATCGCTTGAGACTGAGCGGCGAGGACCCAGCCGCGATTGGCGCCCGGGGATCGCTCACTACCTTGGCCTGGAAAGGAGCGGCTCCCATGAATGGCATGACCAAAAGAATTTTCGGTTCGGCGACACAGGCAGCGATCGTGGGCTTGACGCTCTTTGGCGCGGGGGCGGTCGGTTGCACCGACGGCACCACCACGACGGTCGCCTACGCCTACGACAACCCCTACGTCTATTCGACCTATTACCCGGTCGATACGGCGTACTCCGGCTACTACTGGGCCGACAGCTGGAACTATTACTCCTTCTACTACGAGGGAGCCGCCCCCACCGGCGTCGTGCGTGAGAGCCCGATCAGCACCCTCGGCATCGGCGGTGCGTTCGGCATCGGCGGCGCCCTCGGTATCGGCGGCGCCCTCGGCGTCGGCGGCGCGCTCGGCATCATCGGCAGCGGCGGCGCGGGCGGCGGCACGGGCGCGGGCGGCAGCGCCGGCGCCGGCACCCCGACCACGGTGCGAGCGTCGATCGCCTCGGTGGTCGAAGCGCTCGCCCGCGGCGAGAGCGTCTGCCCGGGTCAAGTGACGATCACACCCAAGACCGCGACGCCGGCCTGCGCCGGCGGCAGCTCCACCGAGGAACGAAACGGCGTGACGCTGGTGTTCAACGGCTGCATCGCCTCGGGCGCGACGATCAACGGGACCTTCGACGTCCTCTCCAATCGGTCGGCCTCCGAGCAGACCTGCAGCGCGACCACCACCATCACCCTCGGACACACCACGACGATCACCAACCTCTCGATCGCCGACTCGAACGGCAAGATCGTCATCCCCTCCCAGACCGACACCGGCATGACCAGCTACTCCTTCGGTCAGACGCCGACGACGATCGCCTTCAACACGACTGGGGAGATGCAGCTCTTCGACGCGACCGGCGCGATGGCGGCCGATCTGACCTACACGGGAATGGACACCGTCACCCTCTCCGGGAACAGCTCGTACTCGGTCGACGGCACCACCACGGTCAAGGAGAAGAACGGAACCGCCTCGGCGACGATCACCAAGACCGGGCTCACCCGCAGCGGCGGCTGCTGCCGCCCGACGGGCGGATCGATCAACGTCAACCGGACCGGCGGCGCGAACCCCGGTCAGGCCACCTGGACCTTCGGCCCTTCCTGCGGGACGGTGATGCGCAACAACACGGTTGCCAACCTGCCCGCCTGCATCTAGCCGCGGGGCGCGATGGTTACGGTTCGACCTCGCGGCGCCTCGACGCCGCGAGGTTGCCGCTCGTCCGCGCGTCGGGAGGGCTGTGCCGGCGTTTGTCCTCGTACATCGAGGCGTCGGCAACGGCGCAGAGCGCCTCCACGCCCACGCCGTGGGTCGGATACGACGCCGTCCCCAGGCTCATGGCCACGGCGTGCTCGTGCGCGCGCGATTCGTGGAGCCACTCTTGCCGCAAACGTTTGAGGAAGTCGCGGCACTCGTCCGCGCCGCTGCCGGGGAGGATGAGCAGAAATTCGTCGCCGCCGATGCGGCAGCAGACGTCGTCGACGCGGAGCGCCCCCGCCAAAAAGCGCGCCACCCACTTGAGAGCCCGATCGCCCGCGGCGTGGCCACGCCGATCGTTGATCCGCTTCAGACCATCCACGTCGGCGACGACCAGCGAGAACAGGTATCCCTCGTCGTCCCCCGCCCGCTGCATCTCCTCGGTCAGCCGATCGTCCGCGTAGCGTCGGTTCCACAGCTCGGTGAGCGCGTCCTGGTGAGCGATCCGCCAGAAAGAAGCCTGTTCGGCCAGCCGCCGCCGCAACCGGGCATTCGCCTCCGTCAACCGGGCCAGCTTTCGATCGGCATTTCCCCGTCGTTCGATCATCGACGATTCCCCCTCGCTCTGCCCCTTAACGCTTCCCGCTCGATTTATTCGGAGCGCCGGCCGCGCGCGAATCGCGCCGATTCGTTCCGGCGGGATTGCACAGATTGGGCAGAGTCTGCGCAAACGGGTCGCGCAGAGGGTCGGGAAAGCCCTGAATCTCGGCCCTTTTGCGCTGGCACGTCGAATGCTGTTCGGACGTGCGTGGCGTTCGCACAGCAACTTTCGATCGAGGGACCGGCCGAAGAGCCGAACGCCATCGAGGGCTACCGGATCCTCGACCGCCTCGCCGAGGGGGGCATGGGCCGCCTGTTTCGCGCGTTCGATCTGGAGAGCGGGCGGACGGTGGCGTTGAAGCTCGTTCGGATCGGGACCGCGGCCGAGGTCGCCGGCCTCCTGCGCGAGGCGGGCGCGCTCAAGCGCCTCCGACACCCCGGCGTGGTCCGCCTGCTTGCCGACGGGATCTGGTGGGGGACGCCCTGGCTGGCCCTGGAGCTGCTCGACGGGCGGACGCTGCTCGAGGAGATGGAAGGCTGGTGGTCGGGCCAGCCCGCGGAGACGCGCCGGGCCGAGCAGATCACCACCCGCGCGCGATCCGCCGGGACGCCGGCCGCCCCGCGCTCCCCGTCGCTCCGACCCGAGCGCGAGCCGCCGATCGACGAGCGGCGCCTCGCGGCGGCCGGCCGCCTCGGTGAGGTCGCCGCTCTCGTCGGCGAGCTGGCCGACACGCTCGACTACGTCCACCGCGCGGGCTTCGTGCACCGCGACGTGAAACCGGCGAATGTCTTTCTGCGCCGGCGGCCGGGCCCGGGACGGGTGACCCTGCTCGATTTCGGCCTGGCTTGTCCTCCCAACGCCCCTCGCCAGGCCGACGGAGGGCCGAGCGAGTGCGTCGGCACCATGCAATACGCCGCGCCCGAGCAGATCCGCGGCGAGCCCGTCGACGCGCGTGCCGACATCTACTCGCTCGGCTGCGTCCTTTACGAGCTGGTGACCGGCCTCCGTCCTTTCGAGGGGGACACCGCGCACGAGGTCGGTCAAAGGCACCTCTATCGCCCGGCCCCGCGCCCCTCCGATCTGGTATGGGGCCTCCCCCGGCGGCTCGAAGAGCTGATCATGGAGATGCTCGGCAAGCATCCCGACACCCGACCAAGCTCGGCGCGCCAGGTGGCGGAGCGGTTGGAGCGCATCTCCAGCCGAGAGAGCGACGAGATGGTTTCGACCAACCTCGTCTGTCGTCACCCGCTCTAGCCGGCCGGCGGCGGGGAAGGCGGCCTCATCCCGATCGCCTGTGGCTCGGCGCCCGCAATCGACCGTGCGGTGCGGAAGGAGATGATGTACTCCCGCACGTGAGGGAGAAAGCTCGATCGATGATAGCTCCAGCACCACAGCTGCGAGTCGAGAAAGTTCCCGCCGCGCGCCACGCGCACGTTCCAGGCCTCGTGGCTGTCGAGATAGCCTATGACCCGACCCTCCGCCGAAACCGGCGGTCCCTGCTCGCTCGGTACGTCCATGCACCAGTCACGCTGGTTGCCGGCCATGTCGCGAGCGCCATACGGGCTCTCGTCGACTTCGTCCGTGCCGGCCGGTGAGGGGGTCGGAAACCCGGCGTGCGTCTCGAGCATCCGGCACCAGGTGGGGTCCAGAAAATCGCCCCAGGGAAAACGCCGGGCGTCGACGCCCCGAGCGGCCTTTTCCCACTCGAACTCCGTGGGGAGCCGGAAGCGCTTGCCGGAGCGGGCCGCCTTCTCGCGCGCGTACGCAGTCGCGCCGTACCAGTCGACGAACACCGACGGCCAGTCGGGATGCCAAGGGGTCCCGAAATAATTGTTGGCCGGGATGAAGTAGGTACCGTCCGGGTTTTGGTCGAGCAGAAGTGCGCCCAGCTCCCCCTGCCGGCCGGCCACGCGCGGCGCCACCGGCGACGCCTCCTGCTGGCGCCCCTGCCGGACCAGGTTGTTGAGAAAGTCGACGTACTCGCCGATCGTCACCTGATGGCGGCGGATCGCGAACCCGTCCATCCACAACCGCCGCCGCGGCATGACCGATCGGCGGCCGATCGCGACGTCTGATCCGCCGCTCCAGAACCAGCCCGCTGGCACGTAGATCTCGTCGGCGTCGAGCTCGCCTTCGCGCGGCAGGTAGACCGGCGCGGTCGATCCACCTTCGGGCGGAACGCCATCCCAGAACTCGAGCCGGCGGATCTGGACCGGATAGCGCACGGTCTGCCGCCCTTCAGCGCTCAGGATGACCATGTAACTGCCCATCGGCAGCGACACCCGTTCGAGCGGCGTGGTGCCGAGGTTGCCCACCTTCTCGAGCTGGAGGCGGCGATCTCGCACCACGTAGCGATGGAGCTCGGCGGTCGCGCCCGGCGGATCGGTGGCCAGTGAGAACACCCCTTCGCCCGCCAGATAGCTCGTGTGTCCGCCCCGATCGTGGTCCCTCAGCAGGACCTCGAGCTTCGCCGCTTCGTCCGAGAGACCGGACGTCTCGGCCCGCGCGTGCTCGACGGCGTAGTGATCGGCGAGGCGCCGATGCGCTCCCGGCAGATCGGCGTGGAAGGTCAGCGCCGACCAGACCGCCTGCCGAAATCTCACCGAGCAGGCGTCGGCCTCCTTGTCCATGCTGGCCGCGCGATCTTGAAGATCCCAGGCCGGGAGCTTCACCGCGACAGGGACGAAGGCCGGGACGGCCTCGAGAATCTGGCTGGCCTGGGCGCGCAAGGTCACCGCCTCACGGCGCAACTGATCCATCCGTTCGTGCTCGGCAAGGGCGTCGGCCAGCAGCTCCTCGGCGCGCACCAGGTTCTTCGACCCTTCCAGCCAGGCGACGAGGTCTTCCGTGAAAGCCCCGGCATTGGCGTACCTGGCGCTCGCATCCCAGGAGAGCGCCCGGACGCAGATGCTCTTCAGCTCCGCGGGGACGGCGGGACTCTCGGGAAACGTCAGCTTGGAGGAGAGCGCCGCCGAACCGGGCGTGGCGGTCCCCACCACCGTCGGGTCCTCGCGATCGGCGAAAGGGGGACGATTGCAAAGGATCTCGAACAGCACGGCTCCCAGCGCGAAAACGTCGGACTGCGGGCCGATGGCGTCTCCGCGCGCCTGCTCCGGTGACATGTAGCCGGCCGTTCCCGTGACCGATCCGGATCGCGTCGCGGGGCGAAGCGGAACATTGACCGAAGCGTCGACGGTGTCGGTCCCGGCGGCGGCGCCCTCGGGCTCACCGGTGAGCTTGGCAATCCCCCAGTCGAGCACCAGCACCTCGCCG
>DATAVR010000187.1:0-15465 GCA_036267635.1 Polyangia bacterium | reverse complement strand
CGCGCGGGCGGCTCGCCGGCGGCCAGGCCGACCTCACGCTGGGCGCGCGCCACACGCGTGACCGAGTCGAGCATGAAGAGCACGCGGCGGCCCTGCTCGCGGAAGTACTCGGCGATGGCGGTGGCGACGAAGGCCGACTTGAGCCGCACCAGGCTGGGCGTGTCGCTGGTGGCGCAGACGACGACCGACCGCTGGCGCCCGGTTTCGCCCAGGGACTCCTCGAGGAAGTCGACCACCTCGCGGCCGCGCTCGCCGACGAGGGCAATGACGTTGACGTCGGCCTCGGTCTGGCGCGCGATCTGCCCCATCAGCGTCGACTTCCCGACGCCCGACCCCGCGAAGAGCCCCACGCGTTGCCCCTCGCCGACCGTCAGGAGGCCGTCGAGCGCGCGGACGCCGAGCGCCAGCGGCCGGGTCACCCGGCGGCGCGTCAGCGGATCGGGCGCCGGGCGATCGACCGGCCAGGGCAGGGCGCCGGCGATCGGGCCCCCTCCGTCGATCGGCCGGCCGAGCCCGTCGAGCACGCGCCCGAGCAGGCCGTCGGAAACAGAGATCGAAAGCGGGCGGCCGGTGGCCGTGACCAGCGAATCGGGGCCGATGCCGGCTGCCTCGCCGAGCGGCATCAAGACCGCCTCGTCGCCGCGGAAGCCGACCACCTCGGCTTCCAGCCCCGATCCGTCCAGCGTCACGATCTCGCCGACGCGGACGCCGGGGACGCTGGCCCGGACGACGAGGCCGGTCACCTCGGTGACGCGCCCCGCTTCGCGGCGAGGCGCGGCGCTGTCGAGGCGCGCCAGCGCCTGGCGGAGATCGAACGTGTCCGAGGGGTTCCGGTCAGCCACGGGTGCTCCCGGCGGTGAGGGCGCGCTCGAGCGCGGCGAGCTGGGTCTCCAGCCTGGCGTCGACGCGACCCTGCGGCGTCTCGATGACGCAGCCGTGGACGCCGACGGCCTCGTCGGCGACGAGCTCGAGCGTCGCGGCCGGCGCGCGGGCCGCCAGCGACGCGCGTCGCGCCTCGACGGCGGCGAGATCGTGGGGGTGAATCCGGACCCGTACCGTGCCGGGCCCGGGTCGGCAGGCAGCGAGCGCCTCACCGGCGATCTCGGCCATGGTCTCGGGGGCGAGCGCCACCACGCGCCCGACGATCTTCTCGGCCATCTTCGCCGCCAGCGCGATCGCCGTCGGGGCCGCCGCCTCGACCAGGCGCGCCGCTTCCGAGCGGGCCATCGCCAGGGCGACCGCGGCCGCTGCCACCCCGTCGGCCCGCCCGGTCTCGAATCCCTCGCGCAGCGCTGCCTCGTGCGCGGCGGCCGTCTCGGCGCGGAGAGCCTCGGCCTCGGCCCGCGCGTCGGCCAGCAGCGCTGACGCCTCCCCGCGCGCATCGAGGATCACCTTGGGGACGACGTGTCCGTGGCCTTTGACGACGCGGCCCATCCGGCGCTACTCCGTCGCCTCGGCCACGAATGCCAGCAGGCGACGTCCGAGCGGCGGCGGCAGCCGCTGCGCGACCGCCTGGGCCGCGTCACGCCCCTCGGGCACCAGCGCCAGGGCCAGGTTGCGACCGCCCAGATGCGCGGCCAGATCGACCGGCTTCTCCGCCGCCACCCGCTCGACCACGCGGCGGGCACGGTCCCGCGCCTCGGGCGGCCCGGAGTCTGCCGCGGCGTCGAGCAGGGCGTGGGCGAGCCGACCACCCAAGTTGGCGGCTGCCCGCGCGATCACCGGCGCTGCCGCCCCGCGCAGGGAGACCCCGAGCGCCGCCGCTCCGCGTCTCTCGATCGCCTCTTCCAGCGCGGCGAAGGAGAGCGCCATCAGCGGCCCGGCGACGGGTCCCGTCGGCGCGCCGAGATCCGCCAGCGGCACCAGACCGGCGAAGACCCGACGGCGAAGCTCGGCCGCCGCCAGCGACGAGAGGGCCGGCGCAATTGGCGCGGCATCCGGTCCTTCGGGCCGCGCGCCCAGAAGCTGGTCCGCGATCCGCCGGACCTCGGGCGGAAGGCCTTCCGCGACTGCCCAAACGACCGCGGGCGATTCCGGCCCGAGCCGCTCGCGCAGCCAGCCAGGGTGGATGCGCTCGACTCCGGCGGGGACAGGCGCGCGCACCAGCGAGATGAGGGCCGCCAGCGTCGAGGCCCTGGCTGAGCGGCTCTCGGCCCCCAACGCCTCGAGCGCGGCCCGGCTGCCGGCTGCGCCGGGAAAGCGGGCCGCGAATTCCTCGGACGGCAGACGGGCGAGCAGCGCGCCGAGGACCAGCCCCTTCTCCGCGAACGGGAGCGCCGCCACCGCCGGATGCACGGCCGCATCATCGGTTGACGGGCGGTCGCGTTGCAACCCCCGGCGGGCCCCGACTTGCGCCCGGGCCCCGGGCCGAGTACACCTGCGCCCCAAATGACCGCTTCTGCACCACCTGTCCCGACCGACGGCACCCCTGCAGTGGAGAAGGCCGTCCGCCGCGACGTCCGCAACATCGCCATCATCGCGCACGTCGATCACGGTAAGACGACGCTGGTCGACGGCTTCTTGCGACAGGCGGGGCAGTTCCGCACCGGCGAGGTCGTCGCCGACTGCGCGATGGACTCGAACGATCTCGAGCGCGAGCGCGGCATCACCATCCTCTCCAAGTTCACCGCCATCACCTGGAAGGGGACCCGCATCAACATCGTCGACACGCCCGGCCACGCCGACTTCGGCGGCGAGGTCGAGCGCGTGCTGAAGATGGTCGACTGCGTCTGCCTGCTGGTCGACGCCTACGAGGGGCCGATGCCCCAGACCCGCTTCGTCACGCGCAAGGCGCTGGCGCTGGGCCTGCGCCCCATCTTGGTGGTGAACAAGGTCGATCGCGTCGGCTGCGATCCGGAAGGCGCCGTCGACGCCACCTTCGATCTGTTTTGCGCGCTCGGCGCCTCCGATGCGCAGCTCGATTTCCCGATCGTCTACGCTTCCGGCCGCGAGGGCTGGGCGGTCAAGAACCTCACCGACGCGCACGTCGATCTGGGGCCGCTTCTCGACCTGGTGGTCGACTACGTGCCGCCCCCCACGGGCGACGTCGACGGCCCCTTCTGCATGCAGGTGACCACCCTCGACTACGACGACTACCTCGGCTACGTCGCCATCGGGCGGGTCGACTCGGGTCGGATCAAGACCGGCGAGCGGGTGCTCTGCGCGCACCGCAACGGCAGCCGCGAGGAGTTCCGGGTCGCCAAGCTCTTGGGCTACCAGTCGCTCAAGCGCTTCGAGCTGGCCGAGGCCGCCGCCGGCGACATCTGCGCCATCACCGGGATGGCCGACCTGACCGTCGGCGAGACCATCACCGAGATCGCGCGCCCCACCATCTTGCCGCTGCTCGAGATCGAAGAGCCGACGGTGAAGATGCAGTTCATGTCGAACAACGGCCCCTTCGCCGGGCAAGAGGGGAAGTTCGTCACCTCGCGCAACCTGCGGGACCGGCTGTTCAAGGAAGTGAAGTCGAACGTCGCGCTGCGGGTCGAGGAGACGGAGTCGCCCGACACCTTCGACGTGCTCGGCCGCGGCGAGCTGCACCTCTCGGTGCTCATCGAGACGATGCGGCGCGAAGGCTACGAGCTGATGGTTTCCCAGCCGCAGGTGATCTTCAAGGTCGGCGACGGCGGCGAGAAGCTCGAGCCGTACGAAGAGGTCGTCATCGACCTCGACGAGGCCTACTCGGGCGCCATCATCGAGGAGCTCGGGCGCCGCGGCGGCCGCATGCAGGAGATGGGACCGGCGGGTGAAGGGCGGATGCGCCTCGAGTACCTCTGTCCGGCGCGCGGCCTCATCGGTTACCGCTCGCAGTTCCTGACCGACACCCGCGGGACCGGGATCTTGAACCACAACTTCAAGAACTACGGTCCGTTTGCCGGGACCATCCGCTCACGGCCGAACGGCGTGCTCATCTCGCAGGACAACGGCGAGACCAACACCTACGGGCTCTTCTATCTCCAGGAGCGCGGGCAGCTGTTCCTCGGACCGGGGATCAAGGTCTACGGCGGCCAGATCATCGGCCTGCACGCGCGCGACAACGACCTGGTCGTCAACCCGTCGAAGGCCAAGAAGCTGACCAACATCCGCACCACCGCCGCCGACGAGAAGCTGTTCCTCACCACCCCCCGGGTGTTCTCGCTGGAGGCGGCGCTCGAGTTCATCAACCCCGACGAGCTGGTCGAGGTCACCCCGATGGCGCTCCGCCTGCGCAAGCGGTTCCTCGATCACAACGAGCGCAAGCGCCTGGAAAAGGCCCGCGACGCCGGCCTGCAAGGCGACTAACCAGCGTTATTCGGGCGGCTTCGGCCGCCGCGGCCCGCCACAAATCGACGCCTGCTCTTCACCGAGTTGTTGCTGCGGCGTTGCGGGTAAAGGTTTACCCTGAACGAGAATGCGTATCGCCGCGCTCGACGTGGGCTCGAATTCGTTCCACCTGATCGTCGCCGACGTCGAGACGGGCGGGCGAATTCACGTGCTCGACCGTGCCAAGGAGATGGTGCGGCTCGGCGACTCGACCTTGCACAAGGGGGTCATCGCGCCCGAGGTGTTCCGGCGCGGTCTGGACGCGCTGCGGGCGCTGCGGCGGATCGCCGATCGGCACAAGGTCGACGCGCTGGTGGCGGTGGCGACCAGCGCCGTGCGCGAGGCGCAGAACGGCGGCGAGTTCGTGCGCGCCGCCCGCGACGAGTCGGGGATCGACATCCGCGTCATCCGCGGTGACGAGGAGGCGCGCCTCATCTACCTCGGTGCGCGGGGCTCGCTCGATCTCGGCAAGCGCCGGGTGGCGCTGTTCGATCTGGGCGGTGGGTCGCTGGAGATCGTGCTGGCCGACGCGCAGGAGCTCTACTTCTCCTCCTCGCTCAAGCTGGGCGTCATCCGCCTCTCCGAGAGCTGCCCCTGCTCCGACCCGCCGACCGCCCGCGAACGCGCGCACCTCAATGAGCGGGTCCGGACCGTGCTCGACCCGGTCATCTCCCGCGTGCGGGCCATGGGGTTCGACGACGTCGCGTTCACCTCGGGGACAGCGTCGGCGCTGGCCGGCCTCCTGCGCTCCGAAGGGGGGAGCGGGAAATCGACCATCGCGGTCGGCGATCTCGCGGCGCTGGAGCAGAAGCTGGGGACGATGACGGTGGCGGCGCGGGCCAAGCTCCCCGGGCTCGACGCGCGGCGCGCCGACACGATCTACGCCGGCGCGGTGGTGTTTCGGACCGCGCTCGAGCTGGCGGGCGCCGACGAGGCGACGCTGTGCGAGACGGCGCTGCGCGAGGGGATCATCGCCGACTACGTCGCCTCGAACCGCCCGGGAATCTTGCTGGTCGAGGAGTTTCCCGACCTGCGGCGTCGGAGCGTGATGGAGCTGGCCCGTCGCTGCCAGTTCCGCGAGGACCACGGCACGCACGTGGCGCGGCTGGCGCTGTCGATCTTTCATCAGACGCGGCGGCTGCACAAGCTGGCCGACGCCGACGCCGAGCTGCTCGAGTTCGCGGCGCTCTTGCACGACATCGGCTTTTACATCTCGCCCCACCGCCATCACCGGCACACCGAGTACCTCATCAAGAGCCACGCCATGACCGGCTTCTCCCGCTCGGAGGTGGAGATCATCGCGCTCACCGCGCGTCACCACCGAAAGGCGGTCCCGCAGCGCGGGCACGGGGCCATCAAGTCGCTCTCCAAGGCCGACGGGCGGCGGGTGAGGTACCTCACCGCGATCCTGCGGGTGGCCGACGCCCTCGATCGCACGCACGCACGCCTGGTCCGCGCGGTGCGCTGCTCGATCTCCTCGCGCACCGTCGAAGTACGCGTGGACGCCGACGGCGATCCCGAGCTCGAGCTCTGGGCGGCCCGCCGCAAGGGCGACCTGTTCGAGGCGCTGGCGGAGCGCAAGCTGCGCTTCGCCGTCGACGGAATCAAGGAGCAGGAGGACCCGGCGCCGGCGATCGTCGCGCCGGCGCGACCTTCCGCGCCTCTGCGCATGGTTCGCTCCACCGGACGATAGCTGAGCCGGGTCCCGGCTAGATTCCCAGCGCGCGCAGGCCGAAGTAGAGCGCGGCGGCGATCAGCGCGGCCGACTGGATGGTGAAGAGCCACGCCCAGACGATCCGCAACGCCACGCCCCAGCGCACGCCAGCGGGCTTGTTCACCCACCCCACCCCGACGATTCCACCGGTGATGGTGTGAGTCGTCGACACCGGGACGCCGAGCGCGCTGGCGAGGAAGAGCATGGCGGCCGCGCCGGTCTCCGCGCAGAAGCCGCCGGACGGTTTCAGCTTGGTGAGGCGCATCCCCATGGTGCGGACGATCCGCCAGCCGCCGGTCAGCGTCCCCAGCCCCATCGCCGACTGGCAGGCGAGGATCACCCAGAGCGGCAGCTCGGCGTGCGGCCCGATCTTCCCCTTGGCGATCAGCATCGCCATGATGATCCCCATGGTCTTCTGGGCGTCGTTCGCGCCGTGCCCCAGGCTGAACAACGCCGACGACACCAGCTGAAGGCGCCGGAACCACCGGTCGATCTGCCCCGGTCGCTTGCGACGGAAGACCCAGGCCACCAACACCATCATCCCGCCGCCCAGGATCATCCCCAGCACCGGCGAGACGACGATGAAGACGGCGGTCTTGAGCACGCCGCTCTGCTGGACGACCGCGAACCCCCCCTTGCTGATTCCGGCGCCCAAGAGGCCGCCGACCAGCGCGTGCGACGAGCTGGACGGCAGGCCGTACCACCAGGTGATGAGGTTCCAGGCGATGGCGCCTCCGAGCGCGCCCAGGAGCACGGCGTCGGTGATGATCTTGGGGTCGATGATCCCTTTGCCGATCGTGTGCGCCACGTGCAGCGGGAAGACCGTGAAGGCGATGAAGTTGAAAAACCCGGCCCAGACCACCGCCTGGCGCGGGGTCAGGACGCGCGTCGACACGACGGTGGCGATCGAGTTCGCCGCGTCGTGGAACCCGTTGATGTAGTCGAAGACGAGCGCGATCAGGATGACCGCGATGATGATCGGCATGGGCCGTCAGCTGTTCTCGAGGAGCACGCCCTCGACGATGTTGGCGACGTCTTCACAGCGGTCGGTGGCCGACTCCAGTGTCTCGTAGATCTCTTTCCACTTGATGACGGCGATGGGGTCCTTCTCTTCGCGGAAGAGTCGCGCCAGCGCGCCGCGGAGGATCGAGTCGGCCACGTTTTCCAGCCGGTTCACCTCGATGCAATGCTGGAGGATCGCTTGCGACTTGCTGAGATCCCGAATGCCGGACACCGCCCCCAGCACGTGCTCCGCCCCCGAGACCAGGCAGCGCGCCAGATCGACCGCCTCCTTGGTCATCTGCTTGACGTCGTAGAGCGCCAGTCGATCGGCCGCCGCCTCCACCATGTCCATGATGTCGTCCATCTTGGTGATGAGGCGGTAGATGTCGTTGCGATCGATCGGCGTGATGAAGGTCTTGTGCAGGCCCGCCACCACCGCGTGGGTGATCTCGTCGCACTCGTGCTCGATCTGCTTGACCCGCTCGGCGCGCTGCTCGAGATCGGTCGGGTTCTCCACCATGTCCAAGAAGGCCCGGCACCCCTCGACCGTCTTTTGTCCCTGCTGCTCGAAGTAGGAGAAGAAAGACGCGTCGTGCGGGAGGAGCCTCATGGCCGCCGCTATATATCCGAAGGGAGGATGCAGGGCCAGCCCCGGTCTCGGCCGTCAGAGCGAGATGGCGAAGCGGAGCAGAAATTCCTGCTCGATCTTCTGCTGCGTGGCCAGCGCCATGATGGTGATCGAGGTGCCGCTCCATTCGTTGACCACGTAGTTGGCGGAGAGGCGGACGAAACGCCCGCGCCAGTAGTTGACGCCGATCGTCCCGGTGGTTACGCGCGTGGTGGAGATGCCCGGATCGCCCAGGGTCACGTTGTCGCTGGTCAGATTTTCGGTCAGGAGCTCGCCGCGCACGGCGAGCTGCAGCCCCTCGACGTAGAGTGGGCCTGTCTCTCCCCCGGCGGCGTCCACCCGCAGCGGCAGCTCCAGCCCGGGCGCGGGAAGCAGGCGATCGTCGCCCCAGAGCCAGAACCAGATCTCGCCGTAGGCGGCGAACCCGTCCAGAAGCGCGTCACCCGTCGGCGCGCTCGGGCCGGCGGTGGTGGCGCTCTCGACCAGGTGCTGGCGCCTCCAGACCACCTCGGCGCGCAGGCCGAAGCGCCCGCCGATCGGCAGGTTCAGCTCGCCGCCGAAGGCGGTGGAGGTCCCCTGCTCGTGCAGCTCGAACGGGGTCGCTGGCCCCGTCGTCCAGTGCGGCTCGAAGAACACCATCCCGCCCGGCGTCGCCTGGACGGGCACCTCGGGCCCGAGCACGTGGTTTCCGTACCAGGCCGAAGCGCCGATCGAAAGCCGTCGCCAGGGGCGCTCGCCGGTGGCGAAGGGGGTCAACACCAGGCGCCCGATCGAGTCGGACTGGTTGTCGAGGTTGCGGAACTCGGGTCCCTCGCCGTTGAACAGACCGCCCGAATAGTAGAAGCGCCCGTCGCCCACGAGGCCGTGGACCATCACGCCCACCTCCTTGTTCAGCGGTGCGCCAAGCGAGCGGGCGGTCATCGCCCGCTCGATGAAGTCGGTGTAGGCGTCGGAGGTGCGGTTCTCCAGCGTGAACGGAGCGTCGAACTCCCCCGCCTGGACGATCGCCCGGTCGCCGAGCGGCGCCCAGGCGACGTAGTCGTCGGCGGCGCCGAGGGCGCTTGGAGCCACGTCCGTTCCCGCCGGGGGCGCCGGGGCGAAGTCGCCCGAGACGTCGAAGTAGAGGGACGAGCCGAACCACCCGGCCAGCTCGACGCGCGCGCGCCGAATGAAGACGCCGCTCTTGGGGATCTGGCGCGGAAAAAAGGCGCCGTCGACCTGCAGCCGCCCACCGGGAAAGAGGACGATCTCACCGTCGCGGGTGCGCAGAAAGATCCCGTCGGGGAAGCCGCCGATCGGGTCGAGCACCGGCGGCGGAATCGGCGGCGGCAGCGGGGCGTCGTCGGCGCGCGCGGCCGGGGCGGAGACGAGCAGCGCCACGCAGAAACCGGCGGTGGCGAGGCGGGCTGCGGCGAGCATCGCGGCTTGCGCATTGTAACCGGCCGGCGAGACTGAGGCGTGGTTCCCGACGGCGATACCCCCCAGACGGACGCGCTGCAGGCGCTGGCGCGCAAGTACGAGCGCCTGGCGGCCTGGCGCGGGCAGCGTGACGGGGGCGTTTCGGCGACGCGGGACGCGTTGCGGGCCCTGGCCGCCGAGTTCCCCGGCTGCCTGCGCGAGCTCGACACGCTGGGCGCCGCCGAGCTGGAACGCCGCGCCTCGGCCTGCGCGGCGGCGGCGGACGATCTCCGGGCCGCCGAGCCCTGGATGGCCTGGATCGACGGATACCACGCGTTGATGCGGCGGGCCCTGGCGGCCCGCGGCGATCGCGTCCCCGGCCCGTCGGCCGGGACCGACGGTGATTTCGAGCGGGCGGTCCTGTCACCGCCCGGCGGACGGATGGGCGTGGTGGTGTTGCGGACACTCGCCCTTCGGTTCGACACGCCGGTGGCGACCATCGCGGCGGCGCTGTTTCCGCTGCGCCGCCCGTCGCCCTACGGCCTCTAGCCGAGCGTCAGGGGGCCTCGCAGGCGCCCAGGTCAGCGGCGCGGCGCGAGCTGGCTGGCGAGGGCGCCGGGATCGTGAACCGGGAGGTCGCAGCGGCCCTGGACGCAGACATAAGCGGTCGGGCGGCCGTCGAGCGCGGGCTTGTCGGCGGTCCAGGGGACGAGCGCGGCGAGCGCGGCGACCTCGGCCTCCGAGGCGGCGGCGATGGCCCGGGTGGGGACGAAGGTGCGGCGCAGAACGTCGAGCAATGGCGCGGCCTCCGCGATGGTGGCGTCGCGTGGCCAGACGATCGCGATCTCACGCGCCTCGTCCGCCGCGTAGTCGACGGCCAGCAGCGCCTCGGTGAGCGCCAGCGGATTCTCCGTCAGCGTGCTCGAAAGACTGGCGAGGCCGCGCTCGGCGACCGTGCGCCAGCGGTCATCGGAGGTGAAGGTGTGGAGCCGCTGCGCGGAGAGCAGCGCCACCGAGGCGCCGGAGGGCTCGGCGCCGTCGTAGGCCGGCTTCTCGCGCGCGATGAGTTGCTCGTGGTCGGCGGCGGTCATGAACCAGCCGCCGGCCGGATCGGCGAACCGATGCTCGGTCTCGTCGGCGAGCGCGAGGGCTGCCTCCAGCCAGCGGCGCTCGAACGTTGCCTCGTAGAGATCGAGCAGGCCCGCGGTGAGGAAGGCGTAGTCGTCGAGGAACGCCGGCACGCCGGTCCGTCCGTCTTTCCAGCTTCGCGTGAGGCGTCCGTCGGGGCGCATCCGCTCGAGGACGAACGCCGCCGCCCGCGCCGCGGTGGCCAGGTAGCGCGGCTCGTTCAGGATCCGGCCGCCCACGGCGAACCCGGAGATCGCCAGGCCGTTCCAGGCCGCCAGGATCTTCTCGTCGCGCAGCGGCGGCGGGCGCCCGGCCCGCACGGCGTAGAGCGCGGCGCGGGCACCGCCGAGCGCGGCCCAGGCCTCCTCATCGGGGCGCGCGACGTGCAGGATGTTCTCCCCTTCGAAGTTGCCGCCGGCGGTGACGCCGTAGTGCGCGACGAAGCGGGCGGCATCGCCGCTCGGGCCGATGACCTTTTCGATCTCCTGCTGCGACCAGACGAAGAACTTCCCCTCGGCCGAGACGCCGTCGGCCCCCTCCGAGTCGGCGTCGGTCGCGGAATAGAACCCGCCCTCGGGGGCGGTCATCTCGCGGGCGAGGTAGTCGAGCGTCTCGCGCACCACCCGCGCGAAATCGCCGCGTCCGGTGACCTGAAACGCCTCTGCGTACGCCACCGCCAGCAGGCCGTTGTCATAGAGCATCTTCTCGAAGTGCGGCACCAGCCACTCGGCGTCCGTCGAGTAGCGGTGAAACCCGCCGCCCAGCTGATCGTACATGCCGCCGGCGGCCATCTTCTCGAGCGTCCGCGTCGTCATCCGGAGCGCCTCGGCATCGCCGGTCCGCCGGTGCTCGCGCAGCAGCAGGCGGATCGGCAGGTTGGAGGGGAACTTCGGCGCGCGCCGCAGGCCGCCGTTTGCTTCGTCGAAGAGGCGCCGGTAGACGCCGGTCGCCTGGCTGATCAGCGCGGCGCTCGGCGTGCCTGTCGGCGTCGCCCCCGCGGGCGGTTGCATCTGCGCTCGCACGGCGCGCACCAGCGACTCGGCGGCGCGTCCGACCTGCTCCGCGTCGCGGAGGTAGGTCTGGTGGATGTCGGCCAGCAGCTCGAGGAATCCGTGGCGGGCGCCGCGCGCCCCCTCGCGGGGCGGGAAGTAGGTGCCGCCGTAGAACGGCTCCCGCTCGGGCGTCAGCCAGACGCTCATCGGCCAGCCGCCCGACTGGGTCAGCGCCTGCACGGCGGCCATGTAGATCGCGTCGACGTCCGGGCGCTCCTCGCGGTCGACCTTGATGCAGACGTAGTGACCGTTCATGAAGGCGGCGATCTCTTGGTCCTCGAACGACTCCGCTTCCATCACGTGACACCAGTGACAGGTGGCGTAGCCGATCGACAAAAATACCGGCCGGCCGAGCCGGCGCGCTTCTGTGAAAGCCTCTTCGCCCCAGGCGCGCCAGTCGACGGGGTTGTGCGCGTGCTGCAGGAGATAGGGGCTCGACTCCAGGATCAGGCGGTTGGTGTATTTCGGCTGGTCGATGCCGAGCAGGTGGTGCGTGCGCGGGCGGTAGCCGCCCGGCGCGGCCTGACGCCGGGCCAGCGCCGCCCCCAGTTCAGCCGACAGCTCGGACGAGTAAGGTGGCGCTTCGGGCGGCGCGTCCATGGTGACCACGGCCCGAAGCTAACACCGTCCATGAGCGGCGGCGCACATGACGGGCCAGCTTCCTGGATCGCGAACCGCTGGTCGACCTTTGAGCGGTTCCTGAGGTCGTCACTTCCGCGATCATCTCGTACGATCATCGCCCGGAGGTGACACCATGACGACGCAGGAGATCGGCAAGAGGTACGTGGCGCTCTGTCAGGCAGGGAAGAATGACGTCTGTCTCGACGAGCTCTACGCGAAGGACGCGGTGAGCGTCGAGGCGGCCGCGATGCCGGGAATGGAGCGGACAGTGAAAGGGCTCGACGCCATTCGTGGCAAGAGCAAGAGCTGGAACGAGAGCAACGTCGTTCACAGCGCGGAGGCGGACGGGCCCTATCCCAACGACAACCGGTTCGCGGTCCGCTTCAAGTTCGACGTCACGAACAAGCCGAACGGCCGGCGGATCAAGATGGACGAGGTCGGCCTCTTCACGGTCGAGAACGGCAAGATCACGCGCGAGGAGTTCTTCTACTCCACCGAGGGGTGAATGGACGACGACCGTCCGGCTAGTGCGGCTAGCGCTCGAACATCTGATCGACCGGCACGACGTGGACGGCGTCCTTGTTGATCGGCACCGGGAACTTCTCGATGACCTTGTCCTCGGCCAGCACGTCGGCGGGCGTGCCGGCGGTATCGTAGGTGATCGGCGTCGGCGCGTCGCTGGCCAGCTTGTCGGCCAGTGCCTGCGCGTGGTCGGCCACGATGGCGATGCTGATCCCCTCCAGCGTCAGGTGCTTGCGCACCACCTTGTCGACGTCGGCCTTGGTCATCTTGGGGAGGCGCGCTTGCAGCTCCTTGATCAGATCCTTACCGGTGAGGACGGCGTCGATCGCGTAGCCGAGCCGGCGTGACACGTCCTGTGTCCAGAGGGTGGCGTAGTTGGCGAGGAACGTCTTGGTCGCCTCGAACCCCGACTGCGGAATGCCGTCGCGGATCAGCTTGTCGGTCTCGTAGAGCGCCGCACGCAGCGCGAACAGGCTGTTTTGCGGGGGGACGGGTCGCAGCCAGATCTCGAAGTGCTGCTGGCGGCGCGAAACGTTGGGGAGCGGGAAGGTCGACCAGCCGTCCTGGATGAAGTTCTCGATGTAGGCGTAGTCGCCGTAGTTGAGCCCGCGGTTGCCGCGCAGGTGGTTCATCAGCACGCCGTTGAAGGTGCGGTGCTCGCCGAGGTACGACCGCGCCACGGTGAGCGGATAGAAGTCGGCGTCCTTGCGGGTGACGTCGAGGGCGTGGCCGATGGAGACGGCGTCGGCGCGCGCGTCCTTCTGCACGACCAGCAGCTGGTTCTCCTTGATCACGGGCGCGGGCGGCAGCTTGGGGAGCGGTGGCGCCTTGGCCGGCAGCGCGGCGAACCGCTTGGCGAACGTCTCGGCGAAGCCGGCCGGGTATCCACCGGCGACGCCGACCACCAGCCGGCTGCGTGCGTAGTGCGCGGCGTAGAACTTCTTCACGTCGTCGAGGGAGATCGCCGTGAGACCGGCGACCGTTCCCTGGGTGGGGCGGCCGTAGGGGTGGTCTTTGTAAAGCAGCGTCGCCAGCGCCTGCTTGCCCAGCTCCTCGTCGGCATTTCCGCGCAGCGTCTTGGCGACGTAGTCGAGCGCGTCCTGGCGGGTGCGCGAAAAGTCCTCGTCGGCGAAGCGGGGCGTGAGCACCTGCTCGGCGAGGAGGTCGGCGAACTTCGTCAGGTTGTCGCGGTGGATCGTCCCCTCGAAGACCACCGTCTCCTTGTCGCCGTAGACCCTGATCTCGGCGGCCAGCGGGTAGAGCGCGTCGAGCAGCTCGGCGTAGCTGCGCGTCTTGCTGCCGCCGCGGCCGATCATCTCGGCGGTGAGCGCCGCCAATCCCTCCTTGCCGGCCGGATCGTCGACCGAGCCGATCTGGAACACCAGGCGAATCGCGCAGAGCGGGCTCTGCGGCGAAGGGATGAAGACCGTGCGGACGCCGGCGACGCTGGTCGGGGTCTTCGTCGGGGTCTTCGTCGGGGTTTTGGCCGCGGGGGCGGCGACGGCGGGGCGGGCCGCGAACAGCAACATGGACAACATGAGCCACCTCATTTTGCGGCCTTGAGCGTGACGACCGTGCGGTTCGCCGGCTGGAAGTAGGCGGCGGCGACGCGCTTGACGTCGGCGCTGGTCACCTTGTCGTAGAGCGCGAAGTAGGAATTGATCGACTCCAGCTGACCGGTCAGCGCCACGAAGGACGAGGCGGTGTAGGCGGTCTTGTCGGCCGTCGAGAGCTGGCCGGCGAAGGCGTACTTCACGTGCGAGAGGACGTCATGAAGCGTCTTGTCGTCGACGCCGTCCTTCGCGATGCGCGCCATCTCCTCGTGGATCGCCGTCTCCACGTAGCCGAGGTCGGCCGGCTTCTTGATCCGCGCGAACACGGTGAAGAGGTTGGGATCGACGTGTGCGTCGTTCGAGCCCGAGATCGACTCGACCTTCTGCTCGGTGATCACCAGCTTCTTGTAGAGGGGCGCCCGCTCGGCGAACAGCAGCTCGGCCAGCACGTCCAGCGTCGGCAGATCGACGTTGGTCGTCGAGAAGCCCGGCGTGTGGTACCCCTCGACCAGCATCGGCAGCGTGGGGCCCGGCCAGGAGAGCTCGGCGCGCTGCTCCTTCTTCTGCGGCGGCTCGACCGGGATGGTCGGGTGCGGCGCGCCGGCCTTCCACCCGCCGTAGCTCGCCTCGACGAGCTTGAAGACCTCGTCGGGCTTGGCGTCGCCGACCACCAGCAGGACGACGTTCTCGGGGCGGTAGAAACGGTCGAAGAACTGCCGCGAGTAGGCCATCTCGTTGGGCATGTTTTCGATGTCCTTGAGGAAGCCCATGGTCGTGTGCTTGTAGGTGTGCGTGGTGAAGGCGTGGTCGTAGAGCGTCTCGACCATCTTCTCCATCGGGTTGGAGGCGTTCTTGTTGTATTCGCCGAGGACGGCGCGCGCCTCCTTCTGGAAATCGGCCTGCTGGTAGCTGAGGTGCTGGAAGCGATCGCTCTCGATCTCCACGATCTGCGGGAGCGCCTTCTTGCCGGCCAGGATGTGATAGACGGTGAGATCGTCGGAGGTGAAGGCGTTGGAGTCGGCGCCCATCTGCTTGATGACGCCGTTGTAGGCGTCGGCGGTGTACTTCTCGGTGCCGTGGAACATCATGTGCTCGAAGAAGTGGGCGAACCCCGACTTGCCCGCCTCGACCTCGTTGCGGCTGCCGGTGCGCACCACCGAGTAGTAGGCGACGAGACCCGGCGAGTCGAAGCCGACGACGTAGACGCGCAGGCCGTTGGGGAGCGTCTTCTCCTTCACCGGAAAGGGAAACGCCAGTCCGGCGCCGGAGGTCGAGCCGGCGGGCGGAGTGGCGGGTGCGACTGATGCCGCCGAAGAAGGGCGGCCGAACGCCGCGAGGAGCGGCAGGGCGAGCGCGCCGGCCAAGAGCACTGGCGTGAGCGCGGGGGTCAGGAGCATGCGCATGCGGCCTCCGAGAGAGTTGCGACGTAGGATAATGCCGCCAGATGAAAACAGAATCGCCCCACGGCCACAACCGATACTCCGTGATGGGGCGGTTGCTCCTCGACGGGCGCCTGGTGCCTGGGGCACTGGTCGTCGAGGGCGA
>DATAVR010000186.1:0-133531 GCA_036267635.1 Polyangia bacterium | reverse complement strand
CGACTATCGGTCGCTCGAGACGGTGGCGCTGAGGATGATGGCGGTCGCGGCGACGACGCCGATCGCCGTCAGGAGCGGCCAGTGGTCGCGCGCCCAGGCGGCCGGATCGTCGCCGAACCGCACCTTGCTGGGCGCCGGCGTCAAGAGCAGCGGCGGCGCCAGGGACGACGACGACGACGACGACGCCCCGGCGCTCGGCGGGGACGGCGCGCCTCCGTTCGCCGTCTGCTGCTCGAGCACGCCACGGCGCGCCTCCTCGTCGAGCCGCATGACGGCCGCGTCGATCTGCCCTGGCTCGCCGGTGGTGGCGACGAGCGCGGCATCCCGGCGGGCGTTGTTGGCGGTGTCGACCAGACTGAGCTCGACCGGCGCGCCCGGGCCCCCCTTGGGCATGGCCACCAGCGCGAAGCGGGCGCCCATCCGGCGGGCGTGCGCCGCCGCGGTGGCGTCGTCGAGCGCCAGCGTCGCGCGCGCGGGGACGTCGATCTCCAGCGACGGCTGGCCGAAGGGGACGATTGTCCCCCAGGTCGCGTAGCCGATCTGCTCGACGCGGATCAGGTGCTCGCCGAGGGTGAGGTCGCGGAAGGTCACGCCACCGGCGATCGGCATCAGCGCTCCGCCGTCGAGCGCCACCTGGCCGTCGGCCGGTCCTTTGACGATGAGCGTGCCGCGCGGGCGCTTGCGAACGGTGTCGAGCGCGCGCTGGAAGTCGGCCACCACCTGCGGCGGCAGCTCGCGCGCGTTGAGGATCCGGTTCGGCGTGATCGTGGCCGCCCGCAGATAGTCGTCGAAGGCTCTGGTGCGAGCGTCGGTCGGCGGCGCCGCCGCGGTGGCGTTCCAGTCGGCGCGCGCGGTCGCCATCGCGCGATAAAGATAGAGATCACCGAGCTCCGTGGCGGTGAGCCCGTCGCCGCCGGTCGTCGCGACCTCGGCCGCCGCGGCGTCGAGAGCGTGCTGGGCCTCGCCGAACGCCAGCTTCTGCGCGTCGAGGATCCCCATCCGCGTGTCGTTGGGCGCGCGCGGCGCGGCCGGCGCAGCGACGTCGACCACCTCGACCGGACGCAGGTTGTAGCGGGTCGCCGCGGCGGTGAACATCTGGCGGGCGGCGTCGTTCTCCGGCGCGTCCGGGAGATGCGCGAAGATCGGATGGACCAGCGGCGGCGGGTCGGCGGCGCGCGCGGGCGACCCGCCGAACGACGACAGCGCACCCGCTGCCGCGAGCGCGAGAGAGGAGACTCGGCGAAACATGCCCGATTCTCCCGCGCGCGCGGGCGACGTCAATTTAAGACGCCTGTGCGGGACGGATGAGCTTCCGTTTACGGCGTAATCAGGACGGCCACCTGGCTCGAGTAGGCGCTGCCGTCGGAGCCGGTCACGGTGAAGCTGAAGGACCCCATCCCGTGAAACCCCGAGGTCGGCTGGAACTGTGCGGTGTGCTTGTCCGCCGCGAGGGTGACCGTTCCGTTTTGCGCGCCCGACACGGTGTAGGTCGGCGAGACATTGCTGAACCCCGTCGCGTAGGTGGAGAGGTCGAAGCCGACCGAGGCCCCGGCAGCGGTCTGCGCGTGTGGTCCGGCCAGCCAGTTGATGTAGTGCTCGATGAGCGCGTATCCGTCGGCGGCCTTCGTCATGGCGTCGTCGGTGTTGACGCTGGAGCCGTTGGCGCTCTCCCAGACGTCGGGCATGCCGTCGTTGTCGGTGTCGGTGGGGCGCGTGCCGGCGGCGATCGCGCCATAGCCGTTGTTCGCCAGGCCGGTGTCGGCCTGGCTGGTGTAGAGGCCGCCGCCCGGCCCGACGGTGTTCGCGCCGCTCCCGGTCGTTCCCTTGCCCAGCGTCATCACCTGGCTGATGATCAACGCGTCGATGGGATCGCGGGGCAGCGTCCCTGCCTCCGAGATCGCGACCCGCGCTCCCGAGGCGGTGTCGAGCGCCGGGGTCGCCGTGGTCTCGGTCGACCAGGGGCTGGTCAGCACGGTTCCGGTCCCTTGATACCAGTAGGGCGTGGTGGTGGTTCCGTCCAGCGTCCCGTTGAGGTTCGAGTCCTTGAGGTTCCCCGAGTAGTAGATCGATTGGTTCTTGTCGACCTGGTACCAGGTGTTGTCAGTCCCCGTCGAGGCAGGCCCGAAGATGAAGTAGTTGTTGAGGATGTCGTGGGTGAAGTTCGTGCTGGTGTGGGTGGTGTAGCCCGCCGAGTAGTTGTAAAGGACGTTGTTGACGAAGACGGTGTTCACCTTGGCCAGCGGGTTCCGGTTGTGGGAGTTGGCGAAGATGTTCCGGTACCAGGACCAGTTGCTCTGGACCGACTCGGTGTGGGCGCCGAACTGCTGTCCGGTCGGGTCGGCGATCATCGAGTCCTGGAAGGTGATGTTGGTGACCGGGTAGTTCTGCCAGTCGTCGCTGACGCCGTCGATGACGTCCCAGGGCGCGAACTCGAGCGAGGTGTGGTCGACGATCACGTCGTGCGCGCGGTAGAGGCTGAGCGCGTCGTCCTCGGTGCTGGCGGTGTCGCTGCCGGGGCGGATGCGGATGTGGCGGATGATGATGTTCGACTGGCTGGCGAAGGAGATCTCGCCGCCCCGGAATCCGATCCCGCCGCCGGGGGCCGTCTGGCCCGCGATGGTGAGGTTGCTCTTCGCCGACACGGCGGTGACGAGCTGAACGTAGCCGCCCACGTCGAACACGATGATCCGGTTCGAGGCGCTGACGGCGTCGCGGAAGGAGCCAGCGCCGGAGTCGTTCAGATTGGTGACGTGGTAGACGGCGCCGGCTCGTCCGCCGGTCACGTTCTTGGCAAATCCCTGCGCGCCAGGGAACGCCATCGCCGGTCCCGTGGCCCCGCCGGTCCCCGTGGCCCCGCCGCTGCCCGTGGCCCCGCCGCTGCCCGTGGTCCCGCCGGTGCCGGTGGTGCCGCCGGTCCCCGCGCTGCCGCCCGTGCCTTTGCTCCCGGCCGCGCCCCCGCTGCCTCCGAGGCCGCCGGTTCCCGTCGCGCCTGCCTGTCCGGCCGCGCCTGCGCTACCGCCTGTGGCACCGCTCCCTCCGGTGTTGCCGCTTCCACCCAGGCCCGCTCCGCCCGTTCCGGTGCTGGTGCTTCCGCCTGAACCGGTGCTCCCGCCTGCCGCGCCGCCGGTTCCGGTGCCCCCGCCGATTCCCGCGCTGCCGCCGGTTCCGGTGCCCGAGCCACCGCCCGAGCCGCCACCGGTTCCCGTGGCTCCTCCTGACGCGCCCCCGCCACCGCTGCCCGACTGATCGCCGCCCGCGGCGCCACCGCTACAGCCTGAGACGATCACAACCAGGGTGGCCGCCAGGCCGGCGCGCAAGATGCCTCGAATGGTTGGGTGCATCATCGACTCAATGCGCGGTCCCGAGCCGATCGATCACGAATTGCGCCCCGATCGATGGGGCGGAGGACGGTCGCCTAGACGGTGGTCTTGACCTTGAATGACCGCTTGATCATCCCGAACCAGAACCCGACGCCGATGACCGTCACCACCAGCAACACCGGGCCGCTCATGATCGAGAAGTGCGGCGCGCCCAGCATGGCGAAAAGCAGCGGGCCCGAGGCGTAGGTGTTGAAGCGCGAGGCTTTGCCGGCGGTGGCCGCCATCTTGGGGGCGTCGGGGTGCGGCGTGCCGCTGGCCATTCCGCCCAGGATCAGCTTCTGGCGGGGCCAGATCACGAACCAGACGTTGAACCACATGATCGACCCCAGCAGCGCGCCGTAGAGGATCCACATCGCCCGCCCCGACATCATCCCGGTCGTCTGGTCGGAGATGAGGTGCTCCGGCCCCATGTAGTGCCAGAAGAACAGCAGCCAGCCGAAGATGAAGGTGTACATGGCGGCCCAGCGGAACCACCAGAAGGCGCGCAGCAGCAGCGCCGGGTTCACCTTCGGTTTGAGCTCCTTGTCGAGCCCACCCTGGAAGGGGACGTTCACCAGGTTGAAGAAGTAGAGGTGACCCAACCAGATGATCCCGAAGATGACGTGCGCCCATCGGATGAGGAGAGCCGCCGTCGCCACGCTGAAGAGAACGTCCATGGGCGCCTGCATACCACCGTCCCGAAGTTCCGGGAAGTGCGGCTGAGCTTCTGGCGGCCTTTATGGCGCGGTCGGCCGTTCGTCCAGCCAGATCAACAATCGGTCGGCCTCGGCGCGCCGGTAGCCGCCCAGGCGCCCCTCGGCGAACGGCAAGAGCGCGCGCTCGGCCTCCTCGAACCGCCGCAGCCGCGCCAGGCAGAGCGCGCGGTTGTAGCGAGCCTCCGGCGCGAACGTGCCCCGCGGGTAGCGCCGCAGGTAGTCGTCCCAGTCGGCGAGCGCGTGTTCGGGCGCGCCTCCGTCGAAGTGGGCCCGGTGGGCGCGCCCGTAGGCGGCGGCCTCGGCGTCCGACGGCCCGGCGGGACGCGCGCCGTCGACGGTGGCTCCGACCGGTGCGGGCGGAATGACCACGGACGCGCGACGTCTCGCGGCGGACGTGAACGTCGCTTCGGCGTGTGGTTCGTCGATCGCCACCGCCGCCGGACGTCGCCAGCGCTGCGCGAGCGTCGTCCCCGCGAGCGAGGCGGTACAGATCACCAGCAGCGCCACCACCGTCGGGAGCGCGATTCGCCGCGGCGTCGCCTGCGCCCGCGAGCCGCGATCGGCGGCCGCCAGGACCCGCGCCCGGGTGGCCGCCGCATCGTCGGTAGCGGCGGTCAGCTCCTTGAACGCGCGCACGGCGGCGGCGAACGACTCCGGCTGCCGCCTCATCGGATCTGCTCCCCGGCCAGCAGGTCACGGAGGCGGCGCCGCGCATGGAAGAGCCGCGTGCGAATCGTCGCCTCGGGGGCGCGCGCGACGAGCGCCGCTTGCACCGACGTTAGCTCCTCGACCTCGCAGAGCACGAACGCCACCCGCTGCGGCAGCGGCAGCTCGTCGAGCGCCGCCGCCAACCGCGCCCCCAGCTCCCGCCGGTAGGTGTCCTGCTCCGGATCGACCGGGCCGCGCCGATCCAGCGCGCGCATCCGTTCGAGCGCGCGCAGCCGCCGCTGCGCCGCGCGGCGATGCCGGCGCACGCGTTTGACCGCGATGCCGAGCAGAAACGTCTCCAGATCCACCTCGCCGCGAAATCGTCCGACCGCGCGCGGGAGAGCGGTGAACACATCCTGCACGACGTCCTCGGCCGCGGCGGGATCGGAGAGCAGCCGCCGCGCCAGGACACGCACCCGCTGATGCCACCGATCGAACGCCGTGGCCAGCGCGGCCAAATCGCCGCCGCCCAGCGCCGCGACAAGCAGCGCCTCGTCGACTGCCGCATCGGCGGCGACCGGCGTGACCGGGGCGAGGCGGGTGTGCGGGCGCTGTTTCATCAGAGGTTGTACCGAAGCCCGAGCGTCGCGGAGAGGAACCAGTCATCGAACTGGGCGGTGGTCGTATGAAGCCCGAGGCGAAAGATGGCGTCGAGAGAATCCGAGACCGGATGAGCCACCGCGACAGCGCCGTCGGCATAAAGAGCGGGACGAATGGCGCTGCCGACTGTCGTGCTGTTTGTCACCCCATCCGAGCTCGACTCTGTCGAGGTGGTGCTGAACTCCTCGGTGCTGGCCAGCTCTAACCCCGCACCAATGATAGGTTCGAAGCTCCAGCGGCCGAGATGTTTCGCGGTGCCAACGAACGCCATGACGCCCAAGACCTGCGGAGCGTTATCGCCGGCTGTTCCCTCCAGCGCGGCTCCCACGAAAAGGCCAGCTGGTCCCGTACTGCGTTGAACGTCGAGGCGCCAGGCCGAGCCCGACAATCCGGCCCAGAATCCGGAATTAAACGGGTCCTTGACGGTCAGGTTGGGCCTGCCGGGGTTCGGCATGCTGATGACAGGAAAATAACTCGTCGGTCCGTAGGCGACGCCTACTGACCAGCGAGCGCTGCCCGAAGGCCTCTCATCGCGGGGGTGCGCGGAGATGACGTTCGTCGCATCAGCGACAGGTGGCGGCTCGGTCGCAGGGTAGGGGACGGACGCTTGAGACGGTTCGGCCGTCGCAGGCGGCATCGCCGCTGGCGGGAGCGTCGCCAGGGCCGGCATCTCGATCGGCGCTTCCGCGACGATCGGGCTCACCTGGTCACGGGCGAGGTTACCGGCCAGCCAAGCGATGGCGCGCAGCCGCGCGGCGTGCTCGGGCGGGGCGGGGATGGAGCGCGCGACGGGCGTGGCGTCGCCGGCGCGCAGGGACATGGCGATCCGCTCCCTATCGAGCGCGACGATCAGCGCTCGCCCAGGTGACGCGGCCGACGTCTTCATCGGGGCGATGGTCTGGGAGCGCAACTCCGCACCGATCGCGCGGCGGATCTCCGCAGCGTCGGCGTCGAGCGCGGGCGGCGCCTCCACGACGACCAGCAGGGGCCCGTCTGCGGCGCGCGCGGGGCGCCCGATCAGCGCCACGAAAACCCCCAACCCGATGAGGCACCCCTTACCTGATCTGTTCATGCCCTCATGTCGCCGCAAAGAGGTGTTTCGTTCAATGGGCGTCCGAGCGTGCCGGCTCATGTCAGAGGCGGTAGCGGAGGCCGATCATCGTGGCGAGATAGCCGTCAAATTCGTCCGTGGTCGATACGTGAGCGTCCAGGGACAGGGCCAGATCGACCGAGTCAACGATGGCGTGCGAAACGGCGAGACTGCCGGCGGCAAACTGGCTGGGGCGGAGAGGGGAGTCCTGAAATACCGTGGTGGCGTTCCCGCTGGCGACTATTTCGACCGGGCCTGGCCGCTCGCCCAGGTCGATTCCTACGCCCAGACTGCCTTCCAGGCTCCATCCGCCGAGGCGAATCGCCGAGCCGACGAGGCCCATCGCACCGATGATCTCGGACTGGGATCCGTCGCCCGCGCTCCCCTCCAGCGCGAGACCCGTGAACAACCGGGAGCCATTGGTGCGGTGTCGCACGTCGATTCGCCAGATCGTCGCGGTGTCGTCGAAGATCTGACCAACACTGTTTGCACCCCATGATCCAAAAATCGATTGCCGAAGAACGTGGCCGGTCTCGTAAAGACTGACGGCCGGTCCGGTCGCCACGCCGATCGTCCATGCGGTCGGTTGCGCCCGCTCCGGGTCGACGTGAGCGGCGACCGTCGCCGCGGGCGCCTCGAACTGCGGGGGCTCATTCATCGACCGATGCGCCGGGGATGGCGTGGTGTCGTCCGGGCCTCGGCTGGCCGACGTACCGAGCGGCTCGGTCGCGTTCGGCGTTGAAGGGAGGTTTGCCGCGTCGGCGAGGATCGGCGTCACCTGGTCGCGGGCGAGGTTGCCGGCGAGCCAGGCGATGGCGCGGAGGCGCGCGGCGTGCTCGGGCGGAGCGGGGATCGAGCGGGCGATGGGCGTGGCGTCGCCGGCGCGCAGGGACATGGCGATCCGTTCCCGATCGAGCGCGACGATCAGCGCGCGTCCTGGTGACGCGGCCGATGTCTTCATCGGGGCGATCGTCTCGGAGCGCAACTCCGCACCGATTGCGCGGCGTATCTCGGAGGCGTCGGCGTCGAGCGCGGGCGGCGCCTCTACCACGACGAGCAGCGGCCCGTCGGCGGCGCGTGCCGGGCGCCCCGCGAGCGCCACGAAAATCCCCAGCCCCAGGCCGATCAGGCACGACCCCTTCGCAGGTACGTTCATGCCCTCATGTCGCCGCAAGGCGACGTTTCGTTCAACCGATTTAGACGACCGCGGCGACCCGTGGCGCTGACGGGGCGTGGCGCGCGAGAATTTGGGCCAGCTCCGTTCGGCAGGAACCACACCCGGTTCCCGCTCGCGTCGCCAGTGACAGATCCTCCACCGAGGAGGCACCGCCGGCGATCACCTCCCGCAAGCGCGTCTCGCTGACCTTGTTGCAGTTACACACCACGCGGTCGGCGCGCGCGTCGCCACCGAAGGCCGCCCCGGGGCAGAGGACCTCCAGCGGGTTGTCGGGCAACGGGTCTCCGCGATCGAGAATCTGCACCAGATCGGCGGCGGCGGCGGTGTTGCCCACCAGCATCGCCCCCACCAGGGCGTGACCTCGTACGACGAGCTTGCGGTAGGAGCCCCGCCGCGTCTCCACGACCTGGATCACCTCGTCGCTGTCGAGCTCCGGATCGGTTCGCCCCATCGAGGCGACGTCGATCCCCGCCACCTTGAGCCGCGTGTAGACCTTCGAGCCGCGGTAGCGCGCCTGCGGGTTGGCGCCGGTGAGGACGTCAGCCAGGATGGCGGCCTGTTCCCAGGCCGGGGTGACGATCCCGTAGGTTCGCCCGGCGTGCTCGGCGCACTCGCCGATCGCGTACACGCCGGGGACCTCCGTCGCCAGCGTGTCGTTCACGACGATCCCCTTGTTGATCGGCAGGCCGGATGCGCGGGCCACCTCGACCTGCGGACGCACGCCGCAGGCGAGAACCAGCATGTCGGCGGCCAGCGTCTTGTCGTCGTCCAGGCGAACGCCGTCGAGGCCGTCCGCGCCGAGCACGGCTTCGATGGTGCGGCCCGTGCGGACGAAGATTCCGTGCGACTCGATCTGTCGCTCGAGCATTTCGCCCCCCAACTCGTCGAGCTGCGCGTTCATGAGCGAGCGCGCCGCGTGGATGACGGTGACGTGCAGGCCGCCGTCGCTCAGCACCTTGGCCGCCTCGAGGCCCAGGAGCCCGCCGCCCAGCACGACTGCATTGTCGCCGGCCCTGGCGTGGGCCCGCATCTTCAGGCAGTCGTCCATCGTTCGATAGATGAAGACGCCCGACCGCAGATCGCCGGCGTCGTTGGTCATGCCGGCGAGCGGCGGCACCTGCGGCCGGCTCCCCGTCGCGACGACGGCGACGTCGTAGCGATGGCTCTCTCCGTCGAGAGTCTCGACCAGCTTCGCTGCCGTGTCGAGACGGTGGACCGAGACGCCGTCGAACAGCTTCACCCCGTGGTCCGCGTACCAGGAGGGGGGCTTGGTGACGATGATGTCGGGCGCGGCGCCGCCCAGCACCTTGCTGAGCAGGATCCGGTTGTAGGCGCCTCCGCGTTCGGCACCGAAGATCGCCACCTCGTAACGGTCCAGCGCATCGCGCGCTAGAAGCTCGTCGAGCAGCCTGCAGGTCGCCATGCCGTTGCCGACGATCGCCAGCCGCCTCCTGCGCGCGGTCATGTTTTCTCCTCCCTTTCGTCCGCGGGCGCGGCGGCGCGCGCCCGGACGGCGCACACCTTGAATTCCGGCATGCGACTCGTGGGATCAAGCGCCGGATTGGTGAGCACGTTCGCGGAGGCTTTCCCGCCCCAGTGAAAGGGGGCGAAGAGCGTGTCCGTCCGGATGTCGGCGCTCACCTCGACGGCGAACGTCACGCTTCCGCGGCGGCTCTCGACCAGCAACGCTTCGCCGTTGGCGACGCCGAGGCGGTTCGCCAGCCGCGGGTGAATCTGCAGGCGTGGCACCGGCTGGGCCTCGACCAGGGCGGCGACCTGCCGGGTCTGCGCTCCCGAGTTGTAGTGTTCTTTGTAACGCCCGGTCGTGAAGTAAAGGGGGTAGTCGCCGTCGGGCAGCTCGGCCGCCGGACGATGGCGGACGACGTGAAACCGCGCCTTGCCGTCCGGGTGGTGGAAGCGCTCGGCAAACAGGCGCGGAGTTCCGGGATGATCGACGGAAGGACAGGGCCAGAACACACCCTGCTCGCGTCGGATCCTGTCGTAGCTGATGCCGCGGTAGTCGGCGCGTCCGCCAGCCGTGGCCAATCGCAGCTCCTCGAACACCGCCTCCGGTGCCGAGAGTTGAAATCGTTCGCCATGACCGAGGCGCGCCGCCAGCCCGCAGATGATCTCCAGATCGCTCTTCGCGCCGGCGGGTGCGACGCGCGCCGGCTGGCGGAGGATCACCCGCCCCTCGAGGTTGGTCATGGTCCCTTCCTCTTCGGCCCATTGCAGGGTGGGGAGCACGACGTGCGCGGTCTCCGACGTCTCGTTGTCGAACGCGTCGCACACCAGCAGGAGATCCAGCGACGCCAGCTTGCGCTTGACGTTGCGTGCGTTGGGCGACGCCACGGCCAGGTTCGAGCCGAACACCAGGAGCGCCCGAATGCCCCCCTCGGGGCCGAGCGCGTCGAGCAGCTCATACGCGCTCTTGCCTTTGCCGGGCAACGCCGCCGCGTCGATCCCCCAGACGCGCGCCAGCGCCGCGCGGTCTTCGGCGTTCTCGATCAGCCGGTAGCCGGGGAGCTGGTCGGCCTTCTGGCCGTGCTCGCGGCCCCCCTGTCCGTTTCCCTGTCCCGTCAGACAGCCATAGCCGCTGGCCGGTTTGCCGACCTTGCCGAGCGCGAGCATCAGGTTCGTGAACGCCAGGACCGTATCAACGCCCTTCGACTGCTGCTCGGGTCCGCGACCGGAGAGCAACATGCTGCTCCCCTCGGCGGCGAGCCGACGGATCGTCTTCAGTTGATCGTCGATCGGAACGCCCGCCAGCCGCTCGACGTGCGCCGGGTGAACCTCCATCACCGTCCGACGCACCGCCTCGAAGCCCTGGGTCCGGCGCGCGACGTAGTCGAGATCGACCAGGCGCTCATCGATCGCCAGGTGCAAGAGGCCGTTGGCGAGCGCCAGATCGGAGCCGGGCGTGAGTTGGAGATGGAGATTGGCCGAGCGGGCCGTTTCCGTGCGCCGCGGGTCGACGACGATCAGCGTGCCGCCGGCCTTCTGCTCGTGGATCCATTGCATGAGCGGGGGCATGGTCTCGACCGAGTTCGCTCCCCACAAAAGGAGCGTCTTGGTCCGCGCGATGTCCTCGACCGGAAACGGCAAACCGCGATCGATTCCGAATGCCTTGTTCTGTCCGGCGGCCGCGGACGCCATGCAGTAGCGGCCGTTGTAGTCGATGTGGGGCGAACCGAGCGCCACGCGCACGAACTTCCCCAGCAGGTACGCCTTCTCGTTCGTGAGCGCGCCGCTGCCGAACGCCGCCAGCGCCGCGGGGCCGTACGCCTCGCGCAGCCGGAGCAGCCGTTCGGCCACGAAGTCGAGCGCCGCATCCCAGCTGGCGGAGACCAACCGGCCGTCGCGCCCTCGCAGGCGCGGCGTGGTGAGGCGCGCCGGGTGATCGATGAGATCGCCGGCCGTGAAGCCTTTGACGCACATCTGACCCCGGTTCACCGGGAAGGCCTGGTCCGCCTTGACCGCCAACCGGGTTTCACCGGGCGTGGCGGTGACGACCATCCCGCACTGAAAGGCGCAATACGGGCAGTGCGTGCGGGTCGCGATGGGAACGATCGCCGGCAGCATCGGGATGAGATGAGGACCCATGGACCGTCTCCACCATCGTCGAGCGCGCATTTCGGCGCGGTCAAGATTTGATCAAGCGACGTAACTCCTGCAGCCAACGCAGAAGTTACGGCTCCTGACGATCTCTTGACCAATGAGAAACGCGGCGGCTCGTACCGTCGAGCGTGATGGTTCAAGCGCGAAAGAGATTGGTGGTCGTCGGGAACGGAATGGTCGGCCACCGGTTCATCGAGACGCTCGTCGCGCACAGGAGCGCGGGCGACTTCGAGATCACCGTTCTCGGCGAGGAGTCTCGGCCGGCCTACGACCGGGTCAACCTGTCGAAGTTCTTCGAGGGGGGCGACGCCGGGACGCTCTCGCTGGCCAACCCGGCCAGATATGAAGAGGCAGGCGTCCGTCTGGTCCTCGGTGATCCGGTAACGTCCGTGGATCGGCAGGCGAAGCGTATCCGGACCCGCAGCGGTCTCGTGCTCGACTACGACAAGCTGGTGTTGGCCACGGGCTCTTCGCCGTTCGTGCCACCGCTCGAAGGGCGAAGCGCGCTCGGTTGCTTCGTGTACCGGACGATCGACGATCTGCAGGCGATCGGGGCAGCGGCGGCCTCTGCCTCCGCCAACGTCGGGGCGGTCATCGGGGGCGGTCTCCTGGGATTGGAGGCGGCCAACGCGTTGAGAAATCTCGGTCTCGAGACCCACGTCGTGGAGATTTCGGCGCGGTTGATGCCGGTGCAGGTGGACGACATGGGCGGGGCGATCCTGCGCCGGCGCATCGAGGCGCTGGGCGTCGCCGTTCACGTGGGCGTTTCGGCCAAGCGCATCCTGACCGACGAGGTCGGCCGGGTCGCCGGGGTTCAGTTCGCGGACGGGGGTGAGCTCCGCGCGTCGTTGGTCGTCTTCTCAGCGGGCATCCGACCGCGGGACGAGATTGCGCGGGCCTGCGGGTTGACGCTGGGTGTGCGCGGCGGCATCGAGGTCGACGATCGCTGTCGCACGTCCGATCCCGACATCTCGGCGATCGGCGAGTGCGCGTCCTGGGACGGGCGCACGTACGGGCTGGTGGCGCCGGGATACAAGATGGCGGACCTGGCGGTCGCCGAGCTGACCGGCGCCGACGGGGGGAAGCCGGGGAAGCTCGGCCACTTCGACATGAGCACGAAGCTCAAGCTGCTCGGCGTCGACGTGGCCAGCTTCGGCGACGCCTTCGGGTTGGAGGCGGGCGCGCACACGCTCTGCCTCATCGACAACCTGGCCGGCGTCTACAAACAGCTCGTCGTGTCGGCCGACAAGGAGCGCCTGCTGGGGGGAATCCTCGTCGGCGACGCCTCGGCGTACGGCCAACTCGTGGCCATGGTGCAGAGCAAGTCGGCACTCCCCACCCATGTCGAGGCATTGATCGCGCCACTTGGAGAGGGACAGCCGGCCGGCTTCGGCGTCGATGCGCTGCCCGGAACCGCCACGATCTGCAGCTGCAACAACGTCGATAAGGCGACGATCTGCCAGGCCATCGCGGACGGCACGCACGCGGTCGGCGGGCTCAAGGCGTGCACCAATGCCGGCACCAGCTGCGGCTCGTGTGTCCCGCTGCTGGGCGACATCCTCAAATACGAGCTGAAAAAGGCGGGGGTCGCCGTCAACCAGAGCCTGTGCGAGCACTTCCCGTGCACGCGCCAGGACCTTTACCAGCTGGTGCGACTTCACCAGCTCAAGACCTTCGACGCGCTGATCGCGCGTCACGGTCAGGGGCGGGGGTGCGAAGTCTGCAAGCCCGCGGTGGCGTCGATCCTGGCCTCGGCCTGGAACGAGCCGATCCTCTCCAAGCGGCACCTGCCACTGCAGGACACCAACGATAGGTTCTTGGCCAACATCCAGCGCGATGGGACCTACTCCGTCATCCCCCGGGTGGCGGCCGGAGAGATCACCCCCGATCAACTGATCGTCATTGGGCAGATCGCCCGGCGGTACGGGCTCTACACCAAGATCACCGGGGCTCAACGGATCGACCTGCTGGGAGCGCGCGTCGAGCAGCTGCCGGAGATCTGGCACGCGCTCGTCGACGCGGGGTTCGAGTCGGGGCATGCCTACGGCAAGGCGTTGCGGACCGTGAAGTCGTGCGTGGGCGACACCTGGTGCCGCTACGGGGTGCAGGACTCAGTCGGTCTGGCCGTCCGGCTGGAGAATCGGTACAAGGGGCTCCGTAGTCCGCACAAGCTGAAATCGGCGGTCTCGGGCTGCGCGCGCGAGTGCGCCGAGGCGCAGGGGAAGGACTTCGGCGTCATCGCCACCGAGAAGGGATGGAACCTCTATCTCGGCGGTAACGGCGGGATGAAGCCGCAGCACGCGCAGCTGTTCGCGACCGATCTCGACGAGGAGACGCTGGTCCGTTACGTCGACCGCTTCCTGATGTTTTACATCCGGACCGCCGATCGCCTGCAGCGAACTGCCAGCTGGCTCAATGGCCTCGCGGGGGGGCTTGGCTATCTCCGGGAGGTGATCGTCGACGACAAGCTGGGCATCGCTGCCGAGCTCGACGCCGAGATGGCCCACCTGGTCGGCAGCTACCGCTGCGAGTGGAAAGACGCGCTCGAGGATCCCGAGAAGCTGGTCCGGTTCCGCACCTTCGTGAACAGCCACGCCTCCGATCCGAGCGTCACGTTCGTCTCGGAGCGCGGGCAGCCCCGTCCGGCGCACTCTCACGAAAAGCGCGAGCTGCTCGATCGGTTGGTGGGAGATCAGCCGGGCCGTGCGGGAAACAGGGACGCGGCGTGAGCGCGGCGCTCCAGATCGAGCCGGCGTCGGCCGGGTCGGCCCCGCAGCCGCAATGGGTCGACGTCTGCGCCATAGCCGACATTCCGGTCGGCTGCGGGGTGGCGGCGCTGCTTTCCGATCAACAAGTCGCCCTGGTTCGCCCGGGCGAAGACGAGACGGTCTTCGGCCTATCGAACTACGACCCCTTCAGCGAGGCGTTCGTGATCGCGCGGGGCATCGTCGGAGACTGCGCGGGTCGGCCCAAGATCGCTTCGCCGATCTACAAACAGAGCTTCGATCTCGAGACGGGCGTCTGCCTCGACGATCCGTCTGTCCATCTCGCGGTCTATCCCGTGCGCGTGCGAGACGGCCGAGTCGAAGTGGGAACGCGGCGATGAGCGCCGCAGACCGCGCGTTCGTTCGTGCCAAAGGAGAATGACATTGCAACCGACACTCGGAACCGACATCGCCTCTCCAGCACCCGAGCGCGCCATGGGGACGCGCTGGATCGCCGACTGGAATCCTGAGGACGAAACGTTTTGGGAGAAGGGCGGTAAGCGGATCGCGCGGCGGAATCTCCTCTGGTCCATCGTTGCCGAGAACCTCGGCTTCTCCATCTGGCTCATCTGGAGCGTGGCGGCGACCCGCCTTCCCAAGGCGGGTTTCCATTACACGACCGAGCAGCTGTTTTCGTTGGTCGCGCTGCCGGGGCTCATCGGATCGCTGATGCGGTTTCCATACACGTTCGCCGTGCCCCGGTTTGGGGGGCGCAACTGGACGATCGTGAGCGCGCTGCTGTTGTTCGTTCCGACGACCGCGCTCGCGCTGCTGGTCACCCGCCCGGCGACCCCATTTTGGATGATGGCGCTCGCGGCCGCGACCGCTGGGCTCGGTGGCGGAAATTTCGCCTCCAGCATGGCCAATATCTCGTTCTTCTTTCCGGATCGCGAAAAGGGGTTCGCCCTCGGACTCAACGCGGCCGGCGGGAACATCGGCGTGAGCACCGTCCAGCTCCTGATTCCCGTCGTTTTAGGGATGCCGGTCTTCAACCTCTTCGTCGGTAAGCCACAGGGGGCCGCCCACCTCTATCTCCAGAACGCCGGCCTCTTCTGGATGCCGCTCATCGTGGTCGCCGCTGTCGGGGCAGCCCGCTACATGAACAACCTCACGTCGGCGCGGTCGAACTTCAAGGACCAGCTCGTCGTCATCCGACGGAAGCACACCTGGGTGATGTCCTGGCTGTACATTGGCACCTTCGGATCTTTCATCGGGTACTCAGCCGCCTTTCCGCTGTTGCTAAAGACCCAGTTCCCGCAGATCGCGACCAACCTGGCCTTTCTTGGCGCGCTTGTCGGCTCCGTGGCGCGGCCGCTGGGCGGAAGGCTCGCCGATCGCGTCGGGGGCGCGCGGCTCACGCTCTGGAACTTCGTGGCCATGGGCGCCGCAACGTTCGGGGTCATCCACTTCCTGCGCGAGCACTCGTTCGGCGGATTCCTGACGATGTTCCTGCTGCTGTTCGTGACGACCGGCGTCGGGAACGGCGCGACGTTTCGAATGATCCCCGTCATCTTTCGGCGCGAAAATTTGCGCACCGTGAGAGGTGGGGGCGCGGCAGCCGAGAGCCGCGCGCTGGCGGTGGCGCGTCGCGAGAGCGCCGCCGTGCTGGGTTTCACCTCGGCGATTGGCGCCTGCGGCGGGTATCTCATTCCACGCTCCTTCGGCGCCTCCATTCGGGCGAGCGGCAGCGCGGAAGGCGCCCTGCGCGGGTTCCTCGTCTTCTACACGACCTGCATCGCGCTCACCTGGTGGTTCTACGCCCGGAGGGTCGCCCCGACCGTATCCGCCGTCCCCAGCTTGGCGGAGTCGCAGGTCTGACTCATGCGTCCGGGACCGTCAGGCCGCTGTGAGGCTGGTTCTCACCGCCGACTCGACGTCGCCGAAGAGGTCAATCTGGCGGGTGATGGCGCTGAACCAATCGGTGGGGTCGACGCCGAACCCGCCCCGTCGGTGCGCGAGCGCAACGCGCTCCATCCGTTGGACGGAGGTGGCCGCCTCCGAATCCAGCTTCTCCTGCATGAGGTCCCCGGCCGGCGGGGGGGCGGCGGCGGCAAAGAGATGGAGGTAGCTTTCACGAGAGGCGATGAGCCCCACCAGCGACTGGTACTGACCGTCGACGTACCGGTCACGCTCGAAGGCGCTCACGAGCTGCGCGCGCTCGACCCCCGTCTGTTCCTTGGCATAGAGAAGCGCGATCCACGCCAGCGCGGTCGGACGTTGCAGCGGATCGACGACCGTCACGATCAGGCGGTCGATGACCCGTAGAAGCTCGCGGTTCATGCTGGAGTACCATGCGATGAGCTCCGCCGGTGGCACCGACCGTTTTTCGATGCGTCCCCGCGATGCCACGACGTTTCCCAGCAGCTCTTGAGCATGGGCGAGTTGGCTCGCCGCAGCCGAGGGCAAACGATCGACGAAGCGCTCTTGAAAGGCCAGCAGCTCCCGTCGCCGGCGTTCTGTGTTTCGCCACTGGGCGACAAGCTCCGCACCAAACAGCCGTCCCCCCGACGCAGCGTAGAGCGACGAGATGCCGCGTTCGCGCTGGGTCTCGTGGACGAGCGCGCTCACGAGAGCGGTCGCTTCGGGGAACCGAACGGGCGTCGACGGAGTCTCGGGCGCCTCCGAGCGCGCCCCCGCTCCGGGTGACGAAGTTCCCTTGATGAATGCGATCTGCTTCTCGACGCTGCCCGCCTTGAGCAGCCCGGCATCGATCGCCAGCTTGAGCGCCTCCTCGAACGTCGACGCGTCGAATCGGAACGCCTCGGCCCGCGCGAGTCCGTTGACCACCAGCTTGAGCACCCGGGCGTCATCCTCGTAGGTCGCGGTTCCCCACCCATCGCCGGCCAGGCAGAACCTCAAGATTCGCGTGGTCTCGTCGACCCCGAGCGCCATCGGTCGAGTGTGACGCTCCCACGGTTAAGGGTGTGTTTCCAGCCGACAGGCTCTGCGTAAATCGTGCCGATCCAGTCGGCGATCAGCGGCGCTTGCCGGGCGACTTCTTGGGGCGAGCCACGGCAGCTGACTTGACGTCGGGGGCCTTGGCGTCGGCGTTCTTGGCGCCGGGGCCCCAGTGGCGGGCGTAGAGCTCGGTCTTGCGGTACTCGTTGCGGAGGGCGTCGACCATCGCCGGGAGGCGCTTATAGAGGCGGCGCTGCTTGCGCGGCTTGCAGCGCGCCAGCACGTACGAGGCGATGAGCGGCATCGCGATCGTCGAGTCGACGTAGCAGACGACCGTGTCGACCAGCTTGTCGGGATCGATCTTTCCCCAGGACACCGCCTCGGCGGGGGTGGCGCCCGAGAGGCCTCCGGTGTCGGGGCGGGCGTCGGTGATCTGGATGAAGTAGTCGTGGCCCTTCTCGGACACGCCCAGGATCTCCTGCAACTGCGGCTCAGTCTGCAGCAGGAAGTTCTTGGGGGCGCCGCCGCCGAAGATCACCACGCCCGAGCGTCCGCCCGAGCTGCGCTTGGCGTCGAGCACCAGCGCCGACATCTCCATCACGTCGGCGCCCGGATCGACGTGCGGCCCGCGCTCGGGATCGGCGGTGTAGATCGCCGAAAGATTGAGGCCGATGGTCGAGTCGCCCGGCGAGGCGACCCAGACCGGCAGGTCGAGCTGGTGCGCCACCGCCAGCAGAGACGGCTTCTCGACGCCGACCTTGCGCGCGGTGGCCAGGGCGTATTTGCCGATCAGGTGGTGCAGCTCGGAGCCCGACATGCGCTTGCGGAACTCGGGCGCCATCATCACCCGGTAGACCCACTCGTCGGTTTTGTAGAGGACGTCGGCGGGGAAGAGGACGTCGTAGACGCGGATGATGCCGTCCTTGCGCAGCGCCACGTCGTGCGCCCCCGAGGCGACCTCGGGCATCCCGCGGTAGAGCGGCAACCCGAGATCGAAGTGCAGATCGTGGTAGAGGTTCGCGCCCGTCGACGACAGGTAGTCGATGAAGCCCGCCTCCATCAACGGCACCAGCACCGACGAGAGCCCGGCCGGCGTCAGCGCGCCGGCGATCGAGACGCCGATGGTGGCGCCGCTGTCGATCATGCGCACGAAGGTCTGGCAGGTCTCGCGCAGGCGAGCCGCGTTGTAGGCGTTGTAATAGGTGTCGATGAGCGCGGCGACGTCGGCGGAGCCACGCGCCAGCGGGGCGGGGCGGATGCGGCGCTTGGGGTGCAACATGGGCGCGCACCCTAGCACAACGGCAGCGCGTGACCGTGGCATCTCCGTGACGGATCGACGGTATGCTATAGGCCCAGAGCACCCGTGCCCGTCCCGTCCGCCGTTCGCCATCCAACCCGCGCCGTTTTCACCGCCGCCTGCGCGCTGGCGCTGGCCGGCATCGCCTGCCTCGGCTGCGCGCCGCACACCCCGGCGCTGCAATCGGCCGCGGCCAATGCGGCGGCTCCCGGCCAGCCGGCCACGCCTCCCAAGATCGTGCGCGTCGATCCACAGTCGGGCGGCGGCGGGTCGAAGCCGCCCGGGCTGGCGGTGCTGCAGGAGGAGCTGCAGCGCGGGATGCACGATCTGTCGGCCAAGGGGAAGCCGCCGCCCTATTTCATCGGCTACGAGGTCCACGATCGCAACGAGACGACGGTGATGGCCAGCTACGGCGCGCTCGTGCAGTCGACCGCGCGGCGGACGCGCATCCTCGACGCCGACGTGCGGGTGGGGGACTACAAGCTCGACTCGACGCACGCCATCCGGTCGAGCGACTTCGATTTCTCGTCGGAGATCGCCGGCCACCCGGTGCCGTTGCCGCTCTCCGACGACGAGACCGCGCTCCGCACCATCGCCTGGAGCGAGACCGATCGCCGCTACGAAGAGGCGGCCGAGCGGCTGGTGAAGATCAGGACCCAGCGGACGCTGAAGGTCGCCGAGGACGATCCCTCCGACGACTTCTCGCGCGAAAAGCCGATCACCTACTTCGGCCCGGTGGCGCGCCTCAACGTCGACGTGCCGGTCTGGGAAGCGCGGCTGCGGCGCCTGTCGGGAAGATTCCGCGGGCAGGCGGAGATCCTCGACTCCGACGCCAGCCTGCAGGCGACCAGCCTGACCGAGTGGCTGCTCAATTCGGAGGGGACGGCGATCCAGAGCGGGCGCAACTACGTGCGCGTCTTCATCGAGGCCGACGCGCGCGCCGACGACGGCATGGAGCTGGAGCGGTTCGAGAGCTTCGACGCCGAGACGCTGGAGGGGCTCGGCGGCGAGGCGGCGATGGACGCCGCGGCCGATTCGATCATCACCGACCTCAAGGCGTTGCGGCGCGCGCCGCTGGCCGAGCCCTACGCCGGGCCGGCGATCCTGGAAGGGAAGGCGGCTGGGGTCTTCTTCCACGAGATCTTCGGCCACCGCGTCGAGGGGCACCGGCAGAAGAGCGAGGAGGAGGGGCAGACCTTCGCGAAGAAGGTGGGCCAGCCGGTCATGCCGTCGTTCATCTCGGTGTTCGACGATCCGACGCTGGCCAGCCTCGACGGCGTCGATCTCAACGGCTTTTACCGCTACGACGACGAGGGGGTCGACGCCCGCAGCGCCACCCTGGTCGAGGGGGGCATCCTGCGCGGCTTCTTGCTCAGCCGCTCGCCGACGCGCGGCTTCTCGGTCTCGAATGGTCACGGCCGCCGGCAGGAGGGGCGGACCATCGTCTCCCGCCAGGGGAACCTGGTGGTCGAGCCGAGCCTGGCGGTGCCGCCCGAGGAGCTGCGCCGCCTGCTGCGCGAGGAGGCGAAGCGCCAGGGGAAGCTCTACGGACTCTCGTTCCGCGACATCTCCGGCGGGTTCACCAACACCCAGCGGGGTGGCCCCCAGGCGTTCAAGGTGCTGCCGATTCTGGTCTACCGAGTATGGGTCGACGGCCGCCCCGACGAGCTCGTGCGCGGCGTCGATCTCGTCGGCACGCCGCTCTCCGCGCTGTCGAAGATCATCGCCGCCTCGAACGACTACCAGACGTTCAACGGCTACTGCGGCGCCGAGTCGGGCTTCGTGCCGGTCTCGGCCACCAGCCCCAGCCTGCTCGTGCAGCAGATCGAGACCGAGCGCCGCGACAAGGGGAGCGACAAGCCACCGGTGCTCCCGGCGCCGTCGCTGCTGCCGGCGGCGCCCCAGCCGGCGATGAAGGGGATTCCGTGATTCGCCGCCTGCTCTCGGTAGCGGCGATTGCGCTCTCGATCGGCGCCGTGGCGCGCGCCGCCGGCGATGCTGGCGATAAGGCCGTGGTGGGCGATCCCGCCCCGCGCGTTCGGGCCAACGACGGCGTCGTCCAGCACGCCATGCAAGACGAGCTGGCCCGGTCGATGTCGGATCTCCACCTCGGCGACGAGTCGCGCCCCTACTACCTCGGCTACACGATCTACGACCTCGATCAGGCCACGGTGAACGCGACCTTGGGGGCGCTCACCGCCTCGCACGCCTACCGCGGCCGCATCCTGCGCACCGACCTGCGCGTCGGCGATCCCAGCTTCGACAACACCAACTTCGAGGGGGGCGCGCGCGTCGAGACGGTGCCGATCGAGGACGACTACGCGGCGCTGCGGCGCGAGCTCTGGCTGCGCACCGACGAGGCCTACAAGGCGGCGCTGGAGACGCTGGCCCGCAAGCGGGCGGCGGCGGAGGGGCAGGCGGCGGCCGCCGCCGACGAGGCGTCGGTCGGTGATTTCTCCAAGGAGGCGCCGGCGCACCTGGAGGTCCCGTTCCCGGCCGGCGCCGCCGATCCCGAGACGCTGCGCGAGACGGCGCGCAAGCTCTCCTCGGTGCTGGCCGACTTCCCCGAGATCTCTTCGTCGCACGTCTCGGCCACCTACGCCATCGTCCGGCGTCGCCTCTGCTCGAGCGAAGGGGCGTTCGTCGACGACAATCAGCGCACGCTGCGGATCGACGTCGTCGCCGAGACCCAGGCCCCCGACGGGATGAAGCTGAAGAGCTTCGTGCCGTTCACCGCGCTCACCCCGGCGGGGCTCCCGCCGCTGGCCGAGATGGAGAAGTCGGTCCGCGCGATGGCCAAGGAGCTCTCGGCGATGCGCGGCGCGCCGGTCGTCTCGTCGGGCGCGGGCGCGGTGCTGTTCGAGGGGCTGGCCGCGCCCCAGATCGTGAAGTTGCTGCTCGGCGATCAGATCGCCGGCACGCCGCCGCCCAAGACCGCGCAGGCGGGGAGCGACGAGGGGAACGATCAGGGGGCGCTGGCCAGCAAGCTGGGACAGAAGGTGGCGTCGGCGATCCTCGGCGCCGTCGACGATCCTTCGCTGCCCTCAGGCCCCGGCAAGGGGGCGCTGTTCGGGGACTACAAGATCGACGACGAAGGGGTGCCGGCCCAGCGCGTGTCGCTGCTCGAGCACGGCGTCCTCAAAGCGCTGCTCATGTCGCGCACGCCGCGCAAGGAGATCGCGCACTCCAACGGCCACGCGCGCGCCCCCAAGTTCGCCGCCCCCCGGGCGCGCGTCGGCACGCTGGTGGTCAGCGGCACGCGCCCGCTGCCGCGCGCGGCGCTGGTCGACGAGCTCGGCAAGATCGCCAAGAGCGGCGGCGTCACCACCTACGTCGTTCGCCTCCTCGACGACGACTCGCTCCCCGGCTCCGAGGCCGATGACCTGGCGGCGCTGCTGTCGTTCGGGATGGGCTCGCACGGCCCGCCGCCGGTGCGCCCGCTGGTGGTCTACCGGCTCGATCACGGCAAGGAGACGCTGGTCCGCGGTCTCCTCTTGGAGAACCTTCAGCCCCGCTCGCTCAAGGACATCACCGCCGTCGGCGCCGAAGGGACGGCCTTCAATTTCCTGGATGGCGGCGGCGGATTTTCGGGTGTGCCGACGACGATCGTTTCGCCGCCCCTGCTGCTCTCCGACGTCGACGTGCGGCGGCAGAGCGGGCGCAACCGCAAGCCGCCGCTCTATCCGTCGCCCCTGGCACGGCATTGAGGTAAGGTACGCCGATGCCTCGGGAGCTCTTCACGGTCGGCGACGTCGACGCCCTCGTTCCCGCGCTGGAGCGGATCTTCGTCGACGTGCTCCAGCTCCGGGCCGGGTTGCGCGCCCTCGAGACCCAGCTCGAACGCGCCAACGTTCGGATGAGCCGCGAGGAGATCCTGGAGAGCGACGACGGCTCGCCCGAGGTGCGGCGGGCCAAGGCGCTCTTCCGTGGCTACTACGAGGCGCTCTCCGACGAGCTCGGACAGGTGCGCGATCTCGGGGGCGAGGTGAAGGACGTCGAGATCGGCCTGGTCGATTTCCCCTCGCAGCGGCTCGGCGAGGAGATCCTCCTCTGCTGGCGCTTCGGCGAGAAGACGGTCGGCTTCTGGCACCCGGTCGACGGCGGTTTCGCCTCGCGGCGTCCGGTCGACGCCGAAGTGACGAGCGCCCAGCCTCCCGCGGAGTGAGCGTCCGGTGGCCTCCGAACCGGAACTGCGCGCCGCGGTCGAAGCGCTCCTGCGCGCCGCCGGCCGCGATCCGGGCAGCGATCCGGATCTGAAGCAGACCGGCCGCCGTGTGGCGCAGCTCTGGCAGACGGAGTTCCTGGCCGGCTACGAGATGGATCCGGCGGCGATCCTCGGCGATCCCGTGGTCGGCGAGGCCGATCCCGACGTGGTCGTGGTCGGTGGGCTGCGGTTCCACGCCATGTGCCCGCACCACCTCCTGCCCTACCGGGGCGTGGCGCATGTCGCCTATCTGCCGCAAGGCAAGCTGGTCGGCTTCGGGCGCCTGGCCGAGCTGGTCGATTGCTTCACCAAGCGGCTCACGCTGCAGGAGCGGGCCACGCACCAGATCGCCGATGCGCTCTGCCGGCATCTTGGCGCGCGCGGGGCCGGCTGCGTGATCGAGGCCGAGCAGCTCTGCCTGGCGCTCCCCGCCGAGCGGCACGATCAGTCGGGGGTCGTCACCAGCGCCTTCGTGGGCGAGATGCGCGAGCGGCCCGATCTGAAGGCGCGGCTGCTCGAGGCCGCCAACCTGGGAGGGCGGGCGCGGTGAGTGACGACCGACAGGACGGTGTTCTCGCCGGCAAGGTGGCGGTCGTCACCGGCGCCTCGCGCGGGATTGGCCGCGCCATCGCCGAGCTGCTGGCCGGCGCGGGCGCCAAGGTCGCCGGCTGCGCACGCCACACCGCCAAGGGGATCATCGCTTGCGACGTCAGCCGCCCCGCCGACGTCGAGCGCTTCGCCGCCGAGGTGCTGCGCCGGTTCGGCCCGCCCGATCTCCTGGTCAACAACGCCGGCGTGGTCGCGCGCGCGGCGATCGAAGAGACCTCCCTCGAGAGCTGGGACGCGGTGCTCGACTCGAACCTCAAGGGAACCTTCCTGGTCACCCGGGCGTTCGTCGGCGCGATGCGCGCCCGCCGGGGCGGCCGGATCGTGAACGTGGCGTCGATCTCCGGCCGGCGAGGGACGGCGGGGCTCACCGCCTACTGCGCCGCCAAGCACGGCGTCGTCGGGCTCACCCGCGCGCTCGCCGAGGAGCTGCGCCCCGACGGGATCGCCGTGAACGCCGTCTGCCCCGGCTCGGTCGACACCGACATGCTGCGGGTGGGGATGCCCGGGGCCAAGCCCGATATGTCGCCCGAGGACGTGGCCAACGTGGTCATCTACTTGGCCGCCTATGCGCCGCCGGCGCTCACCGGCTCCTGCGTGGACCTCTTTGGCTGATACCCCCGACGCGCCGCCGCCCGACGATCTGACGTCCGACGGCGGGCTGACGTCCGACGGCGGGCTGACGTCCGACGGCGGACCGACGTCCGACGGCGGACCGACGTCCGACAGCGGGTTCTCCTCGGCGCTGCGCCGGCTGCCGCTGTTTCCGCTGCCCAACGCGGTGCTGTTTCCGCACGCGCTCCTCCCGCTGCACATCTTCGAGGAGCGCTACCGGGTGATGGTGCGCGACGTCCTGACCGGCACCCGCTGCCTGGCGGTGGGGCTCCTCGTGCCCGACCGGCGCGAGGACGACGATCTGCCGGCGGTGCAGCCGATAGCCGGGGTGGGCGAGGTGGTGATGGCGCACGAGCTGCCCGACGGACGGTTCAACCTGGTCGTGCGCGGCCGCGCCCGCGTGCACATCGACCGCGAGCTGCCGTCGGGGCGCCCCTACCGACTGGTGACGGCGACCGAGATCCCCGATTTTCCGATCGCGGACGAGGCGGAGCTGGTCGACGCCGATCAGACGCTGCGTGCGCTCATCGGTCGGCTGGCCGACGCCATCCCCGAAGGGGGCGAGCTCTTGCGCCAGGTGGTCGCCGCGCAGGAGACGCCCGCCCAGCTGGTCGACGGCGTCGCCTCGGCGCTCATCGTCGATCCGGCGCTGCGCCAGCGGCTACTCGAAACCCGCGACGTCGGCAAGCGGCTCGAGCGAGTCGCCGCGGAGGTCGTCGCCATGACCGCCCGGATCGGGGCTCCGGGAACCCCGAACTGAGCCTCCGGTCGGCCCGACCAACTGTGACGCCGTTTACAGTTTCGAGAGTTGTCAGGGGAGGCTCGTGCGGGCGGGAGCCGTGTCGAAGATCTTCCGGATCGTCGGTGACGCGGCTATAACCTCGAAACCATGTCGCGTCCCAATTCGTCTCGCTTTCGTATTTTGCTCGCGCTCGCCGTGCTGGGCGCGGCGTCATTCGGCTTGCCGTTCCTGGCCCAGGCCAAGAAAGGGAAGAAGGCACCCGCGTCGACCGTGGACTGCAAGACCGACAAGGACTGCGTCCTCGTCCCCGACGACTGCTGCCCCTGCAGCGAAGGGGGCAAGCAGCGCGCGGTTCCGAAGAAAGAGAAAGACAGCTACGAGAAGGATCGCAAGAAGCGCTGCGCCGACACCGCCTGCACCGAGTCGGTCTCGACCGATCCGAGCTGCTCGCAGAAGCCGTTCTGCGGCGCCGGCATCTGCGAGCTCGGCGGCGACGACGCGCCCGCCGCCGACGCGCCGGCCGTTCCTTAGCCGGTCCTATCCGGCTGGGGTCGCGACCAGCCCGGCGACGCAGGTGGCGCCACCGCCGTCGCTGACCTTGCAGCTCGCGGGCTTCGGCGAGAGGCAGGCGAGGTTGGTGCACGCCTGCATCTTGTCGCACTGGGCCTGGTTCCATTCGGTGGCGAACGACGCGAGGCCCGAGGTGTCGTTCACGAAGGTCGGACAGCCGTTGCAGCCGAGCTCGCTCCCGGCCATCTGCTGACACTGGTTGGTGGCGCCGACCGTGCATTCGCGCGCGGCCACCAGCGCCGCCTGGTAGCCGGCCTGAATCTGCGCGCAGCTCGGCGCGCCGCCCTGTCCGCCAGCGCCGCCCGCGCCACCGCTTCCACCGGCGTCGCCTGCGGTCGAGGAGATCGACCCGCAGGAGGCGCCGGCGAGCAGCAGGGCGGCGACCAGAACGAGTTGGCGCATGGCGATTGCTCAGCGGGCCGTGGAGACGAGGCCGCCGCCCGTGCAGGTCCCCGCCGGATTGGCGCCACCGCCGGGGCCGCCGGTGGTGGGACCGCTGCCGGTGCAGGTGCTCGGCGGCGTCACGCAGGCAATGGCCGAACAGACGCGCACGCATCCCTGGCTGTCCCACTGGTTCTGGATCTGGTCCAGCGTGGTGGTGTCGTTGACGTACGCCTTACAGCCCGAGCAACCGATCGTGCCGTCGACCAGCTTCTGACACTGGTTGGTGGCGCTCGGCGTGCACGCCTTGGCCGCCGTCAACGCGCCGGCGTAGTCGGACGCGAGCTTGTCGCAGCTCTCGCCGCCCTGGCCTCCTTGGCCGCCGCCGGTTCCGCTGCCGCCCGCGCCCGTTGCGTCTCCGCCGGCCCCGCTGCCGCCCGCGCCGGTGTTGCCGCCGGCACCGGTCGCGCTGCCGCCGGCGCCCGTCGTGCCGCCCTGCTGGCCGTCACCACCGGTGCCGGTCTGACCGCCGCTGGCCGTCGCACCGCCGGTCGCCGATGCGCCCCCAGACCCGGTTCTTCCGCCGGTCGCTGCGCCGCCGCCAGTGCCGCCGGCGTCTACGTTCAGGTTGCTGCTGTTGACCGTGCAGGAGAGAACCAACAGAGCGCCGGAGAGCCAGACGAGATGTCGCATGTGACTCCTATAAGCAGCAATTGCCATGCCCCATTGTCCCAGCTCGTATGTGCCCGACAAGGGCCGTCGAGCATCAAAATAGCTACGGAACGGCGCGATATCCCACTCGAATTTTCGAGATCCCTCGGATCAGTGTGGCGTGACCCAGGCGGCTCTGGTTCCTGCCACATCGACGAAAGCGAGCGCCAGGGCCAGCCCCTCTTCGAGCAACGGCTCTGCCGCGATGAAGCGGCGCGCGATCGATCCGGTTGCTTCCAGGCGCGGGTAGAGGGTGAGCGCGGCGATCGACGATGCGCCGGCGGCACCGGCATGGATGCTCCACCCGAGGCGCGCGCCTCGAGTCGCGCCGGCGGTGGCGACCCAGCGCGGCTCCGGTCCGGCCAGCGCCGTCCAGGTCGCATCGCAATCGACGAGCGGAAGATCGTCTTCCACCTCCGCGCCCGGGCCGTTCGGGCCCGGCCGGACGTGGATCGTCCCCCAACCGGGAAACGCGTGCCAGGCGCCGGGATCGCGGAGCCGCGCGGCGACCGCCGGCGCCGGCGCTTGCAGCGAGACCGCCGCGACGACGCCGGCCAGCCGATCCACCGGCGTCCGGGCGACGAGCGCGACGACGCCACGCGCCCGCAGGAGAGCCGCGGCGTTTGCCATGAGCGGGCGAGGATCGGGCAGCCAGTCCGCGGGTGCCGCCGGCGGAGCGCCTGACCGCCGGGCGTAACGATCGTGTGGGTGCTCGGCGCGCAGCGCGACCGCACGCAGCGCCACGTAGGTCGCCGCGGCGAGCGCGGCCGGCTCGCCCGCGGGGCTGCGCTTGATGATCCGGCGGAGCAGCCAGCTCGATCGCTTCACGTCGAGGACGGCATCGACCATCAGTATTGCGCCGCCGCCGGCGCTCGGGGTGACCGTGAAGGCCAGCCGTCCGGGCGCGAAGTCGCCCTCGAAGAGCTCGATGGTGACGCCATCGGGGCGATTGCGGAGGGCCATCCGCCCCGACAAGTTGAAGAGAGGGACCTCCAGCTCCCAGTCGACGATCGGCGGGCCGCCGTTCGAGCGCTCGAGATCGGCACGGAGCAACGAGGGGATGAGCGCGCGGTAGTGCGCGGGATCGAGCAGCACGTTCTTGATCGCGGCAGGCGTGGCGGCGACGCGGGCGGCGCCTCGCACGTGGGGCGCGTCCGGCGTGCTCGGCTGATCGATCAGCATGAGATCGGTGGCCCCGTCGGGCGGCAACGCGGCGACGAGCGCGGCTGCCACGGCCGCGTCGTCGTCGGCCGCGCGCGCCGCCGGCGAGAACGCGGCTGCCAGGGTCGCGGCCGTCGCGACCAGCGCGCCGAGCGTGGTGACGACGGCCGCCGCGCGGCTGCGTTTGAGCGCGCCCGCCACGGGCTCAGGACGTTTTCTTGATGAGCACACCCGGCGGCATGCTCTTCGTTCTCTCGCGGACCTGCGGCGTGCGGCCGGCGGCCAGCTCGTCGACATATTGCTGAATCTGCTGCTGGGTGTAGTCGGGCAGCACGTCGAAGCGGACGCCCACGTCGCCGCCGATGGCCGTCCCGAGGTAGGCGACCTTGCCGGGCAGGTGGAGCCGCTCACCGTCCGGCAGCGTCATGATGATGTCGACCGGCGCCCCCATCGAGACCCGCGCGCCCAGCGACAGCCGCATTCCCCCCAGCGACAGGTTCACGCTGTAGACGGCCTGGAGCGCGCTCCAGGTCGGAATGCGGACCTCCACCAGCGAGCGCGTGGTGTAGCGTTGCGAGCTGCGTCGTTCCGAGCCGGGTTGCGAAGGTTCTTCTTCCATGGCGACCTTGGACGCGAATGATTATCTCACAGCAAACGACTGTCCAAAGGAGACACGATGAAAACGATTCGGTTGGTTTCCGTTGCATTGTTCTTGATGGGGAGCTCCGCGGCGCAGGCTGCCAAGTCGGTGAAGGTGACGATGAACGCGGTCACGACCGAAGGCGTCGGAAAATCGATGGGGACGGTCACCGTGAAGGAAGGGAAGGACGGCGTCACCATAGAGCCGAAGCTGAAGGGGCTGACGCCCGGCGAGCACGGGTTCCACATCCACGAAAAGGGGAGCTGCGCCCCGGCCGACAAGGACGGCAAGATGACGGCCGCGCAGTCCGCCGGCGGGCACTTCGATCCCGGCGCGACCAAGGCCCACAAGGGACCGGGTGGCGGCGGTCACAAGGGCGACCTGCCCAAGCTGGTCGTCGACGACAAGGGCGAGGCGAAGGAGAAGATGGAGGTCAAAGGGCTCACGCTCGGCGACTTCCAGGGCAAGTCGCTCATGATTCACGAGGGGGGGGACAACTACAGCGACACCCCGAAGCCGCTCGGCGGCGGCGGCGCGCGCATCGCCTGCGGGGTGGTCAAGTAAGATAGCGTTCGTGCGGCGGCTGATCGCGTTCGTCAAGCTGGGGCGCCCACAGTTTCTCGTCGGCGGCTTCGTCCTTTACGGGTTGGGTGCGGCGCTGGCGGTGGCCGGCGGCGCGCCGTTCGACGCCTGGCGGTTCGGGTGGGGTCAGCTCTGCGTCACGGCCACCCAGCTCATGACCCACTACGCGAACGACTACTTCGATCTCGCCGCCGACCGCGCCAACCGCACGCCGACGCGCTGGTCGGGCGGAAGCAGGATCCTGCCCGACGGCGCGCTGCCGCCCGTGGTGGCGCTGCGGGCGGCGCGCGCGCTGCTTGCCGTGGCGGCGGGCGCGGCGGTCGTGCTGGCGCGGCGGGCGGGCGCCGGGCCGCTCCTGCTGGCGGCGGCGATGATCGGGCTCGCCTGGGGCTACAGCGCGCCGCCGTTGCGGCTCTGCGCGCGAGGCCTCGGCGAGCTGACGACGGCGCTGGTGGTGACGCTGCTGGTGCCGGTCTTCGGCTACGACCTGCAGGCGGGCGAGGTGGCCGCGCCGATCTTCTTCGCGGCGGCGCTGCCCTGCGCGCTGCAGTTCGCGATGCTGCTGGCGATCGAGTTTCCCGACGCCGCCGGCGACGCCGCGGCCGGCAAGCGCACGCTGGTCGTTCGTCTGGGCGCGCTGCCGGCGGCGCGGCTCTACGCGGCGATCACGCTGGCGGCGTTCGGCGCGCTGCCGCTCTGGGTGCGGGCGGGGCTGCCGGCGCGGGTCGCCGTGGCGCCGCTCCTGTTGGCGCCGATCGCGATTTGGCAGGCGTCGCGCGTGGCGCGCGGCGCCTACGGCGACTCCGCGCGCTGGGGGAGCGTCGCGTTCTGGGCGGTGGCGCTGCTGATCGGGGGCGCCGGCGCCGAGCTGGCGGCGGTGGCCACGGCGGTGACGACGATGGCGTCGACGACTGCGGGCGCCGGCGGCTGAATTCCGAGGCCGCCGGCGACGGCGACCAGCCGGCGCATGACGGGCGGCAGCGCACGCATGGCGTGCAACGTCGCCCGCGCCAGCAGCGGCCGGCGGACGATCCCCACGAGCGCCCGCGTCAGCCAGTCGTGCGCGCGCAGGAGACGGCGGCGCTCCCGATCGAAGCGGGTGAGCGCGCCGTCTCCTTCGGTCAAGTAGCGCGGGACGATCGCGGCGAGCCGCTCGGCGGTGACGAGCGCGTGGGCGATGCCACCGGCGGTCAACGGATCGCTGGCGCGCGCGGCGTCGCCGAGCAGCACGGCGCCCGGCGCGAACCCGGCGCGTGCCCGCCGGCCGAGGCGGGTGCGCCCGGCCGGCGCGGTCAGCGGCGTCGCGCCGTCGAGGGCCTCGCGCAGGAACGGCTGGCCGGCGATCCAGCGATCGAGCGCCGTCCGCGCGCCGTCGGCGAGCGCCCCTTCGTCGGCCAGACCGGCGACCAGCAGCTCCCCGTCGGGGAGCGGGGCGGCGTAGAGCTCGTGGCCGCGTCCGAGCAGGATCTCCAGCCGGTCGGAGAGCTCGCGCCCCGCCGCCACCCGGAAGTGCATCCGCACGCCGACCCGCGCCGGTCTGCGCGCGGGGCCGTCGAGCCCGAGCGAGCGCCGCACCGGCGACTCCAGCCCGTCGGCGCCGACCACCAGGGCGGCGCGCCGGAGCTCGCCGCCGACGCGCAGCCCGACGGCGCGCCCGCTTTCGATCGCCGCCCCCTCGACCGGCGCCTCTTCGAACACCCGCACCCCGGCCGTCGCCCGCGCCGCGCCGAGCAGCACGTCGTCGAGCCGCAGGCGGCGTTGCGCCAGCGCGACGTGGCAGCCGCCGGCCGGCCCGAACGGCGCCGCGGCGGTGATTCCGAACCCGTGATAGCGCACGGCCGCGAGCGCGCGTCCGCCGACCGCGCCGCGCAGCCCGAGCCGCTCGAGCACCGCGACCCCGGCGGGCATGATCCCTTCGCCGCAGGGTTTCTCGCGCGGAAACCGGCGGGCGTCGTAGAGCTCGACGCGCAAGCCCGCGCGGCCGAGCAGGATCGCCAGCGTCGCCCCCGCCGGTCCGGCGCCGGCCACGACGACGTCTACCATCGCGTGGGCGGAGCCGGGCTTTGCCCGGCGGAGTCCGTCGCGGGGGGGACAGGGACCCTTTGAGGGTCCGGGGACAAGAAGGGGACGAAGCGCGGCTTTGCGGCGAAGGCGCGCCGGTAGCCCTCGTCGGCCATCAGCACCGACTCTTCCAGCGTCACGCGGCGCCGCAGGATGAGGAGGTGCAGGAGCGCGCCGGCGGCGGCCGTCAGGTAGGCGCCGTGCACCAGCGGCAGCGCCAGCAGCTCGACGAAGACGGCGACGTAGTTGGGGTGGCGGACGAAGCGATAGGGACCGGTGGTCACCACGCCGAGCGGCATCGAGCGCACCACGCGCACGTTCCAGTGGACGCCCAGCGTGGCGATCACCCAGAAGCGCAGCAGGTTCGCCAGCAGCAGCAACGCCAGGGCCGGGATCCCGATCGCCGCGACGTACGGCCGGTGCAACGCCACCGCCTCGATCGCCGCGCCGGCGATGATGCCGGTGTGCAGCGCCACCATCGCCCCGAAGATCGGCTCCGGCAGCGGCGCCGCGCCCCCGGCGGCGAGCGCGCGCTGGTGCCGGCGCGAGATCGTCATCTCGACGAGGCGGCAGACGCCGACGGCGGCGCAGAGACCGAGGAAGAAGGTCAGCGAGCTCACGCGCTCAGCTCCACTGCAAGAGCAGCATCTCGGTCGACAGGCCCGGGCCGAACGCGGCCAGGATGCCGTGCGCGCCGGGCGCCGGGAGGCGCTTGGTGAGCCATTCGTGCAGCACGAACAGCACCGAGGCGCTCGACTGGTTGCCGAAGTCGCGCAGGACGTCCCAGGAGAGCTGCGTGTCGTCGCGCCGCAGCCCCAGCTCCTCCTCGATGAACGCCAGAATCTTCCGTCCCCCGGGGTGGAGCACGAAGCAGGAGAGCTTGTCGCCCGGCAGGTCGCGCCGGCCGGCCAGCGTGCGCACCAGCCGCGCGATCTCGGTCTTGATCAGCGCCGGCACGTCCTTGGAGAGCACCGAGTGAAATCCGTCGTCCTGCAGGTCGAAGCCGAGCGCGTAGGTCGAGCGCGGGAAGAGGTGCGCCAGCGTTTCGAGGACGCGCACGCCCGTTCGCGCGGGCCGAGCCTCGGCGCGCAGACCGCCTTCGAGGACCGCCGCCGCCGCGCCGTCGCCGAACAGCGCCGTCGACACCAGGTTCGCCAGCGACAGATCGGCGCGCTGGATGCTGAGGCTGGGCAGCTCGACGGCGACCACCAGCGCGCGCGCCTCGGGGAATCCGACCAGGAAGTCGTGCGCCCGCGCCAGCGCCGCCGCGCCGCCCGAGCAGCCGAGCGCGGTGATCGGCAGCCGCCGGACGTCGGCGCGAAAACCGAGCTCGTTGCAGAGGTGCGCGTCGAGCGAAGGGATCATGATGCCGGTGCACGACGTCGTGACGATCAGATCGATGTCGCGCGCCTCGACGCCGGCGCCGGCCAGCGCCTCGGCGGCCACCTTCTTCCCGAGCGCGATGGCGTTCTCGCGATAGAGCCGCTGCACCTCGCCGAGGCCGCGCGGGTTTCCCAGCGCCGAGAGCGGTTCGACGCTGAAGCGCCGCTCGACGGCGGTATGGTCGAACAGCTCCATGACCGCGTCGAGCTTGCGCGCCGGAAGCGGCAGCAGCGCGCGCAGCCGGTCCTTCACCTCGTCTTGGGTGGCGGTGTGGGCCGGCACGGCTGTAGCCGTCCGCACGATGATCGGCGCCCCCTTCATGGTTGACCCAAACTAAGCGTTGCTGACCATGGCACAAGCGTTCGTTTTTGACACGGACGGTTGATTGCCTGGCGCGTGGACGTAGCTCGGCTTCGCCGAGCGGAGTCCGTCGCGGGGGGGCACGGGGACCCCTCCCAGGGTCCCCGTCTCCTTTGACCGGGGTCTTGCCCTCGGGCACGCGCCGGGTAGAGTCGGGCGATGTCGCAGCAAGACGATCTCGTCGAGAGGGGGCGCCGGCTGCTCCTCAACAACAACCGCCAGGCGCCCGTGGTCATGGCGCGCGGGGAGGGGTGCGCTCTGTTCGACGTCGAGGGGCGCCGCTACCTCGACATGACAGCCGGCGTCGCGGTGTCGATGCTCGGACACGGCCACGCGGGGCTGGCCGACGCCATCGCCGCGCAGGCCCGCCGCCTGATCCACGTCTCCAACCTCTATTACATCGAGGCGCAGCTGGAGTTCGTCGAGGCGCTGGCGCGCCGGGCCTTTCGCGGGCGGGCGTTCCTCTGCAACTCGGGGACGGAGGCCAACGAGGCGGCGCTGAAGCTGGCCCGCCGCTATCAAGTGGTGACCAAGAAGCAGCCCGACCGCACCACGCTGGTGGCGTTCGAGCAGAGCTTTCACGGACGGACCTTCGGCTCGCTCAGCGTCACGGGGCAGGCCAAATACCGCGAAGGCTTCGGGCCGCTGGTCGGGCCGGTTTGTTTCCTGCCCTTCGGCGACGTCGCCGCCGCACGCGCCGGCATCACCGGCGAGACCTGCGCCGTCATCGTCGAGCCGATCCAGGCCGAAGGGGGGATCAACCTGCCGCCGCCCGGCTACCTGCAGGAGCTGCGGCGGATCTGCAGCGACACGGGGACGGTGCTGATCTTCGACGAGATCCAGACCGGCAGTGGGCGCACCGGCACCTTCTACGCATTCGAGAGCGAAGGCGTCGTCCCCGACGTGGTGACGCTGGCCAAGGGGCTCGCGGGCGGCATCCCGATCGGCGCCATGCTGGCGAACGAGGAGGTCGGCCGCGGCTTCGAGCCGGGCACGCACGCCTCGACCTTCGGGGGCAACCCGTTCGCCACCGCCGCTGCGCTCTACGTCCAGCGGGCGATCGACGAGCTTGGCCTCCTCGATCACTGCCGCGAGGTCGGCGCCTATCTGGGATCCTCGTTGTTGCGGTTGGCCGAGCGCCGGCGCCCGAGGACGCGGGGCGCGCGCGGGCGGGGCCTCTTGCAGGGCCTGGTCATCGACGGCGATCCGGGCGACATCGTGGTCCGGGCCCGCGCGCACGGCCTCCTGCTGTCGGTCGCGGGCGGGAACGTGGTCCGCTTGGTCCCTCCGCTGGTGGTCAGCAAGGCGGAGATCGACGAGGCGATCGAGATCCTCGACGCCGTCCTCGAGGAGTCGCGATGAGCGAGGCCGGCCCCGCTTCGAAGCGATTCTTGGCCTTCGACGATCTGCCGGCCGGCGGGATCGAGGCGCTCATCCGGCGCGCCGAGGAGCTGCGCGCGCTGCGGGTGGCCCGGACGCCGCACGCCACGCGCCCCGGCCGGGTGCTGGGGATGGTGTTCGAGAAGGCCTCCACCCGCACGCGCGCCAGCTTCGAGATCGCCATGTACGACCTCGGCGGCCACGCGCTCTATCTCGGCATGCAGGGGTCGCAGCTCGAACGGGGCGAGCCGCTCAAGGACACGGCCCGCGTCCTCTCCGGCTATTGCCACGGCATCATGGTCCGCACCTTCGGCCACGATCGCGCCGAGGAGATGTCGCGCTACGCGACCGTCCCGGTCATCAACGGCCTCACCGATCTGATGCACCCCTGCCAGGTGCTGGCCGATCTGCAGACCGTCGTGCAGCGCTTCGGGCAAAGCGATCCGGGGCGGACGCTCCGCTCGGTCAGCTACGCCTGGATCGGCGACGGCAACAACATGGCCAACTCCTGGATCGAGGCGGCCGGGATTCTGGGCCTCGACCTGGCGCTCGCCTGCCCGGCCGGGCACGACCCCGACCCCGGCGTCCTGGCGCGCGCGCGCGCCGGCAAGCGCGGTCGAATCACCGTCTTGCGCGAGCCGGCCGAGGCTGCGGCCGGCCGACAGGTCATTTCAACCGACGTCTTCACCTCGATGGGGCAAGAGGCGGAGGTCGAGGCCCGCCGCGCGGCCTTCGCGGGGTACGCCATCGACGCCGCCCTCATGCGCAGCGCCCACCCCGACGCCATCGTGCTGCACTGCCTGCCCGCCCACCGCGGCGAGGAGATCACCGACGAGGTGATCGAAGGCCCGGCCAGCCTCGTATGGCAACAGGCCGAGAACCGCCTGCACGCGCAAAAGGCGCTGATCGAGCTCCTCATCCCATAGCCGTCGCCCGTAGCCGTCGCCCCATAGCCGTCGCCGACCCGCAGCCTCGCTCCTCGGCGCTATTCCTTCTGATAGGAGCCGGCCGTCTCGGTGAAAGTGCAGCTGTTGTTGAGGCCCGTCTGATTGTCTGTCAGGAGAAGGGTCCCGGACAGGTTCTCCGTAGCGGTGTGGCCGTCGCCGCTCACCACGAAGGTGTACGCGGTGAACGAATACGAAAGGGCGAGCGGATCGCCGGAGTAGGAGTCGGTGCCCGCGGCGAGGCAGTTCTGTGCGCCCACCTCCGAGGCCGTGTCTCCGTCGACGTCGGCGTGGATGATGCACGACGAATCGGAGAACGTATAAATGAGATCGGACGTCGTCCCGGCCGACCAGGTCAGGTTCCCGCTCACGGGGGACGTGTTTGATGCCCCCGAGCAGGTGGTTGTGGTCGTGCCTGCCGTGGCCGACCAGACCCCGACGAACCGGGAGAGAGCTTTCCCGTCGGGTCCGCCGCCGCAGGCGCCGGTGGTCAGCAGAGAAGTCACCAGCAACGCTTTGATTGAATTTCGCATGGATCTTGTCTCCTGTTTTGTGGTTGTGACGCGAACGCGCTCGTATCGGGCCGGGGGCGGCACGGTTGCGTGGATTCGGCGCACCGCGCGCTCAAGGCGGCGGCGTGGGCTGCCGAAACAGAGGGGGAATGAAACCCCGCGAGGGATCTGCGCCCGACCTCGCCCGGGCGAAGCAGCAGGCTCCCCGGGCAGGCCGACCACGGACAGAGGAGTTGGACTTCGATCCGCCCGAGCCGGCCGAAGAGGTCAGCATCGACGGCTTCGACGACGAGGACACCGACGGAAGGCCGCGGGCCGTTGGTGGGGTGATGGACACGGCGCAGGTCGATCTCTCGCGCGATCGGCGGGTGACACTGACCTCGCCGATCCCGGCGCAGCTCGCCGAAGACATGCTGTCGGCGAAGCACGAGGACGATCGCCCCACCATTCCCGGGACGATGTCGGCGGCGGTGCGGGCGGTGCGCGATCCGGCCGCCCCCGATCCGCACACCCGTCGGCTGGGTGACGCCGAGGACGAGGCCGAGCAGCACACCCGGCGGGTGGGAGACTCCGACAAGCAGAAGCTGGGCCCCGGGTCGGGGAAGGTGGCGCCGTCGGAAGCGGGGATCGCCCCCTGGCGTCAACGCGCGGCGGCGCTCATCGATCAGGCGCGCGCCACGCTCGACGAGGGGGACCTGACGGCGGCGGTGACCGCGGCCGAGGGGGCGCTGCAGGAGGCTGACCAGGCGCCGCCGCCCGGTATCGTCGAGGTGATCGAGCCGGCGCGCCCGCTCTTGGCGCGCGTCTTCGCCGCCTATGTCGGGCCGCTCGGCGGCGTGCCGGTGCTGGCGCCGCGCGCCGCCGAGATCGCCCGCGTCCGCCTGGGCGAACGCGAACGGGCGCTCATCGGCCGCATCGATGGGTCGCGCACGCTGGAGGAGCTGTTCGACGGCTCGGGCGTCGGCTCGACCGACGCCCTCCGCATCGCCGCCCGGCTGATCCGCTCGGGCGCCGTGCGCATCATCTAGCCGCGTCCGCCCCGGTTGGCCGCGTACGCCCGGTCGCGTGCGCCGGTCTCCGATTTTCGTCGCGTCGCCGCGCGTCGCGTGCAAAAGCCCGGGCGAATGTGATAGTCGAACGCCATGAAGATCGTTCTCGCGTATTCGGGCGGACTCGACACCTCGGTGGCCATCGTCTGGCTCAAGGAGAAGTACGACGCCGAGATCGTCGGCTTCTGCTCGGACGTCGGGCAGGGCGAAGATCTGGAGGGGGCGCGCAAGAAGGCGCTCAAGACCGGCGCCGTCTCCTGCCACGTGCTCGATCAGCGCGACGAGTTCGTGCGCGACTTCGTCTTCCCGGCCGTCCGCGCCGGCGCCGTCTACGAAGGGGAGTACTACCTCGGCACCGCGCTGGCCCGCCCCTGCATCGCGCGGGGCATGATGGAGGTCGCGGCGCGCGAGGGGGCGACCGCCATCGCCCACGGCTCGACCGGCAAGGGAAACGACCAGGTCCGCTTCGAGCTCGGCGCCTACTGGTTCAACCCGTCGATCAAGATCATCGCCCCCTGGCGCGAATGGGACTTCAAGTCACGCTCCGAGCTGATCGCCTTCGCGGCGGCCAAGCAGATCCCGGTCGAGGCGACCGCCTCCAAGCCGTACTCGATCGACCGCAACCTGCTGCACACCAGCTACGAGGGGGGCATTTTGGAGGATCCCGACGCGGAGCCGCCGGCGGAGATGTTCCAGCGCACGGCCGATCCGCGCAAGGCGCCCGACCAGCCCCGCGAGGTCGCCATCGCCTTCGAGAAGGGGTCGCCCGTCTCCGTCGACGGGGTGGTGCTGGGGCCGGCGGCGCTGCTCACCGAGCTGAACGCCATCGCCGGCGAGCACGGCGTCGGCCGCGCCGACGTGGTCGAGGACCGTTTCGTCGGCATGAAGAGCCGCGGCGTCTACGAGACCCCGGGCGGCACGCTGCTGCACAAGGCCCACCGGGGGGTCGCCTCGCTGACCATGGATCGCGAGGCGATGCGGCTGCGCGACAGCCTCTCGGTCGAGTACGCCACGCTCGCCTACCGCGGCTTCTGGTTCTCGCCCGAGCGTGAGGCGCTCCAGAAGCTGGTCGACGCCGTCAACGAGCCCGTGACCGGCGTGGCGCGGCTGCGCCTCTACAAGGGGAGCGCCACGCTGATCGGGCGCAGCTCGCCGCGCTCGCTCTACCGCAACGACATCGTCACCTTCGAGGACGATCAGGGCGCCTACGATCAGCGCGACGCCGGTGGATTCATCCGTCTCAACGGGCTGCGTCTGCGCACGAGCGCGATGGTCGCCAAAGGTCGTTCCGACAATCGTTAAAGCACACGCCTCCGGCTGCCGATTAACCGGGGGATGCAGGGTAAAGTGACCGTGGCCGAAGTGAACGGCCACGGGGCCGCCGCGAACCAAGACCAGACTGCGGCGGAGGTGCTGGTCGTCGATGACGAGCCGGTGACCGCCCGTGGCTATGCGCGCGCGCTGACCGCCGCCGGCTACAAGGTCAGGGTCGCGCACGACGGGCAAGAGGCGGCGGCGCTGGCCAAGGTCCATCCCTTCGACGCGATCGTCAGCGACATCGCGATGCCCGACATGGACGGCCTGGCCCTCCTGCGGGTCATCCGGGAGACCGACCTCGACGTGCCGATGATCTTCATGACCGGCAGCCCGGCGCTGGAGAGCGCGATGGCGGCCATCGAATATGGCGCGTTCCGCTATCTGGTGAAGCCGATCGCGCCCGATGCGATGCTCGACGTGGTGGCGCGGGCGGTGCGGGTGCACAAGCTGGCGCGCGTCCGGCGCGAGGCGGCGGCCGTGCGGGAGCTGGAGGGGAAGCCGATCGGCGATCGGGCCGGCCTCGAGGCGCGGTTCGCCTCGGGAATCGACAAGCTCTGGGTCGCCGCGCAGCCCATCATTTCATGGTCGGGCCGCAGCATCTTCGCCTACGAGACGCTGCTGCGCACCGATGAGCCGACGCTGCGCAGCCCGCTCGACTTCTTCGACGCGGCCGAGCGGCTGGGCCGGGCCGCGGAGCTGGGGCGGATCATCCGCCAGCACGTCGCGCGTACCCTGCACGACTCGCCGCCACCGGCCCACCTGTTCGTCAACCTGCACCCGGCCGACCTCGAGGACGACGAGCTCTACGCCGACGACGGCGCGCTCACCCCCTACGCCAGCCAGGTGGTCCTGGAGATCACCGAGCGGGCCGCGCTCGATCGGATCCACGAGCTGCAATCGCGGGTGACGCGGCTGCGCGCGCTCGGCTACCGGATCGCCATCGACGATCTCGGCGCCGGCTACGCCGGCCTCACCAGCTTCGCGCAGCTCGAGCCCGAGGTGGTCAAGGTCGACATGTCGCTCATCCGCGGGATCGACAGCTCGGCGGTCAAGCAGAAGCTGGTGCGATCCATCATCGCGCTCTGCACCGAGCTCAAGATCGAGCTGGTCGCCGAGGGGATCGAGACGACGGCCGAGCGCGATTCGCTGATCTCGCTCGGCGGTGATCTCTGTCAGGGGTATCTGTTCGCCCGCCCCGGCCGCGGCTATCCCGAGCCCAACCTAACGTAGCCTCGCCAGGTCCTCGAGGATCTCCTCGATCTGCGCCTCGGTCACGGCGAGCGCGCCGTCGTTGTCGACGAGGTGGGTGGCGACGCGAACCTTCTCCTCGGTCGGCAGCTGCGCGTGCGCCCGCGCCTCGGCCTGCGCACGGCTGAGGCCGTCGCGCGAGATCGCCCGGGCGATCTGCGTCTCGGGCGAGGCGGTCACGACGATGAGGCCGTCGAAGTCGCGCCAGCGGCCGCTCTCGACCAGCAGCGCGGCCTCATAGAGCGCCAGCCGGTGCCCCTCGGCCGCCAGCGCCGACAGCCGCGCCTCGGCCGCGGCGGCGATGCGTGGATGCAGCATCGCCTCCAGCCGCGCGCGCGCGGCTGGGTCGGAGAAAACGACGTCGCCCAGGCGTTTGCGGTCGACCGTCCCGTCGGCGGCGATCACCGCCGGCCAGGCCGCGGCGACGTCGGCGTGGGCCGGGCCGCCCGGGGCCACCACCTCGCGCGCCAGCACGTCGGCGTCGACGACCGGGATCCCCCGCGCGGCGAACAGACCGGCCACGGTCGACTTTCCGCTCCCGATTCCGCCGGTGAGGCCGACGACCTTCAGACTCCCCGGAAAACCGCGCGCCACGAGCAGGAATGCTACCCTAGGAGGCCGTGCCATTCACGATCCCCGACGTGACGGAGGCCGCCTTCATCGCCGAGGCGCGCGATCTCGGCGGTCTGCCCGCCGACGCGGCGCCGGAGATCGCCATCGCCGGGCGCTCGAACGTCGGCAAGTCGACGCTGCTCAACCGGCTGGCCGGCCGGCGCAGCCTGGCGCGCACCTCGAAGACACCCGGTCGGACACGCGGCCTGGTGATGTTCGCGCTGCGGCTCGGCCGGGGCGCGCCAATCGGCGAGCTCCGGCTCATCGACCTGCCGGGCTACGGCTACGCGAAGGTCGCCCGCACCGAGCGCAACTCCTGGCAGCCGCTCATCGAGGGGTACACGCGCCGTCGCAAATCGTTGGCGCTGTTCGTCATCCTGGTCGACGCCCGCCGCGGGCTCGAGGACGAGGAGCGCCAGCTTTATGAATGGCTGGGGACGGAGAACGTCCCCGCGCAGGTGGTGTTCACCAAGGTCGACAAGCTCTCGGCGACCGAACGCGGGCTCCTGAAAGAACGCGGCCGCAAGCTGTTCGGCCGCCGCGCGCCGATCCTCGTTTCCAGCGAGAGCGGCGAGGGGCTGGTCACGCTCTGGAGCGCGATTTTCGAAGCGGCGGCCGCGCGAGGCGACGCACAACCCGCCAACGCCGAAGGGTCCTGATGGCGGTCAGCAAGGCCCCGCAGCCGTTCCTGATCGAGCCGATGCGGGCCGGCGATCTCGACGCGGTCATGGAGATCGAGCGGGTCTCGTTTCGCTCCCCCTGGTCGGCGCAAGTCTTCACCGAGGAGATGGTGCGCGACTGGGCCCACGTCGACGTGGTGCGCGACGCCTCCCAGGGGTTTGTGGTCGCCTTCGGCAACTACTGGCTGGTGGCCGACGAGATTCACCTCTTGAACCTGGCGACGCACCCGCTGGCCCGGCGCGCCGGCCACGCCTCGCGCCTGCTGGCCCACATCATCGAGTTCGGCCGCCAGCAGGACTGCCGGATCGTCACGCTCGAGGTGCGCCGCTCGAACGCGGCGGCGCTGCGGCTCTACCGCCGGTTCGCCTTCAGGCCGGTGGGCGTCCGCCCGAACTATTATGCCGAGGACCAGGAGGACGCGATCGTCATGCTGCTGGACCTGACCTGATGGCACGCGCCGCGCTGTTCCTGCTGTGGCTGGCGTTTCGAGGCGCGTCGCTGCCGGCCGCGGCTCCGCCCGCTCCCGGCGCGGCCCTGCCGGTTTCGGCCGGCCCGGCTCGGCCGCTCTCTCGCCCGATCTCCCGCGTCGCCACCCGCGAGCCGGCGGTGGCCATCACCTTCGACGCCTGCGCCACCAAGAAGGGGTGGTACGGGTTCGACCGCGACGTCTTCGACATCCTCAAGCGCGAGCAGGTGCCGGCGACGATCTTCGTCTCCGGCCGCTGGGTCGACACCCACCCCGAGGCGATGGGCGACCTCACCGGCGATCCGCTGATCGAGTTCGGCGATCACTCCTACGATCACCCGCACATGACCAAGCTGCCGACCGCGCGGGTCGATGAAGAGATCGACCAGACCGAAGCGGCGCTCGGGCGCTACGGCCGGCACTCGGTCGCTTTTCGTCCGCCGTTCGGCGACTGGAACCGGCGGCTGCTCGAGCTCGTGCACGAGCGAAGGTTGCCGACGGTGACCTGGGATGTCGTCTCCGGCGATCCGAGCGCCAAGACCACCACCGCCGCCATGATCCGCGCCGTTCTCGGGCAGGCCCGGTCGGGGTCGATCATCATCTTTCACATCAACGGGCGCGGCTGGAAGACGCACGAGGCGCTCCCGGCGATCCTGCGGGGGCTGCGCGAGCGGGGATTCCACTTGGTCCCCCTCTCCGCGTTGATGCGCGAAGGGGCAGGGGCGCCCGGGACCGCGCTCGAGGCCCAGCAGACGAGCGCGCCCGCGCCCGCCGGTCCGGCGCCCTAGCCGATGCCCGGGGGTCTTCGCTTCTCGCGCCCCACGCCCGCGCTGGCCCGTGCGCAGGCGCGCTGGATCGCGGCGATCGAGCCCTGGCGGGGGCTCGGGTATCAGGCCGCGGCGCTCGGCCGCTACCTGGCCCGCAAGGCGCGGGCACGCGCGGTGTGGGTGGTCCGCAGGCAACCGCGCGGGGCGCCGCTCGGTGTCGCCGTGGTCGACGACGGCGTGCTGCTCGGCGGGTTCATCGCGCTCCTGGCCGTCCGGCCCGAGGCGAGCGGGCAGGGGCTCGGGCGGGCCCTCGTCGGGCAGGTCGCGGCGCGTACGTTCGAGGCGCGCCGGTGGCTCTACGTGTCGACCGACGGGAAGAACGGCGCCGCCCTGCGTTTCTACCGCAAGTTGGGATTTTCGCGCGTGGGCCGCCTTCCGGACCTGGTTCGTCGTGGACGGGTGGAGATCCTGCTGCGGAAACCGGCCCCCTCCGGAATCACAAAAATTCCGGCCCGCACCCCCCGGGTCGGTTACCATGGGGAGGCCTCATGATTGGCGAGCAGTTCGGCAACTATCGCGCGATTTCGCTGCTGGGGGAGGGCGGAATGGGTGCCGTCTACTTGGCGGAGCACCCGGGCATCGGCCGCCGGGTCGCGGTCAAGGTTCTGCACAAGAACTACATCCGCGACGAGAACCTGCTGACCCGGTTCCTCAACGAGGCGCGCGCCGCCAACGCCATCCGCCACCCCAACATCATCGAGATCCTCGACTCCGGCACCATCGCCGACGGGACACCGTTCCTGGTGATGGAGCTGCTCGAGGGGGAGAGCCTGGGGACGCGCATCCGCCGCGTCGGCGCGCTGCCGCTGCAGACCGCGGTCGAGTTCTGCTACCAGACCGCCTCGGCGCTGGGGGCGGCGCACAAGAAGGGGATCGTCCACCGCGATCTCAAGCCCGACAACCTCTTCGTCATCCCCGACACCAACGATCCCGAGCGCGAGCGGATCAAGGTGCTCGACTTCGGCATCGCCAAGCTGCAACAGAGCGCCAACGACTCGGTCAAGACCCGAACGGGCACGCTGATGGGGACGCCGATCTACATGTCGCCCGAGCAGTGCCGCGGGACGAAGACGGTCGACCACCGCAGCGACATCTATTCACTGGGGATCATCTTCTTCGAGATGATGGTCGGCCAGCCGCCCTTCGTTTCCGAGGGGTTCGGCGAGCTGGTGAACATGCACCTCAACATGGCTCCGCCGGCGCCGTCGAGCCAGAACCCCAACGTCTCACCGACACTGGATGCCATCGTGCTCAAGATGCTGGCCAAGAATCCGGACGAACGGTTCGCCGACATGGGTGAGCTGCAGGTCGCCCTCAAGAGCTCGGGCGGGTCGATGTTCGTGGTGCGAGGCGCGCAGCCCTCGTCGCCGGACATCACCGCCAGAACGAATCCGACGACCAATCCGAAGTCCAACCCGACAGGCGGGCCCCGTGCCGCCGCTTCCACCAGCAATCCCAAGCTGCGGGATACGACGTTCTCGACCGGCGTCGGCGAACGGGTGGCCGACGCGCCGGCCGGCGCCCAGAAGGGGAAGGGGAAGGCCCTGGCGGTGTTCGTCGTCGCCGCCGCGCTCGCCGGGGGCGGGGTGTTCATCTTTCGCGACGGCGAGAAGGTCGGCGGGGAGCACGAGACAGCCGCCGCCAAGCCGGCCGCCCCTGCGCCCAGGGTCGATCCGCCGCCCGCGCCCGTGCCTGTCGCGCCGCCCGCCAAGCCCGCCGCTCCCACCACCATCACGGTGCGGGTCGAGTCCGAACCGGTCGGGGCCAACGTGCTGGACGACGCCAGCGGGGGCGTGCTGGGGGTGACGCCGTTGGTGCTGCACCGACCGCGCGGCGGGGCGCTCAACCTGCGGCTCGAGAAAGAGGGCTACACGCCCAACGCGCACGCGGTCTCGCTCGACGACGATCAGACGATCGAGCTGACGTTGGAGCACAAGCAGGTCAAGCCTGTCCACACGCACAAATCCCACGGAGCGCCGTCCTCGGGCGGGGACTCCGAGCCAGCCAAGCTCTGAGGAGGATGGCGATGGCGGACTCGGACGGCGCGGTCGAGGCCTTGGCAGTCGAGGTCCTGAAGGAGATCCGGGACGAGATCCGGGGCGTTCGAACCGAGCTGCTCGAGCAGATCCGCGTCCGGATGGCCGGGGCTGGCGTGCGGACAGCGGTGATCGACCGCGCGGCCCGCTGGCGAATCGCCGCGATGGCCGGTACCGGCGCGGTGGCGCTGGTCGCGCTGGTGGTCGCGCTTCGCGCAGGTGGACAGCCTCCGGCAGTCACCCTCGCGCCGCAGGTGGCTCAAGCGACGGCGATTCCGCCGACTCCGACGCCGCCGCTGGCGGCGAGGCCGGCAGCGACGACTCCCGCGGCGGTGCCGCCTCCCCATGTGGCGATCGCCAAGCCGGCCGCGGCGAAACCGGCCGGGCACCTCGCGCCCGGCGCGACAGCGGTCGCGGTGCTCCCCAAGAAACAGGTCAGCCCGGCCGTCGCCAAGCTCCCGGCGGCGATTCCGAGCGACGCCGACGAGACGATGGCCTTTTCACCGCCCCCGAGGCGGGTGCGCGTCCACAAGATGTCGTACGATCCGATCGAGTCGGAACCCGCCAAGCTCTAACTCGGCTTCAGTCTTCTGTTTCAATCCTCTTGGCGCCGCAGGCGCTCGACCGGCTGCCCGCCGCGCATGTGGCTCTCGACGATCTCGGGGACGTCGGACGGCGTGACGCCCACGTACCAGACGGCCTCGGGATAGACGACGATCGTCGGCCCCTCGAAGCAGGGGCCGAGGCAGCCGGTCGAGGTCACCGCGACGCGCCCCCACAGCTCGGGGTGGTGGCCGAGACCCTCCTGCAGCGCGGTGGCGATCTCGCCCGATCCGCGCGCGCCGCAGGAGGGTTTGCCGCCGACCGGGCGCGCGTTTTCACAGACGAAGAAGTGGCGCTCGATTTTGGCCATGTCCCGCAGTGTGCCATCCTTAGCCATCGGCGATGTCCCGGCAAGGCGCACGCATCTCCTTGGCTCCGGTGATCCTGGCGGTTGTCTTCCCGGCCATCGTGGGGGCCGCGATCGCGCTCGCCTACTACGGCTATCGCTACGCGGTGGCCGCCTCGGTGCGCAGCAAGGCCTCCTTGATGGAGGGGAACCAGCAGCTCGCCAACCTCCTCATCGAGCAGGTGCAAGACCGCATCGACAAGGCTGACGGCGAGCTGTTTGACGCGGTGGAGTGGGCTGACACCTCGGCCGATCCGCCGGCGCACGTCGATCTGCCGCCCGGCGTCGAGTCGGTGGCGCTGCTCGACGCGGGGCTCAAGATCCGCTCGCTCTACCCGACGCCCGACGCCGGGCGGAAGCGGCGCGAGATGGACCGCTGGCAGAGCTACGTGCGCGGGCTCGAGTGGAAGTCGCTGCAGCCCTGGACCCCCGACCAGCCGGGCAACTTTCGCCACCTGCACCAGCTGTTCGAGGGGAAGTCGGTCCTCATCGCCTACGCGGCCAAGAAGACCGCCGACGGCAACGACTACTACGTGGCCGCCAAGCTGGATCTGACGCTCATCGCCAAGGAGTGGATCCCCGACGAGATGGACGTAGTGACCGGCAAACGCCGGGTGGTCATCCTCGACGAGGTGGCGCGCGCGGTCTACGGCGAGCCGCAGCCGACGACGCCGTTCCAGTACGAGGCCGCGTTCGGCAAGACGCTCTATGCCTGGCGCATCCAGATCACGCCGCGCAACGTGGCCGAGCTGCGCGCGCAGGCCGAGACCGAGCGCATCCTCGGCGTCCTGCTGGTCCCCGTCTCGACGGTGATCATCGCGCTCGGGCTGGGGGTCGTCTGGCTGTCGGTGCGGGCGGAGCAGCGTGCCTCGCAGATGAAGAGCGACTTCATCGCCAACGTCTCGCACGAGCTGAAGACGCCGCTGTCGTTGATCCGGATGTTCGGCGAGCTCCTGGCGACCGGGAAACACAAAGGCGAGGCGATGACCCGAGAGTACGGCGGGATCATCACCCGCGAGTCGGAGCGGCTGGCGCACCTCATCGACAACGTGCTCGACTTCGCGCGGCTCGAGCGGGGCAAGGCCAGCTACAGCTTCGCCGAGGGGCGCCTCGAGGAGGTGGTGGAGCGCGCGCTCGACGTCTTCCGCCATCGTTTGGAAAAGGAGAAACTGCGGCTGAAGACGGAAATCGAGCCGCGCCTCCCCCCGGTGCGGATGGACGAAGACGCGATGACGCTGGTGCTGCTCAACCTGGTCGACAACGCCGTGAAGTACGGCGGCGACGGCGGCGAGGTCTCGGTCAAGTTGCGGCGCGCGCCGGGCGCGGTCGCGCTGGCGGTCAGCGATCACGGCGCCGGCATCGCGCCCGAGGAGCAACACCGGATCTTCGAGCGCTTCTATCGGGCCACCGCCGCCCGCACCCGCAACGTGCGCGGCAGCGGCATCGGCCTCTCGCTGGTCAAGCACATCGCCGAGGCGCACGGGGGACGGGTCGAGGTGGAGAGCGTGGTCGGACGCGGATCGACCTTCACCGTCACCCTGCCGGTCGCCCCGCTCGTCACCCCGGCGCCCGAGGAGCGCCTGGCCCTGTGATCAACCCGCTGCCTCCGCTGGCCGGCGCCGCCCCCCGCCGTCGCATCCTGGTCATCGAGGACGAGCCCGATCTGGTGCGCGGCCTGCGCGACGCGCTGGAGTTCGAGGGGTTCGAGGTGCTGTCGTCGGGCCTCGGGCGGGAAGGGGTGCGGCTCTTGCGCGAGCGCGGACCCGATCTGGTGCTGCTCGATCTCATGCTCCCGGACGCCAACGGGTTCTCGGTCTGCGAGGAGATCCGGGTGACCCACCCGCTTTTGCCGGTGATCATGTTGACCGCGCGCTCGCAGGAGACCGACAAGATCCGCGGCCTCGACGTCGGCGCCGACGACTACGTCACCAAGCCGTTTTCGATCGGCGAGCTGGTGGCGCGCATCAAGGCGATCTTCCGGCGCCTGCACCGGGCGCCGCCGGCCAACGAGGAGATCGTCGTCGGCGCGTCGGTGATCGACCCGCGCAAGCACGAGCTCGTACGCAAGGGGAAGGTGAGCGCACTTTCTTTCTACGAGGTGGAGCTCCTGCGCCTCTTGTGGGAGCGGGCCGGTCAGCCGGTCACGCGCGAGGAGATCCTGGAGAAGATCTGGGGCGTCTCCGGCCACGCCACCACCCGCAGCGTCGACAACTTCGTGGTCAAGCTGCGCAAGAAGATCGAAGAGAACGCCGCCAAGCCGCGCCACATCGTCACCATCTACGGCACCGGCTACAAGCTGGTCCCCTGAAGACGATGCTGCGTCGGCGCGATCTTCTGATCGGCGGGGCCGGCGCCGTCGGCCTGGCGGCGCTCGGCGCGAAGGCCCAAGGAGCGACGGCGACAGCGACGGCGACGGCATCGCCGGTGGACGCCGCGCCCGCGCCGGCCGCCGCGGTCGGGCCGGCGGCCGCACCCGCGCCGGCCGCCGCGGTCGAGGTCGACGTTCACTGCCACACCTTCTGCTCGGCCGATCTGCCGATCGTCGGCTTCGTCGCCCACTTCATTCCCGGGCTGACCGAGCTGTCGCGCTTCGTGAGCCACTGGCCCGAGATCGTCGTCCGCGCGTTCGTCGGCGCGGTGGCCAAGCTCCCGGACGCGGCCGCGCCGAGCGGCGACGCCGAGCTCGTCCAGCTGCGCGCGCTGGCGGCGCGCCCCGGCGCGCTGGTCGCGCCGGTCCTCCCGTTGCCGCCCGGGGTGCTCGACCTGCTGCTCTCCGAGCTGGCCAAGCACCTGCCGTTCTCCGTCGGCGCCGACAAGCGGCGCATCATCGCCCGCTACCTGTCGACGTTGTATCTGGTCGCCCACCCCCGCGCGGCGATCGCCGCCTCGATCGCCCAGATCTTCCCCTCGATCTCGCTCTTCACCCCTGCGCTCGTCGACTACGACGCCTGGTCCGAGGACCGGGCGCCGACGCCGCTCTGGCAGCAGGTCCTGCTGCAGGAACAGATCGCGCGCCTGGCCGCGCAGGGACGGATCGGCCGGCCCGACGCCCGCTTTCATCCCTTCGTGGCCTTCGATCCCCGACGGCAGATCGAAGGGCCGCCCTCCGTCACCAAACCGGGCGCCCCGCCGCCCGTGCCGGGCGCCGCCAGCTCGGCGCTCGATCTCGTCCGCTACGCGATCGAGGTGGGCGGCTTTTCGGGGGTCAAGCTCTATCCCCCGGTCGGGTTCGCCCCCGCGGACAACGTTCACCTGCGCCAGGACCTGCCGTTCGCGGCCGGCCTCGACGGCGCGCTCGACGCGCTCTACGGCTACTGCGCGTCGGGCGAGGTGCCGATCCTGACCCACGCGAGCGCCGCCAACGAGTACGGGCTTGGCCTCCACCGGCTGGTCTCGCCGGAGCACTGGCGACCGGTGCTCGACCGCTATCCGACGCTGCGCCTCAACTTCGGCCACTTCGGCGGCGACTACGGCGTCGCTCAGACCGACGCTCCGCAAGAGACCGCCGACGCCTGGATCTACCAGGCCGCCGCGCTCATCGAGGGCCACCCCAACGTCTACGCCGATCTCTCCAACTCGCCGCTCGTCTACGACGCGGCCTACGGCAAGCGCCTCGTCGCGCTGCTCGCCGACGTGATCGCCCGCTACCCGAAGGTGAAGCGGCGCCTCATGTACGGCAGCGACTGGTGGCTCTCCGGCCTCGATCCCGAGGCGACCGCGGCGGTGACTAAGTTTCGCGCCACCCTGGGCGGCCTGCTCGGCCCAAACGGGCTCGCCGACCTGATGGGGAAGAACGCGCTTCGCTTTCTCGGTCTGCTCGACGACGAGGGGCGACCCCTGCGCGCGCGCGCCGCCGGCCGCCTGTCGGCGTTCTACGCCGCCGGGCCCAGGCCGCCGCCCTCTTGGCTGCCGCGCGGGTGAGCGACCGCCGTCGCCGGCGCGCCGGTGTCGTTCCAGCTCAGCTTCAGGTTCATCCAGAAGTTCCAGATGGTGACGACGGCGATGGCCGCCAGGTTGGCCAGGTAGCGGTTGATGTGCAGCAGGTTGAACATCAGGTTGAGCAGCACGACGTTCATCACCAGGCCGATGCCGCAGACCACGTTGAAGCTCAGCAGCCGGCGCAAGCGCCGCCCCGCGCCGCGCTGGCGGGCCGCCAGGTCGCGAAAGGTCCACAGATCGTTCCAGAGGAAGTTGTTCACGATGGCTGCTTCAGCGGCGATGACCTTGCTGCGGGTTAACCCCCACCCGAGCGACGACGGATCGCTGAGGAGGTAAAGCAGCCCCATGTCGACGACCACGCCGGTCAACCCCACCGCGGCGAAGCGACCGAGGCGGGCGAGCGGGACCTTCGCCAGGCGAAGCCGCAAGAGGTGGCGAAGGTACTCGACGTAGAGCCGCCAGGTGACCTTGCTCTCCCCTTCGAGGCGCTCGCGGAAGACGTAGCCGACCTCGGCCACGTCGCCGATCCGTCCGCGTCCGATGACCTCGATGAGAATCTTGTACCCGAGCGGGCTGAGCGTGACGCCGACCAGCGCGTTGCGACGCAACATGAAGTAGCCGCTCATCGGATCCGAGACGCGGCCGAGCACGCCGGGGAGGATCATGAGGCCGAGCAGCTGGGCGCCCCGCGAGAGCGCGCGCCGGAACAGGCTCCAGTTCGAGACGCCGCCCCCTTCGGCGTTGCGGCTGGCCACCGCCAGATCGGCCCCGCGCCGGATCTCCTGGTAGAGCCGGCCCACCACCTCGGGCGGGTGTTGCAGATCGGCGTCGATGACCGCCAGGATCTCGCCGCGCGCCACCTGCCAGCCGCGGACCACCGCGGTCGAGAGGCCGCGCTCGCCGACGCGGCGCAGGACCCGCACCTGCGGGTAGCGCTGCGCGAGCTCGAGCGCCACCTCCCAGGTCCTGTCCCTGCTGTCGTCGTCCACGACGATGAGTTCGTAGGCGCTCCCGAGCTGGGCGTCGAGCAGCTGGGTCAGCCGCGCGATGAGCTCGCCGACGTTCTTGCTCTCGTTGTAGGTGGGGATGACCAGCGAAAGCAGTGGGGGGCGCTCCGTCGGCGCCGCTGGCCCGACGACGAACGGCCCGGTGGGCGTCGGCACCAGCGCAGGCGGGAGCGATTGAGCTTCGACAGACATAGAAAATCGACCAAGAGTAGCATTCCTCGAAGGGCTCTCCGGGTCGCGCGCGCGGTTCGTGTTATGAACCGTGCCCATGTCGCCGCCCGTCCGGGTCCGCATCGCGCCGTCGCCCACCGGCGATCCGCACGTCGGGACCGCCTACATCGCGCTTTTCAACTACGCCTTCGCCAAGAAGCACGGCGGGAAGTTCGTGCTCCGGATCGAGGACACGGATCGCGCGCGCTCGACGGCGGCGTCCGAGGCGGCGATCTTGCGCGCGCTCGGCTGGGTGGGGCTCGCCTGGGACGAGGGGCCCGACATCGGCGGCCCATTCGGGCCCTACCGGCAGTCGGAGCGGGCCGAGATCTACGCGGCGCACGCGGCCGAGCTGATCGCGAGCGGCGGCGCCTACCGCTGTTTTTGCTCGCCCGAGCGGCTCGAGGCGGTGCGCCACGAGCAGCGGCGGCAGGGGCTCTTCGTCGGCTACGACGGCCTCTGCCGTGGCCGCCCGCGCGAAGAGGGCGAGCGGCGGGCGGCGGCCGGCGAGCCGTTCGTGGTCCGGATGGCGATGCCCCGGACGGGCGAGACGGTGTTCGTCGACGAGCTGCGCGGCGAGGTGAAGTTCGAAAACGCGCAGATCGACGACCAGATCCTGCTCAAGACCGACGGCTTCCCGACCTACCACCTGGCCAACGTGGTCGACGATCATCTCATGCAGATCACCCACGTGATCCGCGCCGAGGAGTGGCTCTCCTCGACGCCCAAGCACGTCGTCCTCTACCAGTCGTTCGGCTGGCAGGCGCCCGAGTGGGTGCACATGCCGCTCCTGCGCAACGCCGACAAGTCGAAGATCTCCAAGCGCAAGAACCCGGTCTCGCTCGACTACTACCAGGACGCCGGGTTCCTGCCCGAGGCGTTGCTCAACTATCTCGGCACCATGGGCTGGTCGATCTCGGGTGATCGCGAGAAGTTCACGCTCGACGAGATGGTGGCGGCCTTCGACTTCGGCCGCGTCAGCCTGGGCGGGCCGGTGTTCGATCTGGTCAAGCTGTCGGCGATGAACGCCGACTATCTGCGGGCGCTCCCCGACGCCGAGATCGTACGCCGGCTGCGGGCCTGGCGCCTCTCCGACGAGAAGCTGGCCTCGCTGGTGCCGCTCGTGCGTGAGCGGATCCAGCGTCTCGACGAGTTCGTCCCGCTCACCGACTTCTTCTTCTCGGGCGACGTCGACTACGCGCCGGTGCAAAAGGAGCTGGCGCTCAAGAACCGGACGCCTAAGGACGTGATGGACGCGCTCACCGCGTTCGGCGAGGAGCTGGACGCCGCGCGCGACTTCTCGATCACCGGCCTCGACACGCTGGCGCGCGCCTTCGCCGAGAAGTCCGGCTGGTCGACCAAGGAGCTGTTCATGCTCTTGCGCCTGGCCGCCACCGGCAAGAAGGCGACCCCGCCGCTGTTCGAGACGCTGGCGGGCCTCGGCCGGGAGCTGGTCCGCCGCCGCATCCGTCAATGCATCGAGTACATCAAAAAGATGCCGGCCCCCAAGGCCTGAGCCGCCCCGGCGCCCACGCCGACGTCTCGGCGGGCGCGCTGTGGGCAGGCGATCCGTTCGGCGTCTACGTCCACTTCCCCTTCTGTTCGGTCCGCTGCCCGTACTGCGACTTCGCCGTCGACACGCGCGCCGAGATTCCGCACGACGCCTACGCCGACGCGGTGATCGCCGAGCTCGGGGCGCGCGCCCCCTGGTTCGAGGGCGCGGGGCCGCTGGTCTCGATCTACTTCGGCGGCGGCACGCCCGGGCTCTGGCGCCCGGACGCGCTCGGGCGGGTGATCGAGGCAGCGCGCGGGATCTTCGGCGGTCGGCCGGCCCGGGAATTGGAGATCACCGTCGAGGTGAACCCGGGTGAGACCGACGCCGCCCGCCTCGGCGCGCTGCGCGGGCTGGGGGTCAACCGGCTCTCGATCGGTGTCCAGGCCCTCGAAGACCGGTTGCTGGTGGCGCTCGGACGCAACCACGACGCGGCCGCCGGTCCGGCCGCCGTCGCCGCCGCCCGCGCCGCCGGCTTCGACGACCTGTCGATCGATCTCATCTTCGGCGTGCCGGATCAGTCGTTCGACGACTGGCGCCGCGCCGTCGATGCCGCCGTCCTCCTCGCCCCCGAGCACCTATCGGCCTACGCGCTCACCATCGAGCGGGGCACCGCCTTCGGTGCCCGCGATCGCGCCGGCGAGCTGCCGCGCCCCGACGACGAGGCGGTGGCCGCCATGTTCGAGCACGCCCGCGCCGCCTTCGGCGCCGCCGGGCTCGAGCCGTACGAGGTGTCGAGCTACGCGCGCCCGGGCCGCCGCGCCCGCCACAACCAGCTCTACTGGTCCCTCGGGCCGTACCTCGGCGTGGGGGCCTCCGCCGCCTCGTTCCGGCCGCTCGGCGATGGGGGCGGCTGGCGTTTCTCCAATCCCCGCGCGACCGACGTCTATCTCGCGGCCGCGCGCGCGGCCGGCGGCAGCCCCGCCGCCCGCCACGTCGAGCGCCGCTCGGCCGACGATCTGGAGAACGAGGCGGTCTGGCTCGGGCTGCGCACCGTCGACGGGATTGACCGCGCCGCCCACCGCGCGCGCCACGGCCGCGATCCGCTGGCCGGGCGCGAGGCGGCCGTCGCCTGGGCGAGGTCGCCGGGCTGGCTGGCCGTGGACGAGAGCCGCGTCCGCCTGACGCCGCCCGGCGTGCTGTTCGCCGACGAAGTCGCCGGCCGATTTTGGCGCGACAAAGGCTGAGGTTGGTGCATAGTCCGGAAAAATGAAATTCGCCGTTCGAGGGATGGGGGGCCTGTGGGGGACGGCGCTGTTTCTGGCCGGTCTCTCCGCCTGCGGGAGCAGCTCGACGAAGTGCGACTCGAACTGCAGGGCTGACGCCTCGGAGGACGACGGCGCCCGGCGCGACGCCGCGGCCGACCACGCGAAGGAGATCGGCGGCGACGCCCAATCCGACGGCGCGGGCGACACCAAGGACCCAACGGGCCCCATCGACGGGGCCGTCGCTTGCGATAAGTCGATTACCACTGCCTGCGCGGAGACGCCGGACGCGGGAGCGTTCACCTTCCACTGCGTGGCGACCTGGAGCGCCACGACCAGCGACGCATACCTCTGCGGCCGCCCGGAGGTGCTGAGCTACACGTGCGGGGCCGAGCGCGAGCTCATCGATACGAGCAACGACGGGACGGGCGAATACATTTACGCCTTCGACAGCGCCGGGAAGCTCTACGCGATCAGCTACAGCACCGGTGGGGCCACTCACTGCATTGCCGGACCGGAGGCGTTCGTCGCGCCGATCTGCAACTCCTCGGCGCAGTTGTTCACCTGTCACCCCGACGGCGGCGCGCACTGACGACGGCGCGGTCGTCCTAGCGCCCTGGCGCGTCGATCTGGGCGACGGCCGCCACCGCGCGTGACTTCTCGGACTGAACGAACGCCACCAGCGCCGTATTTCGCCAGGCCAGGTCGGGTGGCTTCCGCAAGCTGAGGACGATCTCCGCGGCGCCCCCGCCCGGCAGCGGGAGGCGCGGCGACAGCGCCCGCACGACCGACGCCTCCTGCAGGGTCTCGCCGCCGTTCTCGCCCCGGCCCACGCGCGTCTCCGCCGTCTTCTGCACGAGCGCGGCGGTGACCCGCCAATCCTCGGCGGGAGCGAGCGCGCCGGTGCGAACGACGCGAACGCGGACGGTCGCCACCTCTGGCCCGACGGTTGCGTCGAGCGACAGCGCCGCGATCGCGGGGTGCGCGGCGGCCTCGGCGATCTGGCGGGTGGCGACGTCGGTCTGTCCGCCGGGGAAGTGGACCTGGCCGGCGACGATCATCTGGGGCGTGTAGATCCCGGAGATCTCGCGGGGGCCGTCCGCGGCGCGCAGGCGGCCCGAATTCGCGTACCACGTCTGCCGGTCGGTGAAGGCCGGCGCGGCGAACGGGTCGGCCCACCCGAGCTGGTCCCAGTAGTCGACGTGGAAAGTGAGGGCGATGACCTTGTCCGGCCCGAGCCCGCGGCGCGGTAGCTCGCGCACGAATCTGTCGGCCGGCGGGCAGGAGCTGCACCCTTGCGAGGTGAAGAGCTCGACCAGCACCGGCTGGCCGGCGGTTGTCCTCGCCGCCACCTGAGGCGCGCAGGCGAGCGAAGCTGTCACGGCCAGAGCGAGACTCTTCATGTCGAGTGCTACGCCGCTGCGCGGATCCGGTTACTTCGCCAGGGACGCGCTATCATTGCCGGCCGGCGATGACGGGGAGCGGCCAGGATCTGTCTCGATCTCCGCAGCGCGCATCGCGTCGCGCCGCTTTGGCCGTCGGCCTGCCGTTGCTGGCGCTCTGCGCGGCGGCCTGCGGCGGAAACCGGCCGGTCTCGCGCGGCTACGCCTCGCGCCAGCTTCTGCCCATTCGCGACTCGACGCTCTACTTCGACAGCACGCCCGGCCCGGGGACGGTGATCTTTCAGACCGGGGGCTTAGCCCCGGTCGACGCCAATTACTGGTTGCTCAACCTGTCGACCGGCGCGGTCCAGGACTTCGGCGCGATGTACCCAGGAGCGCCCACCCCGGCGACGACGCCGACGCAACCTTACGTGTGCAAGCTCGAGCTGCCGGACGGCGGAGGGACGAGCAACGCCATCACGCTGGGGATCGTGGACAGCGCGACCGGCGTCGAGACCGACATCGCCAACGTCATCAGCTACGCCCAGTGTCCCGGGGCGGACGGAACCTTGACCGCCTTCGTCGTCGACGCGGCCGGCGAGATTCTCCTGTCGGTCGGGCCGTTCACCGACCTGCAGCCGGTTCCGCTCGCGCTCGCGGTGGCCGAGGTCTACTACTGGCAGTTCGATCCCTCGAACGACGTCCTGGCGGCGGGGGTGCTGGGCGGGCTCCCTTCGGCACCCGCCCAGCTTGGGTTCTACTCGATCGATCTCGGTTCATACGCCATCACCACCAAGATTCCGCCGGTGCCCGCGAGCGTCGCCTGGGCGTCGGGGGCGACGCCGGCGGGATCGCTGCAATCGACCAGCGTGACCGGCTCCGAGCTGTCGATCGTCTCGCTTGGCGACCACTACGTCTACCCGCGCGTGATGAGCGACGGCGGGACGACGATGTTCGCCGGCCCCTACGCGTCAGGCGCGGTCAGTGAGCTGGCGCTGTTCAACGTTCCGGCGGGCGAGGCGGTGCCGACGCCCGAGGAGGCGGTGACGAGCGTTTCGGCCACGGGTGTCATCCAATACCCCTCCCTCGTCAGCTGGCAGCTGGATGGCGGCTCGGGGGCGGCCAGCGAGCTCATGATCTGGGACGACGCCAACAGTCAGGTCGTCGCCTGTCCGTCTGCCCCGCAGGCGTACCTGGCGGGGATCCGCTCGCCCGACGGGACGGAGGCCCTGTTCGTGACGCCGCAACAGACCGCCTCGTACCAGGGGAGCGGGCCGCTCCTGTTGCTGGCGAGCGCCCCTGGAGGGTCCGATCGCTGCACCTCGTTGGCGAGCGCCAACGTGGTCACGGCCGACTTTTCGCCCGACGGTACGTCCATGTTCTGGTTGGCGCAGCCGCCGACCGGCGAGCCTCAGCTCTGGGCGGCGGCCAGCGACGGGAGCGGCGCGCGCATGATCGGCACGGGCGTGCTGCAGTACGTTCACTTCCTCGCTCCCGGCGGAGCCCAGCTGGAGATGATCCTCGATGGCGATCTGGTCTGGTTGGACCTGCACGACAGCACCGTTACTCTTCACTATGTCGCCGAGCAGGTGTTCGACGAGATCTACGATATTCGCGGCGGGTGGTTGATCGCCGGCTACGACTACAGCTCGCAGGACACCAACGGCACCCTGGGCCTCGTCAACCGCATGACCGGTGAGAAGCGGCCCATCTCTCTCGAGGTCGCCCAGTTCACCGTCCTCGCCGAAGGCATTTCGTCCGACGGCGGCTTCGTGGACCGCGGATCAGATGCCTCCGTCTCCTCCGAGCTCTCCGTCGTCTATCAAGTGCACGGACGGAACCCTTCGACGCAGGACGGAATCTGGCTGGCGACGATCACCGCCGCTGACCTGCAGTGAGCGTGCGCCTCCCCGCGGCAATCGCGCTCGCGCTCGGCGCTGTCGCGCGGGTGGCCGTCGCTGCCGCGGCGCCGGCGCCCCCGGGCGACGCGGGCGCCGCCGCCGACATGTCCGGCGGAGGCGACGCCCAGGAAGATGCCCGAGACGGCGGCGCCCGGAGCGCGTCCGACGGCCAGGCGATCGCCGCGCCGGGCGACGCGGCCACCACCACGCCGGAGCGGCCAGTTGCCGGGGCCGCCACCGTTCCGCTTCGCGGGCGGCTGCTGGAGAAGGGGACCCGCAAGCCGCTCTCCGGCGCCGCGATCGCCATCGACGGGGTCGTCATCGCGGAGACCGACGCCGAGGGGCGCTTCCAGGTGGCGGTCTCCGTCGGTTCGCACGACGTCGCGGTCAAGCTCGCCGGGCAGGAGATCGTCCATCAGCAGGTCGCCGTGCAGGCGGACGCTCCCCTCGAGGAGCAGGTCTTCCGCGTGCTCACGCCGGGGAGCGGCGCCGAGTACGTCACCACCGTGCGCGCCGCCCGCCCGGAGATCCCGAAGTTCGAGATCTCCGGCGAGGAGGCGCGGCAGCTGCCTGGATCGTCGGGGGATCCGCTGCGGGTGCTGGGCTCGCTGCCGGGCGTCACCCAGGTTGCCTGGCCGACCGCGCTCTTCGTGGTGCGGGGGGCCAATCCCGGCAACACCGGATTCTTCCTCGACGGCATCCGGGTCCCGGAGCTGTTTCATCTCGGGCTCGAGCTGTCGGTCATCAACCCCTACCTCATCGACGGGGTCGATTTTTATCCCGGCGGCTCGCCCGCCAACTACGGTCCTTACGTCTCGGGGATCATGGCCGTTCGCACGACCGCGCCGCCCGCCGACCGGGTACACGCCTCGGCCGACGTCACCGTCTTCGACGCCGGCGGGATCGTGACCGCGCCCTGGGACGGCGGCAGAGGGACCGTGGTCGTCGCCGCGCGCTACTCCTACACCGGCGAGCTCTTCACGTTGCTCCAGAACGACACCATCCTCCGCTACGGCGACTATCAGGTGCGAATCGACCACCCTTGGGCGGGCGGGCAGGCGACGCTGTTCGCCTTCGGATCGCTCGACGACATCGGCTGGACCAACGTCTCCAACGCGGCGGAGTACGGCGCGCTGCAGTTCCACCGGATCGACCTGCGCTGGCGGCGCGCGATCGGGGGCGGGCGGCTCTTGCTGGGGGTGACCAGCGGCGCCGACTGGGCCAACTCGTCGCTGTTCGACAGCGCGATCAAAGTCCGGGCGCTCTCCGCCGCGCCGCGCTTCGTCTACACGCGGCCCCTCGGAGCGGCGGTCGACCTCGAGCTCGGCGCGAACGCCAACGCGCAGACGTTCGCCACCCACGTCCCGGCGTTTCAACGCAAACAGAGCGACCTCGGGCGCTCGCGCCAGGCTCTGTCGCAGGCCGCCTACGCGACGGTCAGCGTCCGGGTGGGAAATCGGCTGGTGATCTCGCCCGCCCTGCGGGCCGATCTCTTCGCCGAGGAGAGCACCACCGCGGTCTACCTCGAGCCGCGGCTCGACGCTCTCGTTAACCTCACCGATACGGTCGCGCTGCGGATCGACGGGGGCCGCTACGCGCAGATGCCCAGCCTGCCGGTCAGCGTGCCGGGGTTCGAGGCGTTCGGCCTGGCCGATCTCGGCGCGCAGACCTCGCTCGGCGGTTCGCTCGGCGTCGAAGCCCACCTGCCCGAGCAGCTCACCCTCGGCGTCACCGGCTACTACCAGAAGCTGCGCCTCACCGACGTGCGCAACATCGACCTCGAGCAGAACGATCCCACCGCCCCCGATTTCCTGGTGTCGCGCGACGGCCGCGCCTACGGCGCCGAGCTGATGCTGCGCCGGAACGTCGGCCGCCTCTACGGCTGGCTGGCCTACACGCTCTCCTGGAGCCAGCGCTACGACGACGACGGCGTGCTCGGGCGCTCCGACTGGGACGAGCGGCACATCCTGAACCTGGTCGCCGGCTACCGATTGGGCCACGCCACCACCGTGGGCGCCCGCTTCCACCTCAACACCGGGCGCTGGGCGCCGGTGGTCGGCAGCGGCGGCGACTACCAGGAGCTGCCTGCCTTTTACGAGATCGATCTGCACGCCGGGCGCCGGTTCGTCTTCGACCGCTTCGTCATGGACGTCTACGCCGACTTCGCCAACGTCACGCTCGATCCCGAGGTCCTGCAGCTCGATGCCGTCTACGGCTCGGGGAACATGGCGGTCGCCCAGGATCGGATCAAGCTGGTGCTCCCCACGATCGGGCTCCACGCGCAGTTCTGACGCCGCCCACCCGTCGCTTCAGTGCGCCGCGGCCTTCAGCCACCAGGCCCCCGCCGCGCCCCCCTTCGATTTCCAGTAGCCGGAGATCTGCTGGCCGCCGGTCGCCAGCAGCAGGTCCTCGAACGTCTTGCCGTGGAAGTCGGCCGGCGGCACCGCCTGCCAGGTGCCGGCGAAGGTGTCGCCCCCAGGCTGCACCTTCGCCTCCCAAGTGCCCCGCCAGCCGGACCCGGACTTCTTGGCCGACCAGGTCCCGTGCATCGTGACCTCGCCCGCCGGGTCGAGCAGCGTCCACGACCCGACGACGGCGTTGCCCGACGCCGACAGTGCCTGCGCCGAAAGATCGCCCCGATAGATGGTGGGACCGGCGCTGGCGGTCCAGACGGCCTGCACCACCGGCCGGGGCGCTGCGGCTGGCGCCGGGGTGGCGGCCAGAAGCGCCGGGATCAGCACCGCGAACCTCACGACCACGCCATGTTACCCGAACCGAGCGCGATGACGTGGCCCGCGGGCGACGACGCGACGCCGGCGCGCCGATCTTTTTCAGATCGAAATCGGCGGTCGTGCGTCGGAACCTGCATGACCACCAAAGTCGGTTTCGTCGCCCGCTCGCTGGCTCTGATTGCCGTCTCCTTCGTCGCAGGCGACCACGCCCGCGGCGCCGCCGTCGTGGCGGCCATGGCGGCCGTGCCTGCGCCCATCAGCCTGACCGCCTCCGACGGCGCCGGGCTGGAGCTGGTGTCGCTCACGGCCGACGCGGCCATCGACGATCCGCTCGCCTTCACCGAGTTGCACCTGACCTTCCGCAACCCGGAGAACCGGGTGCGCGAAGGACACTTTCGCATCACGCTCCCTTCGGGCGCCACGGTGAGCCGGTTCGCGATGCGGATCGGCGACCGCTGGCAGGAGGGGGAGGTGGTCGAGCAGCAGGCGGCGCGCGTCGCCTACGAGGACTTCTTGCACCACAAACAGGACCCGGCGCTCCTGGAGGCCGAGGCGGGCAACGAGTTCTCGGCGCGCGTGTTTCCGATCTCGGCCGCCTCCACCAAGGAGATCGTCATTTCCTATGCGCAGGAGCTGACCCGCGCCGACGAGGCCTACCGGCTGCCGCTGCGCGGGCTGCCGCGCCTGGGGACGCTGGCGGTCCGCGCGGTCACCGGCGCGGGCAAGACGGAGACGCGGCTCGAGCGGCGCGACTTCACGCCCGATCACGACTTCGAGCTGCCGCACCAGGTCCCGGGCGGCCGGCTCGGCCTTCGCGACGACAACTTGGTGGTGGCGCGCGTCGTTCCGCTCGGCGAGACGACAGCGCGCGAGGAGATCGGCGACCTTCAGGTGTTGGTCGATACCAGCGCCTCCCGCGCGCTCGGCCTGCGCGACGAGGCGGCCGTGGTCGAGCGCCTGCTCGGTCAGCTCGGCAGGGAGGGCAATCCGACCGTCACGGTCGCCGCGTTCGATCAGGACGTGGTGCCGCTCTGGAACGGACGGTCGAGCGGCGCCGCCGGCGTCGTCGCCAAGCGGATCGTGGCGCGCGGCGCGCTGGGCGCCTCCGATCTCGAGCACGCGCTCGCTTCGCTGGCGGCGACCATGAGGCCGGTCAGAGGCCGCGCCTCGCGCGTCCTGCTGGTCACGGACGGCGTGGCCACCGCCGGCGAGATCGGTGCCGACAAGCTGCGGGCGCGGGTAGCGGCGCTCGGCGCGGTGGGGGTGCGGCGGCTCGACGTGGTCGCGGTCGGCGGCATTCGCGACGACGTGATGCTCTCGCGGTTGGTGACGGCCGGGCTCCCGCAGGACGGTATCGTGCTGAACAGCGACGAGGGGGCTGAGAGCGCCGTCCGGCGCCTCACCCGGGCGACGCGCTCGGGGATCACCATCGCCGTCGACGGCGCCGGCTGGGTCTGGCCGAACGTGGTCAATGGCGTCCAGCCGGGCGACGAGATCCTCGTCTACGCCGATCTGCCGCCCGAGGTTCCGTTCCGCCTGAAGATTGCCGGTGCGCCGGCGACGCTGACCGGCACGCTGGCACCGACGCCGCGGCCGTTGCTCGAGCGCGCCTGGGTGCGGGCGCGCATCGCCCGCATCCTCGAGCAGCGCGACGCCGTCACGGCGAAGGATGGCGATCTCGCCGCGGCGCTCAAGCAGCAGGCGATCGATCTGTCGATCCGGAACCGGGTGCTCTGTCCGTTCACTTCGCTCCTGGTGCTGGAGACGGAGCAGGACTACGCGCGCTTCGGCATCGAGCGGCGCGCGTTGGCCGACATCCTCACCGTCGGACCCACTGGCGTCGCGCTGCTCCACCGCACCGAGATTGCTGCCCCCGCCGGGCAGACAGAGTGGTCGGCGTCGGAGGACAAGGCGCTGCCACCAGGGGCGCGTGCGCTGGCCAAGGGCGAGGCCGGCCAAGGGCGGGAGCGCGAAGGCCGCGAAGAGAAGGCCAAGAAGGCGGACGTGAGCTCGCCGGGTGCGGATCGCGACGAGATGGAGGCGACGCGCGACAGGGCAGCGACCGGCGCGCCCGTGGCAGCCCAAGCCGCGCCGCCGCCTCCCGCGACGGCCGCGCCAGCCGAGGCGTCGCTCGACAACCTCACCGGCGGTGGCGCAGGGGCCGGCGCGCCGGGCGGTCACGCGCCCGCCGCACCGATGCCGATGCCGATGCCGATGCCGATGCGCGCCGCGCACCGGAGCGCCTTCGCGACCGCTCCGCGCACCGTGGCCATCACCGAGCAAGCCCAGCCCGAGACGGCGCCGGTCACCGGTCCGTTCAGGGAGATCCTCGATCTGATCCACGCCAAGCGGGCGCGCGAGGCGTTGGCGCGCGCGTTCGCCTGGCGCGAGCGCGATCCGGGCGACGTGCTGGCGCTCGTCGCGCTCGGTGAATGCTTCGAGGCGCTCGCCGACGCGCCCGACGCCGCCCGCGCCTACGGATCGATCATCGACCTCTTCCCCGGGCGCGCCGACATGCGCCGGTTCGCCGGGGAGCGCCTGGAACGACTGGCGGGGTCGCCAGGGCATGCGCATGCGCTGGCGCTCGCAATCGACAGCTACCGCAAGGCGGTCGAGCAGCGGCCCGACCACCCGGCCGGCCACCACCTGCTCGGCTTCGCGCTGCTCAAGGCTGGCCACCCGCGTGAGGCGTTCGAGGCGCTCGCCTTCGGCGCGGCGCAGAAGTACCCGGAGGGAAGGTTCCTGGGCGTCGATCGAATCCTGCGCGAGGACCTGGGGCTCGCCGCGGCCGCCTGGACCCACGCCGATCCGGCGCGCGCCGCCGAGATTCACGAGCGCCTGGCGCGGGCCGGCGGCACGCCCGAGACCGGTCCCTCGATCCGCTTCATCCTCAACTGGGAGACCGACGCCAACGACGTCGATTTCCACATCCACGACGCCCGGGGCGGTCACGCGTTCTTCAGCGCGCCGCACCTGCCGTCGGGCGGCGATCTCTACGCCGACGTCACCACCGGCTATGGCCCGGAGTGCTTCACCATCCGTGGGCCGGCGGCGGAACGCGCGGCGCCCTATCACCTGCAGGCCCATTACTACAGCCGGGGGCCGATGGGTTACGGGATGGGGAAGCTGCAGATCATCGACCACGACGGTCGCGGCAACCTGCGCTTCGACGAGCGGCCGTTCGTCATCATGCAGGACGGCGCCTTCGTCGAGCTCGGGCAGGTCGGTGGCGCGCCGATCGGGCAGCGCCCCGTCGCCGTGGCGCGCAAGCCGGTTACGCGCAAGCCGGTCACGCGCAAGCCAGTCAATAGCTCACGCGTTTGGGCGACCGCGCCGGTCATGCCCGCGCGGTAAGGCCGGCGGCCTGACCGGCGGCGTGCCGTGCTCGACGCGTCAGGCGGACGCCGCTCGCAGCGGCGAGGTCCACTTGTCGTTCGCGGGCGACGTCAGATGCGCGACGTCGGCGAGCCGTCGCACCGATGGGTCGCCGGCGTTGAAATCGATCTGCGTCACCGCCCCGACCGGCCAGGTCGGCCCGTGCCGATAGTGGCGCAAGTCGACGCCGAAAAGCTCGCAGAGCAAAATGCGGAGCACCGCCTTATGCGACACCACCAGCAGGTTCCCGTCGGGGTGGCGGGCGCACAGCTCTTCGATCGCGACGCGCGCCCGTCCGGCGACGGCGCGTGGCGACTCACCCATCGGTGGCCCGATGCTGGGATCGCGCTGCCAGCGCGCGAAGTATTCCGCGTCGCGCGCCGCCGCCTCGCTCTTCGACAGTCCCTGCCAAACGCCAAAGTACATCTCGTCGAGCCGCGGGTCGGTGCTGACGTCGACCCCGGCGCCGAGGGCGAGGGGCGCGGCCGAGTCGATCGCGCGGATCCGCGTGCTGGTCACGATCGCCCGCCAGTCGAGCGCGCCGTAGGCGTCGGCGAACCGCGCCGCCATCGCCTGGCCGTCGGAGGTCAGCGGCGCGTCGATCCGCCCGCAGAACCGGTCCTGGTGACTGAACTCCGTCTCGCCATGCCGCAAAAGAAAGAGGCTGAGCACGTTTTTCTCCCCCTCGCTCCCCGTTCGCCAGAGCTAAACGCCCCGCCGACCCAAATCTTCCACGACCGACCAATATCCAAGGCGCGTGCCACCGTCGACGCGCCTGATTCCGCGGGGGTGTGGCGCGGCTCTGTTACGGCTCCGTGACTGGACCGTGGTCCCTTTAGGGACCATTCCCGAGCGATGCCCTAGAACTTCGCGTTGCGCGCGAGCTCGAGCGCCTTGTCTGGCCAGAAGACGCCGGCCTTGGGGCCGCCGTTGCACTGACCGTCCGACTCGCCCGGCTTCTTCAGCCAGAGGTAAGCGTCGATGAGCGGGTCGGCCGTGCTGGCCGTCGGCGGCGAGCCGAGGGCGCGTCCGGGCGGGTTGCACCAGCACTTCTCGTCGTCGGCCGCTTCGTCGCACTTGGGCGGGCCGTTGCCGTTGCGGCTGGTGTCGATCACGAAGTGCTTGCCACCGACGAGCTTCGAGATCTCCTTGCCGTAAGTGATCTCGGTGCTGGTCGATTTGTAGTTGGACACGTTGAGCGCGAAGCCGTCGGCTTCGTCGATGCCGGCCTCCTTGAGGCGCTTGGCGTCGTCGGCGGGCTTGAGCCAACCCGAGTGCCCGGCGTCGATGTAGATGGCCGTGTTCCCCAGCGCCCTGAAAGAGTGGACGGCGAAGCGGAGCAGCTCGAGCCGCTCCTTCTGGTCGGCCTCCGAGAGGCACTTCTTGAGGAGGCCCAGCGAGTCGGGCTCGAGGATCACCGCGGCTCTGCGCTCGCCGATGCCGGCCGCGAAGGCAGAGATCCACTGCTTGTACCCCTCGGCCGCGGTGGCGCCGCCGGCCGAGTAGTTGCCGCAGTCGCGCTTGGGGATGTTGTACGAGAGGAAGAGCGGCAGGGCGCCGGTCTTGAGGAACGCGTCGGCCCGGCGGCCGACCCAGTTCTTGACGTTCGGCGTCCAGTCCCCGATCCACTCGGCGCCGCCGTTGTCGGCGATCTTGGCGAAGAGCGCGGAGGTCGCCGGATCGGTCTTGCTGGCGAGCTTCGACTTGAGGTGGGCGTTGCCGTACGGGTCGACCCAGGCGAGCTTGGGGCCGGCGAAGATGTTCTCGCCGTGCTTCCAGGGGGGGAGCGGCGGCGCGGACGCCTCGGCCGGCTTGCCCGGTCGCGCGGGCGACGACATCTCTGCGGCGGGCGCCGGTGATGCGGGCGCGTCGGCGCTGGCGGTGGCCGGGGTTGCCGCCGGCGCGGCCGGCTTGACGCAACCGACGGCGAGCACGAGCGCGGGGACGAGGAGAGAGAGGGACTTAGTCGGCATTCAAATCCTCCAAAGCGGATGGCCTAACACGGAAGCGAGATCGGCGACAAGGTGGACCGTGGCGCGCCGGCGCGCGCCTCATTCGACGAAGGGGCGCAGGATCTCCCCCTTGTTGGGGGTGCCGTCGCCGGCTTGCCAGGTGCCGTCGGGGTTCATCACCTCGTACCCGGCGAGCGTCATCGGGCGGGTGGTGATCGGCTCGATCGACGACAGGAACCCCATGTGCAGGTGCGGCGTCGTCGCGTTGCCCGAGTTGCCGCAGCGACCGAGCACCTCGCCGCGGTGGAGGTGATCGCCGACGTGGACGGCGATGGAATGGGCCGCCAGGTGGCGAAACTCGGTGTACTCGCCGGGGGCGTGCTCGAGGATGACGTAGTTCCCCTCGTCGTGTCCTTTGACGTAGGCGGGCCAGTCGCGCGCGCCGCCGTGGGCGATCACCACCGTCCCGTCGGCGGGGGCCAAAACGGGACGTCCATAGCAGGCGAAGCGCGAGAGCGGCGCGCCGTGCCGTGGCGCGCGCGTCCCGATCGGCTGAGCGGGGACGAAGTCGAGCGCGTAGGCGGCGTAGCCCATGTGCGTCTCGCCGCTGTCGAAGCCCTGGATGACCCCCCAGGTCCCCGAAAATGGCAGCGACAGCCGGGTGACCTGCGGAGGGGGAGGCTCGGAGCCGCTGCCGGCGGGCGCCGGCGCCTCACGCGCGCCCGAGACGGCCGTCCCCGTGAGCAGCAGGGCGGCAGCGCCGGCCGCGGCTGCCAGCGCGCCGAGTCTGTGGGTCGATGTTCGCCTCATTTCGTCTTGCGGAGTCCTTCGAGCGTCCGCTCCCAGAAGGTGTAGCCGATCCGCTCGGCGTCGGGATCGGCCCCCACCAGCCGAACGGCCGAGAGGTGCAACAACGTCGGTGAGAGGCGGGCGCGGGCTGATTCCGTCAATTCGCGGGCCGCCTGGGTGACGCGTGCCCGGTGGCGCGTCAGGATCTCGTGCGAGCCGTCGCCACCCGGCGTCGCCCCGTCGGTGAGCGCAGCGCGGAGAGTACGGGCGTGGCGGCGGAACGCGGCGTCCGTTTCGCGGCGCCCCCCGGCGTCGAGCCCGGCCCAGCCGTCCGCCGCCTGACGGCGCTCGCGGGCGAGCCCGTGGCGCGCGGCGAGATCGAGGCCGAGACCGCGGGCGAGCGCGTCGAAGAGCAGCGGGAGTATAGCGATCCGCTCGAGCTCCGGTTCACTGATGAACGCGGCGACGGCCTCGCTGTCGGATTCGAAGAGCGCGTGGACGGCGTCGAGCTCGAGGGCGGGGAACCGGCCACGCTCGGGGAAGTAGTCCCCCGTCTCGAGCGATGCGCAGGCCCCACCCTCCCGGGCGGGCCCGAGGGCGAGCCGCAACCGGCGCTCGAACGCCGCCGGATCGCCCTCCGCCGCGCGAATGCGGAGGCGGAGATGCGGCCGCTCGCCGGGACCGTCGAGGTAGCGCAGGAAAAACCAGGCGTCGAGCTCGCCGGCGCGGCGGGCGTCGCCGAGCGCCGGGACGACCGTCTCGGTGAGGAGCGCATCCTGGCGTGCGGCGGCACCGAACAGTTTGAAGGTACGCCAGCCGGCCAGCGGCGGCACGCGGCGCGGTGGGGCGACGCGGCCGAGCCGGGGGGCGCGCGGGGCTGGCCGCTCGTCGTCGACGACCGCCACGATGGCCTCGAGGCGGCGCCCGTCGCGGTCGAGGGTGGCGTCGAGGGGCGGCCAGATCTCGAACGCGCGCTCATGATCCTCCAGATCGGCGGCCGCGTCCGCTGCTTCGAGATCGACGGGGTAGAGCTCGTCGCCTTCGCCGACTTGCACGAGACGCGGCACGCCGGCCGCGCGGCGCCAGCGGGCCACCGCCGCCCGACGCGCGCCCCCTTGACGTAGCGCCGGCGGCAGCCGCCAGCTGGCCGGCGCGATCACGAATCCGTCGAGGACGATCCGCGGCAGGAACGCCAGCTCGGCGAGCGGGCCGGGGGCAAACGCCCAGGGGGCGTGCTGGCGCTGCAGGGTCCAGCCGACCAGCAGGCGCGTGGCCCCGGGCGGCGCCGTCGCCGAGCGGACCCGCGCGAACGGCGCGGGGACGATCGTGTGCGGGGCGTCGGGATCGATCGACGATGGGCGCAACGCCAGCGCCTGCGGCTCGCCCGGATCGGCCTCGAGCTCGAGATCGCGCGGCGCCAGATCGCCGCCGGCGGCGCTCCAGCGCGACAGCGCCAGCGCGCGCGGGCGGATGGGGGGGTGGGCGGCGAGATCGGCCAGCGCGGCGCCGGGCGCGAACCCGACGTCGACCCGCTGCTCGTCGGGCCGAACGCGCCGCTCCGCGGCCGCGATCTCGGCGCAAGCCTCGACGAGCGGAGCTCCCAGTGCGTGGGCAAAGCGCCCGAGCGATGCCCCCGCCGGGGCGTGGAGGCCGAGCAGCCAGCCGGTGCCAGGGCGAGCGCGCGCGGGTCGCGGGGTCGGCGCCAGGAAGAGCTCGGCGGTCGCCGGCAGCGGTGTCGCGGCGAGATCGGTCAGCGCCGCCGCGAGCGCGGCCGGATCGAGCGTCGCCGTCGTCCGCTCTTCTCGCGCCGCGGCGGTGAGCGTGTCGACCAGCAGCACGAGCAGCGCCGGCGGAGGTGAGGCCGCCGCGGTGCCCTCGTCGCCGTCGTCGCCCTCGAGGTCGAACCCGTAGTCGCCCCCGGCGAGCGCCTCCAGATCGAACGCGCCGGCGCCGAAGATCTCCGTCGCGGCGTCGAGCGCGTCGGCCAGCGCGGGCGAAGCGAGGCGCTCGGCGGCCGGCGGGGCCAGCGCCTGTTGCAGGCGGACCAGCAGCGGGACGAGCCGTGCGGCGCGCTCGACCGCGGCCCGCTCGAGGCGGGGCCTCTTGCGCGGCCGGTGGGTGAGGACGGCCTGGACGTCGCGCGTGGCGCGGCCAGGGAGCGCCACCCAGGCTGCCCGGCCGCGGGTCAGATTGCCTCCGTCGAAGCCGAGGCACGCCTGGTCGACCGCGCGGGCCTCGGTTTGCCGGCCGATGGCCTGCAGGCGATCGCGCAGGTGCGAAGCGGGCGGCGGACCGATCAGAGGTGGCGCCAGATCGGTCTGCAAGAGACCGTCGTCGACGAGCGCGAGCAGGAGCTCGTCGAGGGCCTCGCCGTCGCCAGCGCCGGCCTCGTCGCCGGCCTCGGCCGCGCGGGTCCGGACGGTGGGCCACGGTGCCCAGTCGGCCGTCGCGGCGACGATGGCGGCCAGGCGGTCGTCAGCGTCGGTCTGGCGGGACTCGTCGAACGGATCGCCGGGGCCGATCCAGCGAATCTGCCCGTCGCCGGAAGAGACCGAGGGGGCAGCCCGCAGGCGGACCTGGTCCCGGAGGGCAGGGTCGTCGAGCAGTGCCCGGGCGAGGGCGTCGACCCGCGCCCAGCTCGGCGCGAGGTGGGCGGCGGGCGTTCCGGTTGCCACGTCGGTCTTCGCGCCGAGCTCGCCCAGGCAGACGCCGGCCAGGAGGCCGCTGGGCGTGGCGCGAAATGCCGCCCGCCGCGCGTAGCGGACCAATGCCCGCTGGCGCGCGGCCCCGGGCTTGGCGGCCGCCAGCGTCGGGCTGGCGAGGGCGATCGCTGCCGCGCCGAGTGGGTGCTTCCCGAGCGCAGCCGCGGCGCGCGAAAGCGCCGCTATCGGAAGCAGGGGGGCGCGGAGCAAAAACCGCGAGAGCGGTACGTACACTGCGGGGAGATTACCCCGCCCGGACGGCTCAGTTGTACGGGCTCGCCTCGGGGGGACGATCGACCTGCTGCAGGGGCGCTGGCGGGCGGGTCGGGTCGTCGATGTTGGTCGGTTCCTGCTCTTCCTGAATGCGGCCGACCGTGACGGCGTCGAGGTTGTCGCCCATGCAGGCATCGACCTCGGTGCCGAGCAGGTTCACGCGATCGTGCGCTCGGGTGATGACGTCGAACTGTTCCCGCATGACGATCGGCTCGGACTTGAAGGTGCGCAGCATCAGCATCGGCGCCGACGCCAGGTTGACCAGGGTCTTCATCTGTCCGATTTTGTCGTCGATGCAGGTCATGCGGATGATGTCGTGCGTTCGGTAGGCGGCGATGCGCACGTCTTCCGCGTGCTCGATGGCCGTCTGCATCTCCGCCGTGTACTTGGGAGCCAGGATCAGCATCTGGTTCGCCGTGTACGTCGCGTCCGGCGGCGCGTTGGGTGCCGCGTTGGCCAGCTGTCCTTCGCTCACCAACTGCTGAACGATCGCCTGATTGACGTCTGCCGTCGGCGGTGCCGTCGCTTGGTCGGCCGCGTAGGCGGCCCCGGCCAGGCCGAAGAGCGCGGCGGTGATTTTCAGCGCCCTTCCTGGCGTCTTTCCTGACGTCCTTCCTGGCATGAGAAGGACCATCGGCGTATCCGCCGGGCAAATTGAGCGGCACGGCGCGAAACCGAATTCGGCGACCGTCAACGAATTGACGGAGCTGCAGTCGTCGAACCTAGGGCATCTTGCAGCTCTCGGCGCCGGCGGCCGGCAGGTAGCAGTTGTTGGTGTAGTCGATGACCATGCGGTCGGTGTTGAAGCGCCAGCCGAGCGTGCGCATGGTCCGCTTCATCCGCTCGACCCAGCCGTGCGGGACGTTCTGCTCGTCGCGCTCGTAGTAGGTCGGGATGATCGAATTCTCCAGAGTCTCGTAGAGCGAGGCGGCGTCGCGCCGGTCTTGCTCGTCGACGGAGACGTGCGTGGTGCCGTCTCCGATGGCGAAACCGTTGAGGCCGTCGTAGGCCTCGGCCCACCAGCCGTCGAGCACCGAGAAGTTGAGCCCGCCGTTGAGGAGCGCCTTCTGTCCGCTGGTGCCGCTCGCCTCCTGCGGGCGGCGCGGGTTGTTCATCCAGACGTCGACCCCTTGCACCAGGTGCCGTCCGACGTTGATGTCGTAGTCCTCGACGAAGATGACGTTGCTCTTGAGGTCACCGGTGATGGCGGCCTCGTGCACCTGGCGCAGCACCTCCTGCCCGGGGCGATCGGCCGGGTGGGCCTTGCCCGAGAAGACGAGCTGCACGGGGCGCTTCGGGTCGGTCAGCAGCCGCCTCAGCCGCGGCAGGTCGCTGAAGATCAGGCTGGCGCGCTTGTAGGTGGCGAAGCGGCGCGCGAAGCCGATGGTCAGCGCCTCGGGATCGAGCGCGTTCTGCGCGGCGGTGACGAACTCGTCCGGGTAGTCGTTGCGGCGCCGCTGCTCGGAGACGCGGCGGCGGACGAAGTGGACCAGCGCGGCCTTGAGGACCCGGTGGGTCTCCCACAGCTCGGCGTCGGGGATGCTGTCGATGCGGGCCCACATCTGCGGGTCGGCCAGGTGCTCGCGCCAGTCGGTGCCGGCGTACTTCGAGTAGAGGTCCTGCATCGCCGGCGCCAGCCAGGTCCGGACGTGAACGCCGTTGGTGATGTGGCCGATCGGCACCTCGTCCTCGCGGTGGTGCGGCCAGAGGACCTGCCAGGACTTGCGGGTGATCCGGCCGTGCAGCGCCGAGACGCCGTTCGCGTAGCGCGACATCTTGAACGCCAGCACCGTCATGCAGAGCGCCTCGCGGTGGTCGTCGGGGCGGATGCGGCCGAGGCCGAGGAAGTCGGGCTGCGACAGTCCCAGCGAGCGGCGGAGCGGCTCCAGGTGATCGTCGACCAGCTCGGGCGGGAAGCGGTCGTGGCCGGCGTCGACCGGGGTGTGGGTGGTGAAAACCGTGTTCTGCGCGACCTCTTGCGCGCAGGTGCGGAAGTCGGCGCCGGTCTGCTCCATCAGATAGCGCGCATATTCCAGCGTGGCGAACGCGCTGTGCCCTTCGTTGAGGTGCAGGCCGCCCCAGTGGATGCCGGCGGCGCGCAGCGCGCGGATGCCGCCCACACCGAGCAGCAGCTCCTGGCGGATGCGGATCCGCTGATCGCCGAAGTAGAGCCGGGCGGCCAGCTGCCGGTTCTCCTCGGAGTTGCCGTCGACGTCGGTGTCGAGCAGCAGGAGCTTGTTGCGTCCGACGGCGATCTCCCAGACCTGCGCCAGCAGCGTTTCCCGCGAGAGCGGCACTTCGATGATGATCTGCTTGCCGGCCGGGGTCAGGGCCGGTCGCGCCGGGAGCAGCTCCGCGGGCGAGCGGACGTACTCGGCGTGCTGCCAGCCGTCGCGGCCGATGTGCTGCCGGAAGTACGATTCCCGGTAGAAGAGGCCGACGGCGACCAGCGGCAGCCCCAGGTCGGAGGCGCTCTTGAGGTGGTCGCCCGCCAGGACGCCGAGGCCCCCCGAATAGATGGGGAGCGATTCGTGGATTCCAAATTCGGCCGAGAAGTAGGCGACCGGGCGGACCCGCAGCGGCCCGGCGTTGACCGAGGCCCAGGTGCGGGCGGCGCCCAGATACTCGCGCAGCTCGCGGTGGGCGGCGTCGACGCGCGCGCGCAGGACGGCGTCGCGCGACAGCTCCTCGAACCGATCGTGCGGGAAACCGGCCAACACCGAGACGGGGTTGTGGTTCGCGGCGCGGAAGGCGTCGGGGCCGAGATCGCGGAACAACTTGATGATGTGGGGGTTCCAGGCCCACCACAGGTTGCCGGAGAGATCGTTCAGTTGGGTGTGCAGCTTTTCGCCGGGGGTCATGGCGGGTGGACTATAAACCCTTTTTCGTCGGCGCTCACCGGCGGGAAAGTGGTTATAGTTGAGCTGCCCGATCGCGCACCCACAATGGACGGACAGCAGAGGTTCATCGCGCTGGTCATGGCCGGCGGCAAAGGCTCCCGGCTTTTTCCGCTCACGCTCGACCGCGCCAAGCCGGCCGTCCCCTTCGGCGGACGTTACCGGATCATCGATTTCGTCCTCTCCAACCTGGCGAACTCGGGGGTCCGCTCCGTCTACGTCCTGACGCAGTACAAGTCGCAGTCGCTGGCCGAGCACGTGCAGCGGACCTGGGGGGCGCGCAGCTCCTACGACGCCTTCGTCACCGTCGTCCCGGCCCAGATGAGAATGGGCGAGTCCTGGTACCGGGGCACCGCCGACTCGGTGTTCCAGAACCTGCACCTCATCGAGGAATACCGTGGCGACGCCGTGTTGGTCTTCGGCGCCGACCACATCTACAAGATGAACATCCGCCAGATGACCGACTTCCACTTCCAGAAGGGGGCGATGGCGACCATCGCCTGCCTGCCGATCAAGAAGTCGGAGGCGCATCAGTTCGGCATCGTCCAGGTCGACGAGCAGTGGCGGGTGGTCGGCTTTCAAGAGAAGCCGGATAAGGATCCGGTCACCATCCCCGGCGATCCCGAGCACTGCCTCGGCTCGATGGGGAACTACGTCTTCGCGCCCGGGCCGCTCATCGAGGAGCTGCGCGCCGACGCCGAGCGCGAGTCCCACCACGACTTCGGCCGCAACATTCTCCCCGCGATGGTCAAGTCGGGGAAGGTCTTCGCCTACAACTTCGGCCTCAATCGCATTCGCGGCGTCTCCGACGAGGTGGAGAACGCCTACTGGCGTGACGTCGGGACGATCGACGCCTACTACGAGGCCAACATGGACCTCAAGAACGTCGTGCCGAGCCTCAACCTCTACAACTGGGACTGGCCGATCGTAACGGCCAACTACCCCGACCCGCCCGCCAAGCTGGTGTTCGACGAGGACGTCCGGCGCGGCATCGCGCTGCAGTCGATCCTCTCGGGCGGTTGCATCGTGGCCGGCGGGTTCGTCAAGGACTCGGTGCTGGGACGGAACGTCTTCATCGACGCCGGCGCCCGCGTCGAGGCCTCGATCCTGTTCGACAACGTCTACGTCGGCCGCAGCGCGCACGTCAGCCGCGCCATCGTCGACAAGAACGTGCGTGTCCCCGAGGGGGATCACATCGGGCACGACCTGGCGCGTGACGCCCTTCGCTACACGGTGAGCGAAGGGGGGATCACCGTCGTCCAAAAGGCGCGCGACACGCTCCTCACCCGATCGCGAAATTTCTGACGTGGCGCCGTCGCCCGCCTCGCCGATCGCGCTCGTCGTCCACGGGCACTTCTACCAGCCGCCGCGCGAGAACCCCTGGACCGACCAGATCCCGCGCGAGCCGTCGGCGGCGCCCCATCACGACTGGAACGAGCGCATCGACGCCGAGTCCTACCGGGCCAACGCCTTCGCCCGCATCCACGGCGCCGACGGGCGGATCGAATCGATCGTCAACAACTACGAGCGGCTGTCGTTCAACGTCGGCCCCACGCTGGCGCGCTGGATAGGCCGGCAGGATCCCGCGGTCCTCGGGCGCCTGCGCGCGGCCGACGCCGAGCAGCGGCATCGCCTGGGAGCGGGGGGCGCCATCGCGCAGGCCTACGCGCACCCGATCGTTCCGCTTTGTGACCCGGCCGATCGGCGGACCCAGCTCCTCTGGGGGCTCCAGGACTTCGAGCGGCGGTTCGGCCGCCCGGCCGACGGGCTCTGGCTGCCGGAGACGGCCGTCTCACCGGCGACGCTGGCGACGCTGATCGATCTGGGCGTCAGCTACACCATCCTGGCGCCCGAGCAGATCGACGGCGTGCGGGCCACGGCCGCCGAGGAGTGGGAAGAGGTCGATCGCGACAGCCTCGACACCGGGCGCGCCTATCTGTGGCGTCACCCCGACGGTTCGGGGCGGACGATCGCCATCGCGGTGTTCGACGGACAGATGTCGCGCGCCGTCGCCTTCGGCGAAGCGGCGACCCGGGCGGAGAGCCTCCTCGACGCCGCGCGTGTCTCGGCCGAGCGCTCGAAGGTCACCGGCCAGCGGCTGGTGCTCTGCGCCTCCGACGGCGAGCTGTGGGGGCATCACAAGAAGTTCTCGGACCTGACGCTCGCCTTCGCGACGCGCGTCGAGGCCGTCCGGCGCGGTGTCGAGGTGACGAATCTGGGCGCCTACCTGGCGCGCCACCCGCCACGCTGGGAGGCGCGTCTTGCGCCCGGGCCCGACGGCGAAGGGACGGCCTGGAGCTGTGGGCACGGCGTGGGCCGCTGGCGGCGCGACTGCGGCTGCAACATGGGCGGCGGCCCAGGCTGGAGCCAGGCCTGGCGCGGGCCGCTGCGGAACGGGCTCGATCTGATCCGCGACGCCGCCGGACGTTTCTACGAAGACGCGGCCGGCGAGCTGCTGATCGATCCCTGGGGGGCGCGCGACGCCTACGGCGCGGTGGTCGACGATCCGATCCCCGCCCGCGATTCCGCGCTCGCCCCGTTCGGGCGGCCGTCGCTGGCGGCCGGGGGCGAGGCGGCGCGCGCGCGGGCGCGCCTCTTGCTCGAGCTGCAACGGGCGACGCTGCTCATGTACGCGAGCTGCGCCTGGTTCTTCGACGACATCGCGGGGCTCGAGGCGTCGCTGGTGATCCGGATCGGGGCGCACGCGCTCGATCTGATGCGGCAGGCGGGGGGGACGCCGCCCGTGCGCGAGGTGCTGGAGGCGCTCGCCGAGGGGAAGAGCAATCTCCCGGAGGCCGGCACCGGCGCCGACGTCTTCCGCAAGGTCGCCGCGCACCAGGTGACCGCCACCCACGCCGTCGCCGGCGCGGCGCTGGAGGCGCTGGTCGCCCCCCAGGCGTTCGACCTGCAGACAGTTCCCGGGTTCGACGTCACGCTGTCGGGACACCTGGAAGAGCAGCCCTCGGGTGCGCGCCGCCTCGAGGGGACGGCGCGCACGCGCCAGCGTCGGCTGGGGACGACCGAGGAGCTCGGCTTCGTGGCGACCACCCGGCCCGACGGTCAGTTCGAGGCGCAGGTCGGCGGCCGGCGGCTGACGCTCGACGATCTGGGAGACGAGGCGCGGGGGACGCTGGTGATGGCGGCGCTGCCGGCGCTGCTGCCCGAGGTCGGCTCGCTCAAGGTGGCGCGGCTGGTGGTGGCGGCGGCGCGCGAGGTCCCTCCCGACGGTGATACGCCGGCCGGCGTCGCCCGCCGCGCGCTGCTCGCGCGCGTCGTCCTCACCTTGCTGGGCGAGGGCGGGGTGCCCGGCACGGAGGCGCTCCACCTCTGCGGGGTGCTGTTCGATCTAATTGCGCTCCCCGCGGGATCCCCCGATCGGCGCGCCATCGAAGAGCGGATCTGGGCGCTCATCGCGCGCGGGCGCCCCCCGGCGCCTTTGCGCGCCCTGGCCGAAAAGGTCGGCTTTGCCCGGGCCGAGGCCGGGGGCGACACGGCCGCTTCCTGATCTTCTCGATCTTCCTTCCTGATCTTCCTGATTTTGTCCGTCGAGAGTATCCTCCGGGCCGTGTTCGCCCCGATTGCGCGTGCCCCCGCGCCGAAGGTGGTGGTGGCCTTGTCGTTCGCTCTCCTCGTGTCGGCCGCCGGCTGCGGCGGCACGCTCAAGGTCACCAAGTTGGGAGCGTCGGCCCAGCGCCCCGCCAACATCGCTCTCTACTTGAGCGTCTTCGACAAGGCGGGCCAGCCGGTCGGCGGCCTCGAGCTGGCGAACTTCCGCGTCTACGAGGACAAGAAGCTGATTGGCGACAACAAGGCCAAGCGCGCGCTGCTCGACACCGGGATCGCCAGCTCCCGCTTCGCGCTCCTGCTGATCGACATGAGCGGGCCGATGGTCGACTCGGAGGATCTCCCCGAGCTGGCCAAGGCGGTCGGTCAGTTCGTCGACAAGATCGGGACCAGCCAGAGCGTGGCGGTCAGCGTGTTCGACGGCGGCGACGAGGTAGCGCCGATCTTCGGGTTCGGCGCCGACGTCAAGACGCCGAAGATCGTCGATGCGATACGGACGTTTCGCCCGCGCAACCGCACCACCAACCTGAACGGCGCCGTCTTCCAGGGGCTGGCCGCGCTCAAGGAGCAGCTCGACAAGGCCAACACCACGGAGAAGGGGGCCGAGCTGGTCATCTTCACCGACCGAGGCGATCTCTCCCACAGCGTGAACGCGGCGGTGCTCGAGCAGGCGCTCAAGGACACGCCGGTCGACGTCTACGTGATCGCCGCCGGCGAGAAGGTGAGCCGACCCGAGATCGCGGCCATCGGGCACAGCGGTATCTTCATCTCCAACGACCCCAAGGCGTTCAAGAAGGGGTTCGACCAGGTGACCGCCAAGCTGGCCACCACCAGCGACGGTCGCTACATCTTCTCGTACTGCACGCCCAAGCGAAAAGGGGACCACAACCTCGAGCTGGAGATCGCCGTCCCCGGCGACACCGGGCGCATCTCGTACAAGTTCGACGCCGACGGCTTCAAGGCCGGCTGCACCCCCAAGAAGCGTCCCAGCTTCAGCGCGCTCACCAAGCCGTCGCGGCCGCCGCCGCCTCCGCCGCCGGCCGACGACAGTGCCGGCGCGGACGACGCCGACCAGTAGCGCTCAGCGTTTCTGGGCGGCGTCCGCCCTGAGGAAGCTGGCCAGATCGGCCTCGCTGACGGTCGGCTCGCCGAGCGCGACGTCGTCCAGCTTGCCCTCGAGCATCCAGCGTTCGAGCTCGCTGACCAGCGCGAACAGGTGGTCGAACGAATCGACGATGTAGAGGCGAGGCTGGTAGTGGTCGATCTCGAACGGCTGGTTGACCACCTCACCGATCTCGAACGGGCGTCGCTCGACGTCGGGGGCGTCGATGGCGTGCGCGATCTCGCCGAACGACGAGAGCAGCCCGCTGCCGTAAACCTTGAGGGCGCCGTCGGCGTCGCCGGGCGCGTGCCGCATGAGCCCGAACTCGACGCTGAACCAGAAGAAGCGCGACATCGCCCGGATGTTGCTGGTCAGCCGCCGGAGGCGCTCGCGGTGATCCGGCACCGCGGCGGCGCGCTGGGCGGCCGCGGCGGCGCAGGCGCCGAATCGGACCAGCGCGGCGGCGAAGGCCTGATCGGTGTGCATCGGGACGTGGCCGGCGACGTCGTGGAAGATGTCGGGCTCGGGCAGGTACTCGAGGCGCTCGCCGTCGCGAATGGTGACCGTGGTCGGGAACTCGCGCCGGCGCAGGCAATCGAAGAAGACGTAGGACGGCACGTAGCCGCTGACCGCGCGCGCGCGAAAGCCGGTGAGCGGCTGCATGAACCGGTTGATCTCCTCGAGGCGCGGGATGCGCGTCGCCGAGAGCTGGAGCTTGGCCATCCCTTCGAGGAATCGCCGGTTGGCGTAGCGGGCCCAGGGATCGTGCATCCGCTCGAGCAGCGGTCCCCAGGTCGCCTGGTTCTCCTCCGAGTAGAGCTCGTACGGCTGATCGATGATGTAGATCTCGCCGTGGGCGCGCGCCTCCTCGATGAAAGGCGCCCGGGTGGTGGTCAGATCGGGCGGATGCGCCGCCGTTTTGGGGACCGGGGACACGGCTTACAGATCATAACGACAAAAATGGAGCCGGGCTGGAGGGCGCGAGCTCGGCCGCCCGAACTCCGCCTGGAGCGGGCACTTCGAGATGGTGGATCTCATGTATCATCGTGCTCCCTAGAAGGAAGGAAGCGTCGCTTATGAAGAAGAGCTGCAGCGTCCGGATGGTCGGATTCCGTCTCCTGGCTTGCGGGGCGTTGCTCGGCTTGCCAGCCTGCCACTCGAGCTCCGCCGGTTCCGACGGCACCGGTGGCGCGCCCGCCACCGGCGGAACGGGCGCCGGCGGCGCGGGCAACGTCGGCTCGACCGGCAACGGCGGGAGCGGGGGGAACGGCACTGGGGGCACCGGTGCAACGACCGGCACGGGCGGCGCCACCAGCGGTCAGGGGGGAACGACCGCCCGGGACGCCGCCGGCGACGTCCCGCTCGGAACGCCGCTCAACCCGGTGGCGATGCACGGCCAGCTGAAGGTGGTCGGCACCCAGCTCCAGGACCAGTCGGGGAACCCGGTGCAGCTCAAAGGGGTCAGCAGCCAGTGGCTGAACCTCGAGAGCAAGACCTTCCCCGAGAGCAAGGCGGCGATCCAATACGCGCGCGACAACTGGAAGCTGTCGGTCATTCGCGCCGCGATGGGCGTCGACACGTCGGGCGGTTACCTCGGGACCGGCACCGGGACCAACGCCAACATGTCGGGGATGCTCTCCAAGGTGAACACCATCGTTCAGAACGCGATCGACCTCGGCATCTACGTGATCGTCGACTGGCACACCAGCGACGCCGTCACCAAGGGGGGGACGACGCAGGCCACGCAGGCCTCGGCGTTCTTCACCATGATGGCGACCCAATACGGTTCATCCCCCAACATCATCTACGAGGACTACAACGAGCCGACCGGCGTGACCTGGGCGCAGATCGTGCCGTACCACCAGGCGGTGGTGGCGGCGATCCGCATGGTCGATCCCGACAACCTGATCGTGCTCGGCACGCCGACCTGGTCGCAGGACGTCGACCTGGCGGCCGCCGCTCCCCTGGCCGGGACGAACCTGCTCTACACGCTGCACTTCTACGCCTGCACCCACGGCCAGTCGCTGATCGACAAGGCCAACACGGCGCTCTCCCTGGGGCTGCCGCTGTTCGTGACCGAGTTCGGCGCCACCCCCGCCGACGGCGGCGTGACCAAGAGCGGCGACAACGACGTCTGCGAGCCGGAGACCAACGTCTGGTTCGCCTGGATGGCCCAGCACAACATCAGCGGCGCGTCGTGGAAGCTCGATCAGTGCACCGACTCGAGCTGCATCCTCACCTCCGCGGCGCCCATCGACGGCCCCTGGACCGACAACTACCTCACCCAGGACACGGGCGGCGCCCCGATCGACGGCGGCGAGAAGGGCGGAGGTCACGGTCTCTTCGTCGTCAACTGGATGCGGGAGTAGGGGCCAGCATGGGGGCTGGCGGACTGTAAGATTTGTGGTAAGGATTCCTGTGTGAAGGTCGCCAAGGTTACCTCCAAGGGGCAGATCACGATTCCGCAAGAGATCCGGGCGGCCCTGCGGATCGACGATCACAGCTATCTCGAGGTCACGGTCGCCGGGGACGAGATTCGGCTCAGGAAGCTCGCGCTGGTCCGTCCCTTGAGCGACGGTGATCCGATCTGGCGGCTCGTTGGTTCAGCGGCAGGCGGCGCATCCGACGTCGCGGCGAACCACGATAAGTATCTGGCGGATGGCGAGATCGCGCGATGGCGCGAGTCTTCGTAGACACGAGCGCGATCTACGCGCTCCTCGATCGGGACGACGCTCACCATCGCAAGGCGCGTGGCACGCTCCAGCGGCTCGGGAAGCAGCATGCCGAGCCGGTGCTCACAAACTTCGTGCGCGCCGAGTCTCACGCGCTTCTCTTGAACCGCCTCGGGTCCGACGTCGCCCGCCGGTGGCTGACCGAGAACGTATGGCCGATCGAGCGCGTCACGCCGGACGACGAGATCGCGGCGGTCGAGATCGTGCGGGCGCAGGTCGACAAAGGATATTCACTCACCGATGCAACCAGCTTTGCCGTCATGCAGCGATTGAAAATCAGCGTCGCGTTCGCGTTCGATCGCCATTTCGCGCAGTTTGGATTCGAGACCGCGTAAAGGGGCGGTCGCTCCTCTCTTCATTCCGATGTTGATCGCACCGGCCGATGTTTGATCGCACCGGATCGATCGCGTCAACATACAAGCGGTCTAGCGGCATTCAACTGGGCGCAGACCCCGGTAGGCGATTCGGGGGCGCGCCGGATCGAAGAGGGTGGGGTCGTCGGGCGTGAGCGGCGTCTTCCGGGCGGCAAGAAGGTCGGCCATGGCGTCGCGGATCGGCGGGCCGTCGTCGAGCTTGGCGCGTTGCTTGGTCTCCTCGGAGAAGAGGCCGTCGCCGCCGGTGGCCAGGAAGTCGCTGGTGACCAGGGTCAGCCGGGCCTTGGGCGGGATCGGGCGGCCGTCGGGGCGAAAGAGGTGGACCACCAGCGCGCCCCCCTCGCAGCGGGCCTCAGCGCGGACGCCGGAGAGCGAGACGATCCCGTTGTCACGGCCGAGGTTGCGCAAGACGGCCTCGGCCAGCTCGGCGGCGGTGAGCGGGATGGTGGCGAAGCGGTTGTCGAAGGGGAGGGCCTCGAAGAGGCGGCCGTAGGTGAGGGGCCCGGGCGGCAGATCGGCGCGCAGACCTCCGCCGTTGGTGAGCGCGACGTCGGCCCGCGGGCGCGCGGCGCGCATCAGATCGGCGAACAGGTTGCCGAGCGGTGACTCCACCTTCTGCGCGCGCTTGATGGTCGCCGTCACCACGACCCCCAGGCTGCGCTCGCGTTCGGCCCGCGCCGCCTCCAGCGCGGGGGCGATCGCCGCGGCCACGGCAGCGTCGGGGACGACCGGGGCGCCTTCGTAGGTTTCGCCCGCGCAGCGCTCGGGCGCGCAGATCCGTTGCGGCGGGAAGATCCGCGCGTCGATGGCCCGGCCGGTCGCCCGATCGATGGTGAGGTCGATGCGGCTGAAGTCGTGCCCGTTGGCGAACGCCTCGACGATCGGGATGCCGGAGACCCGGTGGGCTACCCCCTCGTGCGTGTGGCCGGCCACGATGGCGTCGACGACGGCGCCGCTGGCGGTCAGCTCGCGCGCCACCTGAAAGATCTCGCCGTCGGCCTCGCAGGAGTCGAAGTGCTCGGGGGCGTCGAAGCGTTTGCAGACGCCGCCGGCGTGGGCGGCGGCGATCACCACCGTGGCGCCCTTTCGGTGCAGCTCGGTGGCGGCAGCCGCGATCGCCGGGGCCAGCGGTTTTATCCCCAGCCCCGCGAAGTTGGCGGCCAGCGTGGTGCGCGGCGTGCTCATGGTGGCCACGCCGACGATTCCGACCTTGATCCCGGCGACGGCGAGGAGAACGTCGGGAACCACGTTGCTCCAGGCCGGCGGCGCGCCGGTGGCCGCGTCGACCAGGTTGGCGTCGAGAAAGGGGAAGGTCGCCTCGGCGGCGCGCGCGCGCAGCGCGCCGCGCGGATCGTCGGTCGGTTTCTGGGCGGTGACCGCGGGGCCGGCGGGGCCGAAGTCGAACTCGTGATTGCCGAGCGCGGCGGCCGCGTAGCCGAGAGCGTTGTAGGCGCGAACGACCGCCGCCCCTTCGTTCAGGTTGGAGGGGAGCGTCCCCTGGAACATGTCGCCCGCGTCGACCAGCAAGACGCCGCCGCCGTCGCGGGCCCGCGCGCGGCGCAGGTTGCCGAGATAGCCGCCAAACGGCGGCAGCGCCTCGAGGCGGCCGTGCAGATCGTTGGTGCCGACGAGCGAGATGGTCACCCGCGCCGCCGGGGGCGCGGCCGGGACGGGAGGGGTCGCCGACCGCCGGCACCCGGGCATCGCCGTCGCGGCGACCGCGGCCAAGACGGCGGCCGTTAGGCTTCGGGCGTTTCCCAACGGCCGCTCCTGCTCGATCGCGCCAGCGCCTCGAGCACCGCCATGTTCTTCACCGAGTCCTCGAGCGGGACGGGCCCCGGGCCGCCGGCGGTCGCGGCGCGGGCGAAGGCGGCGACCAGCAGCGCGTACTGATCGGCGGCCTCGAAGGTCCGCCGTTCGCCGCTCGGACGCTCGAGGACGGCGCTCCGCTCCAGCGTCAGCTCCGATGGGCGATCGGCGGGCGGGGTCCAAGCGAGGGGGAGGTCGAGGTGCCCCGTCGTCCCGAGCAGCAGCGCGCGTTGCATCGGCCCGAGCTCCATCCCGCAGGTGAGCGTGGCTTGCCCGCGCGGAAACTCCATTAGCGCGCTGGTCAGCACGTCGACGCCGTCGGGCCCGGAGCGCGCCGAGCGTGCCAGCACCGCGACCGGCTCGGTCTCGAAGCAGAAGCGACTCATCGTGACCGGATAGAAGCCGGTGTCGTAGAGGACGCCGCCCCCCATCGAGGCCTCGTACCGGATGTCGGTGCGCCCGGCCAGCGAATAGCCGAACGTCCCGATGAAGGCGCGCAGCTCGCCGATGCGCCCCGCGCGAATCAGCTCGCGCGCCGCGTGCCAGCGCGGCTGAAGGCGCACCATCGCCGATTCGCAGATGACGACCCGCGCCCGATCGCGCGCCTCGATCAGGCGGCGCGCCTCGGCGGCGCTGGTGGCGATCGGCTTTTCGCACAGCACGTGCTTGCCGGCGGCGGCGGCGCGCTCGGACCAGGGGACGTGCAGGTGGTTGGGGAGCGGGTTGTAGATCGCGTCGACGTCGGGATCGGCGCAGAGCGCCTCATAGGAGGCGTGGGCCTTGGGAATGCCGTGCGCGCGAGCCGTCTCGGCCGCCTTGCCGCCGTCGCGCGAGGCGAGCGCCACCACCTCGACGCCGGGCACCAACCGCATCGCCGGCAGCATCCGCCGGAGCGCGAACCGCGAGGCCCCCAGAATGCCGAAACGAAACATGGCCTGGAGACTAGATCATTCGCCCGGCAGCGGCGAGCCTGGCGGAACCTTCAAATGACCCGAGCTGATCGCGTGAGGGCCGGCGAGGTTTGCTCGACGGCCCTCGTCGCGGGAGGCGCGGGACCCTTTGAGGGTCCCGAACTAGATAGTCACGCCGTCGAGGATGATGCCGTTTTTGGGGACGATCACGATCCCCTCGCGGATGAAGTAGCCGTCGCCGTCTTTTTCTTTGATCCCGGCCTCGTTGACGATCCGGACGTTGCTGCCGATGCGGGCGTTCTTGTCGATGATGGCGTTCTCGATCACCGTCTTCGATCCGATTCCCACCGCCGGGATGCCGCGGGCGATCGTCGACTCCATGTCGGCCAAGGTCTCGTAGAAGTCGGCGCCGATGAGCAGGCTGTTGCGAATCCGGCACTCGGCGCCGATGCGGCTGCGGATGCCGATCACCGCGCGGTCGATCTCCGCGCCGTGCATGATGCACCCCTCGGAGATGAGGGCGTTGTGGATGTTGCAGCGTTCGAGCTTGGAGGCCGGCAAAAACCGCGGGTGGGTGTAGACGGGATGATCCTCGTCGTAGAAGTCAAACGGAGGGATCGCCTCGCACAGCGCCAGGTTGGCCTGAAAGTAGGACTGGATCGTCCCCACGTCTTCCCAGTAGCCGCGGTAGACGTGCGCCTGCACCCGCTGGCGGGGGACCGCGTCGGGGATGACGTGACGGCCGAAGTCGACCAGGCGCGGGCTCGCCAGCGCCAGCTCCAGTACCTCGCGCTTGAAGAGATAGATGCCCATCGAGGCCAGGTGGCCCTTGGCGCCGCCGGGGAGATCCGAGAGCAGCGCCGGCAGACGATCGGCGGGCGGCTTTTCGTCGAAGTGCACGATGCGACCGGTGGCGTCCATCTTGAGGATGCCGAACGCCGAGGCCTGATCGGGAGAGACCGGGATGACGGCGACCGTGGCGTCGGCGCCGCTCTCGCGGTGGGTCTTGATCATCTCTCGGTAGTCCATGTTGTAGAGCTGGTCGCCCGACAAAATCAGCAGGTCACGCCCGGGCGTCCGGCGCATGTGGCGCAGACTCTGGCGGACGGCGTCGGCGGTTCCCTGGAACCAGTTGCCCCCCTCTTCGGTCTGCTCGGCAGCCAGCACGCTGACGAAGCCCGAAGAAAACACGTCGAACTTGTAGGTCAGCGCGACGTGCTTGTTGAGGCTCTCCGAGTTGAACTGCGTCAGCACGAAGATCTTACGGACGTTGGCGTTCAGGCAGTTGCTGATCGGGATGTCGATCAGGCGGTACTTGCCGCCGATCGGCACGGCCGGTTTCGAGCGCTTGAACGTGAGCGGAAAGAGGCGTGTGCCGCGCCCGCCACCGAGGATGATCGCCAACACATCGTCCATCGGGGGGAGTGTATCTCCACCCGTGGTCGCTCGCTATTTTGCGGCCGCTCTTTCGGCCTGCCCCTTACGAACGACCATGACCGTCACTTCGTTTTTGTTGTGTCCGAGCTGCTTGACGCGCGCGAACGCGGGCCTAGTTTTTTCCAGGAGCTGCGGCAGCTCGGCGAGCAGGCCGTAGCCGTCGCGCCCCTTGAACTTCACGGTGACGACCAAGCCCCGACAGAGCCCCGCGGAGAGCCAGCGGTCGCAGATCTCCAGGCTGCGCGGCGGCTCGCAGACGACGTCGCAGAGCAGCCAGTCGGCCGGCGCCGTGGGGGCGTAGGTGAAAGCGTTGCCGATCACCGAGGCGACGCGCGGGTGGCGGGCCAGCGCCGGCGCCAGCGGCGCGCGATCGACCGCCACCACGCGCGCGCCTCGCTTGAGCGCCGTCGCCGTCCAGCCACCGGGCGCGGCGCCGAGATCGACGCAGGTCTCGCCGGCGCCTGGCGCGGTCCCCATCCAGGCGAACGCCTCTTCCAGTTTCTGGTAGGCCCGCGAGGGCGGCGCGCGATCGATCGCCACCGGCGCCTCGCCGCCCGGCCAGCGCGCCAGGTCGAGGCCGCCCCTCGGCAGCGGGCGCGGCGGCGCCGCCGAGACGACGAATCGATCGCGGTCGAGCGCCAGGATCTGGACCAGCAGCCAGCTGCCGTCGAAGGCCGCCACCGCCTCGTCGGGCGAACGTCGTCGCCGAAACGCGCGGCGCCGGCGCGCGGCCAGGAGCGCCAGCGCCTCGCGCGCGACCAGCGTCGCCCGGCTGGCGAGCCCGGGCGGCGGCTCGGCGTGCGCCAGCGCGTGGACGGCGAACGGCCCCGGCCAGTCGTCTATGGTCGTCTCGACGGCGCCGAAGATCGCCTCGGCCAGCGCGCGCACCGAAGCTCCCTCGACGAGGTGGGCGCTCGGCAGCGGCTGGCGCGAGAAGATCGGATCGAAGTCTTCGCTGTCCCGGTCGGAGGCGACCACGCCGGGTGCGAGCTCGGTGGCCGCCGCCCCGGCGCGCACGATCTCGGCGGCGAGCGCAGGCTCGGATCCCGGCGAACAGACGAACGCCCGCACCGGCTACGTCGCGGCCGCGGTCTCGTAGGCCGGCGAGAACATGAAGGTGATGATCTCGCGCGGCGACTCCCCGCGCAGGAACTCGGCGCGAATGGCCGCGGTCGGCGGCTCGTCGTCGTCGCCGTGGAGCTCCCCTTCGGAGACGACCGAGAGCACGTCGACCGGGCTGCCGCAGACGAGCAGGCCGATCCGGTTGCAGGTGTGCCGGGTGCCGCGCCTGAAAGTTTGCCAGTCGGGAAGCGCGGTCAACGCCGCCTCGACGTCGGCCCGGAGCTCCGCCCGCGCCTCCGGCCCGCCGAGCGTGACCATCGCTTCGGGGCGCTTCAACCACTCGGCCACCGCCACGGCGCGCGGCTCCTCGGCTGCCGCGCCGCCCAGCGCCGCGCGCGCCCCCTCGAGCAGACGCCCCAGGCCGTCGACGCCGCTCAACCCGGCCGTCACGAGCCCGCTGCGCAGCGCCTCGATGGCGCGCCCCGCGACGAACGACCAGGCCTGCGGCGCCATCATGACGGCGGCCGGGCTGATGAGCAGCCCCGCCGGCTGGGTGGGGATGAGGCGCAGCCGCCGCCGTTCACCCTGGGGCGACGGCGTGCGGCGCAGCCCCTCGGCGTCCGGCGCGACGACGAACGCCGGCGCGCCCAGGAGGTCGGCGATCCGGCGCAGCTCGATGGCGCGCCCGGGCGGCAGACCGCTCCCCTCGACCGGCTTGGGTGCGGGTTGGTCGTAGTCGAGGCCGAGCAGCGCCGGCGCCAGGCGCGACAGCGCGCGCCGCACCGGACCGGCCACGTCCGGATGGTCGACCGGCGTGCCGGGGCGGACCGCCTCGGGGCGCACCGCCTCTGCCGCCGGGAGGGCGTCGAGCAGCTTGGTCGCGAGGCCCTCCGGTTGGACGAAGGCGGGGAGCGAGTAGGCCGCGCGGGCCAGCGCCAGCCGCCGGGTGCGCGCGGCCAGACCGCCCAGCACCAGGGCCGGACCGGGGCGGGCCGGGTCGGCCAGCACCAGGTCGGTGAGCAGCGCCACCAGCGTCCGCTCCCCCTCGGCGCCTGCCCAGAAACGTGCGTGGGTGATCATCGGATCGATCGAATCGACGCCGCGGGCCGCGGCCCGATCGCCGGCCAGCGCCAGCACCCGCACGGCGGCCTCCGCCAGCGCGGGGTGCGCGGCCAGGGAGAAGCCGGGCGGCGTCTCGCTGCGCGGCCCGGCGACCGCGATGCCGAGGCGCGCGACCAGGTCGGCGTCCGTTCCCGGCGACAGCGGGGTCGCCGCCAGATCGCTGGCGAGATCGGCGACCACGTCGAGATCCCCTTCGGCCCAAAAATGATCGACCAGGCGCAGCCGCGACGGAACGAAGCGGGGGTCGGCGTCCGACGAGCGGAGGTAAGCGTCGAGCGCGCCGGCCTCGTCGCCGAGCTGCGTCCGGCGGATCTCCGCCTGGCGGTAGAGCACGGCGGCGCGGTGGTCCGGGTCGGGATAGAGGCGCGCCAGGCGCCCGCAGGTCTCGGCCGCCTCCAGGTGAAGCCCCAGCTTCTGATAGGTCTGCGCCAAGAGCTCCAGCGCGGCAAGACGGTTCGGCTCCTGATCGATGACCAGCTCGAGGTAGTAACGGGCGCCGTTCCATTCGCTGGTCTCGGCGTAGATGGCACCCAGGCGGTGGCGGAGATCGACCAGATCACCCGAGGAGCCCGCCGGCAAGAGCCGCAGGAGCTCCTCGAGGCGCAAGGCGGCCGTGGCCGTGTCGCCGCGGGCGAGCGCCAGCTCGGCGAGCACGCGCCGCGCCTGGGCATGCCGCGGGTTGAGGATGGCGAGCTCCCGGTAGAGCGCCTCCGCCTCGGCGCTCTCGCCGAGCCGCTGTGCCAGCGCCGCGCGCCGCGAAACCAGCTCGGCGCGTGGAACGGCGTCGGCGGCGTCGGGGACCATCTCCAGCGCGGCGTAGAGCTCGCGCGCGCGATGCCACTCCTGCTTGCGGTAGCTGAGCTCGGCGAGGAGCATGAGCGCGGCCGAGTGCCGGGGCGCGGCGGCGAGCGCCTGCTCCAGATCGTCGGTGGCGGCCGGGATCTCACCGCGCGAGAGCGACACGCGCGCCTTCGCCACCAGAGAGTTGGCGCGCAGCACCGGCTCCGACTCGACGCCGACCGACCGCCAATATTTTTGCTCGGCTCGGTTTTCGGCGGCGGGTGTCGGTCCTGGCTCCAGCGTCTCCGCCCGCGGCGGCGGGGGAGGGGGCGGCAGCGTTCCCGTTCGTGCCCCTTGGCGCGCCAGAAACTCCAGCGCGCCAGCGTGCTGGGGGTCGATCTTCAGCAGCCGTTCATAGGTCCGCCGGGCGAGAGGCGCGCGGCCCAGATTCTGATCGTAGATCTGGGCCAACCGCGCGAGGATCGTCTTTTGTTCGCGGGGACCGCGGGCCACCACCTCGATCTTGCGCTCGAGCACCTCGGCCAGCCGATCGAGCTCCCCGGCGTCGGCGCTGAGCGCCTCCAGCGCCTCGAGCGCTTCAGCCGAGGCTGGATCGAGCGTCACCGCCCGCTCCAGCAGCATCCCGGCGTCGCCCGGCAGGTCGAGCCGCTTGCGCAGGATCTCGGCCGCCGCCACCAGCGTCGCCGCGCGCTCGACGTCGCTGGCGCCGACCCGCGCGTCGTCGGCAGAGGCGATGAGAGCGCGCGCGGCGGCGTGCGGATCCCCCTGCCGGGCGAGGAGCTCGACCAGCCGCCGCCACGCCGTCCCCACCAGCGGCCCTGCGGCGGCGTTGTCGATGCAGATCTGCAGCGCCGCCAGCGCCCCCTCTTGCTCGCCGCTCTTCTCGTAGGCGGCGGCGAGCAGGTGAGCCACCTCGGCGCGCGGCGATCCTTCGGGTGCGGTGTCGAGCGCGCGTCGGAGCGCCGAGATCTCGTCGGCGTCCTCGGTTCCGACATCGAGGACTTCGGGCTCGAGGCCCGAGGACCAGCGCAGCGCGATGCGGCCCGCCGACACACGGACCGTTCCCAGCCGCAGGTTGCCGCTGTCGGGGAGGCGGAATCCGTCGGCGACGAAGATCTCGTCGAGCGCGGCGGCGAGCGGATCGACCTCGAACGCGTCGTCACCCGCGGCGGGCGCGCCGAACACCGCCGCCAGCGCGGTCCGCACGTCGCTCGGGTCCGCCTCCCCGCCGTCGACGGAGACGCGCAGCTTGCGCCCCTCTCCCGGGCCGAGGACGAGACGCGCGGAGAACCCGGGCGCGCTGCCATTGCCCGGCTGCGCCTCCCCGGAGAGCAGCAGGTGGCCAGGCTCCAGCGCGACACCCATCGTCGCGGACGGGGCCTGCGCCGCCGCCACCCGGCTTTCGATACGCGCGCGGTCGATGATCAGCGTGGCCACGCGAAGGTGACCGCGGCGGTTGCGGAGCTGGGCGATGGCCAACGCCTTGCGCGCGCCGGGCCACTCGACCTCCAGCCGCTCCACCATGACTGGCCCGAGGTCGCGGGCGGCGACTGTCAGGACCGCCCGGCCGTCCACCAGGGCGAGGGCCATCGCCGCCGCGGCGTCGGCCATCCGGGCTTTCCTAGCCTCCGAGCTGAGCGCGGTGAGGGGCGCAGGGCTCGTAGGCCGGCGGCTCGCCGCCGTCGTCGTACTTGAGGATCTCGGTGTTCACATTGATCCGCTTGGCCTGCTTCACCTCCTGGCAACGCGCGGTCGTCCAGTCGGTGAGGACCCGCTCCCATTTGACCAGCTGCGCCTCGCGCGAAAGCTCGATCTTGTGCTTCTCGAAGTCGGCCAGATCGGGATCCTTGCGCTCTTTCAGCCGCACCACCACGAACGTTCCGCCGACCTCGAACGGCCCGGCCACCGGCGCGGCGGTGGTGAGCGCGAAGGCGGCCTTGGCGAGCGGGGTCGAGACGCCGATCCCCTCGACGACGACCCCTTCGCGCGTCGCGCGCAGCGAGAACAGGCCCGTCTCCTCGACGCGCGGCCCGCCGCTGGGGGCGTCGGCCGCCGCGGCCGGCTCTGCCTCCGCCTTGTCGCCTTCCGGCGAGGGGAAGAGATCCTTCATCGACTTGGCGGGCGTCGCTTGCAGGGTGGCGACGGCGTCGGTGGCGGCCGCCTTGGCCTTCACGTCGCCCCTCTCCTCGCGCAGCTTCTGCTCGGCCAGCTCCAGCTTGGCCTGCTCGTACGAGATGTTCCCGTTGCGTTGCCCCTCGACCTTGAAGATGACGTAGCCGTCAGCGCCGCGCAGCGGGCCGACGATGGCGCCGGTGGTCGCCTTCCAGACCTTCTCCTCGAGGAGGGCGGGGAGGTTGGCGGCGCCGTGCGCGCGCCACCCGAGCTCGCCCGCCTGCGCCTTGCTGGCGGCGTCGTCCGACGAGTCCCGCGCCACCTCGGCGAAGGTGACTCCGTCCTTGCCGGAGGCCTTGGCTCCCTTCTTGAGCTTTTCGCCGAGCGCGTTCGCCTTGTCGCGGGCCGCCTTGTCCTGCGCGTCGGTGGCGTCGTGGGGAACCTTGACCAGAATCTGGCGCAGCTTGCGCTCGTCGTTCACCTTCTCGTAGACGAACCGCTTCTGCTCGTAGAGCTCCTTGAGCTTGGCGTCGTTCTTGGCCGCGTAGTCGGCGATCTCGGCGTCGGTCAGCACCACGTCGGGCTGATAGCGGCTGCCGGCGAACCGCAGGTACTCGAGGTTCACCTGGCGGCCCCGCCGCATGAAGTCGTCCTTCACCTCATCGGTCGAGACGACCACGCCCGAGCGCAACAGATCGCGCAGCTGCGCGGCCAGCAGCTCTTTTTTCTGCTCGGCGACGAAGCCCTTGGGGGTGACGCCGAGGTCGTATTGAAGAAACTTCTTGAAGGAGTCGTAGTTGAATTTTCCGTCTTTTTGCAGCTGGGGGACCTTGTGCTCCGTCCCCAGGCCGATGATCCGAGAGTCGGCGATCTGATCCTCGACCTCTTCGTCGGTCACCACGAAGCCGAGGCGATCGGCCTCGGCGGCCAGGAGCTCTCGCTCGATGAGCTGGTCCATGACCATCTCTTTGAGATGTTCGCGCTTGGCCATCTGGGGCGGGATCTGGGCGCCGCCTCTCAGCATGAAACCGTAGCGGAAGGTGCTCTGGGTGATGGTGCCGCTGCCTACCTGCGCTGCATAGTGGTCGTTGCCGCTCATCACCTGGTCGCAGGAGGTGCCGCGCGACTGGGGTCCGAAGCTGATGACGAAGATCGCGATCAGGAACAGGAACAACAGGTAGATCAGCAGCGACCGCGAAGATTGCCGCATTTGCTCGAGCATGGCGGGGCGGAATCTACCACAATCATCCGGCGCTCCCTATCGGAGTGCCACCCGGTGTGATAAAAGCAATCGTCTCGTCGGCGCGGCAAATCGGGGCGGCGCGCGGGGCGCACAATCCATGCTGCTCGACTGGGTCTACGGGCTCTTCTCCAACGACCTCGCCATCGACTTGGGCACGGCGAACACGCTGACCTTCGTCCGCGGCAAGGGCATCGTCTCCAACGAGCCGTCGGTGGTCGCGGTCCAGCGTTCCGGCAACGGGACCAAGAAGGTCCTGGCGGTCGGCAAGGAGGCCAAGGAGATGCTGGGGCGGACGCCGGGCAACATCGTCGCCGTCCGCCCGATGAAGGACGGCGTCATCGCCGACTTCGAGGTGACCGAGGCGATGCTGCGTTACTTCATCACCAAGGTGCACAACCGCCGGACGCTGGTGAAGCCGCGCATCATCATCGGCGTCCCCTCCGGCATCACCGAGGTCGAGAAGCGCGCCGTGCGCGACTCGGCGCTGGCCGCCGGGGCCCGCGAGGTCTATCTGATCGAGGAGCCGATGGCGGCCGCGATCGGCGCCGGGCTGCCGGTCACCGAGCCGTCGGGGAACATGATCGTCGACATCGGCGGCGGCACCACCGAGGTGGCCGTCATCTCGCTGGCCGGCATCGTGGTCGCCAAGTCGATCCGCGTGGCGGGCGACAAGATGGACGAGGCGATCGTCGCCTACATCAAGCGCAAGTACAATCTCCTCGTCGGCGAGCGCACGGCCGAGATCATCAAGAAGACGATCGGCAACGCCTACGCCACGGACGAGGTCTCCACCATGGAGATCAAGGGGCGCGATCTGGTGGCCGGGGTCCCGAAGACGCTGGTCATGAACAGCGACGAGGTGCGTGAGGCGCTGGCCGAGCCGGTCAACCAGATCGTCGACTCCGTGCGCTCGGTGCTCGAGCGGACGCCGCCCGAGCTGGCCGCCGACATCGTCGACCGAGGCATCGTCTTGACGGGCGGCGGCGCACAGCTCCGCAGCCTCGACGTGCTCCTGCGCGAGGAGACCGGGCTGCCGGTCATGGTCTCCGACTCGCCCGAGTGCGCGGTCGTGCTCGGCACCGGCCGGGCGCTCGACGAGCTCGCGCTCTTGCGCGAGGTCGCGTTGCAGTGAGTCCCCTGCGCAATCGCGTGAGGCTCGATGGGCTTTGCCCGGCGAGCCTCGCCGCGGGAGATTTAAAGAACTCTTCGAGGGTTCTTTTTTCGGTGGAACTGGCGATTTCGCGCTTGAGCCGGCCACAATAGGGGCGCATGGGTCCGGGTAAGCGCCTGCGCGAAGCCGTCGTCGTGGCGGTCACGCTGCTCATCGCGATCATCGCGCTGCGGATGAGCGCCAAGAATCCGGGCGATCTCTCGGCGCTCGACCGGGGGATCCTGCGGCTGGTCTCGCCGGCGCAGTCGGCGATGTCGCTCATCGCGCGCGCCATCACCGGCGTGGCCGATCACTACGTCGAGCTCACGCACGTGCGGGGCGAGAACGAGGCGCTCACGCGTGAGAACCAGAAGCTGCGCGCCGAGCTGACCGAGATGCGGCGCCTGGCCGAGGAGAGCGGGCGCTACCAGCGCCTCCTCGGCCTGCGCGACGTGACGCCGGCCGAGACGATCGCCGCGCGCGTGATCGCCGTCGACGCTTCGCCCTATTTTCGCGTCGCCCGCGTCGACATCGATCATGGCGAGGGGGCGGTCCGCCACGGGATGCCGGTCTTGACCCCCGACGGGGTGGTCGGACGCGTGAACCGCGTCTCGGGGAAGAGCTCCGATATCCTGCTGCTGGTCGACCCGCGGTCGGCTATCGATGTGGTCATCCCCCGCACCGGCGGGCGCGGCATCTTGCGCGGCAAGGCGGCCGAGAACGCCTACCGCTGCACCGTCGAGTACCTGGCGCGGGGCGAGCCGGCGAAGGAGGGCGACGCCGTGGTGACGAGCGGCCTCGGCAGCTCGTTCCCCCGCAACCTGGCGGTCGGGCACATCACGCGTGTCGTCCCGGGGGCGGTCGGGCTCTACCAGGACGTCGAGGTCACGCCCGACGTCGACTTCGCCCGGCTCTCGGAGGTGCTGGTGGTGGTCGCGCCGCCGCCCGCGCCCGACTCCGATCCCGCCGCCCGCCGCCTGCCGGCGCGCGGCCCGATGGTCTATAGATGAAGGCCCCCCACGTGAGATCACGATGAGATCCGCCGTCACCCTCTTCGTCGCCTATTTGCTGCTGATCCTGCAGTCGACGGTGCTCGAGACGTCCGTGCACATGGTGCCCCCCAGCCTCGGCCTCCTGGTGGTGATGCACGTCGGGCTGTCCTCGAAATGGACGATCTCTTCGGCGGCTGTGGTGGCGTTTGCGACCGGCTACCTGTTCGACCTCGTCTCGGGGGCGCCTCAAGGGGTGCACGCCTTCGTGTTCGTGCTGATGGCCCTGTTCGCGCGGGGCCTCACCACCCGGCTGGCGGTGCAGGGGATCGTTCTTTCGGCCGCGACCGCGTTCGTCGCCAGCCTGCTCGCTTCGGTGTTGATCGTCATCGTGCGGGCCCAGGTGGCGCCCGAAGGGGGCTACGGCGGGCTGCGCCTGGCGCCGCTCGAGGCGCTGCTGACCGGCCTCGTCGCGCCGGTGATCCTCGGCCTCTTCCGCCGCATCGACGGCAAGGTCGACAGCGCCCGCTCGCGCGTCGGCCTCGCCCGCGGCCCCCACAGCCTCGACCCCGTCCCCCGAAGATGAAGCAGCCCCCGAAGATGAAGCAGCCCCCGAAGATGAACCAGCACCACAGAATGACTGATGCGCCTCAAAGTCCAGCGCGAGCGCAGTGCGGCTTCGCCGCACGAAGCGAGGGGGGTTTGGGGGCACGCGAGCGGCAGCGAGCCGTACCCCCATGGAAATAGCAGGGCAGGACGCGGAGCTCCCCGAGATCCGACGGCGCGCGCGCTACTTCGCGCTGGCGGCGCTGATCGCCTTCCTGGGGATCGCGGGGCGTCTCTTTTATCTGCAGGTCATCCAGGGGGACACTTTCTTTCGGGTCACCTCGGACAGCATCGTTCACACCGATCTGCTGCCGGCCGTGCGCGGGCAGATCCGCGACCGCAAGGGAAAGGTCCTGGCGACGGTCCGGCCTTCGTACAACGTGTACGTCACGCCGCGCCTCTTGACCGCCGAGGGATTCGCGCGCCTCCGGGCGGTGTTGGGGATGAACGGCGACGAGGCGATTGATGTATGGGAGCGGGTGCAAACCGGCAGCGGCACCGATCCGCACGCCGGCGAGCGACCGGTGCTGCTGGCCGAGGACATCTCGCGCGAGGCGATGGCCGCCATCGAGACCGGCGTCGACCTGCCGGGGGTCAAGATCGTCTCCACCCCGCGGCGGTCGTACCCGATGGGGGCGCTGGCCGCGCACGTCATCGGCTACATGAACGAGATCTCGGCCGACGAGCTGCGCGCCAAGAAGGACGACGGCTACCACGCCGGCGACCTCATCGGCCGCACCGGGATCGAGCGGCAATGGGACGGCTACCTGCGCGGGCGGGCCGGCTTCCAGAAGATCGTGGTCGACCGGCGCGGGCTCCCCAAGCCCGACATTCACGACGTCATCGACGGCCCGGCCGCGCAGCCGGCCGTGGCGGGGAACAACGTGGTGCTGACGATCGACGCCGACACCCAGCGCTTCACCGAGCGGGCGCTGCGCAACGTCTCGGCGGCGGGGGTGGTGGTGCTGGACGTCGACACCGGCCGCATCCTGGCGATGGCCTCCAAGCCGAGCTTCGATCCCAACGAGATGTCGGGGCACCTCACGGTCGAGGCCGAGCAGCGCCTGCTGGCCGATCGCTACCATCCGCTCCACGACAAGACGCTGGCGGAGACCTACTACCCGGGCTCGACCTTCAAGCCGATCGCCGCCATCTCGGCGCTGGAGGATCGGCTGATCACCCCCGACGACAAGACCAAGTGCCACGGCTCGTTCGAGATCGCGCGGCGGCGCTTCAAGTGCACCAAGACGCACGGGGTGGTGAACCTCTACGACGCCATCGTCCAGAGCTGCAATGTCTACTTTTACGAGCTCGGCTCGCGTCCCGGGATGATGGATCGCCTGGCCAAGTACGGCGCCGACCTGGGGCTCGGCGCGCCGACGGGGCTCGGGCTCAACGGCGAGGACGGCGGCTTCCTGCCGACGGAGGAGTGGTACCGCGAGCAGAAGCGGCAGAACCCCAAGGCGGAGGGATTCCAGATCGGACAGGCGCTGAACGCCGTCATCGGTCAGGGGTCGACGCGCGTGACGCTGTTGCAGATGGCGCTGCTCTACGCGGCGATCGCCAACGGCGGCAAGCTCTGGCTGCCGCAGATCGTGGAGCGGGTCGAGTCGCCGGACGGCCAGACGCTGGAGGAGTTCGCGCCGCGCGTCCGGCGCGAGGTCTCCGTGGCGCCGGAGACCTTGGCGATTGTCCGCCAGGCACTGGTCGGCGTGGTGAACGAGTCGAAGGGGACCGCCTACAAGAGCCGCGCCAAGGACATCGAGGTCGCCGGAAAGACCGGCACCGCGCAGGTGCACGGCCGCCACACCGAGCTCGGCGGTTACGAGGCCGGCGACCATGCCTGGTTCGTCGGCTTCGCGCCGGCGGGGCGGCCGCGGATCGCGGTGGCGGCGCTGGTCGAGCACGGCGGCCACGGCGGCGACGTCGCCGCGCCGGTGGCGATGGAGATCATCCACAACTACTTCGAGAGCGTGGCCCCCGGCGATCGCGCCGCGCCGCACGTCGGGCTCCCGCGCCGGCACAATCATTCGGTCGAGGCGCCGCCGGCGACCGCCGCGGCAGACGCGCCGTGATGCAGACGCGCGGAGTCGGCTGGCGGCGGCTCCGCTTTCGGTTCGACTGGACGCTGACGCTGTCGGCGGCGGCGGTCACCGCGCTCGGCCTCATCAATCTGTGGAGCGCGGTCCACGACCGGCAGTCGAACCTCTTCTCGCAACAGATCTCCTGGCTGGGGCTCGGCGTGGCGGTGTTCCTGGGGGTCGCCACCCTCGACTACCGGACGATCAGCCGTTACGCCTATCTGCTGCACGGGGTCGGCGTGGCGCTGCTGCTCGGCGTGCTGGCGTTCGGCAAGATCGTCGGGGGCGGGCGGCGCTGGTTCGACCTCGGGCCGTTCCACGTCCAGCCGTCCGAGCTGATGCAGCTGCTGACCGCCATCGCGCTCGGCAAGTACCTGAACGATTCGCCGGCGCTCGAGGGGCGGAGCTGGCGCCAGCTGGCGATCCCGGTCGTCATCGTCAGCGTGCCGGCCTGGCTCATCGCCAAGCAGCCCGACTTCGGGACCGCCTTCCTGCTCCTGCTGATCTTCTTCACCATCATGCTGACCGCGCGGCTGAAGCTGCGGACGCTGGGGGCGATCATCGGCTTCGCCACGCTGGCGGCGTTCCCCATCTATCAGCACCTGCTGCACGAGTATCAGCGCAAGCGGGTGGAGGCCTTCTTCAACCCGACCTCGGAGGGGGCCTACCAGACGCGGCAGGCGCTGAACGCGATCGGCTCGGGGCGCTTCCTCGGCAAGGGGTTCCTGCACGGCACGCAGATCCGGCTGCGCCACTTCCCGGCGCTGTGGACCGACTTCCCGTTCGCCGTCTGGGCCGAGGAGTGGGGCTTCGTCGGCTGCTTCGCGCTCTTGACCGCCTACCTCGTGCTGGTCCTCTGGATCCTCAAGATCGCCGGCGACGCACGCGATCGCTTCGGCGCCACCGTCTGCGTCGGCGTCGCCGCCATGCTGTTCTGGCACGTCTTCATCAACGTCGGCATGGTGAGCGGCCTCCTGCCCGTCGTCGGCGTGACCTTGCCGCTCGTCAGCTACGGCGGCTCGAGCATCCTGACGGTCGCCGCCGCGCTCGGCCTGGTCATGAACGTCAGCGTCCGCCGGTTTTCTTACTGACGAGATCGCCGCGCCACGGCGCTCTCAAAAAACTGATATCGAGGCGCGCCGCGCGTCGAGCCAGCGCACGGCAACCGTGGTGCGATTCTTGTATTCTCCTTTGGCATGACTTCAATTGGGCGTTGGTCGCGGGTGGGGATTCTGCTGGCTGCCGGGTGCGGATCGTCCCTGCCCGCAGCTTCCGGCGAGAGGCGCGATGGCGACGCTCCGCTGCTCCCTGACGCCGGAGGTTGCAACGGGCTCGCGTCGTCCGATCTGCCCGGCGTCTCATTGGCGTTTCCCGATCAACCCTGCGCTTACACGGTGGCGCAGGTGGCGGCAGGGATCGAGATCGATTACCAAGAACAGATCGTTCAAGCGCTGGCCGATCTTCGTCCCAGCCAGTGGGACGACGGTCGCTGCCAGACGCCCGACGACGCCGGGCTGATCGTCGGTTACGAGATCTCCGGCGCGGGGCAGAGCTATTGTCGCTGCGACGTCGGTCTCTGCCCCGCGCAGACCTTCGACACCGCCGTCGTCGCCGGCACGCACGGTCGCCAGATCCCCTGGGACGGCCGCAACTGGGACGGTCCGTCGGACACCGGCAACCCCGAAGGGGCGCCGTTTCCGCCGGGAACCTATACCCTCGCGCTGACCGCCACCGGCACCCGCGCCGATTCACCCGACGCGTCGGGCTCCAGCGCGACCCCCTTTACCGTCACCGCCACTCGCTTCATCACCATCACCCCCTGACAAATCCCACCACATTCTGAGCGAGTTCCACGCCCGTCCCAACGCCGGCCGCAGACGGGCTTCGCCCGTCGGAGGCCAGCCGATCGGAGGCGCGGAACCCTCTCAGGGTCCCGAATAAAAAAGGCGGGAGGAGCCTTTAGGGCTCCCCCCGCCATGTGAACCCCCGCCTCGGCCGGTCGAAAAGAATTCTTGGCCCCTACTTTCGTAAGGGGGGAGCCACTGGATTGACCGCATCGGGCTTCCCGACTGGCGGGCGTGCACATCCATCGGTCAGTGGCGGCTCCCTAATGCGTTCTTGTAGGGAAAAGAATCTCTCTTCGTGTCGTACCGCGCAGAAGGTTCGTGATCGAGCATGGGCGTTCGAATTGAACGGGTCAAGCGCGAATCGGGAGACATGAACGAGAGACCCGCGCCCGAGCCGCCGCGACGCGCGATGGACAACCTCGACGGCTGGACCGAAAATCGCCGCCGATGAAAACGTGTCGTTGGTTGGCCTTCCTGTTGCTGTCCAGCCTGGCCGCGGCGCCGCTCGCGCGCGCCCAGAGCGTGGCCCCGCCGCCGGTCGCGATTCCCCCACCGGCCCCGCCTCAGGCAGTCGGGCCCGAAGCGCCGCCGCCGGCGCCACCACCGGCCGAGCCCGCGCCGGGCTACGGCTATGGTCCGCCGCCGCAGCCCTACTATTACTACCCGCGCTATCGGCCAATGCCTTACGCCTATCCCCCGGCCGCCCCGGCGATCGAGTCGATGGAAGGGTTCCACGCGCACGATGGCTTCTACATGCGCGTGCACGTCGGCATCAGCGCCACCGGGTTTTCCTCGACCCAGGCGGGGACCAAGACCAGCTACTCGGGGGGCGGCGTGTCGTCGGGGATCGCGCTCGGTGGCGCGATCGCCCACAACCTGATCCTCTACGGCGCCGTCGTCAGCACCGACACCTCCAATCCCGACAAACAGGTCGGCGGCACCAGCGTCAACAGCGACCTCGGTGAGATCGGCGTCGGCGCGATCGGGCCGGGTCTCGCGTACTACTTCGATCGCATCAACCTCTATCTGTCGGGGACGTTCGGCCTGGCTGGATTCACCGCCGACGGCAGCGGCGGGTTCCGCGTCGACTCGTCGAAGTCCGGGGCCGCGTTCGAGCTGATGGTCGGCAAAGAGTGGTGGGTCTCGCGCGACTGGGGGCTGGGAATCGCCGGGGAGCTCTTCGGTGCGTCGCTGAAGGACAAGAACACGGCCGGCCTGAGCTGGTCGGCGAGCGCCGCGTCGGTCCTCTTGTCGGCGACCTACAATTGACCCGCGCTCGCCCGCGCTGAGACCGAGAATGCTCGCGGGTCGTTTGCGCCGGCCGCGCCCGCGCCGCCGCGGGGCGCTCGTCCGTCTGGTGCGCGCCGTCTGGACGCTGCCGACGAACGTTCTCGGACACCTGGCGGGGTTGGTCGCCAGCGGCCGGCTGCCGCGGCGGGTGGGCGGCCCGGCGGCGGTCGGGTGGCTCTACCCGATCCGCTCCGGCTTTGGGCTCGACTGGGTCGGCGCGGTGACGATCGGCCACGCGATCCTGCATCGCCCCGGCATGCTCGACGGACCGACCACCGCCGCGCGCCTCACGCTGGCGCACGAGCTCGCCCACACGCGCCAGCACGACCTCCTGGGCCCGCTGTATCTGCCGCTGCACATCCTGTCGCAGGCGGCGAGCGCGGTCCTCACGCGCGGCCGCGCGACGACCGTCAGCCGCGTGCACGACTGCAATCTGCTCGAGCAGACCTTCATCGCAATTCCGTCGAGCGCACCGTACGCGCCGCGCGCCTCGGACGACGATGTCGAGACCGTGCTGGCCGCCTTCGGCGCCTAGGTCCGAGGCGTTTCGAACTATTAAGTGACTGGCCCGCGGGGGAGACCAGCCGGGAAGACGTCGCCGCTGGGCGGCGTCTGCGGCGCGCTGGCCACCTTCTCGCGCCAGAAGGCGCCCACGCCGCCCTGGACCGCCGTCGAGGTCGTCCCGCGTGACATCAGCTCTTCCTTGTCGAGGATCGCGTCGGTTCTGCGATAGGTCGGCTTGGCGTGCTCGAGCGTGTCCATCCGGATGGCATCGCAGGGGCAGGCCTCGGCGCACAGGCCACAGACCACGCAGCGGAGCTCGTCAATCTCGAAGATCTTGGGGCGCTTCTCGATCCGGCCGTCGGGCGCTTCTTCGGGGACGATGGTGATGCAGTGGGCGGGGCAGACGGTCGGGCACATCATGCAGGCGACGCAGCGGACCTGGCCATCGTCGCGCAGCATGAGACGGTGCAGCCCGCGGTTCCGCTCGGGATACTTAATCTTCTCTTCCGGATACTCGATGGTCGCGATGTCGGTCTGCTTGCGGTGACCGGTCACGTTGCCGAAGAAGTTCTTCACGAAGTGGCGAAAGGTGACGCCCAGCCCCTCGGCGATCGCCGGCAGGTAGGCCTGCTGCGCCAGGCTTCCGGGACGGTTGACGACTTTGACTCCGACGGCCATCGCTTCTCCTTAGGTCCAGGTCTGCGCCCAGAGAATCACGAGCGCGGTCGCCACCACGTTGGCGATCGAGATCGGCAACAGCCGTTGCCAGCCGAGCCGCATCAGCTGATCGGAGCGGAAGCGGGGGAGCGACCAGCGAATCAAGAGCTGGAACGAGCAGAAGGCGAACACCTTCACCAGCCAGCAGGTGGCCATCACTCCGACGAAGGCCACGTTCGGCAGGTGCTGGAACATGAAGCCGTCGATGGTGCTCCCCATGTGCCAGCCGCCGAAGAAGAGGGTGATCATGATTGCGCTGGAGGTGACGATCTCCAGGAACTCGCCCAGGAAGAAGAGGCCGAAGCGCAGGCCGGAGTACTCGACGAAGTAGCCGATGATCTCCGGCTCACCCTCGGGGATGTCGAAGGGGGTTCGCTTGGTCTCGGCGATCGCGGCCGTCAAAAACAGAACGAAGCCGATCGGCTGGGTGAAGATTCCCCAGCTCGAGGCGTAGTGGCCGAAGCTGATGAAGTCCGTCTGCAGATTGGCGATCGCGCCGGGCTCCAGCGTCCCGTAGACGAGGAAGGAGCCGAGCACCGCCATCCCCATCGTGACCTCGTAGGACATCATCTGCGAGGTGGCGCGCAGGCCGCCCATCATCGCCCACTTGTTGTGCGAGGCCCACCCGGCCAGCGTGGCGCCGTAGACCGCCAGCGACGAGATGGCGAAGTAAAAGAGGATGCCGATGTCCAGGCGCGCGATCTGCAGGCCCACCGGCTGCAGGCAAACCGGATGGGCGCTCAGCAGCTCGCCCCAGCAGAGGTTCGGCCCGAACGGGATGATGGCCGCCACGATCAGCGCCGGCGCCATCGCCATGATCGGCGCCCACATGAAGAGGAACTTGTGCGCCTTGGCGGGGACGAAGTCCTCCTTCCCCATGAACTTGAGCGCGTCGGCCAGGAAGTGGGTGATCCCCCAGGCTTTGATTGGCCCGATGTTGGCGCGGTTCGGGCCGAGGCGATCCTGCATCATCGACGACTGCCGCCGCTCCAACCAGGTGAGGATCGACGCCAGGGGCATGAGGAAGCCCATGATCATGAAGGCGATCTTGATGATCGCCGCGACGACGTTGAATCCGAGCGTTCCGTACTCCATCGTCAGCCTCGGGACCCGGCAAAGCGGAGCTGGACCGGCAAGTAAGTGCGTCCCCACTCCGCGTCCTTCATGAACGGCAGCTTCGATTTCGCCTCAGCGAACACGGTCTTGGCCTCCGTGAAATCCATCGTGGCGCCCAGCTTGCGCGCCAGGTGCGAGAGAATCTCCCAGCCCGGCAGCGAGTCACCGGCGGCCGGCACGGCGCCGCGCACCCGCTGCACCATTCCCAATCGATTGGTAAATGTCCCGTCGCTCTCGGCCCACTCGGTGAGCGGCAGCGCGACCTGCGCCGCGGCGGCGACCGCGTCGCGGTGGGTGCCGACCACCACCAGCGTCTTGAGCCTGTCGAGCGGCAGCGCCGCCGGCGAATCGGCGGCGACCACGCCGTGCGTCCCGACGACCAGGAGCGTCGTCACCGCGCCAGACTTGAGATCGTTGGCCAGATCCAGCAGCGTGCGCAGCCGCCCGGCGCCGATGGCCATCGCGCCGGCGGTGTTGGGGTTCTTGTCGGCGCTCACCAGGATGTCGTCGCTCCAGCCTTGATCGAGGCCGGCCAGGTAGGCCTTGCCGAGCCCCAGGTGATCGAAGGTGAGGCGGGCCAGCGCGTAGAGATCTTCGTTGGTCGACTGGGCGCTCATCACCACCCCGACCTCGGCCGGGTTGGCGTCGAGCGCCGCGCGCAAGAGACGGCCGGCGTCGTCGAGCGCCTTGTCCCATTCGACCGGGATGCCGTTCGAGATCGGCGCCGCCAGACGCTGGGCGTGAACCCGCTTGTAGGTGAGGCGACCGTCGTCGCACATCCAGTGCTTGTTGACGGCCTGGTTCTCGCGCGGGATGAGGCGGTGGATCTTGCCGCGCGAGTGGTGGACCTCGACGTTGCAGCCGGTGGCGCAGCCCGGGCAGATGGAGGGCGTGGTGTAGAGCTCCCAGACGCGCATCGAGAAGCGGAAGTCCTTGGAGGTGAGCGCGCCGACCGGACAGACGTCGACGGTGTTGAGGGAGTAGGGGTTGTCGAGCTGGTGGCCGGGCGCCGTGGTCAGCACTTCATGGTCACCGCGCGCCGCCATCTCCAGCTGGTGGTTGTGGGCCACCTCGTCGCAGACGCGGATGCAGCGCGTGCAGAGGATGCAGCGCTCTTGATCGAGGACGATGGTCGGCCCGAGGTCGACGACCTTCTCCTTGTGGACCTTGATGCCGTCGTTGCGCGCCAGCTTGGCGTCCCAGTCGAAGTACTGCTTCTGCAGCATGCACTCGCCGGCCTTGTCGCAGATCGGGCAGTCGATCGGGTGGTTGACGAGGGTGAACTCCAGCATCTGCCGGCGGACATCCAACGCACGCGGGGAGCGGGTCATCACCTCCATCTTGTCGGCCACCGGCGTGTAACAGGAGGGGACCGGCTTCGGCTGGCCCTTGACGTCGACCAGGCACTGGCGGCAGACCGCCGGCGAGGTGAGGCCCGGGTGGTAACAGAAGAACGGGACGTCGGCGCCGTTCTGGTTGCAGGCCTCGATCAGCATCGTCCCCTTGGGGATCTGAAGCGTCTTGCCGTCGATGATGACGGTGACGGTCTCCGTCGTCGGGCTGGGCGGTGTGGTGGTGGTCATCGGTCTTGTCTCATCTGTCGCATTCGCCGCCGATCATGTTGATCATGCCGAAGGTCGGGACGACGTCGGCGATGAAGAGCCCCGGCAGCACCTTGGTGAGGACGGCGGTGGCTGGAAAACAGGGGGGGCGCACGCGGCACTTCCAGGGCCGCCCGGTCCCGTCGGAGACGATGTAGAAGCCGAGCTCGCCGTTGCCGGCCTCGGTGAAGGAGTACACCTCGCCCGAGGGGACGTGAATGCCGTCCATGATGATCTTGAAGTGGGCGATCATCGCCTCGATCGAGTTGTAGGTCTCGCTCTTGGGCGGCAGCGCGATGCGCGGATCGCCGTGCATGACCGGACCCCCGGGGATCTGCTGGAGCGCCTGATCGAGGATCCGGATCGACTGGTGGATCTCTTCGACGCGGACGGCGTACCGGTCGAAGTTGTCGCCGGTCGAGCCGACCGGCACGTCGAAGTCGAAGCGGTCGTAGACGAGGTAGGGATGGTCCTTGCGGACGTCGTAGGCGAGCCCCGTCGAACGGCCGACCGGGCCGGTGATGCCGTAGGAGATCGCGTCTTCCTTGGTGATGATCCCGATGCCGTCCATCCGGTCGCGGAAGATCCGGTTGCGGTCGAGCAGCTTGCTGATGTCCGACAGCACGATCACCGTGCGGTCGAGGATGCTGCGCAGCTTGGCGTCGAAGTCCGGCGGCAGGTCGTAGGCGACGCCGCCGATGCGCAGGTACGTCGACGTCAGGCGCGCGCCGCAGACCTCTTCGAGCAGCTCGAACAGCCACTCGCGCGCCTTCAGCGCGTAGAGAAACACGGTGAAGGCGCCGAGCTCCATCGCCGAGGCGCCCAGGCAGGTGAGGTGATCGGTGATGCGCGAGACCTCGCCCACGATCACCCGGATGTACTGCGCGCGCTCGGGGATCTGCTTGGTGATGTCGAGCAGCTTCTCGACCGCCATCGCGTAGCCGACGTTGTTGAGCATCGGCGAGATGTAGTTGAGGCGATCGGTGTAGGGGAACACCTGGGTCCAGGTCGCGCTCTCCGACTCTTTCTCGAAGCAGCGGTGCAGGTAGCCGATCTGGATGTCGGCGCTGGAGATGCGCTCCCCCTCGACCTCCAGCACCATACGCACGGTGCCGTGCATGGCCGGGTGCGAGGGGCCCATGTTCAGCGGGACGGGCTCGGTCGGCAGATCGGGCGCGGTCAGATCCTCGACGTCTTGAAAGCCGAGCACCACCTTGCGGGGTGCGGGAGCGAGCGTGGTGTCGTCGTTGTGCAGCTGGTCGTCCATCGTATTGGTTTCGGCCTACTCTCTCGTCGCGGCGTTGCGGCGCACCAGCGGCTGCCGCTTCTCTTTGGGGTAGTCCTTGCGCAGCGGATGCCCCACGAACTCCGGGTACATCAAGATGCGGCGGAGATCGGGGTGCCCCTTGAAGCGCACGCCGTAAAGGTCATAGGCCTCGCGCTCGAACCAGTTGGCCCCGGGCCACAGGCCGCAGAGCGTGTCGACCGAGGGATCCTCCTCGGTGGCTCCGCAGTAGAGCCGCACCCGGTGCTTGTGGACCACCGAGTAGAGGTGAAGAACCACGTCGAATCGGGGCGCGTCGGGGTTGCCGCCATTCATGCCCAGCCGATCGACGCAGGTCAGATCGATGAACATCTCCATCTTCGTCGCCGGGTTGTCGCGCAGGAACTCTCCCACGGCGAGCCAGGCGTCGCGCCGGATGCGCGCCCACTCGTCGCCGTGCGAGGTGCCGCTCTCCAAGATCTCGCCGCCGGTGAACTTCGCCGTCAGCTGGTCGAGGACGATCTGGGCCACCTACTTCTCCCCTTTGTTTTCTTGCAGCTTGGGGTGCTCGCCGATCGGGCGAATGGAGACCAGCGGACCCTCGTAGGTCTGGCCGAGCTTCTCCGCCTTCTTCTGCGCGCTCTCGGAGGCGATGGTGATCTGGCTGTGCCCCTCGCCGCGCTGGATCCGCTCCTGAAGCATGATGAGGCCGTCCAGCACCTGTTCGGGGCGGGGCGGGCAGCCCGGAATGTAGACGTCGACCGGGACCACCTGATCGGCGCCCGGCATGGTCGAGTAGTTCTGGTAAAAGCCGCCGGTCGAGGCACAGACGCCGAAGGCGACCACCCACTTGGGCTCGCACATCTGGTCATAAATGCGCCGCAGGGCCGGGCCCTGCCGCTCGGTGATGGTGCCGACGATGATCAGCAGATCAGCCTGCCGCGGCGAGAAACGCGGAAACTCGGCGCCGAAGCGCGCGATGTCGTACTTGGGCGCCGCGACGGACATGAACTCCATTCCGCAGCAGGCGGTCACGAATGGGTACTGGAACAGCGAAAACTTCCGCGCCCAGTTGGTGGCGTCCGTCAACTTGCTGAGCATCCATTCGGCAGCGCTCATGGTGAGTCCGTCCTATTCCCAGCCGATGGCGCGCTTGCGCCAGACGTAGGCCAAGCCGACGATCAGGATCCCCATGAAGACGACGATCTCGCCCAGGCCGAAGAACGAGACGCCGCCCGCGCACTTGCCCGCGGCGACCGCGCCGGCGCAGGAGAGCTCGCGGTACTTGAGCGCCCAGGGGTAGAGGAACGCCGTCTCGATGTCGAACACCAGGAAGACGATCGCCACCTGGTAGAACTTGACCTCGAAGCGGGCGCGCGGGCTGCCGATCACCTCGGAGCCGCACTCGTACGGGTAGTCCTTGGCCGCGCTCGGCCGGTGCGGGCCGAGGTACTTGGCGGCCGCGGTCAGGAGCAGCGCGAATCCGACCCCTGCCAGGATCATGAGTGCCGCGGACAGATAGTCTGATGTCATGGGACCCAAAGTCGGGAAGAACCAAACCGACGCCGCGATTTATAGAAGGTGTGTGCGAATGAGTCAATCGTATGGACGCGGCGGATGAACCATCCCGGACGTTTGACTTGCGGCCGCGGGGTTTCTATATCTAGACGCCGCATGCGCCGTGCCACATCGCTGCTCCCGTTGGTCGGAGCGATCGCCGCGTGGATGGCGACGCCCGCCTGCGGGAAGACGCCAGCCGAGGCCCACCCCGCCGAAGCCACCGCCGCCAAGACCGGGGGGGCCGGGGGGGCTGATGACAGCACCCCGCCGCCCGGCGTCGACATCTCCAAGCTAGACGACTTCGGCAAGAAGGTCTTTTTCCGGATCGCCAACGGCGAGCCCTCGGTCTGCGGCCAGGCGCAGAGCCTGCTGGCCTCGGCCAAGGCCCAGAAGAACGGCTGCAGCCGCTCGGTGAACGCTCTGCGCTACGTGGCGCGGCTGGTCGACCAGGGGTTCACCGACTCGGAGGTCTCTGAGGCCCTCGGCAAGCGCTACCGTCCGGTCACCGCCAAGAAGATCGACGTCTCGGACGCGCCGATGAAGGGGAACCCCAACGCGCGCATCACGTTGGTCGAGTTCGCCGACTACGAGTGCCCGCACTGCAAGCGCTTCCAGCCGGTGCTGCACCAGATCCTCGACGAGTTCCCCAAGGACGTGAAGCTCTACTTCAAGCACTACCCGCTGCCCCAGCACACGAACGCCCGCCTGGCCGCCGAGGGGGCCGTCGCCGCGCAGAAGCAGGGGAAGTTCTGGCAGTTCCAGGACAAGCTCTGGGAGCATCAAGATGAGCTCAGTCCCGCCGAGATAGAGAAGGTGGCCAAGGAGTCGGGGCTCGACGTCGCCAAGTTCCGCCAGGACATCGCCTCCGAGGCGGTGAAGGCGAAAGTGGAGAAGGACCGCAACGAAGGTTCGTCGATCGGCCTGCAGGCGACACCCACGCTCTACATCGACGGTCGCGAGTACACCGACTCGCGCGACGCCGACAGCCTCCGCGAATGGATCAAGGACGCCCTAGGCTCGAGCTAGCGCGCTCCGCGGCGGCGGTCCTCCTGCTGCTGTCGTTCGGTTGCGCGACCACCGGCGCCGAGGGTGGCGGGACCGGTGGGCCGGTCGGCGCGCCTCTGCCGGCGCTCACGGTCGACGCGCTCTCGGGCAGGGCCATCAACGTCGCCTCGTACAAGGGGCGGGTGCTGCTGCTCGACGTCTGGGCCTCGTGGTGCGACCCCTGCAAGCAGGAGCTGCCGGTGCTCAACGAGATGGCGCGCCGGCTCAAGTCGCAGGGGATCGACATCCTGGCCGTCTCGGTCGACCAGGAGCGGGCCAACGTCGAGAAGTTTCTTCGGGCCCACGGCGGCCGCTGGGCGCTCACCGTCGCGCACGATCCGCGCGGCGAGATCGCCGAGCTCCTCCAGCCCGACAAGATGCCGACCTCGTACGTGATCGATCGCTCGGGGATCGTCCGTTACGTGAACGCCGGTTTCCTTCCCGGTGACGCTTCGACGATCGAGCAACACCTGCTGGAAGTCGCCGGTCACTGAGGAACATTTCAGGTCGGCACCCGTTCGTCGATGAGAACGGAGACGAATGTTCCGGCGGGTGATCTTCATCGTGGGCCTCGCGAGCTCGGCGCTGAGCGCCGAGGCAGTGGCGCAGGTCGAGCTCGGCGCGCCCGCGCCGGAGCGGCAAAAGCAGGCCCAGAAGGATCTGGCCGCCGGCCAGCGATTGCTCAAGAAGGGGCGCTTCGAGGCGGCGTTGACCAAGCTGCAGGCCGCGTACGCCGTCGAGCCGACCGGGGCCGCGCTGCTCGGCATCGCCGTCGCCGAGCGTGAGAGCGACCGGCCTGCCGAGGCCTATCGTGGTTACGAGCGGTTGCTGGCCGGCCCCGCGGTCGAGCTGACGGCGGAAGAGCGCGACGGTGCGCAGAGAGCCCTCGCCGAGCTGGATGCCGCGACGGGGACGGTCAAGCTGACCGTCTCCGAGCCCGGCGCCACCTGTGCCCTCGACGGCCGGGCCATCGACGCCGACCTCTGCGCCCACCCGATCCACCTCTCCGGCGGACGGCACATGTTTGGCGCGACGAAGCCGGGCTTCGAACAGGTCACCTTCGCCGTCTGGGTCACCGTCGGCAAGGTGCTGGAGACGTCGCTGACGCTCAAGCCGCAGGCCGGCGTGGTCCCGCCTGGCCCGGTGGTCAGCGGGGCGCCGGCTACGTCGCCGCCGGTCCCGGTCGCGTCGCCGGCGGCCGCAGCTCCTGCGGGCCCCTCGGCGCCGCCGACAGCGCCGCCGCCGCCGTCGCTACCGCCACCGCCGCCGGCGCCGTTGCCCTCGTCACCGCCGGCGGCGCCCTCACCGCCGGCGGCGCCGCCGGCCCCCATGCCGTTGCCCACCGTGTCCGCGCCGTCCGCGCCGTTGCCGTTGCCGGCTTCACCTGCGGCGCCGCCCCCATCTGCGTCGTCGCCGCTCGTTCCGCCCCCGCCGGTCTCGCCGATTTCATCGCCGCCGCCATCCACGTTCACGCCTCCACCCGAGGCGCCCGTGGCGCCGATCCAGCCGTCACCGCTCGCTCCTTTGCCCTCGGCGTCAGCTCCCCCTTTGCCGGTCCCGGCATCGGAACCGACCGCAAGTCCGGGGCCGCCACCGAACGCGTTCGCCGCGGGGCCGCACATCGGCCTGATGCTGGGGATCCTCGCGCTTCCCCGCCCGATCGAGGGGGAGGTGGTGGTCAAGCTCGGATCTGCGTTCGCGCTGGGCCTCGAGGGGAGCTTTCTTCCGGAGCTCTCGCTGCCCGGGGCCGACGTCAAGCTGGACCTCAAGGCCGCGCAGGGGATCGTTCGCTGGTTTCCAGGAGACGGTGTGTTTTTTGTGGGCGCCGGCCTCGGCTATCAGAGCTTCAAGGGCTCGGTGGGACAATCGATCGACGGCAGCGAGCTGACCATCGTCGCCGACATGTCCGGCTTCTTCGTCGCTCCGCAGCTCGGCGTGCTCTGGATTGCCCCGTCTGGTTTCGCCATCAGCTTTGGCCTCGGGCTGCAGATCCCGATCCCCAAGGATCCGGTGGTGACCGCCACCTACAACGGGCAGCCGGTTCCGACCCAGGCCACCAGCTCGATCCCGCAGGACGTCGTCGACCAGGCCCAGACCTCCAAGGACAGCGTCCAGTCGGTCGCGCGGTTCATCGTCAAATACCCGTTCCCCACCCTCGACCTGTTTCGGATCGGCATCTTTTTTTGAGTCAGGAACCCTGGCAGGGTTCCTGCGACCTGCCGCGATGAGCGCCGGCGAGCAGAGCTCGCCTTCGCTCGACGCGATCAACCCTCAGGTTGCGGTCAGACAACAGGCCCGTCGCCGCGGGCGATGATGGTGTCGCGGGCCATGCGCGGGTCGCGCTCGGGGTGATCGAGGTTGTAGTGCAGGCCCCGACTCTCGGGACGGCGGCGGGCCGATTCGATGATCAGATCGGCGACGAGCGCGATGTTGCGCAGCTCGACGAGATCGCCGGTGATGGTCACGTTCCAGTAGTAGTCGCGGATCTCCGAACGAATGAGCTCGATGCGGCGGGCGGCGCGTTCGAGCCGCCGGTCGGTCCGGACGATGCCGACGTAGTTCCACATGAGGCGCCGGATCTCGTCCCAGTTGTGGCTGACCACGACCGCGTCGTCGGACGACCCGGCGTCACCCGCGTACCAAGGCGCCACCTGCGCCGGCCGCTCGCTGCGGACGTTGCGGACGTCGTCGGCGGCGCGCGCGCCGAACACCATCGCCTCCAGCAGGGAGTTCGAAGCCAGCCGGCAGGCGCCGTGCAGGCCGGTCATCGACACCTCCCCGATGGCGTAGAGGTTCTTCACCGTCGAGCGGCCGTGCTCGTCGACCAGCACGCCGCCGCAGCTGTAGTGCGCGGCCGGCACCACCGGGATCGGCTGCTTGCGCATGTCGATCCCCAGCTCCATACAGCGGCGGTGGATGTTGGGGAAGCGCTCGACCACGAAGTCGCCCGACAGGTGGGTCATGTCGAGATCGACGTGGTCGTCGCCGGTCCGTTTCATCTCGGCGTCGATGGCGCGCGAGACGATGTCGCGCGGCGCCAGGTCTTTCATCTCGTGATACCGCGGCATGAACGCGGTGCCGTCGCGCAAGCGCAGGATTCCCCCCTCGCCGCGCAGCGCTTCACTGATCAGAAACGACTTCGCCGCGGGGTGATAAAGCACCGTCGGGTGAAATTGAAAAAATTCCATGTTGGCGATGCGCGCGCCGACCCGGTAGGCCATCGCCACGCCGTCACCGGTCGCCACGTCGGGGTTCGAGGTGTAGAGGTAGACCTTGCCCGACCCGCCGGTGGCCAGGACGACGGCGCGGGCGGTGACCGTCTCGACGTTCCCCGTCCGCTGATCGAGCAGATAGGCGCCGAACACCGCGTTCGGGCCGCCGTACTTGGCGGTGGTCAGCAGATCGATGGCCAGGTGATCGGGCAGGAGCGTTATCCGATCGGCGCGCTTGGCCACGCCGCCCAGCAGCGCCTCCTGAATGGCCCAGCCGGTGGAGTCCTTGACGTGCACGATCCGCCGGGCGGTGTGCCCCCCTTCGCGGCCGAGCTCGAGGTGGCCGGCGGCGTCCCTGTCGAACGGCACCCCCAGCTCGTTGGCCAGCCACATGATGTGCTCGGGCCCCTCGCGCGCGCAGATCTCGACCACCTCGCGGCGGCACAACCCGTCCCCGACCCGCAGCGTGTCCTCGACGTGCGCGGCCACGCCGTCCTCGGGATCGAGCGCGCCGGCCACGCCCCCCTGCGCATAGGCGGTGTTGGCGTCGGCGGGGGCACGCTTGGTCGCCACCACCACCCGGCCGTGCGCCGCGGCCCGCAGCGCGAACGTCAGCCCGGCCAGCCCCGACCCGATCACCAGGTAGTCGGTCTCGATCACCCTCGGAGTCTAGCTGATGACCGCTGTGTTACGATCAGCACCGATGCGTAAGGGGACGCTCACCGTTCTCGTCGGGGCCGCCGTGGCGCTGGCGCTGCCGGCGCACGCCGGGACCTTCTGGTCGCGCGAGCGCGCCGACGGGGTGGTCGAGTTCACCAACAAGCAGCCGGCGGGCGGCCACTGGAAGGTGCTCTTCAAAAAAGGCCCGGGCAAGGCCTCGGCGCTGCGCGGCTCGACCGATCTCGTGCCGGCCCGGGACGTGTCGCCGGCGCGTTACACCCGGTTCGACCGCGACATCCTCGACGGGCAGGCGTTCTACGGCATCCCGGAGGCGTTCATCCGCGCGGTCATCAGGACCGAGTCGGACTTCGATCCGCGCGTCGTCTCCAGCGCCGGCGCCGAGGGGCTGATGCAGCTCCTGCCGGGGACGGCGCGCCTCATGGGGGTGACCGACATCTTCGACCCGCGGCAGAACATCATGGGCGGGACGCGCTACCTTCAGGTGCTGGCGCGGCGGTTCTGCAAGACGCCGGCGGCCACCGACGACGGCCGCCCGCTGACCGTCTGCTCGCTGGAGGAGAAGGTCAAGGTGATCGCCGGCTATCAGGCCGGCCCGGCGGCGGTCGAGAAGTACGGCGGCATTCCCCCCTACGAGACGACCCACGCCTACGTGGGGATGGTGATGCGCCGTTACGACCAGTATCGGATGGCGACGGGAGCGTCCGCGGAACGATGAAAGCCGGACCTCGGGAGATGACATGAGCGCCGCGCCCTTCGTCGCCCACCTGGCCAGCGCCGGCGAGCTGGTCGCCTCCAAGAAATTCGGCGAAGCCGAGGGGGAGATCCTGCGCGCGCTGTCGGTCTCGCCCGCCGACACCAAGGCGCTGACGTTGCTGGCGCTGGTGCGCTACAAGCTGGGGCGGTTCGAGGACGCGCACGCGACCTACCGCGAGATCGCCGGCGTCACGCCGCACGACGCGGGGGCGCGCCGCAACCTGGGTCTGCTGGCGCTCAAGCTGGGGCGGCTCGACGAGGCGCTCCCCGAGCTGGAGATGGCGGTGCGCATCGCTCCCGCCGACGCGCGGGCCTGGAGTTACCTCGGTTACGCCTACGCGAAGAAGGGCGAGGTGGTCGAAGCGGCCGCCGCGTTCCGCCGCGCCGGTCAGGACGCGCTGGCGAACGAGCTGGATCAAGCGGCCAAGGTCCAGCGTCCGCCGACACCGTCGCGCGGGGGGATCGGCCGCCCGGTCGCGCTGGCGCCGCCGCTGCCGCCCATGCCGCCCGCCGTGGCCGCCGAGCGGCGGCCGCCGGGATGGAAGGAGCCCGCCGCGCGCCACCCCGACGACCCGGCCCCCCAGCGCCTGGAAGCCGTCGTCCACGCGGTTTCGTCGAAGGGCCGAGATGTGGTGGCCTGGACGGAGCTGGGCTCCGTCAAGCCGGGGATCTCCGCGGGGACCTCGGAAATGATCGACCCACCGCCGCCACGCGAGGTCGAGGCGGTGCCGCTGCTGTCGTTCGTGCTGGCGCGCCTCGGCCAGGCGCCGTCCCCCTCGATTCCGTCCGGCGCGTTCCGGCTGGGGATCGCCGATGAGGCCCACGCGCGCGCCGACGCGATCCTGGCTGGATCCGGCACGCTGGCGTGGGAGCCAGGCGTCCGGCGGGCGCAGGGGCGGGTGAGCAGCGAGCCGATGGGGCGCGAGGGCGGGGCGCCGTTTTTCCGGCTGACCGGCGGCGGCGAGATCTGGATCGCCGGCGCCACCGACCGCTGGCTCCCGTTGCGTCTGGCCGACGACGTCCTCTATGTGCGCGAGGATCGTGTCCTGGCGTTCGAAGGGTCGCTCACCTGGGAAGCGGGCGGCGTCCCGAACACGGGGCTGCGCATGCTGCAGTTTCGGGGCAGCGGCATGGTCGCGCTCGAGCTTCCGAGCGACGCCATCGCCATCAAGGTGACCGACGAGAAGCCGACGCTGATCTCGGCCGCGCGGCTCTACGGCTGGGTCGGCCGGCTCGTCCCGCACGGCGCGCGGATGCCGGGGGCGGCGCCGTTTCAGCTCGGCTGTCAGGGAGAGGGCGTGGTGTTGCTCGAGGCTGCTCACCAGGCCGTTGATCAGGCGATCCGGGGGTAGCGGATGGCGAGCCTCCGGCGCGAGCTGACCAACGTCCCGAACCTGGTGACCATGAGTCGGGTGGTGCTGATCCCCTTCGTGCTGACGTTCATCGACAATTTCAGCCCGCTGCGCAGCTTCATCGCCAGCCTGCTCTATCTGATCAGCGCCGCCGGCGACGGGCTCGACGGCTATCTGGCGCGCAAGCGCGGCGAGGTGAGCACGCTCGGGAAGTTCCTCGACCCGCTGGCCGACAAGCTGACCGTCACCGCGGTGCTGGTCTACATGGTGGCGCTGTCGCGCGTGCCAGCCTGGGTGGTGGTGGTGATCATCGCGCGCGATCTGGCGGTGAATGGCCTGCGCAGCGTCGCCTCGGCGCAGGGGCTGGTGATCTCCGCCAGCGACAGCGGCAAGATCAAGACCGCCTTGCAGCTGGTGGCGGTGATGATGCTACTCGTCTACTTCCGCTATCCGATGCTGGGCACGGGAAAGACGATCGACTACCACCTGGCGGGGCTGATCGTCCTTTACGTGTCGACGGTGGTATCGCTGTTTTCGATGGCGCAGTACATGCGCAGCTTCCTGTCGGCGGCGCTGGCCGAGGCGCGCACGCAGGCGTGATTGCGGTCGCCGCCGATCGGTTGACGCCGGCGGAGGCGGCCCGGCGCGCGGCGACGGCCGCCGGCGCCTTCTGGCTGTCGACGCCGGCCGCCGACGAAGCCGCCGACGAAGCCGCCGACGAAGCCGTCGACGAAGCCGTCGACGAGGCGAGCATCGCGCGCGATCTGGTCGGCGCCCAGCCTGTCGCCACCGTGCGCGGCTCGAGGCCGAGCGATCTGGCCGCGCTCGAGCAAGCCTGGGCCGAGGCGCGCGCGGCCTGGAGCGCGAGGGGCGGGGCGCCGGCCGGAATCCCCGTCGCTGTCGGCTGGCTGTCGTACGAGCTTGGTCGCCGTCTGGTCGGGCTGTCACCGCGCGAGGTTGACCGCCCATTGTTCGAGTTTTACTTTAATGATGCGATCTGGGTGCGCGAGGGCGCCGGCGCCGCCACGATCTTCGGGCGTGACGCGGCGGCCGCCGCGCGGCTCGCCGAGCTGCTGTCGCGCCAGGCGCCGACCGAGCCGCCGCGGTTGGGCCTCCTCGCCGCGGTGGATCCAGACCAGACCTTCCTCGACGGCGTGGGGCGAATCCTCGACTACCTCCAGGCCGGGGACGCTTATCAGGTGAATCTGTCGCGACGGCTGCGGGCGTCATGCGGGCCGGGCGATCCCAGCCTGATCGCGGCCGGGCTCCGGGCCCGGGCGCCGGCGCCCCACGCGGCGTTCATCAGCCGCGGCAACGCGCGCCAGAGCGGCATCGATCCCGGCTTTGACGCCATTTGGGGCAACTCGCCGGAGCGCTTCCTGTCGCTCGCCACCGATGGCTCCGTCGAGACGCGCCCGATCAAGGGGACCCGTCCGCGCGGGGGCGATGCCGCCGCCGATCGCGCGGCCGCCGCCGAGCTCGGGTCCGCGGCCAAGGATCGCGCCGAGCACGTGATGATCGTCGATCTCGAGCGCAACGACCTCGGCCGGGTTTGTGTCTCCGGCAGCGTCGAGGTCGCCGCGCTGGCGCGCCTGGTCTCGCTGCCGACGGTGCACCACCTGGTCTCGACCGTGCGCGGGCAGCTCCGCCCGGAGGTCGGGCTGGCAGCGCTGCTGGCCGCCACCTTTCCTGGAGGCTCGGTGACCGGCGCGCCCAAGCGGCGGGCGATGCAGATCATCGACGAGCTCGAGCCGGCCCCCCGCGGCCTCTACACCGGTGCGACCGGCTGGTTGGGGGCGGCCGGCGACCTCGATCTGGCGATCGCCATTCGCACCGCCGTCGCGCGCGCCGGCCAGCTCGAGCTCTCCGTCGGCGGCGGCATCGTCGTCGACTCGACCCCGGAGGCGGAGCTGCGTGAGACGGAGGTCAAGGCGCGGGCGTTCGCGGAGCTCTGTGGCGCCAGATCAGCGCCGCCGCCACCGCGGCGATGGTGAGGAGGCTGCCGATCTGGCCGGCTGAGAGGAAGATCGGCTCGGCGGGCGGCAACCCCAGCCAGAGCGCCAGCCGCGGCGTCTCGAGCTCGATGGGAAACCCGCGCAGCACGTCGCCGCGGAAGATCTCGATGACGAAACGCAAGAGCGCGTAGAGGCCGAGGTAGCAGAGCAGGAGCGCGCCCGGCCGCCGTCGCAGCCGCGGGCGGAGGGCGCACAGCAGCCCGAACAGCGCCAGCTCGCCGGCGGCCTCGTAGAGCTGCGTCGGGTGGAGCGGCGGCGTCTCGCTGGCGCCGATCGGGATCGCTCCCGCGCGCTCGAGGACGTCGAAGGCGACGCTGCTGCGCGGGAAGGCGACGCCGAAGCGCGCCGTGGTCTCCTTGCCGAAGCAGCAGCCGGCGGCGAAGCAGCCGAGGCGGCCGAAGGCGTGACCTACCGCGAGCGCCGGCGCGAAGAGGTCGCCGACGTCGCCGAACGACCAACCCTCGCGTCGGGCGAAGAGCAGGGCCACGATCGCCGCCGCGGCGACGCCCCCGTAAAACACCAGGCCCCCCTCCCAGATGGCGAACAGATTGGTGCAGTCGCGCCACCAGGGCCCCGTGCCGTCGAGGCAGGCGCGCACGAAGCTGCGCGCGTTCACCAGACCATAGGTGAGCCGCGAGCCGATGAGCCCGGCGACCACCAGCCAGAAGGCTAGATCGAGCACCCGCCCGCGGTCGAACCCCCGTCGCGCCCCTTCGCGGGAAGCGAGCCAGATCCCCACCGCCAGGCCGGCCGCGATGAGGAGGCCATAGCTGTGCAGAGCGATCTCGCGGCGTCCGAACGGGAACGTGAACAGGACCGGGTGCAAGACAACTCCCGTGTCCGGGCCGCTACGCGGCCGCGCGCTCGCTTCGCCAGGCGATGATCATGTCGAGCAGCATCAGCCCTACCCCGACGCAGAGCGCGGCGTCGGCGATGTTGAAGGCCGGCCACTCGTGGATCCCCTTCTTCAAGACGATGAAGTCGGTCACCTTGCCGTACATGGCGCGGTCGATGAGGTTCCCGATCGCGCCGCCGCCGACGAGGCCCAGCGCGACGTGGAGGCGCGAGTTCTCGAGCGGCGTCTTGCGCAGGTAGACGATCACCAGCGCGAACGCCGCGATCGCCAGCAGCGTCAGCAGGACGCGCCCGCCCGGCAGGTCCTGCAGCATGCTGAAGGCGACGCCGGGGTTCTCCGCGTAGCGCAGCTCGAAGGTCCCTGAGACGAGCACCTTCGGGTTGAACGGGCCCCTCGGGCGCAGCACCTCGCGCGCCATCACCTTGGTCCACTGGTCGAGGACCAGGCTCACCAGCATGAACACGGAGAACAGCAGGTACTTGCGGCGGGTGGGGGTCATCAGTCGCTCCTCAAGCCAGTGGAGACGGCCGCGGCGCAGCGCTGGCAGAGGCTGGGATCGGGCGCGCCGGGCGTGGGGGCGTCGCCGGTGCGCCGCCAGCAGCGCGGGCAGCTGGACCAAGGTGCTTCGTCGACGACGACCGACGTCTCCGCGCCCGCGGGTGCGTCTGTCGGGTCGAGCTCGACGCGCGAGACGACGCTGAGCTCGCTCAGGTGGTCGAGGTTCCACTGCCAGTGCGGGCGCTCGGCGGCGGCCGGCGTCACCCGGACGCGCGCGTCCAGCGACTTGTGCCCCTCGGCGCGAAACTTTTCCAGCGGCCTGAGGATCGCCTCGCGGCGCGGGCGGATCTCGTCGGTCCAGCGCTTGTTGGGGTTCACGGGCGCCTTGCCGGGCGGATAGAGCTCCCCGCGCACGCTGGCGTGCACGTCGAACGGTTCGCCGGTGACGCGCGAGAGCTCGTCGGCGACGTCCTGCGCGGTGAAGCAGAGGACCGGCGCCATCCAGGTCGCCAGGGTCCGGGTCATCTCGTAGAGCGTGGTCTGCACGCTGCGCCGCGCGGGCGAGCTGGCCGACTCGCAGTAAAGAGCGTCCTTCACCGGGTCGAGATACTCGGCCGAGACGGTGGTGACGTAGTCGCTCATGAGTCGCACCACCTCATGAAAGGCGTAGCGCTTGTAGGCCTCGAAGATCTGGTGGTCGCGCTCGCGCAGGAGGCCCAGCGCCAGCAGATCCAGCTCGCGCAGCCGATCGTCGTCCAACCGATCGCGCGCCGGTACGAAGTCGTAGAGGTTCGACAGCAGGTAGCGGCAGGTGTTGCGGATCTTGCGGTACGACTCCGAGAGCTGGGTGAGGATCGCCTCGGAGAAGACGACGTCGCTCTGGTAGTCGCCGGCCGCCGTCCAGAGGCGCAAGAGCTCGGCGCCGTTCTTCTCCATGCGGACCGCCGGCGCGACGTACTTGATCTTGGTGCCGTCGGCCTTGGCGATGTCCGACTTCGAGTAGAACTTGCCGTTCTCGTCGAGCACCCAGCTGTGGGTCAGCACCGCCTTGTAGGGCGCCTTCCCGCGGGTCGCCGTCGAGACCAGCAGGGACGAGTGGAACCAGCCGCGATGCTGGTCGGCCCCCTCGAGGTAGAGGTCGACCTTTTCACCCTTGGGGACGAGCTTGCCGTCGGCGACCGCCGCCCACGACACGCCCGACTCGAACCAGACGTCGACGATGTCGTGTTGTTTCTCCCATTCCCCCTGACCGCAAGGGCAGGCCGGCGCCGGCTCCGGCAGCAGCTCCTGGGCCGCCCGCGAGAACCAGGCGTTCGACCCCTCGCGCGCGAAGATCTCAGCCACGTGCTCGATAACCGGCGCCTCCAGCAGATCATTCCGGCAGGCGGTGCAGCGAAACGCCGGGATCGGCACCCCCCAGACGCGCTGGCGCGACAGGCACCAGTCGGGCCGCGCCTCGATCATCCCGCGGATGCGGTTTTCGCCCCAGGTCGGAATCCACTGCGTCCGCGCGATCTCGGCCAGCGCGCGGTGGCGCAGCGACTTGTCGTCCTCGGCGTCGCCGAGCCGGGCGAACCATTGCAGGGTGGCGCGGAAGATAATCGGCTTCTTGCAGCGCCAGCAGCAGGGGTACTGATGGCGGAGCGTCTCACCCACCTTGTTCAGCAGGAGGCCGCGCGCGGCGAGCCCCTCGACGATCTTCGGGTTGGCGTCGAACACGCGCGCGCCGGCGAGCTCGCCCAGCTCCACCTCGCTGGTGAAGCGGCCGTTGCCGTCGACGGGCGCGAAGATCGTCAGGCCGTGCTCGCGCCCGACCAGGTAGTCGTCCGCGCCGTGGCCTGGGGCCGTGTGAACGAGCCCGGTCCCCGCCTCCAGCGTGGCGTGACGCGCGAACCAGAGCCGGTAGTCCCGGTCGCCGTCGGAGCTCGGCCGCGGGAAGGGCGGCGTGTAGCGCGTCCCCTCGAGCGCTCGCAATCCCTCCCGAGAGATCGCGATCCAGGATTCCTTGGGCGCATCGATTCCCGTCGCGGCCAAGAACGCCTCGGCCAGCCCAGCCGCGACGAGCAGATACTCGCCGTCGCGGGGGATCGCCACGTAGTCCAATTCGGGGTTGGCGACCACCGCCAGGTTCGCCGGCAACGTCCAGGGCGTCGTCGTCCAGATGACCAGCGCCGCCTGCTTCTCCTTGAGCCGTGCGTCGGCCTTGCCGAGATCGCCGACCACCGGAAACCGCACGTAGATCGACGGCGAGGTGTGGTCCTCGTACTCGACCTCCGCCTCGGCCAGCGCGGTGTGGTGGGTGAGGCACCAGTGCACCGGCTTCTTGTCGCGGTAGACGAGCCCGGCGCGCACGAACCCGGCCAGCTGGCGCGCGATCGCCGCCTCGTAGTCCTTCGAGAGCGTCAGGTAGGGATCGTCCCAGTTGCCGAGGCAGCCGAGCCGCTTGAACTCGGTGCGCATGATGTCGACGAACTTGAGCGCGTGCCGTTCACAGTGGCTGCGGAAGTCGGTGGCGCTCAGCTCCCGCGCCTTCGGCCCCAGCTCCTTTTCGACCTGCTGCTCGATCGGCAGCCCGTGGCAGTCCCAGCCGGGGCGGAACACCGCCCGCTTGCCCATCATCAGCTGCGACCGGACGACGATGTCCTTGAGCACCTTGTTGAGCACCGTTCCGTAGTGGATGGCGCCCGTCGCGTAGGGTGGACCGTCGTGGAGCACGAACGGCGGCGCCCCCTCCTTGTCGCGCGCCTCCAAAATCCGCTCGTACTGTTTGTCGCGCGCCCAGCGGGCGAGCCATTCGGGCTCACGCCGCGCCAGATCGGCGCGCATGGGGAAGTCGGTCTTGGGGAGGTTGAGCGTCGCTTTCCAGTCCACGGCCGGCGGATACTACCAAAGGAACCCCCCAAGTCCCGCGCAGCGCCCACCCCGCGTGTTAAAACGACGTTCATGGACGAGCGGGTGCCTTGGGATCAGTACTTCATGAACATCGCGCAGGTGGTGGCGTCGCGCTCGACCTGCCCGCGCAAGTTCGTCGGCGCGGTGATCGTGCGCGACCGGACGATCCTCTCCACCGGCTACAACGGATCGATCCGCGGCATGCCCCACTGCACCGACGCCGGGCACATGATGGAGAACGATCACTGCGTCGCCACCATCCACGCCGAGGCCAACGCCATCATTCAGTCGGCCAAGAACGGCGTGATGATCGACGGCGGCTCGATCTACGTGACCGCCAGCCCGTGCTGGAATTGCTTCAAGCAGATCGCCAACGCCGGCATCCGGCGCATCGTCTATGGCGAGTTCTATCGGGACGAGCGGATCTTCAGCGTCGCCGAGCGGCTGGCCATCGATCTGCTCCACGTTCCGAGTCACGTGCCGGCGCCGCAGCGCGCGTAGCGGACCGCGCAGCTGCGGGGACCACGGAGGCGGGATCACGTAGGCGGGACGCGGGCCAGGTAGGTGTACAACCTACCCGGCCTGGATTTTTTTCGTTGACCGGCTCACGAAGACTGGACCACCTTATATGTCCATGTTTCGCCGGATGGCCCTCGGAGCGGCGTTGGTGCTGCTCTTCGGATTCGCGCCCCGCGTCCACGCCGCGTCGGGCGACGAAGGCGCCGAGGCTGCGCCTGCCGCCGACGCCCCGCTTCCGCCATCCGCCGAAGCGGCCGGCGACTCCGGCGACGAGGCGCCCGCCGCCAAGCCGGCGCACGGGCACCGGCGCCACGCGAAGAAGGGCCATCACGGGCGGTTCATCGGCCACGTCGTTCCGGAAAACCAGCTGCGCAGCGAGCCGTTGCCACGCCCGTCGGGGAACCTGGCGATGGTCAGCATCAACAATCCGAACGACGATCCGGTCAAGGTCAACATCTACAATGAGGACGGCTCGTACAGCCTCGACGCGCTCGATCAGTTGAACCACATCCTCCGCTGCCGCCGCACCGACGTCGAGAAGCCGATGGACCCGCAGCTGCTCACGATGCTGTCGCACATTTACGATCACTTCGGCGGCAAGCCGCTGGAGATCGTCTCGGGCTTCCGCAACCAGCGCAAACAGTCGAGCAACCACTTCAAGGGGCGCGCCACCGACATCCGGATCGCCGGCATCAGCCCGAAGAAGATCCAGGCGTTCGCACAGACGCTCGATCGCGGGGGCATGGGGATCGGCATCTACCCGCGCAGCCAGTTCGTCCACATCGACGTTCGCTCGCCCCCCAGCTACCGCTGGATCGACTACTCGCCCCCGAATTCGAACGCGGCCGAGAAGCGCCCGCCCCGCGGCTGGAAGCGCAAGAAGCTCGAGTCCTAGCGACGGGGCCTGCGGGTTTTCCGCCGCCGGCGGAAGACCACCAGGGCGCCGAACAGAGAGCCGCCGGCAATGGCCACCGGGTCGTGGTCGGCGCTCGGTCCTACCGAGCAGCCGCCGCTGCCGGGCGATGGCGTCCGTCCGCCGGGGCCGTAGCTGGCGCAGGCGGGTGTCGCGCTCGGCGGTCCGCAGTCGGGATCGGGCGCGCCGCAGTCGCAGTCGCAGGTGTTGCCGTCGGCGTACCATTCGGGCTGGCAATACCAACCGTCGGGGAGCGTCGCGGCGCGGCCATCGCCGCAGTCGGCGGGGCAGCTGTCCCATTCGGAGATCTCGCACAGGCCGTCGCCGCAGCTGGGGGCCGGGCAGTCGGCGGAGCAGCTGGCGGTCGTCTCGGAGGGCGGCGAACAAATTCCGTCGCCGCAGGTCGGCGTCGTTCCGCACAGCCTGGCGCTCGGCCAGCCGGCGCCGCAGAGAGCGGCGATCACCGGGGCGATGTAGGTCGCTGACTCGGCCGACGACGGATCGGGCGTCGTCACCACCCGGACCGCACGGCAGCCGCCCTCGCTGACGAAGTCGGCGGTGCCGCGCGCGAAGACGCCGATCAGATTGTCGCCCGCATCGTAGACGCCCGAGCCGGAGCTCCCTTCGAACGTGTCGCTGGCCATCGAAAAGTAGTCGAGCGTGGCCGAGCGCGGATCGAGCACATTCGAAGGATCGATCTTCGCGGGCAGCCCGCTGGGGAATCCGATCGTGGTGACCGCCTCGCCCTCGGACAACGCCGGGGCCGCGGCAAAGCCGACCGGCGACCGCTCGGCGTCGACCGGTCGGTCGAGCTGCACCACCGCGTAGTCGAGGTGGGTGTCGGCGTCGGGCGGGCTCTCGAAGGAGACGGGGACGGCGCGGCAGCCATAGACCTGGGCCCGCGTGAGCGGGTCGACAGTGTCCGGCTGGCTCTCGGCGTACCCGAAGAGGTAGGCGTACGACCGACAGCTCGGCACCCGCGACAGGCAGTGCGCGGCCGTGAGCAAGAGATCATCGTCGATGAGAATCCCACCGCAGGTGGCGGCGGTCGGCTGGGCGACAAACGGCGTTCCCGGGCAGTAGCTGTCCCAGGCCGACAACGGCGCGGCGTCTACGCCGACCGTGCCGTCGGCCGCGAAGCGGAGGTTCCAGGGCGCGACGAGGGCCGCCGTCGACCCCGTCGCCAGCGACCGGAGCGCGGGGTCGGTCTCCTGCGCCGCGTCGACCCGATCGTCGCTCCCGTAGACCACCGCCCAGGCCGGAGCCGCCAGCGACCAGACGAGCGCGCAGGCCATGACCAGGGCGGCGGCGCGGCGCACGGCAGCAACACTACACCCCAATCTCGTCAGCAGGCTCGCTGACGCCGGTGGTCAAGTTCTGACAGAAATCTGTCGAGGTCACCGCGCGATGCAAATCCGCCCGACGCCGGGGATCCTCAAATCCTTTCTTGCCGTCTTCGTGATGGCCGTTGGCGCGGCGGCTTGCGGTGACAACCTGCTGGCCAGACCCGATGCGAGCGGCACCGGAGGGGCAACCGGCGGCTCAGGCGGTGGCGGCCAGGACGGCGGCGGGGGCGCGGCGGGAATTGGGGCGGATGGTGGCGGCGGTGTGGACGCGGGCGGCGGCGGTGGCGGGCAAGCGGGCGGGGGTACGGGGGGAGCCGGTGCTGGCGGCAGCTTTGGCGGTTCGGGCGGGAGCCTTGGCGGCGCGGGAGGTGGAGCGGGTGTCGGAGGCGGGAGCGGCGGCAAAGGTGGAGGTGGAACCGGCGGGAGCGTTGGCGGCACGGGCGGAGCAGCGGGCGCCGCGGGAGGCAACGGGGGCCAAGCCGGCAGTGGAACGGGCGGTGCGGCGGGCGTGAGCGGGACGGGCGGTGTGGCGGGCGTGAGCGGGACGGGCGGCGTGGCGGGCACGGGCGGCCTGGCGGGCGCGGGCGGCGCCGGCGGCTGCCAGACGGCATCCGATTGCACCAATGGGCAGGTCTGCGACGGCGTCAGCCACACCTGCGTCCCCTGTCCCAGCGACAGCGCTTGCCGCTCGGGGTACGGGCCGCAGCACGTCTGCGTGGGGGGGGCCTGCATCGCCGGCGACTGCCACACGTTCAGCGACTGCAGCAACGGCAAGCTCTGCGTCGGCAACCTCTGCACCTCCTGCGGGAGCGACAGCGCGTGCATGGCGTCCTACGGCGCCGATCACCTGTGCGTCTCCGGCGGCTGCGTCGCGGGGGAATGCCGGCAGGCGACCGACTGCACGAACGGGAAGATCTGCGACGCGGCCTTCACCTGCACCGACTGCGGCACCGACGGTGATTGCCAGTCGGGCTACGGGGCCAACCACCTTTGCGTGAATGGGAGCTGCGTCGCCGGCAACTGCCGCCAGACCAGCGACTGCGGCGGCGGCCGTATCTGCGACCTGACGACGTTGACCTGCATCCCCTGTCCCGACGACGCGACCTGCATGGCCAACTATTCCGGCCCGCAGCTCTGCCTCAGCGGCAGCTGCGTGGCAGGCAACTGCCGCGCCGCGACTGACTGCACGCCGGGGCTCGTCTGCGGCGTCGCCTCGCACATGTGCGGCCCCTGCAGCACCGACCGGGCCTGCATCGGCGCCTACGGCTCGGGCGAGCTCTGCATCAACGGCAGCTGCATCGTCGGCCAGTGCCGCACCTCGCCCGACTGCCCGAACGGCGGGATCTGCAACGCCAGCGCGTTCACCTGCGGGCCCTGCGCGCTCGACAGCGACTGCACCGCCGGCTATGGCAACAACCACCTCTGCATCGGCGGCGCCTGCGTGTCGGGCACCTGCCACGCGACGAGCGACTGCGGCGGCGGCGAGATCTGCGACGGCGCCACCCACACCTGTGGCCCCTGCGCGAACGACGCGGCTTGCCTCACCGCATACGGGCCGCAGCACGTCTGCATCGGCAACGTCTGCGTCGCCGGCAACTGCCACGCCTCGGCCGACTGCACCGGCGGTCAGCTCTGCGACCAGCCGACGCACTCTTGCAAGGCCTGTGGGAGCGACGCTGCCTGCCAGTCCGACAGCGCCTACGGCGTCACCACCGTCTGCGTCGCGGGCGGTTGCGTTTCGGGCGACTGCCACGGCCAGTCGTTCGACTGCCCGACCGGACAGCTCTGCGGCATCTCGCAAGCCGACACCTGCGGGCCCTGCAGCACCGACGCTCAGTGCATCGCCGACGCCTCGTACGGCGCGGGAAACATCTGCTACCAGGGGATCTGTCAGCTGGGCGACTGTCACGGCACCAGCTCCGACTGTGCCGGCTTGAACGCCGGTCTCATCTGCGGCGCCGTCACCGCCAACGATTGCGGCGCCTGCTCCGGCGATGCGCAATGCCAGTCCGATCCGGTCTACGGCTCGTCGACCATCTGCGAGACGGCGACCGGCCAGCCGCTGACCGGCACCTGCGTCACCGCGACCTGCAGCACCAGCGGTCCCTGCGCCGCCAACGGTGCCGACTTCTGCTGCAACGACCTCTGCACCTCCGGAAACTGCTGCGTCGATGCCGACTGCGCGGGCAACCCCAGCTTCGGCTCGACCTTCCGCTGCGTGAACAACAGCTGCACCGGCTGCTCGGCGGCCACCGGCAACACCTACTTCGTCGATCCCTTGAACGGCGACGACGCGACCGCCACCGGCAGCGGGATCGCCGCCGGCATCGCCACGCCGAGCTGCAGCTTCAAGACCGTGACCCACGCGCTCGCGGTGGCCAGCACCGTCGGGGCGATCGGGACGAAGATCGTGATCGTCGGCGAGTCGGGCCAGACCGTCAGCCTCGACGCCGCCGAGACGCTCCCCATCGTCGTTCCGGCCAACGTCGCCATCTCCACCAAGACCGGTCCCATCCGGGTCAACATGCCGGCCGGCAGCGACACCTCGTTCGGCGGCTTCCGGTTGGTGGGTGACCAGGCCGTGATCGCCCCCGATGCTTCGGCGCCGATCACCATCGACGGCGCATCGAACAGCTCGGGGATCGGCATCGGTGTCTCGCCGGGCGCCGGCAAGACGACGGCGATCTCCTACGTGACCGTGCAGCAGAGCGGCGGCAACGGCATCGCGGTCGTGAGCGGCACGCTCAACATCGGCCAGGGGGTGAACGTCAGCAATGCGGGGAGCGCCAGCAAGCACCACGACGGCCTCAACGTGGCGGGCGGCACCGTGAACATCATCGTCGGCGGCGGCCAGTCGACCACCAGCTTCACCGGCAACACCGAGCACGGCATCTACGTGACGGGCGCTGCGGTGCTCAACATCAGCGGCGCTCCGGTGCTGCCGGCGAACGGCCAGGGGACGGTGGTCGTCTCCGGGAATGCCTTTGACGGCCTGGAGATCTTCGAGACCGCCGGGGCCGCGCCGCGCTCGACGGTGAGCGGGCTCGTCACCTGGGGGAACGTCAAGCAGGGCATGCAGCTCTTCGGCGGCGAGAAGGTGAAGGTGCGCCGCAGCGTGCTGCTCGACAACAAGCTCAACGGCCTCTTGATCACCTCGTCTGACCCCAGTCCGGCGTCGAACGATCTGGCCGGGATCGATCTCGGTGTCGCCGGCGACCCCGGGCTCAACCAGCTACAAGCCTCCGCCGGGTCGAACCCCAACCTGGCCGGTCTCTGTCTCAGCATGTCGCCGGGGCAGACGGCGCTCGCGCTCTCCGCGGAAGGAAATGTCTTCGCCGGACCCGTCGATTGCACGTCGTCCACCAACGCCATCGTTCGCTCCAGCTCCTGCGCCGGCGGCGTCGATCTCGGCATCATTCCGGCCCCCGGCGGAACGTCCGTGACCGTCGACCTCAAGACCTGCCAGTAGTCGCTCGCCTGCGGACGATCCCGTCAGGGGGGCGCGCCGGCGGCGATCCAGGCGCGGATGAGCGCCGTCAGCGGCGCGGGGAACCGCCGCCGCGGCGGCATCGAGGGGCGATCGCGGCGCTCGATCTTGGCGAGCAGCAGGCTTCCGTCCGGATCGCCTGGAATGATCGCCGGGCCGGTGTCGCCGCCACGCAGGACGCCGGCGAAGCTGTCGAGCCGCAGGCCGCCGTGCGGCTCGTCGCCGTGGTGGCAGGCGATGCACCAGTGATCGAGCACCGGCGCGACGTCGCGCGCGTAGCTCTTCGGCAGAGCTGTCGACGGCGCCGCGTCGGTCTTCGGGCGCGCGGAAGCGAGCGCGCCGCCCAGGGACGTGAGGACGACCGCGAGGACGACCGCGAGGGCGAAGGCGAGGGCACGGAGGAGAAGTGACGGGGGCCCGCGGCGTTCTTGCAATTCGGATCCCGCTCCTTTAGGGTCCATGCCACCTTAGCCCGATGGCCATCCGACAGCTGGATCTTCTCGCCGGCGATGCCAAGCCCAAGACCGCGGGCGCTGCCGACGGCGGTGGGCGCGGTCGCAAGCGCGGCGGCGCCGGTGGTGCGGGCGGCGACGATCCGCCTCCGCCGGCCGACGCGTCGCTCGTGCTCGAGGCGCAGCGGCGCTACCTGAACTACGCGGTCAGCGTCATCACCTCGCGCGCGCTCCCCGATGTGCGCGACGGCCTGAAGCCGGTGCAGCGCCGGATTCTCTACGCGATGTACGCCAACCTCCACCTCTACCCGGACGCCAAGTTCCGCAAGTGCGCGCAGATCGTCGGCGAGGTGCTGGGAAAATTTCACCCGCATGGCGACAGCTCCTGCTACGAGGCGATGGTGCGCATGGCGCAGGGGTTCTCGATGCGCACCACGCTGGTCGACGGCCACGGCAACTTTGGTTCGCTCGACGGCGACGCGCCGGCCGCCTACCGCTACACCGAGGCGCGCCTGGCGCCGCTGGCGATGGATCTCCTCGACGAGATCAAGCAGGGGACGGTCGACTTTCGTCCCACCTACGACGGCACCACTGAGGAGCCGATCGTACTGCCGGCCAAGGTGCCGCATCTCCTCATCAACGGCTGCACCGGGATCGCCGTCGGCATGGCCACCAACATCCCGCCCCACAACCTGGGCGAGGTCTGCGCGGCGGCGGTGGCGATGCTCGACGATCCCAAGCTCGAGACGAAGGATCTCCTCAAGTACATCAAGGGGCCCGACTTTCCGACCGGCGGGCAGATCACCAACAACAAGAAAGAGCTGCGCGACATCTACGAGACGGGGCAGGGGGGCGTGCGCGTGCGCGGCGAATGGAGGACCGAGTCGGGCGGCAAGTCCGGTGAGAAGTCCGGTGAGAAGTCCGGCGACCACGTCATCATCACCTCGATCCCCTACGCGCTCACCAAGTCGGGCCTGGTCGAGCGGATCGCGGATGTCATCATCGACAAGAAGCTTCCGATGCTGGTCGACGTGCGCGACGAGTCGACCGACGACGTCCGCATCGTGCTGGAGCTGAAGCAGGGCGCCGATCCCAACCTGGTCATGGCGTACCTCTACAAGCACACGCCGCTGGAGACCGGATTCCACGTCAACTTGACCTGTCTTTTTCCCACCGAGAACCGCGAGATCGCGGCGCCGGTGAAGGTCGATCTGGCGGCGATGCTGCGCGAGTTCCTGGTCTTCCGCGAGCAGACCGTGCGGCGGCGGTTCGAGTTCGAGCTGGCCGAGCTGCGGCGCCGCATCCACATCCTCGAGGGCTTCGCCCTCATCTTCGACATGCTCGACGAGGCGATCCGGATCATCCGCAAGTCGGATGGCAAGGCCGACGCCGCGGTCAAGCTGTCGAAGCGCTTCGAGCTGTCGGACGAGCAGACCGACGCCATCCTCGAGCTGAAGCTCTACAAGCTGGCCCGGTTGGAGATCAACCTCATCCTCGCCGAGCTGGCCGAGAAGAAGGGTCACGCCAAGGAGATTGAGTCGATCCTGGGCGACAAGCGCAAGCTCCTGCGCGTGGTGCGGAGCGAGATCACCGAGGTGGCCGGGCGCTTCGAGGACAAGCGGCGCACCAAGATCGGCGGGGCCGGGGGAGAGGAGACGGAGTTCGTCGCCGAGGACTTCATCGTCGACGAGGAGGTCACCGTCATCCTCTCGCGCGACGGTTGGCTGAAGCGCGTGCGCGAGGTGAAGGATCTCTCGGCGACCCGCCTGCGCGAAGGGGACGCCATCTTGTCGGTCGTTCGCGGCTCGACCAAGGAGCCGATGGCGATCTTCTCTAACCTTGGCAGCGCCTACGTCCTGCGCATCAACGACGTGCCGGCCTCGACGGGGTACGGCGAGCCGGTGCAGAAGCTGTTCAACTTTCGCGACGGCGAGCGGGTGGTCGGCGCCCTCTCGGTCAGCGAGAAGGACGCGCCCAAGGGGACGCTGGCCGTGGCCGTCAGCAAGAACGGCTTCGGTTTGCGCTTCGGCTTCGAGGTGCACCGGGAGCTCTCGACGCGCGCCGGGCGCCGCTTCGCCAAGCCGGCCGAAGGGGACGAGATCGTCGGCGTGATGCTGGCCGGCGACAAGGACGTGGTCTGCGTCGTGACCAGCGACGCGCGCGCGCTGCTCTGCAAGGCCGCCGAGATCCCCGAGCTGGCCAACCCCGGGCGTGGCGTCATCGTCATCAAGGCGGGCGACGCCGCGGTGGTCGGCTTCGGCGTCGGCGCGGCGCGCGACAAGGACGTGATCATCGCCGAGACCGACGACGGCAAGGAGCTGCCGGTCGGTCCGGGCCGCTTCTCCGTCACCGCGCGCGGCGGCAAGGGCCACGCCCTCAAGCGCAAGACCAAGATCGTGCGCGTCACCGTCCCCTTGCCGGTGCCGCCGGCGGCGCTTCTGAACTGACGGACCGAGCTGAGTGAACTGACGTGACGACCGGTAGCTACACCTCAGACGACATCACCGTCCTGGAAGGGCTGGAGCCCGTCCGCAAGCGCCCCGGGATGTACATCGGGGGGACCGACACCAAGGGGTACCACCACCTGCTGTGGGAGATCGTCGACAACTCCGTCGACGAGGTGATCAACGGCTACGGCACCCGCATCGAGGTGACGCTGCACGCCGACGCCAGGTCGGTCACCGTGGGCGACAACGGGCGCGGCATTCCGGTCGACGTCAAGAAGCAGTACAAGAAGTCGGCGCTGGAGCTGGTGCTGACCACACTGCATGCGGGCGGCAAGTTTTCGTCGGGGCAATATCAGTTTTCGGGGGGCCTGCACGGCGTCGGCTCGTCGGTGGTCAACGCGCTGTCGGACCAGCTGACGGCGGAGGTTCGCCGCGACGGCGCGCTCTGGGAGCAGAAGTACGAGCGCGGCAAGGCGGTCAGCAAGCTGCGCAAGGTCGGCGCTGCGCGCGGCACCGGCACCTCGATCAGCTTCCACCCCGATCCCGAGATCTTCGGCAAACAGTCCTTCTCCGCCGAGACGATCCGCTTCCGTCTCGACGCCAAGGCCTTCCTGCACAAGGGCCTCTCGATCGTCTTCAAGGATGAGGGCGCCAAGACGACGGAGACCTTCGAGCACCCCGGCGGCATCGCCGACTTTCTCACCAAGCTGGTCGTCGATCGCGGCAAGCCGCCGACCGCGCCGCAGGTCTTCTACTTCGAGCGCTCCGGCGAGGCCGGGTTTCGCATCGAGGTGGCGATGCAGTGGACCGAGTCGCACGAGGAGACCATCCGCTCCTACGTCAACGGCATCCCCACCATCTCGGGTGGCACGCACGAGCAGGGCTTTCGCGCCGCCATCGTCAAGGCGGTGCGCGCGTTCATAGAAACCTCGAACCTGGCCCCCAAGGGGGTCACGCTGACCGCCGAGGACATCCGCGAGGGTCTGGTCGGCGTCCTCTCGATCTACCTGCAGGAGCCGCAATTTCAGGGGCAGACCAAGGAGCGGCTGGGCAGCCCGGAGGCGCAGGCGCAGGTCGACGGCGCGGTTCGCCCGGCGCTGGAGACCTTCCTGCTCGGCAACAAGACCGCCGGCGCGCAGATCGTCGAGCGGATCGCGCTGGCGGCCAAGGCGCGCGAGGCCTCGCGCGCGGCGGCGCAGGCGGTGTCGCGCAAGACGGCGGTCTCGCACCGGCTGAACTTGCCGGGCAAGCTGGCCGACTGCTCGTCGACCGATCCCGGCAAGAGCGAGCTCTTCATCGTCGAAGGGGATTCGGCCGGCGGCTCGGCCAAGCAGGGGCGCGAGCGCAAGACGCAGGCGATCCTCCCGCTGCGGGGCAAGGTGCTCAACACCGAGCAGGCCTCACTGCAAAAGGTGCTGGAGAACAAGGAGCTGCAGGACGTCGTCTCGGCGCTCGGCTGCGGCGTGGGCGCCGACTTCAAGATCGATCGCCTGCGCTACCACAAGATCATCTTGCTGATGGACGCCGACTCCGACGGCCACCACATCGCGACGCTGCTGCTGACGTTCTTCTACCGCCACCTGCAGCCGCTCGTCTCGGGCGGGTTCGTCTACCTGGCGCAGCCGCCGCTCTTCCGCGTCGACTACGGCAAGGAGACCTTCTGGGCGCTCGACGAGCCGGACCGCACCCGCATCGTCGCCGGATTTCCCAAGAACGCGCGCCCCGACATCATGCGCTTCAAGGGCCTCGGCGAGATGCAGCCCGACGAGCTGCGCCGCACCACGCTCGATCCGGCCACCCGGCGCCTGCTGCGCGTGACGGTCGACGACGTGACGGAGACCGACAGAGTTCTGACGGAGCTGATGGGGAAGGACGTCGAGGCGCGCTTCAAGTTCATCATGGAGCGCGCCGCCCAGGCGGACCTGGACTTGTAACTTCCAGACGACGCCGCGCGTGGCATTTTTGTTTCGCTTTGGTCAATTCGTCAGTGATCGCCTCAGGCGCTTCTAAAAGCGTGCCGATGACCCTGCCTACATCAACCACACGGGGTCACCGATGTTGCTCCACACCGATCCAGAGCTTCGCGCGCCACTGCACTCGCTGGTCGAAGCGAGGCGTGTCACCACGCACTTCCAGCCAATCTTCTCGGTGCGCCGCAAGAGCGTCGTCGGGCTGGAGGCGCTCTCGCGCGGCGTCGGTCCGCGCGGCGATCTGATCGCGCCCACCACGCTGTTCAAGCTGGCCGCGGCCGAGGGGATCGCGGGCGCCGTGGAGGACCTCTGCCGCGAGAGCGCGGTCCGCACCTTCAACCGGCTGCGGGCCCGCCCGGACGAGCTGCTGCTTTTTCTCAACCTCGATCTGACCGGGATGTCGAAGCCGTCGGCGCTGGCCTCCCAGCTCGAGACGCTCGTTCGCGCCCCGGGGCTCGACCCGCGCAACATCGGAGTGGAGTTCCTCGAATCGCGGCTGGACGACGTGGGGCGGTTCGGCGAGCTGGCGACCGCCTTGCGCGAACGCGGCTTCCTGGTGGTGCTGGACGACGTGGGCGCCGGCCACTCCAACCTCGACCGCATCCCGCTCTTTCGCCCCGACGTCATCAAGATCGACCGCAGCCTGATCACCGGCGTCGACGGCGACTTTTACAAGCAGGAGACCTTCAAGAGCCTAGTCAGTCTCTCGCGCCGCATCGGCGCGCTGGTGGTCGCCGAAGGGATCGAGACCGAGGCGGAGGCGGTGACGGCGCTCGAGCTCGGGGCCGACCTGCTGCAGGGATTTTTCCTCGGCCGTCCCGGCGCCGCGACGACCTTCGACAACGGCGGGTTCGAGCGCGCCGCCGAAGGGATCGAGCCGCTGGCGCGCGCGTTCAAGAGCCACATGGTCGGCCAGATCAACGAGCGCAAGACGGAGTACCGCCGCTTCAACATGATCCTCAACCGGATCCTCTGTGACCTCACCAGCGCCTCGCCCCCCGAGTTCGACGCCCTCCTGGCGCGCCTGGTGGGCGAGTACCCCAAGATCGATTGCCTCTACGTTCTCGACGACGCCGGCGTGCAGGTGACCGAGACGATCTGCGGCGCCGGGATGACGGAGCGCTCGGGCGGCGCGATGTTCCGGCCGGCGGCCAAGGGGACCGACCATTCGCTCAAGGAGTACTTCTACGTGCTCATCGACGTCGAGCTGGCGAAGTACACCACCGACCCCTACGTCTCCCTGGCCGGCGGGCAGCTCTGCCGCACGATCAGCACCTGCTTCCGAGACGCCGTCCACAACCGGACGTTCGTCCTCTGCGTCGACGTCCGCGCCTGAGGCGCCCGGCTACTTGAGCGTCGCGCCGACGTAGACGAACGCGGTGCCCAGCGCCAGCGCCAGGCCGATGAGGACCAGCGGCGAGATCCGGATCTCGATCAGGAACGGCCGCTGCAGCCACTGCCAGAGCGAGGGCAGGCGTGGCTCCGACACGCGGGTCATGACGCGGGCGACCAGATTGGGGGGCGGGGTGACGTCGTCGCGCAGGTGGGCGAGCTCGGTCATACGGCGGTTCGGTGACTCCACGTTCACTAAGTGACCCCGCAGCGCTCCACCAGCTCACGTAACATCGCCCGCCCGCGCACGACGCGGATCTTGAGGGTGGTGATGGGCAGCCGCAGGATGCCGCGGATCTCCTCGTACGAGAGGTCCTCGGCGTCGCGCAGGATCAGCACCTCGCGGTACTTGGTGGGGAGCTTGAGCAGCGCGGCGCCGAGGTGCGCCCGCCGTTCGCCGTGCGAGGCGTTGGTCTCCGGCGTCGGCGGATCGTAGGCGAACGCCGCCTCACCGCCGTGCACCTCGCGGTCGAGCGGCTGCTCGGTCCGCCGCTTCGACTTGAGCACGTCCTTCGAGCGGTTGACCGCGATGCGCAAGAGCCAGGTGGAGAAGGCGTGCGGGCGCCCCTCGTCGCGGAAGCGATCGAGGGCATTGAAGGCGTCGACGAAGGCCTGCTGGGCGATGTCCTCGGCGTCGGCGCGGCTCCCCAGCATCCGGAAGGCCACCGAGAACGCCAGCCGCTGGTAGCGCTGGACGAGCGGCCGGAAGGCCTCGACGTCGCCGGCCACGCAGCGCGCGATGAGCTGAATCTCCTCGGCGTTGCGGCGGCCCGACTGCGCCTCGCCAAGCGCCGGATCGATCGCCCGCGGGAGCGCCGAGACGGGGATGGAGCCGCTCTCCTCCGGGTCGAGCGCGATGGCTCCCGAGGCCGAAGGGCCAGAACGATCGGCGGGCGGCACGACCCGAGACTACCGCAAGTCGAAAAAAGAGGCGCGCTATACTGGCAACATGGGCGGCGGTCGTTGGTCCGCGCGTCTGGTGCGACTCCGCGGCGCGCTTTCGATCGCGGTCGTGGCGCTCGTTTCGCCGGCGGTCCACGCGGCGCCCCCGCCGCCCGCGCCCGAGCCGGGCGGCCCCTTTTGGCTCCGCGCCGCGCCCGGCGATCGAGGTTCGCGGGGGGGCGACGACACGGCTGGCTGGTTCTCCTTGGCGATCGAACGGACCACCCACGGTCGCTATGCCGAAGCTGCGGCCGCCTACGGCGAGGCCCTCGCAGCTGGCGCGGCCGAATCCTCCGTCTACGCCAACTTGGGCGAGGTCCTGATGGCCGACGGTCAGCTGCGTGCGGCGGAGGCCTGCTACCGAGACGCGATCGCCGCCGCGACTCGGCCGACTCTGCGGTTCGACGACCCGCGCGAGCATGCGCAGGATCTGCTGCTGGCGCTGCTCGGGTTGGCGGTTGCGCTCGATCGCGACGGCCAACCGCGCGCAGCTCACGAGACGATGCGGCGAGCGCTGGCGCTCGACGCGACGACCGCGGTGTTGACGGTGGCGACCCTCCCCGACGCCGATCTCTTCTTCGTCCCGGCGGGCGACGTCTACTACTACCTGGGGCTGGCCCGGGCGGCCGCCGGGCGCCGCGACGAGGCGGCGGAGGCCTTCCACGAGTTTCTGGCCCAGGCGCCGGCCAGCCGCTGGGCGCGTCAGGCGCAGTCCCACCTCGACGACCTCGCGCGGGGAGCGGCAGCGGCGCGCCGGGCGTCGAGAGGGCCGCGCGTCATGGCGGTCGGAACGGTTTTGTCGACCGGGGGCGCGGCGGCACCGCTCGTCGACGCCGCCTGGCGCGAGCAAGCGACGATCCTCGATGACTGCTTCGACGCCGCGCCGGCGCTGGCGACCGGGCGCCTCCCGCTTCGGCTGGCCGTCGAGCTCGCGATCGACGCCCGCGGCCGGGTCACGTCGGCGGTGGTCAAGCTTCCGGCGCCCGAGAACGCCGATCTCGCGCGCTGTCTGGAGCGGGCGGTCGTCGCGCGGCTGCGCCTGCCGCCGTCCGCGCGCCCGACCCGCGCCCGCACGGAGCTCCTGGTCGGCTTCCCCGCGCTGGATCAGAACCCTGAGAGGGTTCCGAACCTCCCACCATGAGCTCCGGCCGGCGCAGCCGACCTCCGCTCGACGCGCTGCTGGCCGGCGAGGTATAGGTGGGGGGCGGTGCGGAGCGCCAGGCCACGATACATCGCCGTCGAAGGGCCGATCGGGGCCGGCAAGTCGAGCCTGGCGGAGATCCTGAGTGACTCGCTGTCGGCGCGAATCATCCGCGAGAGCCCCGAAGAGAACCCGTTCCTCGGATCCTTCTACAAGGACCGGCGGCGCCACGCGATGTCGGCGCAGCTCTTTTTCCTGCTCCAGCGCTATGCGCAGCAGGGGGAGCTGGCGCAGGGCGATCTCTTTTCTCAGGGGGGCATCGTCTCCGACTACCTGTTCGCCAAGGATCGGCTGTTCGCCGTCCTCAACCTGTCGAACGACGAGCTGGCGCTCTACGACCGCATCTACCAGATGCTGAAGCCGCGCACGGTGACCCCCGACCTGGTCGTCTACCTGCAAGCGCGCACCGACGTGCTGCTCGATCGGATCCGCAAGCGGGGCCGCGCCGAGGAGCGCCCCATCCGCGCCGAGTACGTCGAAGAGGTCGCGCGCGCCTACGCCGAGTTCTTCTTCGCCTACAACGAGGGCCCGCTGCTGGTGGTCAACGCCTCGGAGATCGACTTCGTCGGCAACCTGGAGCACCGCAGCGAGCTGCTCTCCGTCATCGACAAGACGCACGCCGGCGTCAGCCACTGGAGCCGGGGATAGCGGACGCGTCAAAATTTGCGTGCGGAAGGTCGGTGTGACGTAACATCAGGAACCTGGCGCTCTGGATTCCCCGTGCAAAGTTCGCTCGATGACGAACGCCGTCCGACGTTCACTAAGAAAAGGGGTGACGCTATGACCCGACCTCTGTTTGCGAGCCGATCTCTCCTGCTGACCAGCTTGGCGTTGCTGTCGTTCGGCTGTGGATCCTCCAAGAGCAGCTCGGGCGACGGAGGCGGCACGGGCGGGTCGAGCGCGACGGGCGGCGCGAACGGCACGGGTGGCGCGACCGGGACGGGCGGCGCGAGCGGCACGGGTGGGGCCGGCGGCGCAACCGGGACCGGGGGCGCGGCGGGCGGCGCCACCGGGTGCAACCCGGTTGCACCGACCGGCGTGTCGGTCCTGCAGCATCACAACGATCTGGCGCGGGACGGTCTCTACATCGATGGCGCGTTCCCGCAGTGCGCGGTCGCCAACATGGCCATCGACACCTCGTTCGCCGGCGCGACGGTGACCGGGAACGTCTACGCCGCGCCGCTTTACCTGGCGGGCAGCGGGAGCACGCCAGACGAGGTGATCGTCGCGACCGAGAGCGACAATGTCTACGCGTTTAACGCCTCGACCGGCGCGAAGGTCTGGCCGGCCAAGTCGGTCGGAACGGGGGTCTCGTCGGGGCTTCCCTGCGGAAACATCACTCCGCTGGGGGTCACGGGGACGCCGGTCATCGACGGGACCAACCGGATTATTTACCTCGATGCGATGACGACAGATACGACGGCAACGGCCAAGCACATGGTGCACGCCATCAACGCCGACAGCGGAGCCGAACAGCCGAACTGGCCGGTCGATCTGAACGCCAAGGCCACCTCGGGCGCGACGACGTTTCAGTCGACGCTACAGAACCAGCGGGCGGCGCTGACCCTGCTCGGGGGCAAGGTCTTCATCCCGTTCAGCGGTCACGTGGGCGACTGCGACGGGTACCACGGCTGGATGGTCGGGATCACGACGACCGGCACGCCGGCAGTGACCGCCTGGGCGACACGGAAGATCGCCGGCGGCATCTGGGGCTCGACGGGCGCGGCCTCGGATGGGACGTCGCTCTTCTTCGCGACGGGGAACTCGAAGTCGTCGGCCAGCGCTGGACCGAATACCAGCTCGGGCACGAACAACAGCGATTGGACCGACTGGGGAGACAGCGAGACCGTATACAAATTCCCGACCACATTGGTCTCGCCGGCCACCGCAGCAACGCCTGTCACGACTGATTTCTTCGCTGCCAGCAATTGGGTCGATCTCGACAAAGCCGATGCGGACATGGGCGGGACGTCCCCGATCCTGGTCAACGTCCCGGGCGCTACACCGTCGGCGCTGGTGGTCGCGCTCGGTAAGGACCAAAACGCATATCTCCTCAACCGCGCCAACCTGGGCGGGATGGACGCGACTCCGCTGGCCAAGACGCAGGTGTCGAACGGCAACATCATCAGCGCTGCTGCGGCGTACACGACCTCGAAGGGGAGCTACGTCGTCTTCCGCGGATCAGGGTCGAACTGCCCCGGCGGCACGGGTGGCCTCGTGGCGCTGAAGATCACCGCGGCCAACCCGCCGACGATCTCGACGGCCTGGTGCGGTGGCCCGGCCGGCTCCGGCTCGCCCGCGGTCACCCAGACTGACGCCAGCGGCTCGAACACCATCGTCTGGTCGGTCGGATCCGACAACAAGCTCCACGGCGTCGACGGCGA
>DATAVR010000185.1:0-32817 GCA_036267635.1 Polyangia bacterium | reverse complement strand
CTGCCAGGTCATCTGCCAGAAATGATCGAACGCCGAGAGGCCGCGATCGTAGGAGCCCCTCACCTCGGAGACGAAGCCATCCGCGGAGTAATCGGCGGCGGAGCGGGTATCGAACCTGAGGCTGACCTCGCCGGCCGCCATCCCGGCCCCCGAGAGCCCGGGCGTGGCGGGGAAAAGATCCTGGGTCGCCGGAAGGCCGAAGATCGGGTTGCGCTCCGGACGATCTCCCCGGAGCGTCCCTCGCGCCCCGAGATTGAGGTGCCCGGGCAGATTCCATCCCCAGCGCGTGGTGATCCCCGCGGTCGTTCGCGTGTAGCTGCTCTGGTCGCCGGCGAAGCTCTCGGGGCCGAAGCCGTAGAAGCGATAGAAGATGTTCCGCCGGACCAGCGCGTCGACCTCCAGCGTCGAGCGGCCCCGCTCGATCGGCAGATCGGAGTAGGTGATCCAGAGCGTGCGGTTGACATGAGTGCTGGCGGCGGCGATCACGCTGAGCGCGCCCACTCGGGTCGGATAGTAGTAAAAGCGCAGCGTCCCCGTCACCCCGGCGGCGCTGTTCCAGCTGACGCTCGGCGCGCCGATGACGCGCACGACGCCCGCGCCGTTCACGCCGAGCAGCACCGGCATCGCCCCGTAGGTGCTCCCCTCGGTGGGAACCGTGGTGTACATCGGCACCGGTATGAGCTCGACCTTCGACCGTCCCGTGGTCGACGCCACCGCGGTGTCGGCGTCACTTTCGGTCGCGGCCGCGGAGCGGCCCGCGGCGAGCGCCAGGACGAGTGCCAACGCGAGGGAGCCCCTCATGTGGCGGCGACCGGCGAGCTGACGCGGGCCGCGCGGGCCGGTGCGTAGTCGTGGTCGATGAACCAACTCACGGCGCGCTCGAACGCCGGCTCGATCGGGCTCTGGGGAAAACCGAGCTCGCGGACCGCCTTGCTGGGGTCGAAGAACATCACCGACTTCGACATTCGCACACCGTCGAGCGGGACCCGCGGATCGCGGCCCAGCAGCCGGGAGAGCGGCGCCTCGAGGTGCGCGATGGCCAGCGGAATCCAGTGCGGCAGCTTGAGCCGCGGCGGTTGCTTCCCGGTGAGCCGCCCGAGCAGCTCGAGCATCTGTTGCAAGGTGAGGTTCACGGCGCCGAGGATGTAGCTCTCCCCCAGGCGCCCCCGCTCGGCGGCCAGCAGATGACCGAGCGCCACGTCGTGCACGTCGACCAGGTTCAGGCCGGTGTCGACGTAGGCGGGAAGACGGCCCTTGAGGAAGTCGACCACGATTCTTCCGGTGGGCGTCGGCTTGGCGTCCCGCTCGCCGATCGGCGTCGAGGGGCTCACCACCACGATGGGGAGGCCCCGTTCGATCCAGCTCTCCACCACCCGCTCGGCGAGGAACTTGCTGCGCTTGTAGTCGCCGACCATGTCCGCGAGCTGGGCCCGGGCGTTCTCGTTGGCGGGCTTCGGGCCGCCGAGCGCGAGGGTGCCGACCGAGCTGGTGTAAACGACTCGCCTGACGCCCAGCTCGGCGGCGAGCGCCAGCACGTTCTGGGTACCGTCGACGTTGCTGCGGTAGAGCTCCGCCGGCTCGCGCGCGTAGAGGCGGTAGTCGGCGGCGCAGTGGAAGACCACCTCCGCTCCCGTCATCGCCCTGCGCAGGGAGGCCCGGTCGGTGAGATCACCGACGATCCAGTCGATCGGCAGGTCCTCCAGATCGGCGCGGTGGCTGGTCGGCCGGCAAAGGCAACACAGGTCCTCGCCCCGCGCGACGAGAGCTCGTGCCACGTGCGACCCGATGAACCCCGTCGCCCCGGTCAAAAATACCCGCATCGGCGTCACCTACCGTCCTATGCCACCGTAAGAACGAGCCCCAAAGAGACAACCTACGAGAGACTCTGGATTGAAGGTCAGTCGGCGCTCGAAAGGCCGACCGCCGCGGAGGTGGGCGGAGCGAGATCGCGCGCGACCTCGGCCGCGACCGAGGCGACGTCGCTCCGCGACAGCTTCGCGCCGAGCCCGTGCAAAGCCAGGATTCGCAGGTTTGAACGGGCCAACCCGGCGATGAAGGCGTTGAAGGTGACGAGCCCCGGCGCCGTCGCGGCCTGGCGCAAGAGAGCGACGTACTCCTCGGCCCGGGTCAGAGCTTCACTGGTCAGCTCGAGCACCGTGCGGAGCTCGAAGCCCGGCGGAAGGTAGACGCGCCCCTCTTCGGCGTCGCGCGGCGCGTCCTTCAGAATGTTCACCAGCTGCAGGCCCTCGCCGAAGCTGGCGGCGCGGTTGCGAAGCTCCTCCGCGGAGGAGGCCAGCTCGGGCCGATCGAGCAGGTAGAGCTCGGTCAACATTTCGCCCACGATCCCGGCGACCGAATAGCAGTAGTCGCGAAGATCGTCGATGTTCGAAAGGGTGAGCCGATTTCGTTGGTCGGAGCGCCGGACGAAATGTCTCATGCCGTCGACGCTGCGGCCGAGGTGCCGCCGAACAGCCACCCGCGCCGGCAGCGGCAACGTGCCGAAATCGCGGAGGACGAGCGGCATCCTGGCCAGCAGCTCCTGGTATCCGGGGTGCTCGACCGGTGGCTCACGCAGACAATCGACGGCCAGCGCCTCGGAGGCGGCCGGGGGTTGGTCGACCAGCTCGACGAACCGCCCGAGCACCTCCAGCCGTCGCTCCCGCGTCCACAGGACAGCATCCTCGAACGTGTCCGCTATCCGGAACAGCAGGTAGGCGATGCCGACTTGATTGCGCGTTGGTTCCGGAAGGAGCGGGATGGCCAACGCGAACGTCCGGCTCGTCTTTTGCAGCAAATCATCGATGACTGACATAAGGAAAAGGCTAAGTCCGCTCTTGCCGAGCACAACCCGAATGACCCCCTCTCTGCGATGGGGGCTCGATGCGCACAACGGTGAGCGGGTCGTCGGCTAGGCGGGTCGATTCATTGCGGACGTTCCGGCGTTTCCGCTGGCGCTGCTGTTCAACCTCGATTGCGATGATGATTGCGCTGGCGCAGATTCCCCGGGCAGGTGCGGCGGATCCGGCGGCGACCTTCAAGCCGCCACGTCTCGTTCATTTCGTGGAGGCGGTCCTCCCTGCGACGCCGGCCGCGGTCCGCGAGGCGGAGGTCGTCCTCTCCCTCGACGTCGACGAGACCGGCAAGGTCAGCGCGGTCGAGGTGGCCAAGCCGGCGGGCGGGGAAGCGGGCGAGGCGCTCGATCAGGCGGCCGTCGCCGCTGCCCGCCAATTTGTATTCGAGCCGGGAGAGGCCGACGGACATCCAGTTGCGGTGCGAGTTACGTATAGCTATCGCTTCGTGTTCAAGCCCGATCTGCGTCCGCCGCCCTCTCCAGCCCCGAACGGGGTGCCGGCTGCGCACGCCCCCGTCGTCCCGCTCTCGGGGCTCGTGCGGCGGCGCGGTGATCGCACGGCCGTCGCCGGCGCCGTGCTGCTGGTCTCCGTCGCGCCGGGGGACGAACGGCGGGCCGTCACCGACGAGCAGGGACGATTTTCCTTCGCCGCGCTCCCGGTGGGCGAGCACAAGCTGGCGCTGCGGGGGCCGGCGATTCTCCCCGTCGACGTCACGGTCGCGCTCCACGAAGGGAAGTCCACCGAGCTCAGCCTGTTCGTCGACGTCAAGGAGCGCTACGCCTCCACCGTGCGAGGCCAGCGCGCCGTCGTCGAGACCGTCGAGCAGACGCTCACCACCGCGGAGATCCAGCGCATCCCCGGCACCCAGGGCGATACGCTGAAGGCGGTCCAGAACCTGCCGGGCGTCTCGCGGGCGCCGTTCGGGATCGGCCTCCTGCCGGTGTGGGGCTCGGCGCCGGCCGACACCCGGGTCTACATCGACGGCGTGAACGTGCCGGTGCTCTACCATTTCGGCGGCCTCCGCTCGACGGTGAACAGCGAGATGATCGAGGCGCTCACCTTCGTCCCCGGCGGGTACCAGGCCGATCACGGGCTCGGCCTCGGCGGGATCGTCGACGTCGACACCCGGCGGCCGCGCACCGACGGGCTGCACGGCTACGCGCAGATGGACCTGCTCGACGGCTCGCTCATGCTGGAGGGGCCGCTCGGCAAGACGCTGTCGTTCGCGGTGGCGGGCAGGCGGAGCTGGATCGACGCCACCCTGCCTCTGTTCACCACCAGCACCTTTCAGCTCTCGCCGGTCTACTACGACTACCAGGCGCGGCTCTCCTGGCGGCCGGCCTCTTCGACGCGCGACGTGGTCGATCTGTTCTTGTTTGGCTCGGACGACCAGCTCAGCTTGCTGGCGCGGGTCAAGGACGACGCGCTCAACGCCACCGTCGACTCGCACACCTTCTTCCACCGGGCCGTCCTCAGCTGGGCGCACCGCTTCGATCGCGGGCGGACGCTCTCGGTCACCTCGTCGGTCGGCTACGACGCCCCCTTCGGGCTGGGGGTGGCGTTCGGCCAGACGCCGACCTCGCTCGACGAGCGCGCCTTCGCTTACGCGACGCGCGCCCTCGGCCGCTGGCCGATCACCAGCACGCTCCGGCTCGACGGCGGCGTCGACTTCGAGGGGGATCGCTGGCAAATCGACCGCGCGGGCTCGCCCTCGGCGGTCACCGATCTGGTGGGCGGCACCGGCGCCGGGGGCCTGGGCGCGAGCGGCGGCTTCAGCGGCGCGGGCAGCGGCTACGCCATCGACGATCTGACCCTCTACACGAATCACGTCGCGCCGTTCGTCACCGCCACCTGGGCGCTCTTCGATCGCCGCCTCACCGTCACGCCGCAATTTCGCCTGCAGGTCATGACCTTCGCCGGCTACCAGGGGACGCCGGCCTCGTTCGACCGGGCGTTCGTCTCACCCGAGCCGCGCCTGGCGCTGCGCTATCAGCTCAACTCGCGCCTGGCGCTCAAGGGCGCCGTCGGGCTCTACGCGCAGCCGCCCGATCCGACCGCCTTCTCACGCGACTTCGGCAACCCGAACATCGTGCCCGAGCGGGGCACGCAGTACATCGTCGGCGCCGAAGGTGAGCTCTGGCCGGGTCTGACCGCCGAGGTCGATCTCTTCTGGAAGAACCTGCGCGATCTGGTGGTGGCCGGCGAAAACCCCGGCCAGCCGCCGCTCGACAACGACGGCGTCGGGCGCGCCTACGGCGGCGAGGTTCTGATCCGTCAGAACCTGGGCAAGCGCCTCTTCGGTTGGCTGGCCTACACGCTGTCGCGCAGCGAGCGGAAGGATCACGCCGACCAGGGCTGGTATCCCTTCGAGTTCGATCAGACGAACATCCTCACGCTGATGCTCAGCTACGTTCTGCCGCGCGGGTTTCAGCTGGGCGGGCGGTATCGCTTCGTCACCGGCGATCCTTACACCCCCGTCACCGGCTCCTTCTACGACTCGGTCTCCGACAGCTACACGCCGCTCGCCGGTCCCACCAACAGCGTACGGCTCGGCGCCTTCAGCCAGCTCGACCTGCGCGTCGACAAGATCTTCACCTTCGACCGCTGGCGTCTCTCCTTCTACCTGGACGTCCAGAACGTGCTCCGCGCCGACAACCCCGAGGCGGTTGGCTACAACTACAACTACCAGATCGTCCACCCCATCACCGGCCTGCCGCTCTTGCCGATTCTGGGGATCCGGGGGGACTTCTGATGTCGCCGGCGCGGATGGTCGCTTCTGTGTGCGGCGCCGGCTGCCTCCTCTTCGGGGTCGGCGGCTGCCAGAGCTTTGCCGACCCGCCGGTCACCTTCGTCGCCGGCCTGCGCGTGCTCGGCATCAAGGCCGAGCCGCCGCAGATCGCCCCGGGCGCGAGCACCACGGTGACTGCGCTGGCGGTCGACACCGACGGCGGGACACCGGCTGCCGCCTGGATCGAGTGTCTCAGCCCGCCGCTGCCGGGGCAGGCCGTCAATCCCGACTGCGTCGACACCACCTCGGCGTCTTACCTGCAGCCGATCGGCGACGGGTTGACGATCGCCGCGACGATGCCGCAGGTGACGGCCGCCGCGCTGGGCGCCCCGGACGCGACCGGCGGCGTCTACCTGCCCCTGGTGGCCGACGTCAGCGAGGCGGCGAACGCGTTCACAGCGGTCTATCGACTGCGCCTCGCCGACGCGGCGCTGGCGAACGCCAATCCGACCATCGCTGACCTCCTTTCGGTCGACGCGGACGGGGGGATGTCGCCGCTCGATCCCGCTTCACCGACGGTCGTCCAGACCGGCGGGACGCTCAGCCTGACGGTGACGCTCGCGCCCGGCAGCGCCCAGACCTACCTGGCCGCCGACGGAACGGCGACCACCGAAACGCTGACCACCTCCTGGTTCTGCACCGCCGGCGATCTGAGCGTCGAAAAGACCAGCGCCACCCAGCCGGTCACCGTGCTGCGCCTCGACCAGCGCCTGCCGGCGGCGGGCGCGCTCATCGATCTCTATGCCGTCGCCCGCGACGAGCGCGGCGGCACCGATTTCGCGCATCGCACCCTGCTGCTCCAGTAAGGAAGAAAAAAGGAAGTAACGAAGATGGATATTTCGGGACGGTTCCTCGCTTTCACGCTCCACGGCGCCGGATGGGTGCTCTGGTTGCTGATCGCTCTCAGCGTGATGAGCATGGCCGTCATGCTCGAACGGCTCTGGTACTTTCGAGCTCACCGGCTCGGCCGGCGCGATCTGGCGGCGGAGATTCGGACGCTGCTGCAGCAGGGCGACGAGCGGGGAGAGGCCGGCGCGCCGATGGCGATCGAGATGCCCACGCCGATCGAGATCACCGCGCCGATGGAGATGACCGCGGCGATCGAGGGGGTGAAGACGCGCGAACGCCTGCGCCTCGAGCGGCGGCTCCCTTTTCTGGCCACCCTCGGCTCCAACGGACCGTTCGTCGGGCTCTTCGGGACGGTGTTGGGGATCATCAAGGCCTTCCACGATCTGGCGGCCACGCAAGGGACGGCCGGCGCGGGCGCCTCGACGGTGATGGCGGGGATCTCCGAGGCGCTGGTGGCCACGGCCATCGGCCTCTTGGTCGCCATTCCTGCCGTCGTCGCCTTCAACTACTTCAGCCGCCGGGTCCGGGTGCGGATGGCGGAGGTCGACTGGCTGGCGCACCTGGCGGCGGAGGACGTTCAGGCCGGCTGGGCGCGGTCCGACGAGCAACCTTTGCGGCGGAGCGCCTGATGGCGGCCGGCGGTCTCGATCACGACGGCGGTGGCGGCGGTGGGGGAATGTTCGCCAGCATCAACGTCACGCCCATGGTCGACGTGACGCTGGTGCTGCTGATCATCTTCATGGTGGCCGCGCCGCTCATCGTCGCCAACCCGTCGATCAAGGTGGCGCTCCCCAAGGCGACGACCGGCGACGAGACCAAGCGCTCTACCCTGGCGCTCACCCTGGAGCGCGAGCCGTCCGGCGGCTACAAGCTCTTTCGCGATGGCCAGCCGACCGACGAGCAGGCGGTGCGAGCGCTCGTGCCCGGATTGCTGAAGAGCGATCCCGAGCTGCAGGCGATCGTCGCGGCCGATCGGGGGATCGCCTACGGCGACGTCATGCACGTCGTCGATGTCATCAAGGCGCTCGGCGTGACGAAGTTCGCGCTCAACACGCAGTCGGGCCCGTAGGAAACCGTCGGTGTCTCGTCGTGCCGATCTCGCCACCTTGGTGGTGGCGGTCGTCGTTCATGCCGCGTTTGCGGTCGCCATCGCGCGCGAGCGGGTCGCCAAGCGGCCCCCCACCAGCACCGTGGAGCTGGAATTTGCGCGCCAGCCGCCGGCGGTCGTTCGGCAGTCGGCCGCGGCGCCCGGGCCGCAGCACCTGACGGCCGCGCCCAAACCCCGGCGGCAGCTCGCGCTGCGCGCGCACGCCGCGCCGGCCAGCCACCCCGCAGAGACGGCAGCGCCGAGTCCGCCGTCACTCTCGCCGTCGCCGTCGCCGTCGCCGCCGACACGACCGATATTCGCGGTCTCGATGGCGTCGACCAGCGAGGTGGCCACCGGCCCTTCCCTGCCGCGCGGATCGCCGACGGGCGCCAATTCGCCGCGCCCAGGCGGCGCGCCGACCGGCAATCCCGGAGGACCAGCCGCCGGTAACGGCGAAGGCGCCTATCAACCCGTGTCCGAGTCCGACGTCACCACCATGCCGGAGATCGACACTGATGCGTGTGGGAAGAGCATCGCCTACCCCGACGAGGCCGAGGCGGCGGGGATCGAAGGGGACGTCCGCCTCCGCGTCTCGCTCACCCCCGAAGGACACGTCTACGCCGTCCACGTTCTCTCCGGGCTGGGGCACGGGCTCGATCGCGCCGCCACCGAGGCGCTCAGGCACCGCTGCCGCTTCTCGCCGGCCATCGGCAAGGCCGGAAAGCCGGTGGCCTTCGTGATTCAATCTTACACGTTCCACTTTCAGCTCCCCCGCTGAGCGCGCCGAGACACCCTCCCCTCCTTGCGTCCCTGCCGGTCGCGGCCGGGCTGCTCCGCCGTGACAACACGGTCGTCGCCACCGGGCGGAATCCGTCGGCGCTCGAGGCGGCGCGGCACAAGCTGCCCGAGCGCTCGATGTCGTTCGCGCGCGCAGGCGACCGGGTCGTCCCGTGCACCTCGTACCCCTCTTCGACGAGCAAGGGCACGAGACGCCTGCCCATCACCCCGGCGGGCTACCCGACCGGTCGGCCGAACGCGGTCGGCAGCCCGAAGATCCTCAGAACGGCCTGGTCGAGGAGCTTCTCCGGAAGGAACCGCGCCAGCAGCGTCAGCTTGGCGGCGTCCTTGCCGGCGGAGTAGCGCGCTCGCGGGTTCCGGTCGGTGAGAGCCCGCTCGACGACCTCGGCGACCGCCTCGGGCGGGCTGCCGTCGTGCTCGTTCTTACTGAAGGTGCGCGCCATGCGACGCATCGCCTCGCCGTAGAGCCCGACGCCCGTCGCCGGCATTCCGGCGATCGCCTGCTCTACGCCGCCCAGGGTCTTCTCCACCGCGGGCGTATTGATCGAGCCTGGCTCGACGATGCAAACGTGGATTCCTTGCGGCCACAACTCCAACCTGAGCGCCGCGCTCATCGAGGCGAAGGCCGCCTTCGAGCTGGAGAGGGCCCCCGCGAAGGGCGGCGCGATGTGGTCGCCCACCGAGCCGTTATTAATGATGCGTCCCTTCGCCATCCGCACCAACGGCAGCAGCGCCTGGATGACCGCGATCTGACCGAACAGGTTCACCTCGTAGATCGCGCGGAGGGTCTCCAGCGACGCGTACTCCGTGGGAAAGACGTCGCCGATCCCGGCGTTGTTGAAGAGGGCGTCGAGCCCCCGGCCCGCCAGGCGCGCGGCGATGTCGCGCGCGGCGGCGTCGATCGACTCCTTGGCGGCGACGTCCAACTGGACCGTCTCCAGCGCCCCATCGGCCGCCGCCTCGAGCGCTCGGGCGTCGGTCTCCTTGCGAACGGCAGCGATCACCCGCCATCCGCTCCGCGCCAATCGCAGCGCCGTCGCGCGGCCGATACCGCTCGAGGCCCCGGTGATGACGATGGTGCTCTTAGTCCGCCTTCCCATTCTGTCCATGTCCCGTCTCCTATCGAAGCGAGAACGCTCCATTGCTGCAGAAGATGGAAACGAAAGGAACGGCAGCAAGAGAGCGGTCGAGCGGGTTGGCGGTCATGGCGATGGAGTTCGTGCATGGGTTCGAGAGATCGAGGCGCAGCGCGAGCGGTTGTCGCCCGTCGATTCATCCTTAGGCTTTCCGGCAAGGTCGAGCATGCGGGGCAGGAAGCGAACGGTGTGGGTGGGCTTCGCGGTGTTCGCGCTGGTCTCGCTCGCGTGCAGGGACGGGCGGCTCGACGGACAGCTGCGTCGTCAACAACGACTGCAACGGACTCGTCTGTAACGTCTCCACCGGCCTCTGCGTCGCGTGTCTGGTGAACACCGACTGCAAGGGGAAGACGAAGCTCTGCGATCCGACGACGCTGACCTGCCTCGTCTGCGCTTCCGACGGGGACTGCGACGGCGACAAGAGCTGCCTGTCGGGCGCTTGCCAGTAGCGCGCGCCGCGACCGGCGCCGCCTTTCTGTCTTTGGACCGAACGGTGTCCGCCCAATCACACGCCATGAAGCTCACGGCTGTTTGGGGACTGGCCGGTTTGATCGTGCTTCCCAGCTTATTGCGGCAACACGCCGGCCTGAGCGCACGGAACGCGCTGCCCGCTTCTGTAGTGCCGCCGGTGCGGGGGAACCTGGTCAGGTTTCTGTTGACCCTGCGCCGCCCGCCGGTGAGCCCGGCCGCTGCCGCGAACATCGTTGGCGGTGTTGCCAACGATGTTCATGCGCGGCCGCTCGATCGCCGCCGCCTGTCGGCCTTTTCTCTTGGCGCGACCGTTGCTCCTGCACGGGCTCGGGCTCCCATCTCGCGAAGCCCGTCCCGTTTTCCCAGGAGGCTCCTCATGCACGGTCACGCCGGTATCGCATCCAAGTCTTGGCGGGTCGCCCGCTGGGCCGCTCTCGCCGCGGCCGCGCCCGCGCTCTGGGCCTGCACCTCGCGAACGCTGGAGACGCCGAACATGGTGCCGACGGCGACGATCCAGACGAACTTCACGCAGAAGGTCGCCAACGAGCTCGATCTCCTGTTCATGGTCGACAACTCGTTGTCGATGAAGGAGATGCAACAGAAGCTCTACGACCAGCTCCCCCTCTTCATCCAGGTCCTGCAACAATTGAAAAATCCGCCCAGCCTGCACCTGGCGGTCGTCTCCTCGGACATGGGCGCGCCGGGCGATTCGACGGTGGCGCTCAGCTGCAACCACGGCCAATCGGGTGACTTTCAGTCGATGGCCCAGGGCACCTGCCTCGGCACCACCCTGACGCCGGGCGCCACGTTCATCACGAACGCCGACGGGATGCCGAACTTCACCGACGGAAACATCGCCGACGTGTTCCAGTGCATCGCGTTGCTCGGCGACGGCGGGTGCGGCTTCGAGAACCAGCTGGCGTCAATCGACGCGGCGCTGGGCGCCCAGGGGCTGCAGCCCGGGCAGACGCCGAATCCCCCCAGCACGAACGTCGGCTTCCTGCGCCCCGAGGCCTACCTGGGGATCGTCATCCTCACCAACGAGGACGACTGCTCCGCCCCGAGCAACACGACAATCTACTCGCAAAACGGATACCAGCAGAACATTGCCGACCCCGACGGTCCGCTCACCAACTACCGGTGCAACGGCGGCCCGCGGGGCGCGCACTACTGCCAGGACCCGGCGAACGGCAACGCCTGGACGATCCCGCCGCTCTTCCCGCCGCCCGACGCGCAGGGGACGGCGGCGGCGCCGACGCTCGATCTCGCCGGCTGCATCGACAACGAGCAGTCGCCGATGGGGACCGGGACCAGCGCGCTGACGCCGGTGTCGCAGTTCATCAGCGACATCAAGTCGCTCAAGCCCGATCCGGACAACCAGATCCTGGTCGCGGCGATCGCGGCGCCGGCGGCCCCCTACACGGTGGAGTGGCTGCCCGAGTCGCAGGGGACGGGGACCAAGCCGGGCGAGCTCTGGCCGTCGGTCATGCATTCCTGCGGCACCAAGGGGGGCCCCGACGTCAGCCCGACGGCGCAGAGCGCGACGGACAGCAGCTTCGGCGATCCGGGGGTGCGCATCTCGCGGTTCGTGAGCGCGTTCCCCAACTACGTGCTGGCGTCGATCTGCGACGCCAGCTACGCCAGCTCGATGGCCGAGATCGCGAAGAGGCTGGGTCAGCTCATCACCCCGCCCTGCATCACCGGGACGATCGAGAACGACGGCAACGGACAGCCCGAGTGCTCGGTCGTCGAGCACCTGACCGACATGCAGCAGAACAAGAAGGACCGCGTGGTGCAGAGCTGCGCCGAGACCAACAACGCGGCGCCCTGCTGGACGCTGGCGCCGCCCCCGGTGGACCCGACGAACCCCACCACCTGCGCCGGGCAGCAGCTCACCATCACCGACGAGGCGGGGATCGCCACCAACCTGGAGAGCAGCACGATCAACTGCGCGCTCTGCCTCCCCGGCTCGACCGAGCCCGGATGCCCCTAGACCCCCTCAATTAGAAGGGCGGTCGTTTCATGTCGCCAGGCGCCCGCGCACGGTTTGCCGTCGCGGGCGCGCCCCCCTTGCCCGCCGGCAGCGCCGCGACGGCGCAGGTCCCCTCGGCGGTCAGAAAGACCCGCGCGGGACCGCCGGAGAGCGCGGCCGGAATGTCGTCGCTCAGAAGGTAGCCGGTGTCCACGCCGACCAGCTCCGCCTCGAGCGCCAGACAGAACAGCTGCGCCTCGCGCAGGCCGCGCGCCCCCGCCACCGCACGACCCTTGAGGGGGCCGTAGACGTGAATGTTGCCGTCCGCCAGCAACTGCGCGCCGGAGTGAACCGGCGCGACCACGATCAGATCGCGCCCCTCGGCGTAGATCACCTGGCCCGAACGGACCGGCTCGCGAATGACCAGCGACGCGCGCTGGCCTGCCGGCTCGGCGACCTCGGCCGGGGCGGGCGCGGTGCGGCTCAGGGAGGCGGCGCGGGGGGCTGCCGGCGTGGCCGCGCCCGTGGCGCCCGCCTCCAGCTCGGTGAGGCGACACTTCCACTTCTCGATGCGCGGGTCGGCCTCGGCGCCGCTCAGAAGATGCCGATAGATGGCCACCGCGTCCGCCACGCGCCCCTGCCGTACGGAGAGCTCGGCCATCGTCTGGGTGGCGAACATGGTGTCGAGCATGGACCGACCGTTGATTGTCCGACGCCGGAGAGGCTCGTCAAATTTTTTTGTGGCGGCATTTTTTGCGGTCGGGCACGGACGGTGGCTGAATCACCTGATGCTCGAACAACCGGAGACCGGGGAGAATCGCGGCATCGCGATCGTGTCGCTCAAGCTCGCGCTCTCCCAGGAGACGCGCGCGTCGCTGGCGGCGGTGCGGGTGGCCCAGGAAAGCGCGCAGCGGCGTGCACGTCGGCAGACGCTGCAGGCGCGGCTCGGGCTGGCGCTCCTGCTGGGAGCTGTCGCGCTAGGCGCCCTCTCCTCGAAATCGCGACTGGCTCGATGGCGGCAGGCGCGCGCGAGCACCGCCCAGCCCGCGAGCGCCGCCCCGCCGGCCATGGCGAAATCGGCCCCACCCGTGGCGCAGGAGCCAGAGCCGGCGCCCTCGCCCACGGCGGTGGCAGTTGCGGTTGCGGTTGCCGCGCCGGCGAAGGCGAACGACACCGAGGTCCCCGCCGAAGGGTGCGACACCTCCACCCGAAGTGGGCTCTGGCGGCGGTCGCCGGAGGCCTGCGCGCGCGCCTTCGCGGCCGATCCCCAGAACGCGTCCCTCGCCTTAGCGGTCGCGCAGGCCGAGCACGCCCACGCGCACCTCGACGAAGCCGCCCGATGGGCGAGACGCGCGCTCGCGCTCGATCCGAACGCCGCCGAGGCCTATGTCATCATCGCGCGCGCCGACGTCGAAAATGGACGCGACGAGGATGCCCGCACGGCCTATCAACACTATCTGGAGATCGCCCCCCGCGGTTGGCACAAGGCCGAAGCACGGGCCGCGCTGCGACGAGCGTCCAGCCTTCCACGCGGACTTCCACGCTGACTTCCACACGGACTTCCACACGGACTTCTAGGCTGAGCCCGACGTCAGTCGTCCGGGATTATCGCTGCCAGAGGACGCGGCCGTATTCCAAGGGGACCGCAACGCCTTCGCGGCGCGGGATCAACCGCGCGGTGTAATCGGTCGACGGGCGGGCAGCTGGCACGGAGCCGCTGTAGACGTATTGCCCCGGGTGACCGGCGACCGGGCCGGTCAGGCTCATCTCTTGCGTGACGGCGCCGGTGCCGGCGCCCGGTTCGGAGCAGAGCTGCACCCGAACTGACTCCGGATCGAGGTTCTCGAGATCGACCTGGATCTGGAACAGGTGCCGGTCGTTCTTGGTCTCCACTTTGACTTCGCCGAACTGCAACGCGTCCCAGGTCTGCTCGAGACGGTGCTTCCACCCGATCGACTGGCTGCCGATCAGGCCCTGGTCCTTTGCGCGGCCCCGATAGCGGGCGGCAGCCGGAAGGTAGTATCGTTCGGTGTACTCGCGGACCGCGCGGTCGGCGGAGAAGCGGGGCGTCAGGCTCGCCATGCTCTCCCGAATGCGCTTGATCCAGGCCGTCGGAAGGCCATTTGGGTCTCGGCTGTAGAACTCCGGGATGACCTCCCGCTCGAGGAGGTCGTAAAGGGCGTTCGCTTCGACAGCGTCCCAGGCCGGATCGTCGCCGTGCTCCTGACCGTCTCCCAGCGCCCACCCCACCTCGGGTCGGTAGGCCTCCACCCACCAGCCGTCCAGCTCGGACAGATTGAGCCCTCCGTTGACGAGCACCTTCATCCCGCTGGTGCCGCTTGCCTCCCAGGGCCGCCGGGGCGTGTTGATCCAGACGTCCGCCCCCTGCACGAGGTGCTCGGTGAGCAACATGTCGTAGTCGCTCAAGAAGACCACGTGGGGTCGCGCTTCCGGCCGCCGGGCGAAGTGGATCCACTCCCGGATGAGGGCCTGCCCCGCCTCGTCGGCGGGATGGGCCTTGCCAGCCAGGACCAGCTGCACGGGGCGCTCGGGATTGGACAGGATGCGCAGGAGGCGCGCCGGATCGTGCAACAGCAGATTTGGTCTCTTGTAGGTGGCGAAGCGGCGCGCAAAGCCCAGCGTCAACGTCTTCGGATCAAACACCTGCCTCGCGAGCTCGACTCTCTCCGGCGGCTCGCCGGAGGAGGCCAGTTGCCGGGAGAAGCGCTCGCGAACGTATTCCACCAGCGCCTGTCTGGCTGCGCTGCGGACATCCCAGAGGCTCCCGTCCGAGGCACCGCGAACGTGCTCCTCGAGGGCCTCGGTCGTTCCCAGCCAGCGGTCCTTGCCGCAGGCTTCGGTCCAGAGGCTGTCCGCCGGGGCCGAATCCCAGCTGGGCATGTGGACCCCGTTCGTCACGTGTCCCACCGGCACTTCGTCCTCGGGCCAGCGCGGAAAGAGCGGCTCCAGGAGGTGCCGGCTCACCTTTCCGTGCAAGCGGCTCACGCCGTTGACCGCCCCGCTCCCCCGGACCGCCAGATAGGCCATGTTGAAGCTCTCCGACGAGTCGGTCGGATTTTGTCGCCCCAGGGCCAGCAACTCGTCGAGCGTCACGCCGAGGTCTCGCTCCGCGTAGCCGGCCAGGTAATGCCCGATGAGCCCCGGCGCGAAACGGTCGAAGCCGGCGGCCACCGCCGTATGGGTCGTGAAAAGGTTCCCGGCCCGAGTCACCGCCAGCGCCACCTCGAAGGGTTGCCCGCTCGCCTGCATGAAGCCGCGCGCGCGCTCCAACACCGCAAAGGCCGCGTGCCCTTCGTTCAGATGACAGACCGCCGGCTGGATGCCGAGCGCCTCCAAGAGCCGCCAGCCGCCGATGCCCAGCAGCAGCTCCTGTTTGAGGCGAAGCTCCGGGCCGCCGCCGTAGAGCTCGCTGGTGATCGCCCGATGAGCGGGATAATTCGCGGCGTCGTTGCTGTCGAGCAGATAGAGCCGGGCGCGCCCGACGCGGACCTCCCAGGCCCGCAGCCAGACCGAGTATCCCGGCAATGCAATCTCGAACCGTACCCATTCACCATTTGGGCGCCGCAACGGCGCAATGGGCAGCTGTCCGGGATCGTTGTACGGGAAGAGGGCCTGTTGAGCGCCCTCGTTGTCGATCACCTGACGAAAGTAGCCCTGCTGGTAGAGCAGCCCCACTCCAACCACCGGCACGCCCAGATCGCTGGCGGCCTTCAGTTGATCGCCGGCCACGTTGCCGAGCCCACCCGAATAGATGGGCAAGGCCTCGCTCAACATGAATTCCATGCTGAAATAGGCGACGCAGCCGAGATCGCTGGCCGGATACTTGCGCTGGAACCATCCGGGCGATTCCGCCGCCTGGCGCGCGCCTTGGATCAGGCGGTCGACATTCGAGCGAAAGGCGGAATCGGCCAACGCCCGCTCGAGCTTGTCGCGCGAGACAGTCTGCAGGACGACCCAGGCGTTGTGCGTGAGCTCCCACAGGGTGGAGTCGAGCTGGCGCCACACCGTATCGGTGGCGTGATTCCACGACCACCGCATGTCCAGGGCCAGCTCGACGAGCGAATCGAGGCCGTCGATGTCGGCCAGAGCTCCATCTGTCACGAGAGTTGAGGCCATGACGCCGGGTCGCGGTTACCAGCGCCCCACGTGCGCGCCGCCGTCCACGTATAGCACCTGGCCGGTGACCTGGCGCGCGCGCGACAAGTAGAGGACCGCGTCGACGACGTCCCGCACCTCGGCGAAGCTGCCCATCGGCTGTTGCGCCCTGATCGCGTCCTTGGGCTCGTCCTGGTGCAGGGGCGTGTTCACGACGCCGGGGGCGACGGCGTTGAAGCGGAGGCCAGCCCGGGCGTACTCGATGGCGAGGCTCCGGGTCATGGTGTTGACGCCGCCTTTCGTCATCATGGCGACCGCCGCGTCGACCCCGGCTATCGGGTGGTCGGCCAGCGAGGCGGAGATGCTGACGACCGCGCCCGACTTCTGGGCGAGCATCTGCTTCACCGCGAGCTGCGTGACCTGCACCAAGCCGCGCAGGTTGACCGACACGAGGGCGTCGAAGTCGTCGGCGGTGTATTCCGTGAAGGGCTTGGCGCGAAAGATCCCGGCGTTGTTCACCAGCACGTCGACTGCTCCGAAGCGGTCGATCGCCGTTCGAACGACCTCGGCGGCTGTCTCGGGCTTGCCGATGTCGCCGTCGACGAGCAGCAAGCGCGACGACGGGCTCGACTTTCGGGTCGCGTCGCGCGCGGTCGCCACCACGTCGTAGCCCTGGCCGAGGAACCCCTCGACCAATCCCGCGCCGATCCCCTGCGACGCTCCGGTGATGATTGCCGTTGGCATGCGGCGGGCTCTACGCGGGCTGAACCCAGTCGCCCGAGGATCCGCTCGCCCGACCGCGGGCCATCGCAGATGGCGTCGTCATCACTGCGGTCTCTTTTCCATCTTCATCCACCTCCTTCATCCGCCTCGCTCATTGACCTCGCGGGCCGATGCCCGCGGCGAATGTGTGCAGTGACCCGAGTGCGTCAAGGGCCTGCGCCTGAGCGCTCTTTCGCGTGAGCACAGTCACAAGAGGGGCAGGTCATCGAAAAGTCGGCATCTGTTATGGTCCGGCTTTGCTTCATCAGAATCAGAGGATGGCTGACGAATGAATTCTTCGCTCCGATCGATCGCGGTGGGTCTGGGTCTGGCCTCGGTGGCGCTGCTGGCCAGCTGCGGCAGCTCCGCGAAGCCTGTTCCTGGCATGGGGTGCGCGCTGAACAGCGACTGCGCCTCGGGCCTCATCTGCACCTTCGGTCTCTGTCATTCGGCGTGCGTGGTCAACTCCGACTGCCAGGCTGGCGCGCTCTGCGTGAAGTCGGGGTCGGTCGGAGACGGCGGCGCCTCCATCGACGTCTGTCAGCTCCCGGTGGAGAGCACCTGCGTCTACAACAGCCAGTGCTCGCCGCTCGTCTGCGCGCGCGACGAGATGTGTCGCAATGAGTGCGTGACCAGCGCCGATTGCGTCTCCCCGCAGGTCTGCACGGACTCGAAGGTCTGCGCGCTCTCTTCACAGTTGACCCCGGGCACCAACGACGTTCCGGTCGTCACCGCTCGCCTCGACGGGGGCGCGGCCGGGGGAGCAGGCGGAGCCGCGGGAGGCGGCGCGGCCGGGGCCGCAGGCAGCTCGGGCGCAGGGGGCCAAGGCGGTGGAAGCGGCGGCGGCAGCGGAGGCGGTCCAGCGATGGACGGCGGGACGGTGATCGGCGATCCCTGCGGCGCGCCCGCCGACGCCGGCTATTACGGTCCCGAATCGGTGCCCAACAACGACCGCGAGCACGCCACGATGCTCACCGTCGGGGTCGGATACGGCGCCTGCATCCAGACACCCACCGACGTCGACTGGTACACGGTCACCGTCCCCTCCACCGGTCAGGGGGGCTACCTCACGATCGGGGTGACAGCGGTCGCGCAGAGCGCGACGCTCAGGACCGATCTCTATTCGGCCTCGACCAACGGGCTCATCCACACCACCTACGGCTCGAACGCGGGAGCGAGCCTCTACACCTGGGTGGCCGCCGCCGCGGGCGCGTCATTCAACGTCGCGGTCTCCGGGACCTACGTCGACAGCCGCGCGGTCGGCGCCTACACCTCCACCGCGACCTTTCAGCCCGCGGTGGAGCCGAGCGAGCCCAACAACACCCGCGCGCAGGCGACGCTGCTCGCCCTGGCTACGCCCGTCCAGGGCCTTTTTTTTCGAGGGTACATCGACGACGTGACGATGACGGATCCGTCCGACTACTACAAAATCACGCTGCCCGCGGCGGGGATGGTGTCGGCGACCGTCACCGACATCAGCAGCAGCCTTCGGGGCGAGGTGGCGCTCTACGACTCCGCGGGTGGGTCGCTCGTGACCGCAGATTCGGCCGGCGAAACGTTCGGCGCCGATGCGCAGCTCAGCTACAGCGCGTCCACCTCCGGGACCTACTACCTCCTCGTGACGGAGCCGCACCTCGGCGACGTCCCGCTGGTCGGCGAGGGGCGAACCCTGCCCGACATCGCGACCCACCAGTACACCCTCACGGTCACCTCGCCGTAGCGAACATGGGTTCGTATGAGCTGGACGACGAGAGTCTGTGAAACGAACGGCATCGACGTCCACTACCTGCGAACCGGAGGCGACAAGCCTCCCCTGATTCTGCTGCATGGATTGCTCGGGAACGGCGCCTGCTGGACCCCCGTGGCTCGCGCTCTCGAGGATGAATACGACCTGGTGATGCCGGACGCCCGAGGGCACGGGAGGTCCAGCACGCCGCTCCATGGCTATCGCTACGACGACCACGCCAGCGACGTCATCGGGCTCATCCGATCGCTCGGGCTCGCTTCTCCGAGCGTCCTCGGGCACTCGATGGGGGGAATGACGGCGGCCGTGGTGGCCAGCCGGATCGCCGAGATCATTGGCAGCGTCATCCTGGTCGACCCCACTTTCCTGAGCCCGGAGCGCCAGCGCGAAGTGTGCGACAGCGACGTCGCCGAGCAACACCGCCGGATGCTCGACCTGGACCAGCGCGAGCTCGAGGCTCGGCTGCGGGCCCGACATGCGCGCCGATCGCCCGAAATGGTGGAGCTCTTGGTTGCAGCCAGAGTCCAAACGACGATGCGCGCGTTCGACGTCCTCACGCCGCCCAATCCCGAGTATCGCCGGCTGGTGAGCACGATCGGCGTCCCGATCCTGCTGGCCATTGGCGACAGGGGCGACCCGCCCGTCGTCTCCCTGGAGACGGCCCGAGAGCTGCAGAACCTGAACCCGCGCCTCCGGGTCGAACAGATCCAGGACGCCGGCCACGGCGTTCCGTTCGATCAACCCGAGCGCCTGGCGGCCGTGGTCCGCTCCTTCTTGCGCTCGGTCTTGCGCACAGTCGCCTGAACGCGCCGATCAGCCTGGGGAGGGTTTCTGACCTTCGCGCTTGTTCCAGCCGTGGAAGGGGGAGAGGTCGCCGGCGTCCCAGGCCTTGCGGAGACCAGGCGCGGCGAGGTCCCAATCGGGGCGGATCTCGCTGGTCACCGCCCGGAGATCGTGCCAGAGGTCGACCACCGACGGCCGGCCCCAGAACCAGTAGCCGTTGTAGATGCTGTGAATCACCAGGCGCGGCTTGAGCACCAGGGTGTGGGGGATCATCGGGTTGTTCTCGGAGTCGGTGTACTCCTGAATGTCGAGGTCCTTCTGGACCTTTCGGTCCGGGTCGGAGAGGAAGGTCCACTGCGCGCCGACGGAGGCGCGGAACTCCTGCAGCGTGTGGTGGTCGTCGGTGGAGATGGTGGCGATCTGGGTGTAGCCGACGGCGATCTTCGGGTAGAACGCGGCGAGCTCGAGATGCTGCTGGTGCTCCTTCGGGCAGTAGTGGCCGCGCGCCAGGGTGACAATGAGGGGATCGTCGCCCTGCAGCTCGCTCAGCTTGCGGGGCGTGCCGGTCTGATCGGGCAGCTCGTAGTCGGGAAAGGTACCGCCGGGAACGATGTCAAAGCGCATCCTGGGACTCCCTTCAGTCTCGGCAAGGTTAGTCGGCCGGACGACGCGAGGCCAGGCTCGACAGCGGCGCGGCGATTGATTCCAGCGGTTGCCCCTCGGCGTCGACCCCGATCCAGGCTTCGATCGCGCCGCCCACCACCATCGCGGCGGCCGCCGCCAGGTAGCCGCGCACCAAGAGCTCGCGCGAGCCGGTGCCGACCAGATAGCCGAACAGCGCCGGCCCGAACACGCCGCCCACGAACGTGCCGCAGGTGTAAAAGAGCGCGATGGCCAGCGCGCGGATCTCCAGCGGAAAGATCTCGCTGACGGTCAGGTAGGCCGAGCTGGCCGCCGACGAGGCGACGAAGAAGATGGCGCTCCAGCAGAGCGTCTGCGTGAACGCGGTGAGAAGGCCCGCCCGGAACAGCAGCGCGGTCGCCGCCAGCAGGATCCCGGAGAGGATGTACGTCCCGGCGATCATGATCCGACGCCCGACGGTGTCGAACAGGCGCCCGATCAACAACGGCCCCAGGAAGTTCCCCAGCGACAGCGGGATCAGGTAGACGCCCAGCCGCTCCGACGGCACGTGCTCGTAGCGCAGCAGCACCAGCCCGAAGGTGAAGAGCACGGCGTTGTAGAAGAACGCCTGCGTCACCATCAGCGCGAACCCCAGCAGCGAGCGGCGGCGGTGCTCGTGCACCATGACCTGCCAGATCTCGCGCCAGGGGATTCGTGTCCGGCGGCGGACGCGCAGCGTGCCGGTTGCGTCCGGCAGGCTGGCGGGATCGCGGGCCACGCGGCGTTCGATGTCGGCGACCACGGTCTCGGCCTCCCCCAGGTCGCGGTGGATCATCAACCAGCGGGGGCTCTCGGGGACGTGGCGGCGCAGAAGCAGGATGGCCGAGCCGATGACGGCGCCGATGGCAAACGCGAACCGCCAGGCGCGCGTCGGCGGCAGCCAGCTGGCGTTCAGCAAGAACAGCGCCGCCACCGAGCCGAGCGCTGCGCCCATCCAGTACGAGGCGTTGATGCCGAGGTCGACGTGGCCGCGCACCCGCCCGGGGATCAGCTCGTCGATCGCCGAGTTGATGGCGGCGTACTCGCCACCGATGCCGGCGCCGGTCAGCGCGCGAAAGATCGTGAAGCTGACGAAGTCCCAGGAGAACGCGGTGGCCGCCGTGGCCAAGAGGTAGAGCGACAGCGTCACGCTGAAGAGGCGCTTGCGCCCCAGGCGATCGGTCGCGTAGCCGAACACCAGCGCGCCCGCCACGCAGCCGAGCAGGTAGATGCTGCCCGAGAGGCCCAGGTCGGCGTCGGTGAGCGCCAGCGTGTCGGGGCGCTTGAGCGCGCCGGCCAGCGCCGAGGCCATGTTCGCCTCCAGCCCGTCGAGCAGCCAGGTGATCCCCAGCGCCGTCACCACCAGCGTGTGCCAACCGCTCCAGGGGAGGCGGTCGAGGCGCGCCGGGATGTTGGTCGTCACCCAGGGCGCGGGCGAGGCGGTCATTGCCGCAGGGCCGCCGTCTCCAGCCACCAGGGATGCTGGGCGGTGCCGTCGAATGCCTGCGAGGTCTTGTACTTCTCCCACTCGCCCGCGGAGGCCACCGGCGCGGTGCGCGCCAACAGCGCCTGGATTTCGGCCCCCGGCAGCGGCTTCCAGCGATACGCGGCGTCGATCCCCTGCATCAGGATCCCCAGCGTGTCGCAGCCGGTGATCACCACCGACGTCGGCTGGCTCATGGCGAAGTGCAGGCACTCGACCGGCGTCACGCTGCCGTCGGTGAATGGCCGACTCTTGAGAAACAGCCCCGAGCCGAGCGGCTTCATGCCGAGGATCCCCATGTCGCGCTTCTTCGCCTCGGGGATCACCCGGGTGGTGAAGCTGTCGTAGTGCGCGTCCATCACGTTGACCGGCATCTGCACGGTGTCGAACGTGAAGCGGTGGGCGTCGGCGGCGGCCAGCATCGCCAGGTGGATCTCGGGGCTCTTGTGCCCGGTGAAGCCGATGAAGCGGATCTTGCCTGCCTTCTGCGCCGCCCGCAGCGCCACCAGCGCGCCGTCGGCCGCGAACACCCGCCCGGGATCGGTCGGCCGGATCACCTCGTGCACCTGCATCAGATCGATGACGTCGGTGCCGAACGCCTTCAGGCACTGATCGATCTGCGCGGCGGCGGCCGTGCGCGTGCGGCCGTCGATCTTGGTCATCAGGAACGCGCGCTGGCGGTAGCCGTCGCGCAAGGCGCGCCCCATCCAGACCTGGCTGGCGCCGTCGTTGTAGTCCCAGCAGTTGTCCATGAAGGTGACGCCGTGATCGATCGCGGTGCGGACGATGCGGGTCGCGGTCGCCTCGTCGCGAAGGCCGAGGTGAAAGCCGCCCAGGCCCAGCAACGACACCTCGACGCCGGTGCGCCCCAGCCGGCGCATCGGCATCTTGCCGCCTGGCGGCAGCTTGATCTCTTCCGGGCGCGGCGCGCCCGGTTGCGGCGTCTTGGGGACCTCGGCAGCCTCGCCGGCGCCGGCGTCGCCCAGGCCGATGGCCGCGCCGGCCGCCACCCCCGCCGCCACTCCGGCCCCCATCGCGATGAAGTCTCTCCGTCGGGTCTCTCGCGGCATGGAGCTCTCCTCTGCGGCCAAGCGCAAACGCCGTCGCCGAAAGGTCGGGCTGCCAACCGGCCTCGTCAAGGCCCGATTTATTGCCCCGGACAAAACACGCCACTACGCTCACCGCATGGACAAGCGGTTCCTGGTCGAGCAGCTCTCGGACAAGCTACGCGAATCGGCGACGGTGGCGCGCAAGGCCGGGCAAGCCGCGGCAGACGAGGCGCGGGACGGCGCCACGGCCGCCGAAAAGCGCGAGAACGCGCGCGTCGCGCAGGAGTACGCCGGCCTGGCGCGCGGCCAGGCGGCGCGCGCCAGCCGGGCGCAGGCGGAGCTCTCCACCCTGGAATCGTTTCGACCCAGTCCCTTGCCAACGGGAGCGCGGATCGCGCTCGGCGCCATCGTGGAGGTGGAGGACGAAGGGACGGGCCGCACCTTCTTCCTGGCTCCCGTCGGCGCGGGCGTCGAGCTCACCGGGCCGGGGGGCGACGGGTTCCTCTCCGTGGTCACGCCGCTTTCGCCCGTCGGCAAGGCGGTGCTGGGCCGCCGGGTCGGCGAGACCGTCGAGGTCACCGTGCAGGGCGAGCCGCGCGAGTGGACCATCACCTACGCGATGTAGCGCGGCGGAGGGTTGCCATGTCCAAGGTCTGGCTCATCACCGGTTGCTCGCGGGGCCTCGGCCGTGAGCTCGCGCAGGCGGTGCTGGGCGCCGGCCACCGCCTGGTCGCCACCGCGCGCGAGCCGGGCGACCTCGGCTTTCTGCCGCCGAACGAACGCCTGCGCACCCTGGGGCTGGACGTCACGGATGCGGCGGCGGCGCGCGCCGCGGTCGCCGCCGTCGTCTCGGCGTTCGGCCGCCTCGACGTCGTCGTCAACAACGCCGGATACATCAAGGCCAACTCCCTCGAGGACCTGCCCGAGGAGGAGTTCCGCCGCCAGATCGAGGTCAACCTCTTCGGCGTCTACAACGTCACGCGCGCCGCCCTGCCGGTGATGCACGCCCAGCGCGACGGACACATCATCCAGATCTCGTCCATCGGCGGACGGCGCGGTACGCCCGGCCTCGGCGGTTACCAGTCGGCGAAGTGGGCCGTCGGCGGCCTCAGCGAGGTGCTGGCGCGCGAGGTCGCGCCGCTCGGCATCCGCGTCACCTGCGTCGAGCCCGGCGGCATGCGCACCGAGATGTTCGGGCTGTCGATGCTCCCCGAGCGCCTGGCGCCCGACTACGAACCGACCGTCGGCGCCGTCATCCGCGCCACCTTCGGCCGCCCCGAGGGCGCACGCAGCGATCCCGCCAAGGTGGCGCAGGCGATCCTGCGGCTCGCCGAGGAGAAACAGCCCCCCCTCCACCTGCTGCTCGGCAGCGACGCCGTGTCTGCGGCCGCTTCGGCCCTCACCGCGCGCGCCGAGGAGGACGCGCGCTGGAAGACGCTCAGCTTGTCGACCGAAAGCAACGGCCCCGGCGACGCGTTGCTTTCGGACCGGGAAGAACCAAATTCACCCCGCATGACCGATGACGACAACGCTACCCATATCAGACAGGTTGCGACGGTGTTCGTGCCGGTGGCCGATCAGGATCGAGCGCTCGATTTCTATCTCGACAAGCTCGGGTTCGAGAAGCGCGCCGACTTCCCTTACGGCAACGGAAGTCGCTGGATCGAGGTCGCGCCGCCGGGCTCGGCCAACACCATCTCCCTCGTGCCACCGAGCGAGGGGAGATCTGCCGGCGGGAACGAAACGCATTGCGCGTTCATGACGGACGACATCGAGGCAGACCACAGTGCCTTGCGCGCCCGGGGCGTCGACGTGGACGCCGAGATCGCGCGCAAGGGAAAGCGCCGAGCAGGGCTCGTCTCGATCGAGGCGACCATCGGAGATCCGGTGCCGTCCCAGTTCTTCTTCCGCGACCCCGACAAGAACCGCTTCCTGATCGTCCAGCCCGGCTGACGCCCCGCGAGGCCAGATTGGTCGCCATGCCACCTGCAGACTCCGCGACGGGCGTTCGGCGCACGATCATCGGGCGAGCTCCGGCGCACGAGGCCGGTTGGGAGACGCGCCTCTACCTCATCGAATACCCACCCGGCGCCGCCGCGCCTCCTCACATCCATCCGGTGGTGGGTGTCGGCTGGGTCGTCGAAGGTGAATTCGAATCGGCCTTCGGCGATGGCGGCGTGACCAGGGTGCGCGCGGGGCAAGCGTTCACCGACCTGGCCGAGGTCCCGCACCGTCTGTTTCGCAACACCAGCGCGCAGCATCCGTTGAGGTTCGTCATCGGCTACACGATCCGGAACGACGACGAGAGCCTGCGGCCGCTTCCCTGAGCCGCTTCCGCTAGAAGTAGCGGAGGTAGTGGTCGAAGGCCTCGTCCGGCTTCCAGCCACATGACTCGTAGAGCGCCTTGGCGGTCGCCGGCTTGCAGCCGCTCGCGCAGAAAGGCGCGCGCACCGTCGGGATCGGGCGCCTGGCCGTAGAACTGGCGATAGGCGTCGAACAGCTCGGCGACGCGCGGCAGGTCGAGCACGGTGCCGCGGCGGATCTTGGGGGCCCCTCGGTCGTTCACGCGCGATAGTCGTGGCCGGGCGTGATATGCGAGTCGCGATGACTTCACCCACCAGCGCCGAGACGCGGTCCAAGGCGCGTTCCAAGAAGCGTTCCCTGATGCCGTCGAGCAAGCTGCGGCGGTCGCTGCGGGCGCACGGGCACGCGCTGTCGGCGCTCGTCCACGTCGGCAAGGGCGGCCTGTCGCCCGCCGTGATCAAGCAGGTCGAGCAGACCTTGGCCGATCACGAGCTCGTCAAGTTGAAGGTCGACACCGACAGCCCCGACGATCGGCTGGCGGTCGCCGAGCAGCTGGCGGCGCGCCCCGGCGTGAACGTGGTCCAGATCGTCGGGCACGCCGTCCTGGTCTACAAGCGCCATCCACAGAAGCCACGCTTCGAAGGTGGGCCTCCCAAGGTCCGGGCCGCGGAGCGCCCGGCCGAGCGCCCCGGCAAACGCCCGGACAAGTCGTCCGACAGGCGCACCGGCAAGCGCGCCGCCCGACGCTGAGCGCGGAACCGCCCCGCGCCGGCGCGGGTGAGCCTAGGCGTTCGCCGCCGCCGGCCTCACAATCTCATGGTGGACCGAAACCTGGCTCTGGAGGTGGTTCGGGTAACCGAGGCGGCGGCGCTGGCGGCCGCCCGCTTCGTCGGCCGCGGCGATCGAGAGGGCGCCGATCGCGCGGCCACCGAGGCGATGCGGAAGACGTTCAGCTTCATGCGCCTGCGCGGGCGGGTGGTCATCGGCGAAGGGGAGCGCGACCGTGCGCCGATGCTCTACATCGGCGAGCCGGTCGGGGACGGCGCCGACGACGCGCCGGAGGTCGACATCGCCGTCGATCCCCTGGAGGGGACGAACCTGGTCGCCGATGGTTCGACCGACGCGCTGGCCGTGGTCGCGATGGCCGAGCACGGCCAGTTCCTCAACGCGCCCGACACCTACATGGACAAGATCGCGGTGGGACCCGAGGCGAAGGGCGCGATCGACATCCGCCGGAGCGCCACCCACAACCTGGCCGCCGTCGCCGAGGCGAAGCGGGTCGCGGTGAGCGATCTGACCGTCGTGATCCTCGATCGCCCCCGCCACGCGGCGCTCATCGCCGAGGTGCGAGCGACCGGCGCGCGGATCCGCCTCATCTCCGACGGCGACGTCGGCGGCGCCCTGGCCACCGCCGAGCCGGCGACCGGGGTCGACCTCCTGCTCGGCATCGGCGGCGCGCCGGAGGGGGTGCTCGCCGCGGCTGCCCTGCGTTGCATGGGCGGCGAGATGCAGGGGGTGCTGAAGCCGCGCAACGCCGAGGAGCGCGAGCGGGCGATCGCCATGGGGATCGCCGACCTCGATCACGTGTTCGCCATCGACGAGCTCGCGCGCGGCGACGTGATGTTCGCGGCGACCGGCGTCACCGACGGGTTTCTTCTCCGCGGCGTCCGCTTCACCGCGACCGGCGCCGACACCAATTCGATCGTCATGCGCTCACGCTCCGGCTCCGTCCGGTTTCTCCAGACGCGCCACCGCTTCGAAGGGCACCCGGTTTACGGCGGAGCGAGCCAGCGCTAGCAATCCGACGAAGCTTGTGCGGCAACGGCTTGCACAATCGATGCGCAGCTCCGTCCTGTTCGGGTTGCTGGGGCTCGCGATCGCGGTCAGCGGATGCGGAGGCTCGTCGAGCGGCGGCGCGGCCGGCACGGGAGAGGCTCCCGCCTGCGGCGTCGAGGCGGGGACGGGATCGGGATCTGGCGCCACCTGCAACGTCATCGCGGCCACCGGCCCGTGCGTGACTGGGACCTTCTCGATCGCAGCGGCACCGACAAACCTACGTCCTCCCCGACGTCACCTCGACCTCGTTCGCCCTCGATCAGCTCCTCTGGCCCAACGGCGGCGTGCGCTGATCTGTGGCCGACGAATAGCGTGAGATAGCCGCGTCTGGAGCACGGGTCGGCCCGCTGCCCGGTTTCTTTCGACCGGGCGCGCCTATTTTCCGCGACCTGCCCCTTTGTATAGGAGGCGCCCCCCCGGTGGCCGAGGAGATCCGAGATGAGACTTCGCGCGATCGGAACTGTGGCCCTTCTGGTCTCTTGGGCGGCGGCGGGAGGGTGCGGGTCGTCGGGTAGCTCGGCGATGGACGGCGGCCCCGGCACGGGTGGCGCGTCAGCCACGGGCGGTCAGACCGGCGAAGGGGGAGCGTCGACCGGCGGCGCCGGGGGCGGCGCGACCGCCAGCGGCGGGGTCTCGGCCTCGGCGGCGGCGTGAGCAGTGGCGGCGCCTCGGGCCTCGGCGGGAGCGTGAGCAGCGGCGGCGCTTCGGGGCAAGGGGGCGTGGCCGGCCGCGGCGGCGCGACGGGCAGTGGGGGCGGCGCTGGCGCCAGCACCGGCGGCGGCGGTGGAACGACCGGCAGTGGAGCCGGAGGCGGCGGCGCCAGCAGCAGCGGCGGAGCTGGTGGCATGCCGGATCAGAGCGCGTTGCCCGCGGTCACCATCCACATGGCGGGCGACTCGACCATGAGCAACTACGACGCCACCACGACCCAAGAGGGGTGGGGCCAGGAGCTCGGGCAGTTCTTCATCAACAAGGTCACGATCGACAACCAGGCGCAACCCGGGGCGAACATCCAAACCTTCTACAGCGGGCGATGGAAGACCCTCATCGGCAACGTCAAGGCGGGCGACTACGTGATGGCGGCGTTCGGGATCAACGACAGCGGCACGACGCACGGCCCGGTCACTCCCGCCGACTTCCAGACCCAGATGGGCGTCATGGCCGACGAGGTGGCGGCCAAGAAGGCAACCTTCATCCCCACGACCTCGTCCCCGCTGCAGGTCTGGGTGGGCGGCAAAGAGACCAACATGCGCCTCCAGCCCTACTGCGACGCGACCATCGCGATCGGAATGATGAAGGGCCTGCTGGTCGACGATCTCAACGCGCGCGGCGTGGCGTACTACAACATGATCGGTCAGACCGCCGCGGCCGCCCTCACCTTCAACGGCGACAAGGCCCACTTCGACAAAGCGGGCGCAACCGCGATGGCCCAGATTGCCGCCCAGGAGCTGACGCGAATCAACAGCCCCCTGGCCGCATACCTGAAGTGAGGCTTAAGCTCGCCCGGAGGCGCGCGAGGTCGCCCCGGGTTAACGGTCGCGGCGTCGGCGGCGAACCGTAAGGGCGAGCGCCAGCGCGACGAAGATTCCGCCCCCGAAATTGGCCTCGCGCCCGGTCAGGGTGCAGCCGCAGCCGCTGGAGCTGCTGGTCTTGGTGGTGCCGGAGGCGCCACCCGCGGCCACGCCGCCTGCCGCGCCACCCGCTGAAGCTCCGGCCGCACCGCCGGCGCCGCCCGCCGAAACCCCGGCCTCGCCGCCGCCCGCGTGAGCGCCGCCGGCCCCGCCCGCCGCCGCGCCGGCCCCGCCCGCCGCGCCGCCGGCCGCGTGGCCCCCGTCCGGGACGCCGGCGTCTGCCGTCGGGAGAGCGGCGAGCGCACCGCCATTGAGCGACCCGTTGCCGGAGGGACCATCCCACCCGGCGGCGGCCTGACAGAGGATGCCGGCGCAGGTGCCGTCGGTGCCCGAGGTGATGTCGTAAAGGACGGTGGGGTTCGCGTAGAAGAATGCCGGACCGACGCCGGCCCGGCCCGACTGCGCGACGATGCCGGCCGCCACCGCGGAGGCGCCGCCGCCGGCCACGATCCACTGGCCGCCGCCGGCGTTGTAGATGTCGACGCCGGTGTCGGGATCGCCCACCGCCGCGATGTCTGAGTAGGCCCGCTTGGCACAGCCGGTCACCGCCTGCTGCTGAAACGCCGGCAGGGCGATCTGCGTGCTGCAACCGCTGGCGCTGTTCTTGGTAGCGGTCTCGGTCCAGCCGCGTCCGGCCACCCCTTTGACGAGCGACGTACCGGACACGGTGATCACGTGCTCCGACGTGGCGGGAAACAACGGGGCCGCGTTGGAGGGGTTATCGATCACGTCGTTGTAGCCGAAACCGGCCGATACGAAGTTGCTCACGCCGGGAAGGTCGAAGTCGGCGTCGAGGGCCGGCGCGGTCGAGTCCTCGGCAGCGCCCCAGTTGTTGACGAAGACGGTGGCGCCGGCGTGGGCCGCGACTGCCTGAACGGTGAGGAGGCCGTCGTCGCTGTCGGTGTTGGCTTCGATGAGGAGCAGCTTGCACGACGGGCAGGTGGCGCTGACCATGTCGAGAGAGAGCGCCGACTGCACCGTCCAGTCGTCGGATTTGGGCGGGGCGACCGGCAGCGGAGTGGTCAGCCCATTCTGGTTCAAGACCGTCAGGCAGCCGCTGGCGACGGTGCAGGCCGGCAGGTTGTATTGGGTTCGGTAGACCGCCAGATCGCTCTCGACGGCGGGGTAGCCGAAGGCCGCCACCACCGCGACCGTGACCTGGGAGACCCGGGTGGTATCGACGTTGTAGGCCGCGGCGATGTCGGCGGCGCCCAGGCCCGCCGCCGGGGCGCTCGCCGCTTCGGTGCCCGGCGGGGCGTGGACCGGGACGACCTTGCTCGCCCCGCAGCGCAGCCGGCCGGTCTGACAGGCCGGCACCGTTTCTGCCCGAGCCGGCGCCGACAGCAGGGCCAGCGCCGCCAACAAGACCATCCCTGAACGCTCGATCGTCACGGGCCGATGGTCACCCCCCGGCGCTAGCGGGTCAAGCGGCCGAGTATTTGTTTCGCTGCCCTGCCGCCGCTGGCGATGGCGCCGTGAACGGTTCCGTTTTGGCCGTCGGATTCGGTCGCCTCGCCGGCGAAGAAGAGGGTTCCCTCGATCGGCACGGCGAGCTCGGTCCCCGCGTCGCTTCCGCCCACGCCGGCGTAGCTGTAGGCGCCGCGCGCGAACGGATCGGCGAGCCAGTCGTGGCTGAAACCGCCGCGCAGATCCTGGCGCAACCGGCCTAGGTCGGCGTCCAGGGCCGCGGCCAGCGCGGCGACCGCCGCGTCGACCCGCGCGGCGCTCTCCAACTGCCTGAGCGCCCGCGCGTTGCGGCCTCCAGACCAACCGGTGACCACCGGGAACGGCGGCGGCCGGCTGACCCACCAGGCTGGGAACGGCGGCTCGCCCGTCATCAGGAAGCCCCCCGGTGGAAAACTTCCGGACGCCACCCAGGCGTCGCTCCCGAGACAAAGGCTGACTCGCTCGGCGTCGCCCATCTCCAGCCGGCCGATGATCTCCTCCTTTTCGGCGAGCCTCGGCGAGAAGTCGATCGTCCCAGCCTTGAGCACGCCGAGCGGCACCGTCACGATGAGCTGCGGCACCGGCAGCTCCTCGCCCGCCGACGTCCGGACGACGACGCGCCCGGGTCCCCAGCTCACCGCCGTGACCACGGTCTTGAGCCGCACCTCGCAGAGCGCGGGGTCGATGCGCTGGTAGATCGCGGCGACCAGGCCGTCGTACCCATTGGCGAACCGAAACTGGCGATTGGCCCCGGGACGCTCGTCGGCGGCCGTGTTCTTCAGCAGCGACCGGACGCTGATGCGAGCGGGATCGGCCGCGTGGTATCCGACGACGAGCGCCAGGCACTGCGCCTTGATCTCGGGCGCGGCGTCCGCCCGCTCGACGAGGTGCTGGAAGGACTCGTCGGGTCCGTCCGCCGAGGCATGGGCGAGCACCACGTCCATCGCCGAGAAGAAGTCGACCGGCTCATCCCGACTCGCCTCCTCGCCCTTGCGGCGGGGCGCGCCGCGGTCGGTCTCGCGCAGCGGCAAGGCGGCCTCGCGCACCACGCTCAGGGTCTCCTCGACGGCGCCGTGCACGAACTCGGCTCCCAGCTCGACGGGCCCGTCGGGCGTGTGGTGGGTCAAAACCCGACCGCCCAACCGCTCGCGCGCCTCGAGCACCAGCACGCGCACACCCGCCGCGGTCAGCTCGCGCGCCGCGGTCAGCCCCGCCACCCCGGCCCCGATGATGAGCACCTCCGGCGGCGCGCTCATGACGTATTCTCGCAGTCGGAAACTGCGCTATGGGCGATCCCGTGAAGCTGGAGCAACTCGCATCCTCCGAGGGGGAGACCTTCCGCCAACTCTACGCGATCTACGCCGCCTCGATCGCCGCTCGTGAGCAGAAGCCCGAGAGCTGGATCGCCGCCATGGTCGACGCTCCCGACTACCAGGTCTGGGTGGCGAAGGCGGGCGATCTGGTGCGGGGCTTCAGCATCCTGTTCGTGCCGGCGGCCGGAGGGTTCGCGCTGCTCGAATACATGGCGGTCGCGCCGGCTCAGCGCAATCACGGGATGGGCGGCGAGCTGTTCCGGCGGACGGTGGAACGCGCCGTGACCCCGGAGGGACGCCCGCTCCCCGTGGTTCTGGAGGTCGACTCGGACCGGGAAGCCGCCAATGATCGCGCGCTCCGGACGCGCCGTGAGCGCTTCTACCGGCGGCTCGGTTGCCTCCGCATCGCGGGGCTCCGCTACATCATGCCGCTGGCCGGCGAGGGCCCGCCGCCCGAGATGGACCTCCTCGTCTACGCAGCGGAGCCGCTCGGCCGCCTGGCCGGGAGCGAGGTCTCGCGGAGCGACGTCACACGCTGGCTCGAGACGATCTATCGCGACGTCTATCACTGCCCGCCGGACGATCCGCGCCTGGCGCAGATGCTGGTCGGCCTGCCCGATCCCGTGCTGCTCGACTGAACGCGAAAGGAGAACCGACATGGAAGGTGGATCCGCCGTCATGATGACCTGGAGCAAGGCCGGCGTGATCGCCGAGGCGCTGGGCTCGATCGGTATCGTGTTCACGCTTTTCTACTCGGTGTGGAGCTTCACGACGACCCTGCGCGACGCCTACTACGCCGAGATCGACCGCGTCTACTTCGAGCTGCTGAAGATAGGGCTGGAGCGGCCGGAGCTGCTCGCCTACCCCACGTCGCCCGCCTCGCTCGATCCGGCCAAGGCGACCCAGTACGCCGCCTACGCCTTCATGGTCTGGAACTTCGTCGAGACCATCTTCGACCGCACCCAAGGCTGGTCGAGGCGACGCCTCCGCGAAACCTGGTACCCGATCATCGCCGCCGAAAACGCCCTGCACCGCGGATGGTTCGAGGTGGCGGACAACCGCCGCAGGTTCAAGCAGCGATTTGTCCGGTTCATCGAGGCGCGGTACCCGGTGGGGTGAGGGGCGCGGCTTGGAGTCCTTCGCGAGGTCCAGCCAAACGCATCTACACCCAGGTGATCATCAACGATCGAGCCAGCAGCCTAAGTTGACTAGAGACATGGGATTACGTCACATGCCGCCGCAGGGTAGCGCGGGCACTTCATTGGGGGGTGTCACGCTAGACGCGGTACCCAGCTTCTCACCGGGCTTCATACGACGAGAGATCTCGCTATTGATTCGATGGCTCGTAAACGCGAACAGGACCGGATAGTGCACTCGGACGTACTCTCTTATCGTGGGCAAGGTCCAGATCGCACTAAACCAATACGAGTAGGCATCCCACAACGCACGATGCCGCAAAAGGCGGCTACGCCCCATCGCGGATACCATCAACAAGAAGCGGAGAAACTCGTCTAACCTAGCCATCCAACATTCCTCGAGCGTGTTGCGAGCAGACCCTGATTTTTTTATGGCCGTCGACAGTGCGGTTTGCTCGAAGAGTTCCGTCTCTGGGTCGAGGGCTCGCGTGATTCCTACGCAAGCTAAGCCCCCGTCAGGACATGCCCAGGATCTGTGAAACTTCTCGAAATATTGTTCAAGCCTCAGCAGTGTTTCGCCTGACCGCTGGTCACGACTTTG
>DATAVR010000184.1:0-5999 GCA_036267635.1 Polyangia bacterium | reverse complement strand
CGCACCACCGTCCCGCTTCCCCGGAAATGCTCCACCAGCTCGACGACGGTCTGATCGTTGACGCCGCGCTCGACGACCGCGTTGATCTTCAGCGGCGCGAGGCCGGCGCGGCGCGCTTCGGCGATCCCCTCCAGCGTCTCGCCCAGCCTGCCGCCGCCGCTCATCCGCGCGAAGATCTCCGGGTCGAGGCTGTTGAGGCTCACCGTGACGCGCCGAAGACCGGCCGCGCGCAGCTCCGCCGCGTGCCTGGCCAAAAGCGCGCCGTTGGTGGTCAGCGCCACGTCCTCGACGCCGGCGAGCGCGGCGAGCGCCCGGACCAGATCCGCCAGATGCGGTCGCAGCAACGGCTCACCGCCGGTGAGCCTCAGCTTCCGCACACCGAGCGGCGCGAACAGACGGACGAGCCGGACGATCTCCTCGAAGTCGAGCTGCTCCGTCGCCGGCAGGAAGCGATGGCCCTCGAACTGCTCGCGCGGCATGCAGTACCGGCAGCGAAAGTTGCAGCGGTCGGTGACCGAGATCCGCAGATCGTGCAGCGGGCGGAGGCGCGGGTCCCGAACCGGGTCGGCTCCGCTCGGCGCCGCTATGCTGCCAGGCTGAGGCATCACGTCAGGCCACCAGGAGAGTGTACGGCACCGCGGCGGGCCCAGAGACGGAAGCCGCGCAAGGGACTGAAGAGGGGAAAGTGATGCATCAAAAACAGCGTTTTATGCGGGGTTGCGTCGCTTTATTTTCTTCAGGCAGTCGAGCCAGGGTGACAGAATTCGTCTCCTTGCTCGACGCCTTGGCGTCGGGCTGAATTCGCAACGTCCGATTGGAGAAGCCCCCATGAACCAACGGAAGCTGGCCGCGAGATGGATTCTGTCGTTGGCCTGTTCGGCCCTGGTCGCCTGCAACAGCGGCTCGGGCGACACCGGGACGGGCAGCGGTGGGACCGGCGAATCGGGCGGCTCCAACGGATCGGGCGGCGGCGTCTCGTCCGGCGGCAGCGTCGGCACGGGTGGTGACACCGGGACCGGCGGCGCGGCGAGCGGCAGCGGTGGCGATGTCGGCACCGGCGGCAACTCCAGCGGCGGCGCCACGGGCCAAGGGGGATCGACCACGGGAAGCGGCGGCGCGGCGCAGGGTGGATCGACCGGCCAAGGCGGATCGACAGGAGCCGGCGGTAGCGCGGGCAAAGGCGGCGCGACCGGCCAAGGCGGATCAGCCGGCACGACCGGCACCGGCGGCGCCACCGGCCAAGGGGGATCGACAGGAGCCGGCGGCAGCGCAGGCAAAGGCGGCGCCACCGGCCAAGGCGGATCAGCCGGCACGACCGGCACCGGCGGCGCCACCGGCCAAGGGGGATCGGCGGGCAGCGCGGGCAAAGGCGGCGCCACCGGCACCGGCGGCGCCACTGGCCAAGGTGGATCAACCGGCACGGGCGGCGCCGCGGGCAGCGGCAGCTGCACCGTCGCCCCAGGCTCCGAGATCGGCACGTTCACCGATCCAGTGACGGCGACGCCGATCGCGCCCCCGAATCCACCGGGCATCGGCTTCAAGGACACCAACGGAAACCTCGTCGACGCGCACGGCGGCGGCATCATCAAGGTCTGTGACACCTACTACCTGCACGGCGAGAACTTCCTGAGCACGACGACCGACAACAACTTCAACGGCTTCTCCATGTACTCGTCGAAGGACATGGCGACCTGGAAGAACGAAGGGATCATCCTGCCGCAGCAGGCGAGCGGCCTCCTCGGGCCGAACCGGAAGGGCGAGCGCCCGCACATCATCAAGTGCCCCGCCACCGGCGAGTTCGTTCTCTACGCCCACGCCGCCGACACGACCTACCAGGTGGACAAAGAGGTCGTGTACGCGACCTCCGCCACGGTCAACGGCCAGTATTCGTTCAAGGGGGTCCTGGCGAGCTCGGGCGCTTCGTCGACCTGCACGGTCACCAGCGTTCCGCCGTCTTCCTGCAGCGGCGCGATCGCCGCCCACAGCGACATGAGCGCGCTCTCCGATGGCAACAGCGCCTGGGTCGTGACCGAGAGCGGTTGGGTCTACACGCTGTCGAGCGACTGCCACAGCTGGACGGGCGCCAAGTCGTACAGCGCCATCAACGGCACCACCGGCGGCGCAGAGGCGCCCACCGTGTTCAAGGCCGGCAACACCTTCTACTGGATCGGCTCCGACAAGACCGGCTGGCGCGCCAACGACGACTTCTACTCGACGGCGACCTCCATGAACGGTCCCTGGACCTATCAGGGATACCTGGCGCCCGAGGGCGATCTCACCTGGATGACCCAGACGACCTGGGTCATGCCGATCGTCGGCAGCTCGGGAACGACCTACGTCTACTGGGGTGACCACTGGTACGGCGACGAGAGCACCGCCCACCCCGGCCAGCACAACAACCTGACGACGTACGTCTTCCAGCCGCTGGTCTTCACCGGCACGCAGATCGGCCTGCCGACCTACCACGTCAGCTGGAAGCTGGACGCCGGCGCCGGCACCTGGTCGGCGAACTGACCAGGCGGGGGCCTTCCCAGCCGAGGATCTTCCCAGCCGAGGATCTCCTAGCCGGGGACTTTGGAGGCCAGCACGTCGATCTGCTCGATCTGCGGCGGCTTCGCCAGCAGCTCCGAGGCGTTGGCCATCAGCGCCGCGGCGATCGGCCCATTGAGGTGGGCCTTGCGACCGGCGTCGCCCGGAAAGGCGTCGAAGATGCCGAACGTCGCCGGCCCGAGCCGCACCGCGAACCAGACGGTCGTCTCCGGTTCTTGTTGGGCGAGCGGGAGCGCACCCGAAAGGAACTCCGCCACCGCCGACTCTTTGCCCGGCTTGGCTTCCAGCTTGACCCAAAGACCAACGCGCACCATGGGAACCTCCTTGACGTTCCCTTCTCATGACTCCGACGAAGCCCATCCGCAAGGGCCTATCGGTCAATCGACGGACGGGCGGCGAACTTTTTCCGGCCGGCCGGCACCGGTCAGCGGCGCGCGAGCAGACGCCAGTCGACCGACCAGACCGCCCCGCGCTTGATCCAGCGCAGCGGGCGCCGCTTCTCGAGCGGCGTGCCGAGCGCGTGGTGATAGAGGTGGTCGATGCGCATGAAGAAGCCGCGCGTGTGGTAGCTCTCCGGGCAGGCGAGGCGGGTGCAGTCGAGGTGGTGGCAGAACTCGTGCAGCAGGGTGTTGAGCAACGCCTTGGGACTGGAGACCTTCTCGCGGATCGCGGTGCGCATCCAGACGCGGATCCGCTGCGTCGCCGGCGTGTAGTCGCCGAACAGCTGGTAGGTGCAGACGCCGGAGGTGACCCGGTGGGGGCGCACGCCGAGCACGCCGAGGGGCGGCACCGGCACGGCGTAGAACTCCGAGAGCGCAGCGAGCAGCTTCCCGCCGGCCCGCTGGACCGGCGCGGTCTTGCCGGTGGCCATCGCCTCCGCCAGCGCCGACGCCAGCGCCGGAATCGGCCCGTCTTTCGCCAACGGAACGGTCACGATGGCGTCGCTGCGATCGTATTCGCGGCGCTTGGCCTCCGCGCGCGGCATCGGATCGGTGATCACGAGGGGCAGTCTAGCGCGTGATGCGGCAGTGGCACGGCGTGGCGCCAGACAGATCGCCCGGTTACTATCGCGCGGTCGAGCATGGCGAAAACGGCGCTCATCACCGGCGCGTCCTCGGGCCTGGGGCTCGAGCTGGCGCAGCTGTTCGCCGCCGACAAGCACGACGTGGTGCTGGTGGCGCGACGACGCGACCAGCTCGAGGCGCTGGCGACGCGGCTGGCGGCCGAGAGCGGCGTCGTCGCCGGGGTCATCTCGGCCGATCTCGCCGATCCAGGGGCGCCGCAACGGATCGTCGACGAGCTCAAACGTCGGGGGACGGAGATCGAGTTTCTGGTCAACAATGCCGGTTTCGGCACCACCGGCCGCTTCGTCGAGCGCGATCTCTTGCGCGAGCTGGCGATGGTTCAGGTGAACGTGGCGTCGCTGGTGCACCTCACCGGGCTGCTGGTCCCGCCGATGATCGCCCGCCGGAGCGGCCGCATCCTGAACCTGGGCTCGACGGCCGGGTTTCAACCGGGGCCGTTCATGTCGGTCTACTACGCGACCAAGGCGTTCGTGAACTCGTTCACCGAGGCGCTGGCCTACGAGTTGCGCGGCACCGGCGTGACGGCGACGGTGAGCTGCCCGGGCGCCACCGCCACCGAGTTCGGCAAGATCGCCGGCAACGAGCTGTCGGCGCTGTTCAAGATGGGAGCGATGAGCGCGCCCGACGTGGCGGCGCACGCCTATCGGGCGATGATGGCCGGGAAGATCGTCGCCATCCCGGGCGCGCGCAACAAGCTCCTCATTCACGGGCAGCGCCTCATCCCGCGGGGCCTCACCCGCACGATCGCCGCGCGCCTCAATCAGCCCAATCGCCGGCTCATCGTCCGAAAGTCATCGGGAAGCTGAGCGTCGACTCGCCGCCGGTCGCCGACGGGGGGAACTTCAGATCGCGCAGCGCCTCGACCATGCAGAGCTCGGGATCGCCGCTGCCGAGGGTCGAGCTGACCACCTCCGCCAGCGGCACGCGCCCGCCGTTGTCGATCGACAGCCGGAAGGTGACCCGCCCGCCGAGCGCCGGGTTCTTGGCGTGCTCGCGGTCGTAGCAGACGTCCAGCTTTCCGCGAGCGCCCCGCAAGACCGACTCCGCTTCGGCCTTGGTGATGCTCCCCGAGACCTTGAACCCGCCGGCAGCGGCGGCGCGCGGGGCTGGCGCTGCCCGATGCGCGTGGCCATGCGGCGGCCTGCCCAGGTCGGGCTGCGCGTCGACTCGCGCGTCGACCTGTGCCGCGACCCGATCGACGGCCGCGTCGACGACCGGGGGCGCCGCAACCACCGGCCGAGCGGGCGCGGCGTCGATCCCCGGCGGCGTCTCCGCGTGGCGCGCACAGGCGCCCGCCCCGACCAACAGCACGGCCGTCAGCGCCAGCGCATGTGACGTACCCTGGAAGACCGACATCCGTCACCTCCCCTCGGACGAATCTGTCCATACTAACGTCGAGGTCAAATCATGAGCATGCCGAGCCCGACCGATCCCGTCTCGCTGGTCATCGAGGCGCGACCGCGCGATCTGGGAGGCTTCAGCGTCCGCCGCGCGCTGCCGTCGGGGGGGCGCCGGATGGTCGGCCCCTTCATCTTCTTCGATCACCTGGGGCCGACCGAGATGCCGGCGGGGCACGGCATCGACGTTCGGCCGCACCCGCACATCGCGCTCGCGACGGTGACCTACCTGTTCGCCGGCGAGATGGTCCACCGCGACAGCCTCGGGTCACAGCAAGCGATCCGGCCCGGCGACGTGAACTGGATGCTGGCCGGGCGCGGGATCGCCCACTCGGAGCGGACCGGCGACGAGGTGCGCAGGCGCGGCGGCCCGCTGCACGGAATCCAATCGTGGGTCGCGCTGCCGATCGCCGACGAGGAGAATGCGCCCCGCTTCGATCACCATCCGGCGGCGACGCTCCCGCAGATCGAACGCCCGGGCGCCGCGCTCCGGATCGTCGCCGGGACCGCCTACGGTGCACGCTCCCCGGTCGCCGTCTGCTCGCCCACGCTCTACGTGGCGGCGACGCTGGAGGCGGGCGCGACGCTGCCGCTGCCGGACGAGCACCCCGAACGCGCGATCTACGTCGTCGAAGGGGAGCTCGCCTGCGGCGCGCGGCGGGTCGCGACAGGGACCATGGCCGTGTTTCACCCCGGCGCCGCCGAGGTGCGCGCGCTCGCCCCCACCCGCTTCGTCTTGATCGGCGGCGCCCCGCTCGACGGCGAGCGGCACATCTGGTGGAACTTCGTCGCCAGCTCCCCTGAGCGGATCGAGCGCGCCAAGTCGGATTGGAAAGAGGGACGTTTCGGCGTGGTGCCCGGCGACGAGCGTGAGTTCATCCCTCTCCCCGAAGTCTGAGTTTGCCGAAGGCCGAGTTGCCGAAGGCTGAGTTACCCATTCCGCCGCGCTGGCGGCGACCCAGATTTG
>DATAVR010000183.1:0-40034 GCA_036267635.1 Polyangia bacterium | reverse complement strand
GAATCCGGAGTAAGGCGATCCGTTTGCGCTCACCACCGGTACCCTTCGACGGGCGCTCGCGCTCGTCGTCGCCATCTTGGCCGCGTCATAGTGACGCCCCATGATTTCGTTCAGCCGCCCGAGCTGCAATTCGTCGAACGGTTCGACCTTCGTTTCTTTGAGGCGTGAGTCAGCGAGCATGTTGAAGCCGGATCGCGCTGACACCGGCTGAATGCGGCTCAGGTCGATGTATCTAACGTCGCGCTTCGACCGCTCTGGATTGCCGCGCCACCTCGTTCCCGGTCGGCGAATGGTTCCCAGGTAAGGGGTGTCCTGGGTTTTGAATCGGTCTCTCACCGAATAGGCGATCTCGGCATTCCCGATCGTCTCCCAGGTCGTGTCGGGAAAGAACCCGGAGGCGTATAGCCGTTTCGGCAGCTCGTACATCTCGGCCTGCTGGTCCGGCGGCGATTCGTACACGGCCGCAGCGCACTGAAGAACGGTGCTCTTGCCGGCGCCGTTCTCCCCGGTCAGCGCCATGATCGGGAATCTGTTGAATTCGAAGGTCTGCCCTGTCCAGCCGCGAATACCTCGAATGTTTATTGATTCAAGTCGTTTAGGCCATCCCGTTCCACTGTCCCATTTGGACTCAAGGCGCCTCATCTCAGGGCTGGTCGGCATTCGCGTCCTCCATAGTCGCCCTTCTGCCGGGAAATAGCGGCGTCCATCCAATCAAGTGCCGCCGGAACTCCAATTTATTCGGCAGAAGAACCACACTGAAGACACTATCAGCCGGCGCTACTCCGGTCAACTGCCGTCAAAGTGACTTTAATGCTTGACTGATGCCGGCAACAGGATGAAATGAAGCTCATGAACAGGTTGTCGCTCGAACGGCGGGTACAGATTCTCGGGATCCTCGTGGAGGGCGGCAGCCTGCGTTCGGCGAGCCGCCTCGCCGACGTCTCGATCAACACGGTGACCAAGCTGCTGGTGGACGTTGGTCAAGCATGTGAGGCGTACCAGATCGAGAAGCTCGTGAACCTGCCGTGCAAGCGGATCCAGTGCGATGAGATTTGGTCCTTCGTCGGCGCGAAGCAGAAGAACGTTCCCAGCGACAAGCAGGGCCAGTGGGGTATCGGCGATACCTGGACTTGGGTCGGCCTCGACGCCGACAACAAATTTGTGGTGTCGTGGCTCGTTGCTGACCGCTCCGCCGAGGCTGCGCGCCGGTTCGTGACCGACATTGCCGGACGACTCACGAGCCGGGTTCAGGTCACGTCAGACGGCCTCAAGCTGTACCTGGACGCCGTGGAGCAGGCTTTCGGCTCCGAGGTGGACTTCGCGCAGATCGTGAAGCACTACGGGAATGAGGGCAAGCCGGAGAACCAGCGCTACAGCCCGGCCGTCTGCACTGGCGCCGAGAAGATCGCTCGCGTCGGCAACCCGGACATGGCCCACGTCTCGACCTCGTACATCGAACGCCAGAACCTCACGATGGGGATGTCGATGCGCCGGTTTACGCGGCTGACCAACGGTTTCAGCAAGAAGATCGAGAACCACATGCACGCCATCGCCCTCTACTTCATGCACTACAACTTCGTGCGGATTCACAAAACGCTGCGGGTCACGCCCGCCATGGCCGCGGGGGTCTCGGATCGGGTCTGGTCGCTGGCCGAGATCGCCGAGCTGGCAAACTGAGACGTTCCAACCCCGTCGATGGTTGACCGTCGACTAGAGAATCTCGGTCAGGGTGATGGTCCAGGTACCGGCGTCTCTCTTGGCACGGCCCTTCGTCTTCTCTGAAAACCTGCCAGTCAGTTGGATCTGTGGAGGAGATGTATTCCGCAGCTGGCGACCTTTGAAGTCGGCCTCGCATGTGGTGCCCTCCAGGCGATAGGCCGTTACCCTCCAAGCGCCGTCAGTTATACGAGTCAGGCTCATGTGACCCGCGTCGTACCCGGCCGCCGCCCCGAAGTCGATCGAGAGGATCGACGGGGGCCCGACGTGCATGGTTGCTTTTACGATGGGCGGTTCGTCGATGACATCGTCACCACCGCCCTCGTCGTACCTATAGCAGTGCGTCCCGCTGAAGTTCCGCACCATGGTCCCTTCTTTCGATGCGGTCAAAGGTTCTTCACGTTGGGCTTTTGGCAGACCTTGCATGTGCTTCCCATGTTGCAGTGGGTACAGCAGAGGTGACCGCAGTGGGTGCATTTGCGGAGGACGCCGCCCTTTTTCGAGCAGTTGGGGCACGGATTCGCCGTTGACATGTTGTCCACGGGAGCACCCTGGAGGGCGGCGGTCAAGCGGCGGTGCTGCGGCCCCGAGCAAACTGAGACACTACCCGGCGGTGCGGTCGCTGGTGTCGCCACGTCGGCCTCGATCATACTGGGCGGAAAGTGCTTCGAGGGCACGCCCGATAGCACCCTCGCCGGCGTCACTCCCAGCGGTACGCCTGTCTATTGCGCCGTTGGCGTCGCCGCCCTCTTTGCGTTTCCGCTGGTCGCGCTGGCGATCGACGACGCGTTTCTCGCGCGCGCGCCGGTCGAGGAGACTCCGCCCCAGGCCACGCACGCCACCGTCGCGCCCAGCCTGGTGGTCAAGCCGGGACTGGCCTTGCTGGGGCTCGGCGCCTCTTTCTGAATGCGCGGCGGCGGTCAGCCCGTCGCGAGGCTGACGTGCCAGCGGGCGAGCTCGGGGGCGACCACGGCCGCCTCTTCGGCGTCCGCGGCCACCAGCGCCTCGATGCGCGCCAGGATCGTGCGGGCGGCGGCGTCGGCCCCCGTGGGGCGCTCGACGACCAGGCGGCGAAGCTCGTGACGAAGCCGAACCAACTCTCGCGCGGCGGCGTAATCCATCAGCGTGGCCTCCTCGTGCTTCCACGGTAGGGGGCGCGCAGCCGCGGTCAAATTTTTTGTGTGGCCGCGACGAATGCCGCCACGGCGGCGGGATCGGGGGCGAGGCGATCGGGGTGGTAGCTGCAACGGGCGAGGGTAAGAAGCCGCGCACCGCCCGCGCCGTCGGCGAGGTGGGCGGCGAGCGCCATCGGCAAGCCGCCCGGATCCTTCCAGCCTTCGGGCGCCGCCTCGAGCTCGATCCAGATCCGGCGCGGGCCGGCCGGCGCCTCCGCCGCCACCCAGCGGGTCATCCCCTCGAGATAGCGGGTCTTGGACGCCTCCGACAGGTAGTCGCGGACGACGGTCTGGTAGGCGAGCAGCACCCCTTCGGGCACGGCGCCGCGCGAGAGCCGGTCGAGGTGCGCCGGGACGTCGGCGAGATCCGCCATCTCGAGCCGCGGCGGCGCGGGGCTGGAGGCGAGCGCGCGGAAGGCGTCGACAGCGCGCGCCAGCCGATCGAGGCGCGCGTTTTCGCCCGGCCAGATGCAGGCGCGCAGCCAGGTGAGGTCGTCGTCGCGGCTGGCGTCGAGCGGCGCGGCGTCGAAACCATGGCGGGCGACGATGGTGGCGGTGGTGGCGACCGGGATCGGCGCATCGCCGAGATCGGTCCAGGGGGCAGCCAAGGCATCGCCGGCCAGGTTGAGGCCGGCGCTGCAGCCGACGTCGAAGAGCGTGAGGGGCCGCGCTCCGTTCGTGCACCCGGCCAGCGCGGCCGGCCAGAGCCAGGCCACGGCGCGCGAGGTCTCGTTGGTCTGCACCCGGCGCGTGGCGAGATCGGCATAGAGACGCGGCGGCGCGTCGGCGAGCGCCGCCGCCAGCGCCTCGCGGGTGGCCGCCTCGGGGCGAATCTCGGCAGTGGCGATCGCCGGGAAGAGCGGATGGCGGGGGCCGGCGCGCAGCGCCTCTGCCCGCAGCGCCGCCATCAACAACAGCGGCCGATCGTAGCCGGCAGCGAGGTGCCGCTCGCGCCAGGCGGCCTCGACCCGCGCCCGCGCCGCCTCCTCGACCGGACCGACCGGGCTCTCGAAGATCGTGCCGGCCGCCTCCAGCAGGCGGTCGTAGACGGGCGAGCGCGCGCCGACGGCCGCCCGCCAGGCGTCCGCGTCCTCGCGAAATGCGGTGAGCCCCCGTCGCATCGCCGCGACTATAGCGCCCGCCGCCGGCGGGAACCGCGCAGGGGGGGCGAAAAGGCGCTAAATTCCCTGGCCCCCATGCTCCACGCCACCGACGACCTTCGCATCGACCGGATCCGCCCGCTCATCCCGCCCGAGATCCTGATGGAGAACCTGCCGCTCACCGAGCGGGCGTCGACCACCGTGGTCGAGAGCCGCGAGGCGGCGGCGCGCATCCTGCGCGGCGAGGACGATCGGATCGTGGTCGTCGTCGGTCCCTGCTCGATTCACGACGTGACCGCGGCGCGCGAGTACGCCCGCGGGCTGCAGGCGGTCGCCGGCGAGCTCCGCGACGCGCTCTTCGTCATCATGCGCGTCTACTTCGAGAAGCCGCGCACGACCGTCGGCTGGAAGGGGCTCATCAACGATCCGCACATCGACGGCACGTTCAAGGTCAACGAAGGGTTGGCCATCGCGCGCGGGCTCTTGCTCGATCTCGCCGAGATGGGGATGCCGGCCGGCTGCGAGTTCCTCGACATGATCACCCCGCAGTACCTCGCCGATCTGGTCAGTTGGGGCGCCATCGGCGCGCGCACCACCGAGAGTCAGACCCACCGCGAGCTGACCAGCGGCCTCTCGATGCCGGTCGGTTTCAAGAACGGCACCGACGGCAACACCCAGATCGCCATGGACGCCATCCAGGCCGCCGGCCACCCGCACCATTTCCTGTCGGTCACCAAGCAGGGGCTGGCGGCGATCGTCGCCACGCGCGGCAACCCCGACTGCCACCTCATCCTGCGTGGGGCCGCGGGCGCGCCCAACTACCACGCCGAGGCGGTGGCCAAGGCGGTGGCCGCGCTCGAGAAGGCCAAGCTGCGGCCGCGCCTGATGATCGATTGCAGCCACGGCAACAGCCGGAAGGATCCGCTGCAGCAGCCGGCGGTGGCGCGCGATCTGGCCGGACAGATCCGCACCGACGGGCGCGCCATCGGCGGCGTGATGATCGAGAGCCACCTCGTCGCCGGCCGCCAGGATCCGAAGCCGGGCCAGCCGCTCACCTACGGCCAGAGCATCACCGACGCCTGCCTCGGGTGGAACGAGACGGTGCCGGTGCTGCGCGAGCTGGCCGACGCGGTCCGGGCGCGGCGCACGCGCAAGTAGAAAAATTGCGTTTCGATCCCGGCGTGGTTCGATGGACCACGAGGGGAACGATGGACATCAAGATCATCTACTTGCCGTCGGGGGGACTGGCCGAGACGCACGGGAACCTGGTTCGCCTCACCACGCCGTCCGCAGGGGCGCTGGCCGCGCTCCGCCAGATCCGCAGCCAGATCCAGGCGGCGACGGTGGCGGAGGCCGAGGCGGCGATCGGGCGGCGGCTCCGACCCGGGCTCTGGTGGCTCACCACCGGCGGCGCCAAGACCACCGCGGTCCCGGCCGTCGACGCATAATCGGCGCCGATGACCTCGACGGGCCCGTCTGCGCCGGCACCCGCGACCGCCACCTTGCTGGTGAGCTGCCGCGATCGCACCGGCCTGGTGGCCGCGCTGTCGGAGTTCGTGTTCAAGAACGGCGGCAACATTCTGGACGCCGACCAGCACGCCGAGGTCGAGACCGGTCTCTTCTTCATGCGGCTTCGCTGGGAGCTGGGCGCCTTCAGGCTGGCGCGCGCCGAGATCGAAGCGGCGGTGCGGGAGCTGGGCAAGCGGTTCGATCTCGCCTGGGAGCTGACTTACTCCGACGTCCGCCCGCGGGTGGCGGTGTTCGCCAGCCGGGCGCCGCACTGTCTCTACGATCTGATGCTGGCGCACCAGCTCGGAGAGCTGGGGGGCGATCTCGTTCTGGTGATCTCCAACCACGAGCTCCTGCGCTCTGTGGCGGGACACTTCGGCGTCCGCTTCGAGCACGTTCCGGTCGACGGTAGCGACAGGGGAGCCGCCGAGGCGGCGCAGGAGAAGCTGCTGGCGGAGGTGGGCGCCGACCTCGTCGTGCTCGCGCGCTACATGCAGATCCTCTCGCCCCCATTCGTCGGACGCTGGCCGGCGCGGATCATCAACATCCACCACTCGTTCTTGCCCGCCTTCGTCGGCGCCAAGCCCTACCACCAGGCCAAGGCGCGCGGCGTGAAGGTGATCGGCGCGACCGCCCACTACGTGACGACCGAGCTCGATCAGGGGCCGATCATCGAGCAGGACGTCTGCCGCGTGAGCCACCGCGACGACGTCGACGAGCTGGTGCGCAAAGGGGGCGAGCTCGAACGTCGCGTCCTGACCCAAGCCGTCCGCATGCACCTCGAACGCCGCGTGCTCGTCTCGGGCAACCGGACGATTGTTTTTGGCTGAGGCGTGTCTTCGGCTAAGTCGGGGCGAAGGCGCTCGCCGGCAGCCAGCGAATTTCGCCGAACCCGGCGATGAACCGGGCTTCCTCGATGTCGAAGCGCCAGAACGAGAAATCGTGGAGCGCGACCGTGTCGACGGTTCGGGGCCAGCGGGCGAGGTAGCGGAGGCGGGCCTCGGCTTCGTCGCCGGCGCCCACGGGTGCCGCGCGCCCCATGAGCGACAGGCGCGCCCCCGCCTGTGGATCGGCGGCGGCGGTATGATCGCCGACGAACAGTCCGGCGCGGGGATCGGTGCGCAGGTTGTGCGTGTGGGCGGCGAGGCCCGACAGAAGCAAGAGCGGCGCGCCCCCGGCCGAGAGCGCGTACGGGGTGAGGGATCCATACGGCGTGCCGGCGCGGCGGACCGAGATCGTCGACAGCAGGCCGACCGACTCGGCGGCCAGCAGGACGCGCGCGGCAGCGGCGGCTCTGTCGGCTTTGTCGGCTTTGTCGTCGGCCATGTCGGCAAGTCTAACGTCGGGAGAGGCGATCGGGATAGAACTGCGGCGTGGAAGTCATCGTGGTCCCAAGCGCAGACGCCGCCTGCCTGCGCGCGGCGCGGATCGTCGCGCGGCTCCTGCGCGCCAAGCCCGACGCGGCGCTGGCGCTCCCCACGGGGAGCACGCCGCGGGCGATCTACGCCGAGCTGGTGCGCCAGCACCGCCACGAGGGGCTGTCGTTCGCGCGCGCCACGGCGTTCAACCTCGACGAGTACGTCGGGATCCCGCCCGATCATCCGGGCGCTTTTCGCCAGGCGATGGACGACGCGCTCTACCGGCATGTCGATCTGCCGCGCGAGAGCGCGCATGCGCCCGACGGACAGGCCGCCGATCTGTCGGCCGCCTGCGCCCGCTACGAGGCGGAGATCGCGGCGGCGGGCGGCCTCGATCTGGCGCTCCTGGGCCTGGGAATCGACGGGCACATCGCCTTCAACGAGCCGACCTCGTCGTTCGGCTCGCGCACGCGGCTCAAGACGCTGGCCGAGGAGACGCGCGCCACGAACCAGCACCTCTTCGGCGTCGAGCCGGTTCCCCACCACGCGCTCACCGTCGGGATTGCCACGATTCTTTCGGCGCGTCGCTGCTTGCTGGTGGCCTTCGGCGCGGCCAAGACCGCCGCCGTTGCCAAGTTGGTCGAGGGGCCGCTCACCGCGTTCGTTCCGGCGTCGGCGCTTCAGCTCCACCCGCACGCGACGGTGATCGTCGACGAGACGGCGGCGGATGGGCTGTTGCTGCGCCGCTACTACGACGCCGTGGCTGCCGCCAAGCCCGCCTGGCAGCGAGAGGATTGACGACCGTGCTTGGCAGCCGCGCCGTCGACACCACCGCCGAGCTCGAAACCGCACGCCGCAGGGCCGCACGCGCGCGCGCCGGTCTCGGTCTCGGGCTCGCCGCGGTCGTCGCGGCCGCGGTGATCGTCGCGCTGCTGATCGGACCGTCGCGGCTTTCGATCGCCGAGGTGGTGGGGGCGATCGGCCGGCGGCTGGCCGGGCAGGGCGCCGCTTCTTGGAGAGACACGGTGGTCGTCTCGGTGCGGCTGCCGCGGGCGCTGGTCGCGCTGCTCGTCGGCGGAGGGTTGGCGGTGGCGGGCGCCGCGCTGCAGGGGCTGTTTCGCAACCCGCTCGCCGATCCCGGCGTGCTCGGCGTCTCCTCGGGCGCCTCGCTCGGCGCCGTGCTGGCGATCTCCGCCGGGATCGCCGGGCGCGCGGTCTGGACGCTGCCGCTGGCGGCCTTCGCCGGCGCCGCGGCCGACGCGCTGCTGGTGTTCGCCATCGCCGCGCGGCGCGGGCGCGGGCGGCTGTTCTCCGGGACGCTGCTGCTGGTCGGGGTGGCAGTCGGGGCGCTCAACGTCTCGCTGACGACCTTCGTGCTGTCGGCCGCGCTCGCGCGCTACGACGCCGGCCGCCAGATCGTCTACTGGCTGTTGGGCGCGCTCGAGGCGCGCACCTGGGATCACGTCTGGCTGGGGGCGCCGGCCGTGCTGGTCGGCGTGGCGATCATCGCCGCCCACGCGCGCGAGCTGGATGCGCTGCTGCTCGGCGAGCTGGGTGCGTCCTCGGTCGGCGTCGACGTGGTGCAGGTCCGTCTGCGGGTGGTGCTGGCGAGCGCGCTGGTCGTCGGCGCCTCGGTGGCCGTCGCCGGGCCGATCGGGTTCGTCGGCCTGCTGGTGCCGCACCTGATCAGGCTCGCCGTCGGGCCCGGACACCGGACGTTGGTGCCGCTGGCGTTTCTGGGCGGCGGCCTCTTCTTGCTCGTCGCCGACGTGATCGCGCGAACGGTGGCGCCGCGCGAAATTCCGGTCGGCGTCGTGACCGCGGCGATCGGCGCGCCGGCGTTTCTGCTGCTCCTCTTGCGGCGGCGCACCGTGGGGACGGTCTCGTGACGGCGACGGGGACGGCGACGGCGACGGCGGGCGCGCTCTGCGAGGCCTCGGGCGTCAGCTTCGGCTACGGCGCCAGGCTCGTCTTCCAGGAGATTGCGCTGGCGGTCCGCCCCGGCGAGCTGGTGGCGTTGTGCGGGCCAAATGGAGCCGGGAAGTCGACGCTGCTGCGTCTGCTGCTCGGCTTGCACGCACCATCGCGCGGCCAGCTGTTCCTCGGCGGCGCGCCGGTGGCGACGCTTTCACGCCGCGAGATCGCCCGCCGCGCGGCGCTGCTGCCGCAGGACGCGCCGGTCGATCTTCCGCTCACCGTGCGCGAGGCGGTGGCGCTCGGCCGCCTGCCGCACCTCGAGCGCTTCGAACCCGAGGGCGCGGCCGACGCGGCGGCCGTGGCGCGGGCTCTCGAAGCGACCGACACCGCGGCGTTGGCGGAACGGCCGGTCGCCGAGATCTCCGGCGGCGAGCGTCACCGCGTGCACCTGGCGCGGGCGCTGGCCCAGGAGGCGCCGCTCCTCCTGCTCGACGAGCCGACCGCCGGCCTGGATCTCGCGCACCAGCTGCAGGCGCTCGATCTCTTGCGGTCCATAGTCGACGGCGGGCGCGGGGCGTTGGTCGCGCTGCACGACCTGTCGCTGGCCGCGCGCCGCTGCGACCGGATGATCCTGCTGGCCGAGGGGAGGATCCGCGCCGACGACGGGCCGGCCGCAGTGCTGACGCCCGAGATGCTGGCGCGCGTATTCCGCGTGGAAGCCGAGGTGCGGCTCGACGGCGCCGGCCGCCCCTACGTCCTGCCGCGCGCGCCGATCGCCGTCGGCCGGGACCGAGAGGATCTGGAATGAACCGCCGGGTGCCGAGCTTGCCCGCCGAAGGACGAAAGGAGAGAGCGACGATGAGACGCGCATCCTGGATTTGGCTTGCTGTGGTGATTGGTGCCGGCGTCGCCGCCGGTTGCGCCGACTCGACTCCGGCGAATCGGTCGACGCTCGACGCGGCGGCGGGCGCGGGAGGAGACGGCTCCTCGGCCGCCGGCGCGCCGGGAACCGGAGGCGACGCCGCCGGAACGGGAAGCGGCGCGGCCGGAACGGGAGGCGGCGCGGCCGGAACGGGGGGCGGCGCGACCGGAACGGGAGGCGGCGCGGCCGGAACGGGAGGCGGCGGCGACCTGGACGCGGGCTCCGGCGGCAGTGGCCGAGATGGTGGAGCGGACGCGGCCGGGACCGGCGCGGCCGGGAAGGGCGCGGCCGACGCGGGTGCGGCTGGCGCCGCGGGCACCGGAGGCTCTGGCGGAGCGGCCGGAGCGCCGGTCTTGGCGCCGCCGGCGCCGACCGGACTGGTCGCGCTCAACAGCGACTTCTATAGCGGGACCAGCATTTCGATCCTGAATCCGGCGGGGGGGCTGGCTCATGGAGATTGCCTGGATTCGTCCAGTGGAGGTTCGTCTCTTTTGATCTCCACCGACGCCGTGTTGCCGTCGCAGCCGCAGCGCGGAGGCGAGGTGGTGATCGTCGACCGGGGGAACGGCGCGCTCACCTTCGTCAACCCTTCGGCCTGCACCGTGGCCCGCCGGATCGCCCTTCCCGGCGGCACCTCGGCCGATCCCCACGACGTGGTGATCCTCTCCGACACCAAGGCCTACCTCACGCGCTATCAATCGGTCTCGACCGCCACCACGGCGGCTGCGAAAGGAAACGACGTGGCGATCGTCAATCCGACGACCGGCGCGTTCGTTTCGAGCATCAACCTCGACGCCTACGCCTCGACCGTCGCCGGCGCGACGATCCTGGTGCGCCCCGATCGGGCGCTCATCGCCAACGGGAAGGTCGTCGTCTCGCTCAACGAGATCGACGCCAGCTACGTCAGCTACGGTGAAGGGAAGGTGGTGTTGATCGATCCGGCCACCGACACGGTCGTGGCCAGCGTCGCGCTCACCGGTCTGTACGATTGCGAGGGGATGAGCTACGTCGCAGCAACCAAGACGCTGTTGGTCGCCTGCGGCGGCCCGTACCGCGTCGAGGACCAGCCGGTGCTGTCCGGGATCGCCGTCGTCGACCTCGGCACGTCACCGCCGTCGCTGACCAGGGCCATTACCAGCGTGGCGTTCGGCGATCAGCCGGTCAACTTCTCCTGGGTGCTGGCGGCGCCCACGGCGGCGGGGGGGACGCGGGCGTTCGCCGGCACCAACGATCCGCTCGACGTGTTGCCGGACGCACTCTATGTCTTCGACTACGTCCTCGGGACGACGACCCAGATCGCGACGTCGAGTCCCTTCACGATCGGGGCGCCGGCCGCCACCTCGTCGCTGCTGTTCGTCCCCGAGGCGACCTCCAGCACCCCGAAGATCCAGCTCTTCGGCATCACGGGGACGCCGCAGGTGACGACCGGCTTCGCCTCCGACCCGACCAACGGGCTGCCACCGCAGGAGATCGCCTGGTATTGAGCGGCGGGAATGATCGACCGCCGTCCGATCGCGGGCGGCGGCTGGCGCTCGGCGCCTGCCTGGCCGTGCCGCTCGTCGCCGGCGCAGCGCTGGCGGGGCGGCGCGTGCGGGCGGCGCTCGTCGGTGCCGGACCGCTCGCGGACGGCCGTGTCGAGCTCCCCGCGGGCGGCGGGTTTCCGCGCCTCCTGCGCGGTCCGGCCGGCGAGAGCTGGACGCTTCCGCACCCGCCGCGCCGGATCGTCTCGACCTATCTCGCCGCCGACGAGATCCTGGCCGAGCTGGTTTCCCTCGATCGCCTCGCCGCGGTTTCAATCTTCGCCGACGATCCGGTGATCTCGAACGTGGCGGGCGTCTATCCCCGCGCGCTGCCGCGCGTCCGCGGCGAGGTGGAGGGGATCCTGGCGCTCGAGCCGGATCTGATCTGCGTCGCGGGCTACTCGGACGCGGACGCCATGCGGCTGGCGGTGGGGGCCGGGCTGCCGATCCTGCGCTGGTCGCGGTTCGACACCTTCGCTGACGTGCTCGCCAACGTGCGGCTCATCGGGGCGGCGGTCGGCGCGGACGTGCGGGCGGAGGCGATCGCGGCGGCGGCCGAGGCGAAGCTGGCCGCGCTGGCGGCGCGCCTCGGAGGTGTGCGGCCGGTGCGCGTCCTCTATCTCGATCCGCCGAGCTTCACCGCGGGCGGCCACACCCTGATGGACGAGATCCTCACCCGCGCGGGCTGCGTGAACGTGGCGGCCGAGGCGGGGATCGTCGGGGCAGGCCAGATCGGGGTGGAGACGGCGCTGTCGCTGGAGGCGGAGGCGATCGTCGTGCCGACGGTCGCCGGCGGCTCACCGCCGCTCGATGGCCTGCGCGCGACGCCGCTCTGGCGCGAGCTGCCGGCGGTGCGCGCCGGGCGGGTCCAGGCGATCTCGGCGGCATTGCCGGGCGACGTCTCGCAGCGCGCCGCGGATGCGCCGGCCGCCGTGGCGCGCCTCCTCCACCCGGAGCGCTTTCAGACCAGGTAGAGCCCGAAGATGACGTAGCCGATCCCGATGGCGCCCAGCAGGCCGGACACCATCCAGAGCGCCTTGCGCTTCGTCAGCAGGCAGACCGACGCCAGCGCGATGGAGATCTGTAGAAGCGCAATCCCGAACCCCATTGGCCGGCCGTGCTTGCCGAAGTCGTCGCGCAGCTCCTCGAGGTGCTGCGCTTTCGCCTGGGAGACCTTCTGATCGTTCTTGTAGCGGGCCACGTCCTCGGCGGCCGCGGCGGCCACCGGCCCCGTGGCACCCCGTGCCTCCATCTCGGCCACCCGCTGCTTGATGCTCTTGGCCTGGTAGTAGGCCCATTCGTCCGAGGCCTGCTGCTGATTCAGCACGACCTTGGTGCTGAACCCGCCCGCCTTGAGCGAGCCGATACCGGTCGCCACCGCCAGGACCACCACCATCAACGACACGTACTTGGTCCAGCTCTCGCGCTTCTCTTTCTCCTTGGCGGTCCGCCGTTCCTCGGCAATCGACCTGATCAGCTCCTGAATGTCATCTTCCTGGGCGGTCGGGCTCATTGCGTTGGCTCCGGATTTCCATCGGTGGGGAGGCCCTGGTCGAGGTCCTCTTCTGAGGCTGACGATTCGATCTTGTAGCCGCCGTCCAGCCACTTGCCGAGGTCGGCCAGCCGGCAGCGGGCGGAACAAAATGGACGAAACGGCCGCGCTTCGAGCGACTCGGTGAGCGCCTTGCGGCAGGTGGGACATCTCGGCTTCACGGGGCGAAGATAGGATGAACAGACCCGGCTTGCCAACGGGGCAGGCGCGGAATGTAACGGAAGAATTCGGCAAGTTGCTGGTTTCCCGGTAAGAATCGGAGCGTGGCGGAGCAACCGGAGCGCGCCGATCCCGACTCGGGACGACGGCCCATCACGCGTGCTCAGCTCACGTTGCAGGGGCTGCGCAAATTGCCCCGGGTGGTCTGGGTGCTGGGCCTGGCCAGTCTGCTCAACGACGTCTCGAGCGAGGCGATCTTTCCGCTGCTGCCGACTTTTCTCGTCCACCTCGGCGCGCCGATGAGCTTCCTCGGGCTCATCGAAGGGAGCGCCGACGCGCTGGCGAGCCTCATCAAGATGGCGGCCGGCAAGCTCTCCGATCGTGGGCCGCGGCGCACGCTGGTGGCGAGCGGTTACGCCATGCCGGCACTGGCGCGCGCCTGCATCGCCCTGGCGATGGCCCCCTGGCAGGTCCTGGCCGCGCGCCTCTTCGATCGCGCCGGCAAGGGGATCCGCTCGGGGCCGCGCGACGCGCTCATCGCCGATTCGGTGGCGCCATCGCAGCGCGGGCGCGCCTTCGGGCTCAACCGGTCGATGGACCACTTCGGGGCGGCGCTGGGGCCGGTGATCGCCTGGGCGCTCCTGTCGATGGGGGCCAGCCTGCGGACCACGTTCGCGGTCGCCTCGGTGTTCGGGCTGTTTGCGCCTGCGGTGCTCTTCTTCCGGCTGCGCGAGACCGAGCAGGTGCCCGATCGAAGCGGCCCGCTCGACACGCGGCCGCGCGTCGGCGCGATGCGCCCGGGCTTTGCGGCCTACATGGTCGCCTGCGTGCTGTTCGCCTTCGGAAACTCGTCGGACGCGTTCCTGCTGGTGCGCGCGCGTGAGGTCGGCTGGTCGGCCACCATGCTGCCTCTCCTCTGGACCTTCCACCATCTGGTGAAGTCGATGGCCGCGCTGCCGGGCGGCGCGCTGTCGGATCGACATTCGCGCGCGCTGGTCGTCGCCGCCGGCTGGGCCGCCTACGCGCTCACCTACGTCGGCTTCGGCTTCGCCAGCGCGCGCTGGCAGATCGTGGTCCTCTTCCTGGCCTACGCGCTCTACCACGGCCTGGCCGAGGGGGCGGAGCGCGCCATCGTCGCCGATCTCGCCGAGCGCGGCGCGCGCGGCCGCGCCTTCGGCCTCTACCACGGGCTCACCGGCGTCGCGGCGCTGCCGGCCGGGATCGCCACCGGCTGGATCTGGGACCGCTGCGGCGCCGCCTGGGCGCTGGGGATCAACGCCAGCTGCGCCGCGGTGGGGGCCATCTTCCTGTTCGCGCTCAGCTTCGCCGGGCCTCTGCGCCGCACCCAGTAACCGAAGCGCGTGCGACGTTTTTCGATCTCCGGCGTGCGGAGATCTGTACACTTCGACTGTCCGAGCGAAAACATGGCTGAAGAACCCGTCGTTCGATCGAAGGACAGCTGCCCACACTGCGGAAAGCCGGTGGGGATGACCTGGTGGTCGCTGGTTCCCTCCAGCGATCGGAACCGGAAATTGAAGTGCCAGGCGTGCGGCAAACTCTACGACCTGTCGGACGCCACCAAGATCTCCTCGATGATGGGCGGGATGGTCGGGATGGGGTTGACCGTCCTGCTTCTGTTCGGCCGGATCGTGAAAGCCGGCCACGGCTCGAAGGGTTACATCGCGCTGGCGACCGCCGTCGTCCTGTTCGGCTTCGGGTTGGGTGCGGTGGCGCTGGCGCGGGTCACGCTGCGCCTCGAGCGCAAGCCCTGAAGCGGCGCGCTCAGCCGCGCTAAAGCAGGTGCACCAGCGCGTCGCCGGAGGTCGTGAAGAGGGGCGAGGTGCGCACCGAATGCGAGGCAGGCGTCCACGACAGCCCCATGGCCTGAATCGCTCTGCGCAGGTCGATGAGCGACAGGGTCCCCCCCGCGGCCTCCAGGATCGTCACCAATCGAATCTCCGTCTCGGTGAGGCAAATCGATCGATCGAGCCGGCCGTTGAAGATCAGCTCGCCGGCTGCGACGCGGGCTCCGGGAATCTCGGCGCAGACGCGGCCGAGGGTCTCGGGCGCGGGCGAGCCGCCTCGCCGGATGTGGAACAGAGCCCGCGAGAGGCGGGGGACGGGCAGACGAGAGGTCACGGAGAGGATCTTTCGGAGATCATCGAGCAACGGATTCGGATGACCGACGAACCAGAACCAACCGTTGCTCCGATCGATCCAACGAAACGCGGGTAGGTCGACCAGCACCTGCTCGACGAAGGACTCGGTGCTCTCCGAGCCAGGGACCGCCTCCAGGAGGGACGCGACCGACGCGATGGTCGTCGCTCCCCAACTCTGGATCGAGCGCGCGGCGACCCGATAGGCGGTTCGCGCCGCGCTCAACTGTGACAGACGGAGCGCAATGCGAGCGCCCCCGATCTCCAGCACGTGAAACAGCGCAATCTGGCCGCGACCGACCGTCGAACGCACGAGATCGCGCAGATCGAACGGAGTCGGCGCCCCGCATGCGGCCAGATCTTCGTTGACGCGTTTCTCCGAGATCGGAAGGTGACGCGCGATGATGGTGAGCGCTCGGTCCGAGATGCGCTCGGCCACGATCTCTCGCGCGTTGGCCCCTCCGCCGTTGGCCTCGGCGGCGGCAAGAAGGTCCACCACCGCCCGGCCGCCGAACCGCGGCACCTTGAGATACCGCTTGAGCGTCCAGGGCCCCGCCGCGCCGTCGCTGATGGCTCGCCGCAGTGTATTGGCGGTGCGCCGTTCGAGCCTGAAGGTGAGCGCGGTCGTCGGATCCGGCAGGGGCGCGTCGAGGACGTGGGCCGGCAGCCCCTGCAAGCGCGTCTGAACGCGATCGACGACCGCCATCCCGAGGCGGAGGCACTGGTCCGGTGGAAGGTTCTTCCAGGCGGCGGCCCCGAAATTCCGACTGTTCAGCAGGTCTCCGTCGGAACCCCCGCCGAGCGAGGTCGGGTGCCCGCCGAGGATCACCTCCCGAAGAAGGCGCGGGACGATCGGCTCCCCCGGACGCGGAAATCGCGCCGGTCGAGCAGGTCGGCCTATGACGATCTGTCGGCCCATCAGGGGTCAGAAGAAGATGTGCGAGACGATGCCGAACAGCGGAACCAGGATGGCGAACGACCAGAGCGTGTAGCCGAAGAAGCTGGGCATTCGGACGTGGTGCTGCTCGGCGATCGACTTGACGATGAAGTTTGGACCGTTGCCGATGTAGGTGATGGCGCCCATGAAGACGGCGCCGCAGGAGACCGCGGCGAGCAGGTGCTGGCCGGTCGGGTGGAACGCCAGCGCGCCGAGGTTCTCCACCGAGAGGTTCGCGCCCCCGCTGTTGGTGACGCCGACGGCCAGTGAGGCGAAGGTGAGATAGGTCGGCGCGTTGTCGAGCACGCTCGACAACGCGCCCGAAGCCCAGAAGAACTGCCACGGCTTCGTGACCCCGAGCGAAGCGCCGCGCTCGCCCAGGAACGAGAGGGCGGGGATCATGGTGACGAACACGCCGACGAAGACCACCGCGACCTCGATGATCGGCGCCCAGCTGAAGCGGTTGGCCAGATGGATCTCCCGCCTGGTGGTCAGGAGGGACAGGACGGCGCAGCCGACCATGCCCAGGATCTGGACCACCGAGCGAAGGTACGAGTCGCCGAACAGGGCCGTCCCGTACGTTCCCATGACGAAGACGACCACCACGATGCCGAGCAGCCAGAGCAGGTTGACGGCGCCGTCGAGGTGAAGCGGCTCGGTGACGGAAGTGCCGCGGGGAGAGGTCGACGACCGAGGGCGCGGGCTGCGCTTTTCGCGCGCGACGATGACCCGATCGAAGATGGTGAAGAGACAAAGGAGAACGCCGTTGACCAGCGCCCACGGTGCCGCCAGCCGCAGCGTCCAGGTGAAGGGGACCCCGCGCAGAAATCCGAGAAACAGCGGCGGGTCGCCGAGCGGCGTCAGCAGGCCGGCCCCGTTGGAGACGATGAAGATGAAGAAGACCACGATGTGGGTGGTGTAGCCGCGCCGCTCGTTGGCGCGCAGGAGCGGGCGGATCAGCAGGACCGAGGCGCCGGTCGTCCCGATCACGCTGCCGAGCACGGCGCCGATGGCGAGAAAGACCGTGTTCGCGCCGGAGGAGCCGGCCAGCGATCCCCGCAGGTGGATGCCGCCCGAGATGGTGAAGAGGGCGCCGAGGAGCGCGATGAACGAGACGTAGTCGACGGTGGTCCGCAACAGCATCTCACCTCCGCCGACTCGCCCGCTGAACAGATAGACGAGCACGGGCGCGGAGACCAGCGCCGCGACAATCAGCTTGTTGCGGTTGTGCTCCCAGAAGGCGCCGAAGAACAGCGGCAGGGTCGCAATGAGCAGGAGATAGAGGCCGAAGGGAGCGATCGCCCAGAGCGGGGTTGAGTAGGTCATCTAGTGCTGTAGGTAAAGCGGGATCTCGGTCTGTTCGACCAAGCCGCGGGTGACCGATCCGGAGAAGAGCTGGCGCAACCGGGATCGGGTGAAGGCGCCCATGACCATCAGGCCTGCACCAAGATCCTTGGCCAGCTTGAACAGAGCATCGATGTTCGAGAGGACCGAGACGATGTTGTGTGCCTTGGCGGGGACGTTCGCGGCGCGGAACATGGCCACCCCCCGCTCGGCCATCTCCATGCCGACGACCCCGTTGTCGTCCACGGTGGCGACGTGAATCTCGCGGCCCTGCGGGATCCCGCTGGCGGCAAAGCTGGTGATGGCCCGCTTGGCGGCGCCGCTTCCGTCGTAAGCGACGAGCACCGTCTTGTTGAGCTCGGGCTCCGTCGTCTCGGGGACCAGCAGCACCGGGCGCATGGCCTCGTGCAGGATGGTGTTGAGCGTCCTCAGGTCGTGTGCTTCGGTCTCGAATCGAAAATTGGCGTCCCGCCCAATCACGGTCAGGTGGTGTGCCTCCATCTCGGTCAGAATGCTTTCTGCCGGCCGGCCCACGATCTCCAGCGATCGCGCGGCCACGCCTGCTTGACGGCAACGCTGCTCGAACAGCGCCACCCAGTCGTCAGCCGCCTTCTTCGCGTCGGCCACCAGCGCGTCGTCCCTCTCGTGCTTGTAGCTCGCCCCGCCGATGCTGGTGGCGCTGCCTGCGCGGATGTCGGGCTCGTCGATGATGGCGAGACCAGCCATTTGTGCGCTCAGGCTTCGCGCGATTCCGATGGCGATCCGGGTGGCCGCCTCGGTGCTGGCCGATCCCTCCAGGCAAACGAGAATGTCTTTGATCATGAGGGCATCATAAACGCTGGGGCTCGGCGCTTCGAACGCCGAGCCCCAGTGAAAGGAAGTTCCGTCCTTGTGTTCTTAGGAGCTGGTCGCCAGGGCGGGGACCGCAGCCTTGGCCTCGGCCACCTCGGTGGCGGCGACGTCTTCCGGCGCGCGCTGCGGGATGAACTCCGGATAGCCTGCCAGGCCCATCTCCGGCACATCCAGCCCGGCGATCTCGACTGCCGCCGAGACCCGGTTGGAGCCGAGCACCTTGCCGATCACCCAGAAGGCAATCCCGCCGACGATCACGTTCCACCCGATGCCGACCACCGTCTCGATCACCTGCGCCACCAGTTGCTTGGAGTCGCCGTAGAAGAGACCGGTGACGCCGCGGCCGGCGACGCCCAGGTAGTCGGTCGCCCCGACGCCATTCCAGCCCTGCCCATAGCTGCCGTCCGAGAAGAGGCCGACGGCGATGAGACCCCAGGCGCCGTTCACGCCGTGGACGCTGATTGCCCCGACCGGATCGTCAACCTTGACCTTGTCGAAGAAGAACACGCTGACCACGACCAGCACGCCTGCCACGGCGCCGATGATGAAGGCGCCCACCGGCGTCACGAACGCGCAGGGCGAGGTGATGGCCACTAGACCGGCCAGCATGCTGTTGCACATCATGCTGGGATCCGGTTTGCCGTAGCGGAGCCACATGTAAATGACTCCCGCGACCGTGGCCGACATGCCGGCGATCATGGTGTTGGCCGCCACGATGCCGATACGGCCGTCACCGCCCGCCAGCGAGCTGCCGGCGTTGAAGCCGAACCAGCCGAAGGCCAGGATGAACGTTCCCACCTGCACCATCGGGATGTCGTGCGGAAGGATCGCGTTGACCTTGCCGTCGGCAGCGTACTTGCCGATGCGCGGGCCGATCAGCAGCGCCGTGATGAAGGCCAGGGCGCCTCCCTGCAAGTGGACCACGCCCGATCCGGCATAGTCGACGGCACCGTGTCCGAGGCCCAGGCGATATCCGATTTGCGCCAACCAGCCGCCGCCCCAGACCCAGCAACCGAACACCGGGTAGATGAAGGCGCCGATGACGATGCTGAAGAGGAAGAAGCTCTTGAAGCTCCAGCGCTCGGCGCAGGCCCCGGTGACGATGGTGGCCGTGGTGTCCATGAAGACCATCATGAAGAGGAACAGCACGATCGCTCCCGCGTCGTAACCGTTTCCGCTCAGGAAGAAGCCGGTCGTCCCGAGCAGCCCCCACCCGTGATCGCCGTTGACCGCCGATCCGACCGTGAGCATCGAGTGCAGCGTCGGCACTCCGCCCAGCGACGCCGGCCCGCCGATGGCGGTGCCGTTCAGCCCGCCGCACATGAAGGCGAAGCCGCAGATGAAGAACCCCAGCATGCCGAGGCCGTAGACCATGAAGTTCATCGACATGGTGTGCGACGCGTTTTTCGCCCGGATGAGGCCGGTCTCGACCAAGGCGAATCCGGCCTGCATGAACATGACCAGGAAGCCCGCGACCAGCGTCCAGACGAAGTTGATCGAGAAGAGGCTGTGCGAGGCGGACTGCGCCACCGCGTCGACTGCGGCCGAGACGTCCTTGGGTGTCGCCTTGGCGGGATCGAGCTTGGTGTAGCCCGGAACCGTGTAGGCAGTCGGCGTGGTCTGGAACGCTCCGGTCTTGTCGGGCACCGGATCGTCGGCCTTGGCCACTGTGGCGGAGGTGCCGACGAGCGCCACGGCCAAAGCCATGATCGCGAGCCAGCGCTGCGAACGAAGTTTACGGACCTTCCTGAGCATGCGTATCCCCTCTTTCTTGTGTGAAGTTGGACTCAGCAAAAAATGACCAGACGGACCAAACGATTTCACCAGGACTGGACCTGCATCTTTCGTCGCAGCCGCTTGGCCCACGCGGCGCCAATCACGGACCCTCCCTGCATCATCAGGAAGAAGACCACCGTGACCGCCAGGCGGTGCCCCAAGCCGAAGTAGATCCCGACCGAAGCGACTGCGATTGCGAACTGAATCGACCCGAACGTCTTCTTGTAGTGTTCCCACATGGCTACGATGTAAGAGCAAGGGCGATGCCGAGCACTGCCGGTCGGGCGGCGGTCGGTTAGGTTTCAGCAGGTTGCGCGGCGTGGATCGAGGGCAGTCACGGGACGGACCTGCGCCGGAAATAACCGCGAAACCTCTCGGCCACTTGCGGGACGCAACGTCCCGGCGGGTCTTGGCAAGATGCCAAGGCGTTTTCGCAGAATGCGAAAACCGGGGGGCTTCAGACCCGCTTGTTGCGGCGATAAACCGTCGAGGGATCGACGCCGAGGATCTCGGCGGCTTTGACCTTGTTCCCGCCGACCATCTTGAGGACGCCGGCCAGGTAGCGCTCTTCCAGATCCTGCATCGTCATCGGGTTCTGGAGCAGCCGCGGGATCGGATCGGAGGTCCAGGCCGGCCCGAGCGCGCGTTTGACGTCAGCGAGCTTCGCGAACGACTCCGAGGCGGTCACCACCAGCCGCTCGATCAGATTTTCGAGCTGGCGCACGTTGCCCGGCCAGTCGCAGTTGGAAAGAAACTCGAGCGCCTCCGGTTCGAAGCCGGCCAGCACCGAGCGCGAAGACTTCTCCAGGCTCTGCCGCAGAAAATGATCGACCAAGAGCGGGATGTCCTCGCCGCGTTCCCGCAACGGCGGAACCTGCACCCGGAGGACGTCGAGACGGAAGAAGAGATCCTCCCGGAACTGTCCCTGTTCCACCAGCACGGAGAGATCCTTGTGCGTGGCCGCGATGCACCTGACGTTGACGGTACGGGTCGTCTCCGTGCCGACCGGTCGAACCTCCCCCGACTGGAGGACGCGCAGCAACTTGCCCTGAAGCGACGGCGGCAGATCGCCGATCTCGTCGAGGAAGATCGTCCCCTCCTGCGCCTCCACGAACAGCCCGCGGCGGCTGCTGGAGGCGCCGGTGAACGCGCCGCGCGCGTGCCCGAAGAGCTCGCTTTCGAGCAGGTGCTCGGGCAGCGCCGCGCAGTTCACGGCGACGAACGATCGGTCGGCTCGCGGGCCGCTGGTGTGAATGGCCAGGGCGACCAGCTCCTTCCCCGTGCCTGTCTCGCCGGAGATGAGCACCGACGAGGTCGCGTCGGCGATCTGGGCGATGAGCGCACGCAGCTGCCGCATCGGCAGGCTGCTGCCGAGCAGCTGGCGGGACGGTAGATTGGAACGCAGGGTCCGGCGCAGCAGGGCGTTCTCGCGCGACAGCGTCCGCTCGCGGCACGCGCGCTCGACCAGCGAACGGAGCGTCTCCAGCGCGAAAGGCTTCGTCACGTAGTGATAGGCCCCGCGGCGCATCGCCTCCACCGCGCTCTCGACCGCGCCGAAGGCGGTCATGATGATCACCGGGGTGCCCGGATCCGCCTGCTTGATCGCGGCCAGGAGATCCAGACCGTCTCCGCCTCTCATTCGGAGATCGGTCACCACCACGTCGGTGGGTTCCTTGGCGAACTGTTTGAGAGCCGCGGCGCCGTCGTGGGCGGTCTGGGTCTCGAACCCCACGGCGGCCAGATCGTTGGCCACGGTCTGGGCCATGTCGGCGACGTCATCGACGATCAATGCGCGGAGCTTAGGCATGCGCGCCCTCGCTTGGCGGACTGGCCGGCCAGAGCACCGTCACGGTCGTCCCTTCGTCGGGCGCGCTCTGAAGCTCGATCCGGCCGGCGTGGTTGCGAACGATCCCCGCGGTGATCGAGAGGCCGAGCCCGGTGCCCTCACCACGTGGCTTGGTCGTGAAGAACGGATCGAAGACGTTCGGGAGGTCCGCGGGCGCGATTCCAGAACCATGATCGACAATCTCGATCAGGACCATATCGCTCGGCGCCGTGCGCGCGGAAAGAGAGATCGTCCCACCCGCCTGGGAGGCGTCGCAAGCGTTGACCAGCAGGTTGACCAGAACCTGCTGGAGCTGATCCGGATCGGCCGTGAGCATGGGAAGATCATCGCTGAGGGCGACGTTGAGCTGCAAACGTCGTGCCTCAATCTTCAGCTGCAACAGCTGGCGGGTCCTTTCCACGACCAGGGCCAGCCCCACCGACCTCTTGTCGATGGGTGAGCGGCGCGAGAAGTCGAGGAGCTGCCGAATCGTCGAGGAGATCTGGTCGACCTGCCTGATGATGACCCCCAGATCTTCGGTCGCCGCGCCGCTGACGAGCTCCCGACCGATCTGCTCGGCCCTACCGCGAACCACGGCCAGGGGCGTCCCGACCTCGTGGGCGATCTCCGTCGCCATCACGCCGACGGTGATCAGCCGATCAGCGCGGATGAGCTGGTTCTCCAGGTCGCGGGCCTTGGCCTGCGCGCGGGCGTAGCGGAGTTGGTTTGCCAGCGAGGTGGCCCGACGTTGTTGGCGAAGCACGACCATCCCCACCACCGCCACGGCGATCGCGGCGGCGACGGCGGTCGTCACGATCCTCGAAAGGACCGACTGTCCGCGCTTCTGGATCGCCTGCGTCGAGGCGATCCAGCTGACCACCCAGTTGCCGGTCGTTCGATTGACCTTCTCGGACACGCAGATCGCGGAGGCCGGATAGAGCCCCAGAAGCTCGGCCTGCTGCGCATCGAGCCGTAGGGGCGAAGCGCCGACGGCGCTCAGGTAGCTCGGAACGGTCTCGTGCTCGGCGACCCGACATCCGGCGGAGGTCTCGCATCCCGACCAGACCACGCCGGACGGATCGGTGACGAACAGGCGGGTGGCGGGGAGCTGCGGCCAGGCCACCGAGCGAAGCAACAGCGCGGCCTCGCTGGCGACGACGATCGCGCCGCCACCCGTCACCGGGGTCGCATAGATCAAGAAGGACCGCGCGCCGAAGCGAACGGGCTCCCCGACCGTTTCGGCCCCCTTTGCGGCGGTGGTCTTCCCCAGCTTGACGACATCCGCCAGGACCACTTCGGCGGTGGTGCGGCTCTCGGTCGGGTCGATCGCCAGAACGTCGAGGCCTCCGTCGCCGCGCACCAGCGCGATGATGCGATAGTGGACGACCACCACGGCCAGCGCGCGGAAGGCGCTCTCCCAGACCCGGCGCTCCGTCGCTGTGTCGAGCTGGCGCTCGCGTCGAGAGCGCTCCACCAGGTCGGCCAGCATGTGCATGTCCTGATGAACGGAGTCGAGACGGGACAGGGCCTCGGCGGACGAATGAACCTGCTGCCGCGTTTCGGTGGTGAATTCCGCGAGCAGACGCTCTTCCTCGACCGTCGCGCTCGACATGGAGAGACCGACGATGGCCGAGAGAGCCAACAGCACGACGACGATTCCCGCGGATGTCCGCACCAGCGTGCATCCTAACCGGGCGGGCGGGGGATCCGGAGCTGCTCCCGGCGAATGCGAAGGATCTCGCGGAGGACGATCTGCAGCGTGGCGACCACCGGCACCGCGACGATGGCGCCGACGACGCCGGCGATCTCGCCCAGTATGAGGATGGAAAGCGTGGTGACCAGCGGGTTGACGTGCACGGTCCGCTTGTAGACGAGCGGGCTCAACAGATTTCCTTCGATCTGGCCGTAGGCGATGAAGTAGATGCCGGCCGCGATGCCGTGCCAGGTCCCCTGGGTGAGCAGAGCGATCAGCGAGATCGTCAAGCCGACCACCGCCGGACCGGCGTAGGGGACCATGCTCGACAGCCCGGAGAGGATCCCGAGCGGCAGGAAGAACGGGACCCGATCGATCGCCAGGAAGCTGGTGGTGAGGGTGGCGTTGATCGAGCAGATGAGGGCCAGCCCGCCGAGGTAGCCGCCGATCGACTGATAGATCTTTTGCAGCACCCCCTCGTAGGTGGGGACGTGCTCGGGGCGCGCCTCGGCCACCACGGCGGCCACCAGGCGCCCGCCGAAGATCAGCATGAAGACGACCAGCACGGCGACGGTGACCGCGGCGCCCAGGGCCGTGAGCAGCCCACCGAGCGCGCTCAAGATCGGCGTCGCCGCCCCCTCCAGCAGATCGGGGAGCTCCTGCTCGGTCTTCTGCACCCGTGCCGCCAGATGAAAGCGGCCGTCGAGGGTGCGGAAGATGGCGCTGCCGCGCGCCTGGTGGACGAACGAGGGCGCGTCGTGGAGCAGCTGGCGCCCCTGATCGACGGCAGGTGGGATCAAGGTGAAGCCCAGCGCCACCACCAGCCCCAGGAGCGAGACCGAGATGATGGCGATCGCCAGCGAACGGCTGACGCCGCGGCGCTGCAAGATGACGACCGGGTGATCGAGCGCCACGGCGATCATCACCGCGGTGCCGATCAGGGTCACCGAGACGAGCGCGTGCGCGACCGCGTCGACGGTCGCCACCACCAGGATCACGCCGAGACAGACCGTCAGCACGGTCTTCAGCGTTACCTGCGAAGGTCGGAGCTCTGGGCTGGTCTCGGCCAATGTTCGTCTCCTATTCTCCGAGCCCGGCTTCGGCCCGCGCCAGCTCGGAGAGGATCGCGGCGCGATCCTCCGCCCCGGCCACCAGCGGCTCCCGCGAGGTGGTCTTCTGCGCGCCGCCGGCTTCGGCCCAGGCGAGCGCCCGCCGCAGGTGGACGCGCGCCTGGTGGAACCGCTTGAGCTCGACGTAGGCGCGGCCGACCAGGAAGTTCGTCAACCCGAGATCGGGATCGTCGCCCAGGCTCCGCTCCAAGAGGGCGACCGCCTTGTCGAGCCGGCCGTCCTTGAGCGCCATCGTGGCCAGCCGCGCGATCGGCAGCGCGAAGGCCCCGTTCTGCAGCGCCGCCTCCTCGTAAAAGTGAGAGGCCTCGACGGCGCGACCGGCCGCTTCGGCCAGCGCGCCCAGCCGCTCCTGGGGGGCGCCGAACCCGGGCGCGACGGCGCGGGCCCGCTCGAAGGCGACGGCGGCGCCCGCCTCGTCGCCGCGGCCGAGGAGGCGCACGCCGCGCAGGTAGGGGGCGTGGCAGGAGAGGGGATTGCGGTCCTCGGCGCGGACCAGCGCGGCGATCGCGACGCCGTCGTCGGCGGCCGTCATCCCGAGCAGCAAGGGCGGAAGATGGCTCTCGGGAAGCATCGCCTCGGCCTCTTCGAAGGCGCGGCAGGCGCCCGCCAGATCTTCGCCCGAGCGTTTTTGCCAGCCCTCGGCGAGCAGTCGCTCCACCTTGCCGGCGCCGAGCGCCAGGTAACGAGACTCGGGGTAGAGGCGCCCGGCGACCTGCGGTTCGCTCAGCTCGGCCGGCGGAAACGGGGCGGCCGCCCCCGCGCCGCCGCCGAGGCGGATCCCCATCTGGGCCGCCACCGACAGATAGAAGCCCAGCCGGTGCGCCGCGTGCTTGCGCTCGAGGCGATCGGCGACGGTGCGCGCCGCGCGCGCCGGGATCGCCGCGCGCACCTCCTTCTCGGCGAGCGCCCGCTCGAGGACCGTCTCCAGCTCGGCGGCGTCTCGAAACAGGAAACCGGTCTGCCCGGGGCGCACCACGTCGCGGTAGGGATCGAGGTCGGCGCAGATCGCCAGCGCGCCGTGCGCCGCGTACTCGAGGAACCGGACGTCGTCGCGGCAGCGGTTGAAGGCGGTCGGGACGAGCGGCGCGATTCCGATGTCGATCTCCTGCAGAAACCGCTGCGCGCGCTCGAACGATCCGGCCGGGATGAACGACACCCGCGCCGCCGGCAGCGGCCCGAGCAAGCTCTGAAGCTCGGGATCGCCCATGACGGCGACGCGCACCTCGGGATGGCGATCGAGGACGCCGCCGAGGGCGGGGAGCGCCAGCGCCAGATCGGCGCGTTCGGCCCGCGTGCCGGACCACCCGATCACCACGCGCTCGGCGGGGCGGCTGCTGGAGAGCGACGGCGGATCCCACAGCTGGGAGGGGAAGATCGCGCGGCGGGGATTGAGCCCGGCGAAGTGCGCGTCGAGCGCCGCGGTCGCCAACTGCAGGCCGTCGGACTGCCGGGCGAGCTGGGGGGGGAGGCTGCGGGCCACCAGATCGTCCGCCGCGTCTGCCGCGCCGTCGGCGGTGGCTCGGGCGAACAGGTGGGCGCCGACCTCGTAGATGGTCAACCGCCCGTTGCGGCGGCGGGCGGCGATGATCGGCAACAGATCGGGCTCGGCGACGTCGCGGATGACGAGGACGTCCGCGCTCTGCAGAAAGCCGGTCTCTCCGACGCCGTTCGGGCCGGCGCGGCCCGGGCCGAACAGCGCGGGCGAGAAGATCGACCCGCTGATGACCGTCACGTCGGGGAGCTCGCCGAGCGCGCGGCAGGGCTGGACGGTGCGATAGACGGCAGGGGCGCGATCGAGCGGCTCGGGCGGTCCGATCTGAACGATGACCAGCGGCGGGCGCGCAGAGGCTGCTTCCGGGGGCGAGATCGGTCCGCTCACGTCCGCCGATTCTGGACGCCGGTCCCGCCGTCCATCCCGGTGGCCCCTTCGCCCTGCGGCAGGGCCGCGGCGAAGCGCGCCTCCTCGGCGCGGAAGTCATCGGAGAAGAGCGCCGCCATCATCGCCGCGGCGGCCGCCGCGCCCCCCGCCGTGTGCGGCAGAACGGCGGCGGCGAACTCGGCGGCGGTCTGGTAGCGCTTGGCCGGATCGACCTCCAGCGCCTTGCCGACGATCGCGGCCGAGGAGGCGGGGAGGGCGGCGATGCGGGCGAGCTCCTCGGGGCCCGGGCCGGTGGCCGCCTTGACCAAGAGCTCGTAGGTGGTCTCGCCCCGATAGAGCACCTCGCCGGTGAGGCAGTAAAAAATGACCAGGCCGAGCGAGAAGAGGTCGGCGCGTCCGTCGACGTTCGTGCCGCGCGCCTGCTCGGGGGACATGAAGCTGACGTTCCCCTTGACCACCCCGTGCTGCGTCTTGGTCACGCGCCCCTCGGCCTTGACGATCCCGAAGTCGAACAGTTTCACCTCACCGCGGGCCGACAGCAGCACGTTGCTGGGCGAGACGTCGCGGTGGACGATCCCCATCGGCCTGCCGCCGTCGCCCAGCTTGGAGTGCGCGTATTCCAGCGCCAGGAGCGTTTGCGCGGTCATGTAGAGGATGGTGGCCACCGAGGCGGGGCGTTGCCGTTCGATCGCGCGCGCGGTCACGCGCCCCATGTCACGCCCGAGGATGTACTCCTGGGCCAGGTAGTACTCGTCGCCCACCTTGCCGAAGTCGAACACCGGGATGACGTTGGAGTGGACCAGCGTCGATCCCAGCTTCGCCTCGTCGATGAACTGCGCCACCACCGCCGGATCGCGCGACAGCTCGGCGCGCAGCCGCTTGACGACGAAGGTCCGGCGGAACCCCTCGGCGCCGAAGGTCACTGCCGTGAAGACCTGCGCCATCCCCCCTTCGCCCAGCAGATCGAGCAGCAGGTAGCGGCCGAAGGTGGTCGTCGACCCGGAGCGCGGGATCGCGCCGGCCGCGCCGTGGTACTCGGTGGCGGCGTCGCCCGAGACGCCACCCGCACCCGTCCCGCGCCCCATCGATCCCGGCAGCTGTCCCTTCGGATCGCCCAAACCCTGTCGGGTCCGGAACACCGGCGAGCCCGACTGGCTGAGCGGACGACCGTTCGCGTCGTCACCCGGGCCGCCGTCGGAGGGCGCCAGGCGCGGATCCGATTCGTCCTTGTCGTTGGGGCGGCGCAGCCCGAAGAAGAGCCCGCCGAGCGCGAGCACGCCGGCCACCGACCAGACGATGGCGGTGGTGGCGACGGCGGTGCTCTCGGCGTCGTGAGCGGCGGCCGCGCCGCCACCGAAAGACCAGAGCCAGAGCCCCGGGACGACCGAGCTGACCGCGGCGGCCCAGGTCCCGTCGGCGGCCTGGTAGATCGGCCCTCGGGTCTCGGCGCCGATGGCCGCGTGCAGGAGGTCTCGCTCTGGCTCGGAGCCGGCCTCGAGGACGGCGTGCGTCCCGTCGGAGAGCAGCACCGGGGCGCGGGCCTTTTCGGCCAGCTTGCGAATCGCCGTGTCGTCGATCGGCCGCGCCAGCAGCAGCACCGCCGGGATCGGCTTGCCCGGCAGCTCGATGTTGGCGGCGGCGGCGGCGAACGGCCAGCCCTTGCCCATCACGATCTGGGCGACGGCCTCGTGCCCCTCACGCGCTTCGCGGATGAGGAGGTCGGAGGCGAAGTCGGTGTTCCTCATCCCTTCGATGACGTCCAGCTTGTCGCCCTCGAACGCCACGGCGTAGACCTTGAACGCGTTCCGGTACGGCTCCCACCACTCCTCGGTGCGAAACAGATCCTGCAGGGTGGCGGCGTCGGCGTTCCCGCGCAGCGCCGCGACCAGGCGGGGGTTGGCCGCCGCGTTCTGCGCCTCGAGCTTCAGCTCGCGGACGTGCGTGGTCAGCGCATCGGTGGCCCGCATGCCGCTCGACTCGGCGACGCGCGCCGCCTCGAGCCGAACGGTCCGCGCCCGACTGGCCTCGACCGCATGTGCCACCGCGTAGGCCGCCGCCAACACGGCGACGGCAAACAGCAGCGCGAGGCCCCTTTTCACCCGCCGATTCTTTCTCGCCCCCGCCCCAAGGTCAACCCGACGTCGGACCGAGGGTTGCTGTTCTATTGCCCGGCGATCAGTTTTTGGGCGTCGGCCAGCAGCTGCGCGCCGGTGTGGAGCTTCAGCCAGCCGGCGGTGTGCTCGGTGCGGGCGTAGACGTCGCCGGAAGGGGCCTCTTCCGAGACGCCGCTGCCTGACTCCTCGCGCGCCAGCTCCATGAACCCGACGGCAGTCTTGCCGTCGTAGTAGTCGACGCGCAGGACGACCGTCGGCTTGCCGCCGGTCGGATCTTCGCCCCGTCCCAGGATCTCCGCGGGGAAGACTCGCCAGACGGCGTCGTGCCAGTTCTTGGCCATCTGATCGGGCTTGTCGGGGGTCTTGGCCGGCGCGAAGGTCGCCTTGGCGCGCGCCTCGCGATCGAGCTGCACGTACTCCTTCGATTTGCCGCCCGCGGCCAGCACCATCCGATCGAAGTCCCCCTGCTCGAAGGCGTGCAGCCGCCGGTCGATGAGGTGGCTGGGGTTCTGCAGGTCGGAGAGCATTCCGCGGGGCATCAGGTAGACGCGGCCGTCCCCCGTGTCGCGCAGGAACGACTCGCCCCCCGGGGCCTTCTCCGGCTGGCCGATGACGTAGTGGCGGAGCTCGCCCTTGACGGTGACGTCGAGCTTGCGGGTGGGCGCCTCCAGCCCCAGCTCCTTGAGCTTGCCGGCGTCGAGCTGCCCGAAGGCGCGCGGCGAGACGAGCGGCGCGAACTGATCGAGGACCTTGGTCGCCGGCTCGCCGCCCAGCAGATCGCGCGGCGGGGCCGGAGGCGTCTTGGGCTTGGGTGGCTGCTTGGGGTCTGTCTTCGTCGGCGTCTTCGTCGGCGTCTTCGCCTCGTCGGCGCTCGGCACCAGGTGAATCCAGACCGGCGGCTCCTTGTCGCCGTGGCCGCGCGTGAAGTCGACGGTGTTGTGCTCGTCGGTGTAGTGGACTTGGGTGACGTCGTTCTTGGTGGCGTCGATGACGGTCGCCGAGCCGGGGGCGTGCTCCGGCTCGCGTTGCCAGGTGAGGCTGGCGGCCAGCAGGCCGATGGCCGCCAGTCCGCCTTGAACCGCTGCCGCGCGGCCGGTCATGACGTCGCTCCTTGGGGCTCGGCCGGGCCGGTCGGTCCGGGGGGACGGCGGCGCCCTTTGCGGCGCGCGGCGCGGGTGACCATCATCCCGACCGCGATCACCATCGCCGGACCGAGGAAGATGGTGCCGTAGAACCAGACCACGTCCTGTTTGCGCGTGTGGGTGACGGGGGCGTCGGCCTCGGTCGAGGTGAGCCCGGTGAACGCCTCGTCACCCATCAACCAGTGCGAGACGTCGAGGGCCAGCAGCTGGTTGGCCGCGACCGGGAGCGCCTCGTCGTCGAAGAGGTCGGAGTCGGCCAGCACGAAGACCCGGGCGTCCTTCTTGACCGCCGTGGCCGCCAGCTCCCAGGCGCGGCGCTCCTCGCCGGGGTCCTGCTGGAAGTTGCCGTTCTTGTCGGCGAACGTCGCGTGGTGCGCCTTGATCGGGGCGTCGACGGTCACGCCGCTCTTGGCGGTGCGGTTGGCGTTGAGCCAGCCGGCGCCGGGGAGAATGACAGGGGCGCGGACGCCGAGGCGCTGCAGCGTCGTCACCGACGGATGCGAAGAGTAGGTGACGGTCACCAGGTTGGTGCGGTCGTTGTCCTGGTGGGTCCGGCGGGCGAACACCTGATCGTTGGCCAGCGTCACGTCGTGGTATTCGAGGTCGAGCGGCTTCAGGACCTCGTGCATGTCGACGTGGTTCTCGGGATCGAGCGCGATGAGCAGCCGACCGCCGCGATCGATGAAGCGGTTGAGCGACGCCAGCTCGTCGGGCAGGAACGGCTTTTGCGGTCCCAGGACCATGACCACGGTGACGTCCTTGGGGACGTCCTGCATGAGGCCGTCGGCGGAGCCGAGGTAGCGGACGTCGTAGTTCTGATCGACCAGGACGTCGCGGAAGGCTTTGACCCCGGGGCGCTTGTCGGTGTCGCTGGCCGGCTTCTCCCAGTTGCGCTCGCCGTGACCCTGGGTGAAGGCGACCGTGCGGGGCGGCTTCACCATCATCATGAGGCGCTGCTGGACCTCCTTGTCCAGCGTGCGCAGCGCGTTCTTGGCGCTCTCGATCTCGCGCGGCAGCCCGAGCTGATCGTGGCGGGCGCCGCGCACGAAGACGATCACGCTGTTGCTGGAGATGCCGTACTCCTTGGCCTTCACCGGGTCGATGTCGAAGTCGTAGTGGACGACCTTGAGCTGGCCCGACTCGCGCGCCAGGTCCTGCATGTAGTTGTCGACCTCTTCGCGGACCTCGCTCCCCTCGGGGAAGAACTCGGCCACCTCGATCGGCTGGTCGAGGTTGCGGACGATCCGGCGCGACACCTCACCCGGGCGGGTGGTGCGGAAGTAGGCCAGGTCGACCTTCTTGTCGCGCTCCGAGGCGACGTAGGCCAGCGAGAAGGCGAACACCAGCGCCGCCGCCAGTCCGAGGCCGGAGTACATCGCGTCGCGGATGCGGCCCACCTCGATCTTGGGCGCGCGGGCGATCTGCGCGTAGGCCATCTCGATGAGCGCGATCGGCCAGGCCGCCGCCAGCCAGACGGCCGGCCAGAGCGCCGCCAGCGCCGTGGCCAGGCGCGGCCACGCGTGCTCGAGCGGCTTTGCTTTGCCGAGGCCGAGCACCGTCGGCAGATCCGACTGCACGAAGTAGAGCGCCACCGCCAGGAGGCCGAGGCCGTAGAGCCCGAGCAGCGTCCGCTCGACGTAGCGGCGATCGGGGGCTGCCGCCGCGGCGCGTCCCGCGCGGACCGCCAGCGCGGCGATGACCAGCAGGAGGCCGCCGACGGTCCCCACCGCCCGGGCAGTGCCGGCGCCGATCATCCGCTCACCAAAGAAGATAGCCAGCATGCCGGCGGCCCAGAGCGCCGACCAACGGGCGGAGGGTTTGGCGGGCGACGTCAGGGCCGTCATTTCCACCTTCGACTTTCCATCACCCGGGTCGCCGAGAAGAGCGCCACGTAGGTGACCATCAGGTAATAGACGACGTCCCGCAGGTGGACCGAGCCCGATTGAAAGGGTGGGAAGTGCTTGCCGTGCAGCGCCAGCGAGACGAACACGTCGTTGAGCGGCCGCTCCGTCACCTTGGCCAAAAGCCAGCAGACGATGAGCGCCACCACGATGCAGCCCGAGAAGATCGCCGCCAGCACCTGTGTCCGCGCGATGGCCGACCCGAACGTCCCCAGCGCCAGCGTGGCGCTGCCGAGCAGCAGAAGACCGAGGTAGCCGGCCGCCATGTGCCCGAGGGAGATCTTGCCGTTCACGAAGATGAGCGCCGGCATGTAGACGGAGCAGAGCGTGATGAGCGCCAGGAAGATGAACGCCGAGAGGAACTTGCCGAGCACGATCTCCCAGTCCTGCACCGGCGACGAGGTCAGCAGGACCAGCGTCCCGGTCTGGCGCTCCTCGGCGAGGAGGCGCATGGAGATGAAGACGCTGGCGATGATGGTCGTGCCGCTCGAAAAATAGAAGAACAGGCTCAAGACCTCGGCCGACAGCTTGTCGGGGCCGCCGAGCGCGAAAGCGTTGAACAGCAGCCCGTCGATGATCAGCACCGCCGCGGCGATGATGTAGCCGGTCATCGAGCGCAGATAGGCCCCGAGCTCGCGGCGGGCGATCAGCAGGGTGGCTCTCATTGCTTCGGCGCCTCCGGGGTCTTGGTCAGCTTCAAGAAGATCGACTCCAGACGGGCGGCGCCGCGATCGATGCGGAGCAGATCGATGCCGTTCTGCACCAGCGCCCGCGCCACCTTGGGCCGCAGATCGGGCCCCCCCTGCAGCGACAGGAGCGCCACGCCGTCGCTCTCCCGGATGACCGTGCAATCGCCGATGCCGGTCACGGTCCGCGCCGCCTCGATGGCGCGCTGGGACGGTCCGGCGATCTCGATCTCGATCGTCCCGCCGCCGCCCAGCTGGGTGGCCAGGTCCTGCTCGCTCCCCTGCGCGACGATCTCGCCGTTTTGAATGACCAGCAGGCGGTCGCAGGTCTGGCTGATCTCGGAGAGGATGTGGCTCGACAGCAAAATCGTGTGCTCGCCGCGCAGCACCTTGATGGTCGCCCGCATCTCCACGATCTGCACCGGATCGAGCCCGCTGGTCGGCTCGTCGAGGATGAGCAGCTTCGGCTTGTGCACCAGCGCCTGCGCCACGCCGACCCGCTGGCGGTAGCCGTGCGACAGGCTGGAGATCAGCTGGTCGTGGACCTCGCGGGTGGCGGTCTTCTCTTCCGCTTCGATGACGGCGCGCGGCGCCTCGGCCGCCGGGACGCCGCGCAGCTCGGCGGCGAAGGTCAGGTAGCGGCCGACGGTCATCTCGCCGTAGAGCGGGGGCGTGTCGGGCAGAAAGCCGATGCGGCGCCGCACCTCGTGCGGGTCGCGCGCGATGTCGAGCCCGTCGACCGTCACTTCGCCGGCGGTCGGCAAGAGCACGCAGCCGAGGATCTTCAGCGTCGTGGTCTTGCCGGCGCCGTTGAGCCCGAGGAAGCCGATGACCTCACCGCGATCGATCGCGAAGTTGAGGTCATGGATGGCGGCGTGCTCGCCGTAGTACTTGGTCAGTCCTTTGACTTCGATCATGAGGGAGTGGGGGGCATTCCGTTCGGTGGCGGATTATGCACGAACTCTTGCAGGCGTAAAATCTTGGATCGGGTCCGCTTATTCCCGGCGACTGTGCTAGCTTGCTCCCGCCATGTGCGGGGTGATCGGCGTCTACGGACACCCGGAAGCGGCGAACCTGGCCTATCTCGGCCTCTACGCCCTCCAGCACCGTGGGCAGGAGTCGGCCGGCATCGTGGCCACGGACGGAGACAAGCTCCGCTCGGTGCGGGAGATGGGGCACGTCAACGACATCTTCACCGCCGATCGGCTCAAGGAGCTGCCGGGCAACGCCGCCATCGGCCATGTGCGCTACTCGACCGCGGGCGACTCGTCCAAGCGGAACGCCCAGCCGATCGCGGTCGACTATGCCGGCGGCTCGGTGGCGGTCGGCCACAACGGCAACCTGGTCAACGCGGTCGAGCTGCGCGAGCGGCTGGAGGCCGACGGCGCCATCTTCACCAGCACCTCTGACACGGAGGCGATCGTTCATCTCATCGCCCGCTCGCGCGAGCGGACGCTGCCGGAGCGGGTGGCCGACGCGCTTCGCCAGGTGCGCGGCGCCTACTCGCTGGTGTTCCTCACCGAGGATTCGGTGGTGGCGGTGCGCGATCCGATGGGGTTCCGGCCGCTGGCGCTGGGCAAGGCCAAGGAGACCTGGATCGTCTCCTCCGAGACCTGCGCCTTCGAGCTCTTGGAGGCCCAGTTCGTGCGGGACATCGAGCCGGGCGAGATGGTGATCATCGATCGCCACGGCGTCCGCAGCGAGCGCCCCTTCGCTGCGCAGGGGAATCACCGCTGCGTGTTCGAGTGGGTCTACTTCGCCCGTCCCGACTCGAACATCGACGGCCGCTCCGTCTACCGCGCCCGCGAGCGGATGGGTCGACGCCTGGCGGTCGAGCACCCCGTCCCGGCCGACGTGGTCGTCCCGGTGCCCGACTCGGGCGTCGCGGCGGCCATCGGCTACGCGCGCGAGAGCAACATCCCCTACGACCAGGGGCTGATGCGCTCTCATTATATGGGCCGCACCTTCATCGAGCCGTCGCAGCAGATCCGCCACTTCGGCGTGAAGCTGAAGCTGTCGCCGGTGCGCGAGGTGCTGGCGGGCAAGCGGGTGGTGGTGGTCGACGACTCGATCGTGCGCGGGACGACCTCTCGCAAGATCGTCGGCATGATCCGGGGCGCCGGCGCGCGCGAGGTCCACCTGCGCATCAGCTCGCCGCCCACCGTCGGCCCCTGCCGCTACGGGATCGACACGCCGTCGGCCGAGGACCTGATCGCCTCCACCCGCACCCCGGAGGAGATCCGGAAGTACGTCGGCGCCGATTCGCTCGGCTATCTGTCGCTCGAGGGGCTGTTCGCCTCGGTGAACGGTCAGGGCGGCGAGGGCGAGGGGAAGAACGGCTACTGCGACGCCTGCTTCTCCAACGACTACCCGATCAACATCCAGCAGCCGGCCCGCCTGCGGCAGCTCCGGCTCGTCACCTAGGGCCGCCGTGGCGACCATCGCCGACTCGGTGGAGGTGGTCGACGGGCCGTCGTCCGACGCGGCCGCGCTCGACGCCCGCCTCGAGGAGCTGCGGCGGCGTTTCCCGCGGGCGATCGTCGACCGCTACCTGGCGCTGCTGCCGTCCGTGGGGGCGCGCGTCCTCATCGCGCCCGGCGCCGCGGTGGCGGGCGACGTGCGGCTCGCCGACGATGTCTCCGTCTGGTACGGCTGCGTGTTGCGCGCCGATCTGGCCCCCATCACCGTCGGCCCGCGCACCAACGTCCAGGATGGGACGGTGCTGCACGTCGCCGACGACGGCCCCTGTATCGTCGGCGCCGACGTCATCGTCGGTCACCGCGCCATGCTGCACGCCTGCCGCGTCGAGGACGCCTGCCTCATCGGCATGCAGGCGACGGTGCTCGACGACGCCGTCATCGGGGCAGGCTCGGTCGTCGGCGCCGGTGCGCTCGTCACCCAACGGACGGTGATCCCGCCCCGCAGCCTGGTGCTCGGCGTCCCCGGCAAGGTGGTGAAGACGCTCACCGACGCCGAAGAGAAGTTCCACCGCGCCCACGCCGCAAAGTACGTCCGCCTGAAAGAGAACTACCTCCGCGATTCGCTGCGGAGCGACGTCCCCCGCTGAGCTTCCGCTGCCGGAGCAGGTACACTAGAGCTCGTGGCGAACGGGCTCCCCATGGACGACGCGTCGATCTTGCGACGCTGTGGCATCGAACCGGATCCGGTCATCGAAGCCGACAAGAAGGACGTCGACCGGACGCTCCTGCGAGAGAACCTCCGCCGAACGATCGAGGAGCGGTTCGCGAACATGATGAGATTGCAGGCCCTCGCGGCGGAGATGCGGCGCGCCGGCCGAGAAGCCGGGCTCGGCCGGAGATGACAGACCATCTTCCGGCGTTGATTCGTTCCAAACGGGCGGCCGGTCGTCCGAAGGATCTCGAAGCGATCGCTGAGCTCGAAGCGCTCTTGGCGGAGCGCGAGCGCGCGCGCAGCGACTGATCAAGCGCGGCGAATCGTGGATCCCCTGACGCTCGCGGTGGCGTCGCCGGTGCACGGTGGCGGTCTCGATCTCCTCACCGATCTGGCGCTCATCATGTGCGTCGCGGCGGTGACGACGGCGCTGTTTCAGCGGCTGCGGCAGCCGGTGGTCCTCGGCTATCTGCTGGCGGGGATGCTGGTCGGGCCGCATCTCGCCGTGCCGCTCTTCGCCGACGAGGCCACGGCGCGCGAACTCTCCGAGCTGGGGGTGGTGCTGCTGATGTTCTCGCTGGGGCTCGACTTCAGCCTGCGCAAGCTGATCCGGGTGGCGCCGACGGCCGGTGTGGTGGCGGTCATCGAATGCAGCCTGATGGTCTCGGTCGGCTACCTGGTCGGGCGCGCGCTCGGCTGGACCGGCTACGAGAGCCTGTTCGGCGGCGCCGCCCTGGCGATCTCCAGCACGACGATCATCGTCAAGGCCTTCGCCGAGCAGAAGGTCTCCCGCGCCCGATCGGAGATCGTCTTCGGGATCCTGGTGGTCGAGGACCTGATCGCGATCCTCTTGCTGGCGTTCCTGACGGCGGCCGCCTCGGGGGCTCGCCTCGACGGCGCCGCGCTGGCGCGTACGGTGGGGCGGCTGGCCGGCTTTCTGGCCGTTCTTCTGGCCGCGGGGATGTTGATCGTTCCGCGGCTGGTGCGGGCTGTGGTCCGGCTCCGTCGCGCCGAGACCACCGTCGTCGCGGCGGTGGGGCTCTGCTTCGCCTTCGCGCTGCTGGCGCGGAAGATGGGCTACTCGGTGGCGCTGGGGGCGTTCCTCTGCGGAGCGCTGGTGGCCGAGTCGGGGGCCGCCAAGATCATCGAGCACCGCATCGAGCCGGTGCGCGATCTCTTCGCCGCGGTCTTCTTCGTGTCGGTCGGGATGCTGATCGACCCGCGCCTCATCTGGGCGCACGCCGGGACGGTGCTGGCGCTGACCGGGGTGGTCGTCGCCGGCAAGCTGGTCGGCGTCACCATCGGCGCCTTCGTCGCCGGGTACGGCGTCCCGACGGCGGTGCAGACGGCGCTCTCCCTGGGACAGATCGGAGAGTTCTCGTTCATCATCGCGGGGGTCGGTCTCTCGCTCGGCGTGACGCGCAGCTTTCTCTATCCGGTCGCGGTCGCCGTCTCGGCGCTGACGACGCTGCTCACGCCGTTCCTCATCCGGGCGTCGGGTCGGGTCGGCGCGTTGGTCGACCGGCGCTTGCCGCACACCTTGCAGACCTACGCGGCGCTCTACGGGGCCTGGGTGCAGGGGCTTCGCTCGACGGTCGAGCACCGCACGGTCTGGTCACGGATTCGCCGGCTGGCGAAGCTGCTGGTCCTCGACGCCGCGCTCTGCGCGGCGATCGTGATCGCCGGATCGCTCTCGGCGCGAGGTATCGCCCGCTGGGCCGCCCGGGTGGCGGGGGTCGGTCCCGCCGTTGCCCGGGTGGCGCTGATCGCGGCGACGCTCGCGCTGCTGTTCCCTTTCGTTTTAGGCGCCGTGCGGATGGCGCGCGCCCTGGCGTTGGCGCTGGCGACCGAGGCGCTGCCTGCGCCGAACGGCAAAGAGACGCTCGATCTCGCGGCGGCGCCCCGTCGGGCGCTGCTCGTCACCCTGCAGATCGCCATCCTGCTGGTCGCGGGCGTGCCGCTGGTGGCGGTCACCCAGCCGTTCTTGCCCCGCTTCGAGGGGATGGCGATCCTGCTGCTCTCGCTGGCGCTGTTGGTGGTGGCGCTCTGGCGCAGCGCCAACGAGCTGCAGGGGCACGTGCGGGCCGGCGCGCAGGTGTTTCTCGAGGCGCTGGCGGCACAAAGCGGCCTCGACGCGTCGGGCGCGCCGCACGCGGGTGGGGGCCATGACGTCCCCGCCGAGCTGCCGGGCCTCGGCAACGCGCGGGCCTTCCGGCTCGGCTCCGACTCCCACGTCATCGGCCGGACGCTGCGCCAGCTCGACCTCCGCGGGCTCACGGGCGCCACGGTGATCGCCATCGATCGCGAGCCGGCCGACGTCGTCTATCCCAGCGCGGACGAGACGCTGCGCCCGGGCGACACCTTGGTGGTCACCGGCGCGGCGGAGGCGGTGAAGGCGGCGGGCGAGCTGCTTCGCTGACGCCGAGAGCGCGGCTGTCGTCGGGCTTGTCGTCGGGCCTGTCCTCGGGCCTGTCGTCGGGCCTGTCGTCGTGGTGTCGTCGTGGTATCTTCCGCGCCATGGAAATCGGGCCCCTGCGAGAACGCGTGTCGAAGCTGCAGAGTCGACTCGAGGTTCTCCGGGGGCATCTTTGACATCGACGGCAAAAAGAAGCGGATCGCCGAGCTAGACGAGCAGACGGGCGTCGAGGGCTTCTGGAACGCGGCCGACAAGGCGCAGACGGTGTTGCGCGAGCAGGCGCGGCTCAAATCCTCGGTGGAGGCCTACGAGGCGCAGGGCAAGTCGCTCGAGGACGCGGGCGTGCTCATCGAGATGGCTGACGAGGCCAAGGACGAGGCGACCGCGGTGGAGGCGGCGGCCACGCTGAAGGCGATCGAGGAGGCCGTCGGGAAGATCGAGTTCGCGCGCATGCTGTCGGGACCCTACGACCGGCAGGGGGCGCTGGTCAGCGTCAACGCCGGCGCCGGCGGCACCGAGAGCCAGGACTGGGCCGAGATGCTGATACGCATGTACGCCCGCTGGGCCGAGCGCAAGGGGTTCAAGCTGGAAGAGCTCGACCGGCAGGCCGGTGACGAAGCGGGGATCAAGAGCGCCACCATCGGCGTGGAAGGAGAATGGGCCTACGGCTGGCTGCGCGCCGAGGCGGGCGTGCACCGGCTGGTCCGCATCTCCCCCTACGACGCGCAGGCCCGGCGCCACACCTCGTTCGCCAGCGTCTTCATTTACCCGGACATCGACGAGACCATCAAGGTCGAGATCGACGAGAAGGATCTGCGCATCGACGTCATGCGCTCGGGCGGCGCCGGCGGCCAGCACGTCAACAAGACCGAGTCTGCCGTGCGGGTCACGCACATCCCGACCGGGATCGCCGTCCACTCCGACGGCGAGCGCTCCCAGCACAAGAACAAGTCGACCGCCATGCGCATCCTGCGTTCGAAGCTGTTCGAGGTCGAACAGAAGAAGCAGGAAGAGAAGATGGGGAACATCCACGCCCAGAAGAAGGCGATCGAGTGGGGGAGCCAGATCCGGTCCTACGTTCTGGCGCCCTACCGGCTGGTCACGGATCACCGAACGGGCATGAAGATCGGCAACGTCGACGCCGTTCTCGACGGGGATCTCGATCAGTTCATGGCCGCCATGCTGCTGGAGCTGGCCGGAGATCCGACCGCGCACGCCAAGGTTCCGCCGCCGGGTGACGACGAGGTGTGAGTCACTCGCACAGAGGAAACAAATCTTGTCATCTGTGGATTACTTTCTCGTTTCTGAATGATGCCAATGTGTTACGCGTCTGTGGGCTGTTGACGAGCCGTGGAGAGAAATGGCCGACGAAGCTGAGCTGATCGAGGAACGCCAAAAAAAGGCCGCGGAGATCCGCGCGCTGGGCGGAAATCCGTACGCGAACGGCTTCACGCCGACGCACACCGCGGCCGAGATCGTGGCCAAGTTCGCCGGCGTCGCGCCGCCGCCCGCTCCCCCGGGGGACGACGGGAAATCGGGCCCGCCGCTGCTCAGCGACGACGACTTCGCGGTGGCGGGACGCATCGTGGACTTCCGGTCGTTCGGGAAGATGGCCTTCGTGAAGCTCCTCGATCGCAGCGGTCAGATCCAGGTCCAGGTCCGCAAGGATCTGCTCGGCGAGGCGGAGTTCGCGCTCTGGAAGAAGGCTGAGCGGGGCGACTTCATCGGCGTGGTCGGCAGCCCGGCGATCATGAGGACCGGCGAGCTGACCATCGTCGCCGAGAGCGTGCAGATCTTGACCAAGGCCACGCGGCCGCTGCCGGAAAAATTTCACGGGCTGTCGGACACCGAGGTCCGTTACCGCCAGCGCTACGTCGACCTGGTGGTCAACCCCGAGGTGCGCGAGGTGTTCCGCAAGCGGAGCGCCATCGTGCGCGGCATTCGCACTTTTCTCGATGCCCGCGGGTTCCTCGAGGTGGAGACGCCGATGATGCACGGGATCGTCGGTGGCGCCGCGGCCAAGCCGTTCAAGACCCACCACAACGCGCTCGATCTCGATCTCAACATGCGGATCGCGCCCGAGCTGCATCTCAAGCGGCTGGTGGTCGGCAGCTTCGACCGGG
>DATAVR010000182.1:0-33574 GCA_036267635.1 Polyangia bacterium | reverse complement strand
ACTCGCTCGCCAAGGAAGGATTCACCGGCACGCGTTAGCCCCTCGCTCGCATTTCAATATGCAACGTCCCGGGCCTGGTCCCGTTGTGTTTTGCAATGCTGGACACTGCATAACGCCAGGTTTTTACGGGCAATTACCGTCGGCGAAACAAGGCATACACATTGCGTAAGTAGCATGGCGTCGCATGACTCAAGCGGAGCCGTCTTCCCCTGTTGCCGCGCCTACCGAGCAGCCCACGACCCCTCCCGCGGATGGCGTTCCGCGAGAAACCTCGATCACCTCGGAGATCTTCGGAGACGCTGATGGCGATCGGTCGCTCGGCCTGCGGGTCAAGCGCGCGCTGTTCGGCAGCCCGCGCGACATCCACGATTCGCGCGTCTTCCACCACATCTCGCTGATCCCGTTTTTGGCCTGGGTGGGCCTCGGCGCCGACGGCCTCTCGTCATCGGCGTACGGTCCGGAAGAGGCATTCAAGAACCTCCAGTCGCATACCTATCTGGCCGTCGCGCTCGCCGCGGTCATGGCGATGACGGTGTTCATCATCTCGGCTGCCTACCGCGGCATCATCGAAGAGTTTCCCCACGGCGGCGGCGGCTACGTCGTCGCCACCAAGCTGCTCGGCAAGGCGGCCGGCGTCACCTCCGGCTCCGCGCTGCTGGTCGACTACATCTTGACCATCACCGTCTCGATCGCCGCGGCCGGCGACGCGATCTTCAGCTTTCTGCCCCCGGGCTGGCTCGCCCTCAAGATGCCGATGGAGATCTTCTTCATCGCGGCGCTGACCACGCTCAACCTCCGCGGGGCGAAGGAGTCGGCGATCGCGCTGGCGCCGGTCTTCATCCTCTTCTGCGTGACCCACCTGGCGCTCATCGTGGGCGGCATCGTCGCCCACGTCCCCGAGCTGCCCGCCACCGCCCGCGCCGTAGGGACCGGCTTTCACAGTGGCCTGGCCACGCTGGGCGCGGGGGGCATGCTGCTGCTCTTCGTGCACGCCTACTCGCTCGGCGGCGGGACCTACACCGGGATCGAGGCGGTCTCGAACGGCCTGCCGATCATGCGCGAGCCCCGCGTGCAGACCGCCAAGCGGACCATGGTCTACATGGCGACCTCGCTGGCCTTCACCGCCTCGGGACTCCTGGTCTGCTACCTGCTGTGGCACATCGCACCGGTCGAGGGAAAGACGATGAACGCCGTGCTCTCCGAGCGGCTCACCGCCCATCTGCCGCTCGGGCGCGTGCTGGTCGTCGTCACCATGCTCTCCGAGGGGATCCTGCTGGTCGTCGCGGCGCAGGCCGGCTTCATCGACGGGCCGCGCGTGCTGGCGAACATGGCGGTCGACTCCTGGGTGCCGCGCCGGTTCGCCGCGCTGTCGGATCGCCTGACCACCCACAACGGCATCGTGCTGATGGGCGCGACGTCGTTGGCCGCGTTGCTCTACGCCAAGGGCGACGTCGGGACGCTGGTGGTCATGTACAGCATCAACGTCTTCCTGACCTTCTCGCTGTCGATGTTCGGCATGCTCCGCCATACCTGGCAGGGGCGGGGCGAGGCGAAGCACTGGCACCGCAAGGCGCTGCTGTTCACGGTCGGATTTCTGCTTTGCGCGACCATCCTGGTCATCACCGTGATGGAGAAGTTCAAGGAGGGTGGCTGGATCACTTTGCTCTGCACGGGCGCCGTCATCGGGCTCTGCTTCGTCATCCGCGGTCACTACCGGCGCGTGCGCATGAAGCTGGCGCAGCTCTACCAGGACGCGAGACACCTCGGCGCCTCGGCCGACCTGGCGCCCCTGCCGATCACCGAGCGGCAGGCGCCGACGGCGGTCGTGCTGGTGCCGAGCTTCGGCGGCATCGGGATCCACACCGTCCTCAACGTGTTCCGCGCTTTTCCTTCACACTTCAAGAACCTGCTCTTCGTCTCGGTCGGCGTGATCGACTCGGGCGGCTTCAAGGGGGCCGAGGCGGTCGAGGCGCTGGAGGCCACCACCGAGGCGATGCTCAAGCGCTACAGCGCCGTGGCCACCGAGCTCGGCGTGCCGTCGGACTACCGCTTCAGCATCGGCACCGACGCGGTGGCCGAGGCGGAGAAGCTCTGCCTCGGGATCATGCGGAACTACTCGGTCGTCACCTTCTTCGCCGGCAAGGTGGTGTTCGAGCACGAGCGCTGGTACCAGCGCCTCTTGCACAACGAGACCGCGCTGGCGATCCAGAAGCGCCTCTACTGGGCCGGCGCCACGATGGTGGTCCTGCCGGCCCGCGTGACCGGCGCCGGCTAAGCGCGCCGTCGCGTGGTCGTGCCGATCTTCGATCATCCCGCGCCTTGAGAGCCCGGGCGCGGGATGGGGCGGTCAGGCCGCGACGAGCTGGTTCGAGCCGCCCATCTCTGCCGGAAGATCTTTCTGCTTGGGGACGCCGTCGTCGACCCGAAGCACGGCCTCCTGATAATTGACGTGGACACCGGCCTGGAACGGAAACTCGGGGATGACGGAGGCGTAGACGTCAACCAGCCCCCAGAGCGGGTGGTCGGTCATGAGGTGGCCGCCGCAGGCCTTGCACCACTTCCGGTGACTGCTGGCGCTCTTGCTGAAGGTGCCGATCTGGTCGGCGCCCTTGAGAACCTGGAGGCTGTCCGCCTTCCACAAGGTGAATCCGTTGACCGGACTGGCGCTCCAGCGCCGGCACGAGTTGCAGTGGCAGTAGCCCATCCCGGCCGGCTCCCCGCTGACGGCGATCTCGACCGCGCCGCAAAAACAGCTCCCTCGATACGTTTGGTTCTGGCTCGTCTGATTCTGGCTCATGTGGTCCTCCTTGCAAGGTGACTCGAACCCTACGATGGTCGGCGGTTGCTGGGGCGTGGCAGATAAGACACACTGCAGTGGTGATTCGGCCATCTTCGAGAACGCGCTCGACAACGCCCTCCCGAACGGCCCCGGCGCTCATCGAGGTGACGGTCGTGCTGCTCGAGCGGGCGCTCCCCTCGACCTCGGTGGCGCCCATCGAGATCTTCAGCTGCGCGGGGGTCCTCTGGCAGATGATCCACGGCCAGCAACTGGCGCCCCGTTTTCGCGTCAGCACCGTCTCTCTCGACGGACGCGCCACGAGGCACACCGTCCCCGTGGGGCTGCAACCCGAAGGGGCGCTGGCGTCGGTGCGCCGGACCGACCTGATCGTCGTCCCGACCGCCGAGTTCGATCTGGACGCCTCCAACGAGGCCAACGCGGTCCTCGTCCCCTGGCTGCGCCGCTGGTACGCGCGCGGTGCGAGCATTGCCGGCATCTGCACCGGCGTCTCCTTGCTGGCCGAGGCTGGGCTGCTCGACGGCCGACCCGCCACCACCCACTGGGCGATGGTCGACGAATGTCGCCGGCGCTATCCCCAGGTCAACTGGCAGCCCGATCGCTTCGTGACCGAATCGGACCGGGTTTTCTGTGGCGGCGGCGTCTATTCAGCGATCGATCTCAGCCTCTATCTCGTCGAGAAATATTGCGGACACGAGCTGGCCGTCGAGACGGCGAAGGCGCTCCTCCTGGAGACGCCGCGCATGTGGCAGTCCGCCTACGGCGCCTCGCCGCCGCGCTCCACGCACGACGACGAGGAGATCCGGCGGGCGCAGGACTGGCTGTTCCGCAACTTCAAGCAAGAGGTGAGCCTCGAAGGATTGGCGGCGCGGTCCGGGATGAGCCCGCGCAACTTCGCTCGGCGTTTCGCGGCGGCGACCGGCGAGACGCCCCTCGGTTATCTGCATCGCCTGAGGATCGACGCCGCCCGCCACCTGCTCGAGACGCGCGGCAAGAGCATCGCCGACGTGAGCGCCGCCGTCGGCTACGGCGATCTCGGCTTCTTTCGCCGCCTCTTCAAGCGTCACACCGGCGCCCCACCGCAGGCCTACCGCGCCCGCTTCGGACCGGCGCAGGTCCGGCGCAAGGTCGCCCTGTCAGGGTGACCCGCCGACCATCCGCAGCTCGGCGACGCTGGTCCAGGGGTTGCCGCCAACCTCCGACAGCGCGACGAACCGAACGTAGCGGCCGGTCTTGCGGGTGAACATGACCCGCTGCGCGCTGGCGTCGGCGTTGAAGGTTCCGGTCGCGACTGCCGTCCCCCAGTTGGTCTTGTCGGCGCTGACGTAGAACTGATAGTCGGCGACCATCCCGTGGGTGTTGTTGTCCTGGCGGGCGACGTATTGGAACCCGTCGAGACCGTAGGTCGCCCCGAGATCGATCTGGATCTCGTGCGGGTGGGCCGGCGCGCTGCCGGTGTACTGGGTGTGCCAGAAGGTCGAGGTCGACCCGTCGAAGGCGTTGGTCGCCGCTCCGTTCTCGGCCGAGGTCTCCACGCTGTCGGCGTAGATGAGCGACCAACCGGTCTGCGGGATCAACGTCTGGTCGTCGGACCAGTGCCCCGTGGTCACGTCGAGCTGCCACTCGGCATAGTCATTGAGGGTCAACGACGTGCCCGAGATCTGGAGCGGGATCCAGATGTACTTCGAGCTCACCAGATCCGGATCCTGCCAGCGATCGCCAGCGAAGAGGTAGGTGGTCGCCTGGCTGCCGACGTAGGGGATCACGAACGCCGATTGCGTGTCGTAGGTGGTGCCGTCCCCCAGGTTGGTGAGGCCGCTCCACGGTCCGGCGATGTTGGTCGCCGAGGCATACTGCGCCTGGTTCGGGTCCCAGCCGGTCGCCGCCGAGGTGATGAGGTAGTAGCGCCCGTTTTGCTTGAACATCGCCGGCGCCTCGCGCTGCTTCCCGGCGAACACCGTCACCACCTGGCTCTTGATCGACAGATAGTCGTCAGAGAGCTGGTAGATGATCATGTCCTGGTTGTTGTTGGCGGAGGCCATGAAGTAGGCCTTGCCGTCGTCGTCCTTGAACAACGAATCGTCGCGCGCCATGTTGGCGTTCGGCTGGAAGTGGCTCACCTGCGTGTAGTTGCCGTCGACGGTGGCCGAGGTGAAGACGCCGGCCTGCGCCGTCGCGTAGCTCATTCCGTCCCAGTGCAGCCACATCACGTACTGCTGGGTTGCGTCGTTGTAGACGATCTTCGGGCGCTCGATGATCCGATCGGCGGCGGCGAGATCGGTCGAGGTCTGGCGGGTGATGATGGCGTTGCGAAACTGCCAGGTCACCAGGTCCTTCGAGGCGTAGATGTTGACCGTGAAGAAGTTTCCCGAGTTCATCGACTTGTCCTCGCCGACCCAGTACCAGGTGTCGCCGACCTGGATGAAGCCACCGCCGTGCGCCTCGATCCGCTTGCCGCTGGTGTCGTTCCAGAATCCGCCGTTCGAGATCGTCACCCACTGATCGGCCAGCGTCGTGCCGCCCGCGCCGCCCGTCGCCGGGTGACCGGCAACGCCTGCCGCGCCGCCCGCGCCCGCCGCGCCGCCCGCGCCGCCATTTGCCTTGCCGCCTGCGCCGCCCATCGCATGCCCGGTGGCGCCGCCCATCGCCCCGCCGACAGCTCCGGAGCCGCCCGCCGCCCCGCTTGAACCGCTCTGCCCGCCGGACGAGGCTCTGCCCGCGCCGCCCCCCGTCGCGGGTGCGCCCCCGACGCCGCCCGAGCCCGAGCCGCCAGTCGCAGAGCCGCCCGTCGCGCCACCGGCGCCCGAGCCGCCCGTCGCGGAGCCACCGGCACCCGCGCCGCCGCTCGCAGAGGCACCGGCGCTCGAGCCGCCGGCGCCGCCCTGGGAGCTGCCGTTGCTGCATGCCGCGGCGAAGAGCAGCGGCAACATCAGGAGATTCCGCCCGCGCGACCGGCTGAGCATGGCCAAGGCTGTCCCGCCGCCGGATTTACGTCAATGGCACATCGGGCGGTGCCGAACTCGGCAAGAATGCGCGCCTGTGCGTCGTCCTGCGCCACCTGCCACGATCCGCACTTCGCCTACGGGCCTCCGAACGCGCGCTCGACGCAGCTCGGAGGTCCCGATCTCGAGAGCGTCGGCCTCCGCGCCGCGCCCGCGTTGCGCTACTTGAAGGCGGTTCCACCGTTCTCTGAGGATCACGTCGACGAGGCGGTCGACGAGAGCATCGATCAGGGGCCGATGGCCAATCCCGACGTCGACAGCGTGGTGGCGCGCGTGGCCGAGAGCCCCCTTGCCGCGCGCTTCAAGAGCGTGTTCGGTGACGACGTGTTCGCCGATCCGGTGCGGGGCGCAACGGCGCTGCTCATGTGCCTCGAGGTTCCACGTCGATTCGTGACGGCGACGTCAACGGAGCGTCAAGCTTCGCCGCGACCCCCTCACCGCTTCGTGCGGCGCCCCTCCGGAGAGTCCAACCGCCCGCTCTGGCGCAACTTGAGACTGACGCCGGCCTTCTGCCGATTCGCGGCCTTGCGGGTCGACTTCCGCGACGGCCGCCCCGCCGCGGCGCCAGCCTCCAGCTGATAGCCGGCGTGCCCCGAAACGCGCGCGGCGTCATTGTGCGATTCGCGCGGAGGATTCGGCTTCGTCGTCTTCGGCGCTCGTTTGGGTCCCGATCGTTCGGCCGCGCTCCGGAACCGCTCCGCCTTCGTCGCCATGGCACGAAGGTGGTGCGCAGGGCCGTTTCAGCAAGCACCGCGCTGGCCTTTTGCGCCGGCGATCCCAGATCTTGGATCCGCGCCGGTCGGCCCTCCGCCGCGGGGTCTAGCCGTCGAGAACCCGGTCGAAGAAGGTCACCTCGCCGGTGGAGAGATCGAGCTCGCTCCCCACCACGGCCAGCCCCTCTTCGTCGGCGAGCCGTTCGATCACCTCCGACCCGTGGCGCAGGTGGTTCACCGAGGCGCGGACGTTGGCGCGCATCGCCTCGCGGTGCAGACGGACGGAGTCGCGCGCGAGGTCGGTCGACATCAGCCCCTCGATGTTCGGGCGGACGCGGTTCACGATCGACATCAGGTTGCGCGACGCCGGCCCCTGCTCGCCACCGATCGCCTCGATGGCGGCGTGGATGGCGCCGCAGTTGGTGTGCCCCATGACCACCACCAGGCGCGTGCCGAAGCGCTCGGCAGCGAACTCGACGCTCCCGACCTGCGACGGCGCGACGATGTTTCCCGCCACGCGAATGACGAACAGATCGCCGAGCCCCTGATCGAACACGATCTCGGCCGGGGCGCGCGAATCGGAGCAGCCGAGCACGATGGCGCACGGCGATTGCGGCGCTGAATCGTCGCGCTTGCTATGGCTGAGCATGGAATCCACGCTGCGGACGTTCTGGATGTAGCGGACGTTCCCGGCCTGGAGGCGCGCCAGCGCCTCGGCTGCGGGAATGCTTGAGCGTTCGACGGACATGGCCCCGTATACCGCAGCCGGCGTCGGATCCGAATACCTACCCTCACCTAAGTCCCCTGGCGAAAGCCCGGGACGATGTCCAGGTTCTTGGACATGCGTACGAAATCGGATGACGGCGTTCCCGAGGAGGCGACGGTCGAGCCCCGCATCATGACGCCCGATGAGGACGCGCGGCGCGCGGAGCGGCGGCTCGACTGGCAGGAGCGCTGGCGGGCCCGCCGCTGGCCGCTTCCCCACGATGCGCTCCGCCAGCCTGGCGAGCTTTCGCCTTCGCCCGACAAGCGCCACTACCACTAGACGCCAGAAGCAGAGGCGGACCGAAACACGATGAGCGTGACCCGTCCGGTGGGCGCCCACTCGCGGGCGAATCCTTCCAGGCTGTTTTCGCTCAGCCCACGCCCGGGATCGAGGGTCAGAAGGCGGCGGTCGCGACGGTCGACGGCGACCACGACCTCGTAGTGCGCGACCGCGCGCCCTGCGGTCAGCGGTTTGGCGAGGCCGACCAAGACCGGCCGTCCGTGAGCGATCTCGTCGAACAGATCTCCAAACGTCCCCGCCACCACGAAGGCCGAGAGTCCCTTGGCGCGGGCCACGTCGCGCAGATCGCCGGCCCGGACACCGCCGTCGCTGGGCGGATCGAGCGCCACCATCTCGGCGAGCGTCGCGTTGACGCCGAAGTGCGCGAGCACCATCGCCAGCGCCGCCGGCCCGCAATCCGAATCGGACTGCTGCGCCACGAACGGCACGTCGCGCGCGAAGGTCCACGCGGGATCGCCCGCCAGCGCCGAGGCCCGCTGGGGGGAGACGCGACGCGCCTCGCCCGCGTAGCACGCCGAGACCGACGCCCCCAGCAGAACCAGCCAGAGCGCGGGCGCCGGCCGCATCAGATGAGCAGGACGAGGAGAATGATCACCACGACGAGGAGCGCCCCACTGCCCAGATAGATGACCACCCCGCCGCCCTTGAAGTCCTGAAGGTTGGGCGCCTGCTGTTCACGCTTGGCGAGATCCGTCGCCTGCGAACCCGTCGACGCAGCTCCCGTCGTGCCCGTCGGCGCGGCGCCGCTCGTCGCGCCATTCGTCGTGCCCACCAAACCCGGAGGTGGCGCCGGCTCGGGGGGCAGGGCCTTCGCCGAGCTCACCGCCGGGAAACACCAGACAGCCAACAACACGCCAACGACCAGTCCACGAATCTTGTCCATGCTCTCCCCCTCTGCTTGTGCTGTGGGGGAAAACCTAAGCACCACCACAAAACGAGGAAGCGGCTTACTGCAGGAGAGATTCCTGTCGTGTCGCGGCGCTACTTCGAACCGCCCGTACCGCCGCGCACGCGCGCCTCGATGTGCTTGATCTCGTCCTCGGTGCAGCCGGCGCGGACCAACTCCTCACGGAGCGCCGCCACCGTCAGGTCGATCCCCTCTTTCAGGCCGGCCTCGCGCCCGGCCAGAAACTCCGCGGTCTTGTAGACCCGCGTCTGCCGCTCGGAAGCACCGAGGGGCTGCATCTCGTCGAGGTGGGTCGGCTCGTCTTCGAAGAACTCCGGGGAGTCGTCGTCCGGCGGCATGGCCGAAGGCTACCACCGTCGCGTTCTGCTGACTGCAACCCATGCCGGTCCGCGCAAAAAGATGAACGGCTGTGCTCGCCCGCTCGGTCGGCGTTGGTCTTTACCGAATGTTGGGCCGATCGGCCGCCCCTGGTTAGAGCGTGTCGATCCGATGGTTGCGGCTCTCGCGGACGAAGATGACGCCGATCACCGCCGTGATCGCGGCGACGATCACCGGGTACCAGAGCCCCGCGAAGATGTCCCCCTTGGCGGCCACCAGCGCCGCCGCGGTCAGCGGCAGCATCCCCCCGAACCAGCCGTTGCCGATGTGGTACGGCAGCGACATCGAGGTGTAGCGGATGCGCGCCGGAAACAGCTCGACGAGAAAGGCGGCGATCGGACCGTAGACCATCGTCACGTAGACGAGCTGGATGAAGACCAGCAAGATCAACATCGGGACGTTGATCTCCTCGGGCTTGGGCGCCCCCGGCGCGCCGGCCGCCTTGAGCGCGGCGCCCAGCTTGGCCTCGTCCCAGCCGACGATGACGGCGTCGTTGATGTGCGTGACCGGTTTATCGACCCCCTCCCCTTCGAGCGTCTCGTAGGAGAGGCTCTTCTTGGAGAGAAAATCCTGCACCTTGTTGCAATCGCTGTAGACCGTCTTCGGGTTGGGAAAGAGGTGCATCTCGCAGTTGCTGGCCGTCAACGTGATCTTGGTGCGCGCGGCGAAGCTCTCCAGCGCCGGATTCGCGAAGTGGGTCATCGCCCGGTAGATCGGGAAGTAGGTCAGCGCGCCGAGCACGCAGCCGGCGATCATGATCTTCTTGCGGCCGATCCGATCGGAGAGCCAACCGAAGAAGACGAAGAGGCCCGTGCCGAGCGCCAGCGCCACCGCGACGATCAGGTAACCGGTCTTCCAGGGGAGCTTCAACGTCCCGGTCAGGAAGAACAGCGCGTAGAACTGGCCGGTGTACCAGATGACCCCTTGCCCGGCCGCCGCGCCGAAGAGCGCGATGAGCACGATCTTGAGGTTCGACCAGTTGGTGAAGCTGTCGCGCAGCGGCGCCTTGCTCCCTTTGCCGAGCGCCTTCATCTGCAGGAAGACCGGCGACTCGTCGAGCTTGAGCCGGATGTAAACCGAGACCACCAGCAGAACCAGCGAGATCAAGAAGGGGATCCGCCAGCCCCACGACTTGAAGGCGTCCTCCGTCATGTTCGCCCGGCAGACTCCGATCACCACCAAGGAGACGAAGAACCCCAGCGTCGCGGTGGTCTGGATCCAGCTCGTGTGTAGCCCACGCTTGTTGTCAGGCGCGTGCTCCGCCACGTAGGTCGCGGCGCCGCCGTATTCGCCGCCGAGCGCCAGCCCCTGGGCCAGCCGCAGCAGCACCAGGATGGCGGGCGACAGCATCCCCACGCTGGCGTAGGTCGGCAACACGCCGACCGCCGCGGTCGAGAGGCCCATCACCATGATGGTGACGAGGAAGGTGTACTTGCGGCCGACCAGGTCGCCGACGCGCCCGAACACGAGCGCGCCGAACGGCCGGACCAGGAACCCCGCGGCGTAGGTGGCGAAGCTGGCCAGCAGCGCCGCGGTGGCATTCCCCTTGGGGAAGAACAGCGTCGCGAAGAACGGCGCCAGCGTCGCGTAGATATAGAAGTCGTACCACTCGAACACGGTGCCGAGCGACGAGGCGAAGATGACCTTCCGAATCTCCGCCCCGCTGAGCGCCGCTGGTGCTGCCGTCCCTGGTGCCGTGGTCATGTCGCTCACGCTCCTTCTAGAAGAAGTAGAGCTGCCACTGTACGTTGACTTGGTTGTCGGCGTGCGGCGATCCCTGCTCGTAGTTCCGCGTATAGAACGCCTTGAGGTTCGAGGTGTGCCCGAACGGCCAGAACGCCAGGCCGCCGCCGATGTGATAGAGGTTGGCCGGTCCCCAGAGGTACTCGACCCGCGCGATCGGGGCGAACAGCGTGTTGAAGTTGAACCCGACTTCGCTCATGAACGCCGTCTGCTTGGGGAGCGCCGGGACGAACGTTCCGCCGTCCCAATGGGCGACGTTGACCTGGGCCGTGAAGACGCCCGGCCCGACCGGCAGGTCGGCGAAGCCGTCGCCGGCCACGTAGTAGTAGTGGAAAGCGTCCTGCATGTCGCCCGACACGCCGAAGGAGAGGATCTTCTTCTTGCCGAGGTAGGTGCCGGCGTAGAAGAAGCCGGGCTCCGGGTCGAACAGATTCAGCTGCAAGCGGCCGGTGACCCGAAAGAAGTTGTTCGCGCCCACCGTGGTCGCCGTGCCGGCCATGGCCGCCGGCGTCTCCGAGTCGCGCACACCCTGGAACATGCCGAGGCGGTACTCGAGGTGCCCGTCGAGCACCAGGCCGCGCAGCTGGACGCCCAGATCGCGCCCCACCGGGCTGGAGGTGCTGCCGAAGTTGGTGCCGGCCGCGCCGAGATAGGAGAAGGAGAAGAGAAAGTAGTCCCAGGCGTAGAGCGTCCCCGCGCCCTGGACCGCGTTGTGCGCCAGCGGAGGCAGCATGTAGCCCGCGTCGACCTTGAACGCGTCCTTGTTGGCGTCGGTGAGCGGGCGCCAGGTGATGAAGGCGTCCTGGATGTTCATTCCCGGCGTGTTCTTGGTGGTCACCGCATTGGCCGTCATCGTCGGCCCCTCGTTGGTCGCCAGGAACAGGTTCGGATAGTCGGTGTCGAAGAAGTAGTCGAACGTGCCGAGCACGGTTCCCCCAACGAGGAGCCGCGTGCGGCGGATGAACAGGTTGTAGGAGTTGCCGTTGAGCGCGTTGCTGCCGAGCGACTGGAACTGCGGCTGCACGAGCAAGCCGACCTTGAGCGTGTTGCCCGGGCCTGCGTCGATCTTGAACGACGGCGGACCGGCCGGCGGCGCAGCGGGGGGCGCGGCTTCCAGGGGAGGCGGTGGCGCCATCGGCGCAGCCATCGGGGGCGTGGCGCTCGTGTCCGGCGGAGCCGCCTCGGACGGCGGCGTCTGCGACCAGGCGTTTCCACTCAACGCAACGAGAACGAGAGTCGAGACAGGGAGCCAGCTTCGCGCGATCATTTGCACCTCCTGGGGACGACGGTGGATCAGCGAAACGCGGGCGCTCTTCTGCGCGCGAGTCAGCGGGACTGTCTCAGGGGTCGCCCGGAATATCTACGCATATGTGGCGCAAATATTCTTATTTGTGGCGGCCCCTTGCGCTCGACAAACGGGTGATTAGTCGGCGCAGAGCATGACCTTGCCGCAGGTCACTTCGCCGAGGGCAATCGCGGTATTGCTGGGAGAAAACGCAATAGAGACCGGATAGTAGGTTGGGTAAACCATTCCGGTCTGGGTGCGCGATGCGTATTTCCAAATGCTCGCGTAACCACCGTCGCTGCCGGCGGAAATCGCGAGATAGACGCCGTCATTGGACCAGGCGAGCCCATTGACGGCAACGGGGATCTGCTGGACCTCGAAGGTCAGCGCCGTCCCTTGCGGCACGAAAGAGGTGTTGAACGGAATGGCCCACGATTGCAACAGGCCGTCGTCGTCGCCGATCGCCAGCGAGGCGCCGCTGGGCGAAAAGGCGGCGCTGTCGGCCGAGGCACCGTCGAGCTCGATGGTGAACGCGTCCTCGATGTCGAACGCCGTCGGGGTCACGGTGAGGGTGGCGGCGCGGCCGGTGCTGAACACCACCGCGACCGAAAGACTGCCCGTCTTGCTCACCGGCGAGATCGCCAGGCCGTCGCCGAACGCCGGCAGCGTCATCGAGTGAGCGGTGGCCGTGCCGGTCAGCGGTTCGGAATAGATCGCCGGCGTGTCGTCGATCGCGACGATCGTCTGGCCATCCGAGGAGATGCCGAGGCCGAGGACGCTCCCGGCGATCCCCTTGAAGGTCGTATCGATCGTCCAGTTGGAGGTGTTGTAGCTGATGAGGCTGCCGGTCCGCGCCCCCACGATCAACCGCGAGCTGTCGGGGCTGAAGGCGACGTAGCTCCGCCCGTTCGTGGTGATGACGTGCCCCGAGGCGGTCAAGGTGTGACCGTCGAAGCTCCAGATCTTGACCCGCCCGTCGTCGCCGGCGCTGGCCAGATACTTGCCGTCCGGCGAGAAAGCCACCGACCAGATCTCCCAGTTGCTGATCCCTTGGGTGTCTTTGCAAACGGGATCGTTGGGGTCGTTGTGGTCGTACTCCGTGCAGCTGGTGAGCGAGGGCGGGGTGACCCCACCGCCCGCGCCGCCCGACGAGCTCCCGCCGCTGCCGGTGACGCTTCCCGCTACACCGCCGCTGCCGGTCACACCTCCTGTTGCACCGCCGCTGCCGGTGCTCGAGCCGCCCGCGCCCGTCGAACCGCCCGCGCCCGTCGAGCCGCCTGTAGCCGTCGAGCCGCCGGTACCCGTCGAGCCGGCGCTGCCAGGCCCCGAGCCGCCGGCGCCGGTCGAGCCGCCGGTGCCGCTGCTCATGCATCCCGTCGCGAGCGACAGAGGGAGCGCCACGTAAACCGTCGACCCGGCCGAGGTGATGTTCGTCGACGCCGCACCCGAGAAACAGAGGTCGCCGCTTTCGAACCCGGTCGCCGTCACCGAGACGGATCCGGTCACGCTGGATGGAACGTAGACGCCGACCTGGACCGGAGAGGTCGACAGACCGCCGGAGAGCGGGAAGGTTTGGTGGACGCCCGCCACCGACAGGGAAACGGAAGAGACCAACGCCGCGCCCGCGTCGCTGGCCGTCAGCGAGACGATCACCAGCGACTCACTCTGCTTCTTGCAACCCTCTGCCGCCCAGACCGCCAATGCGAGCCCCAGAGCCACCGCGCACTGCCTGTTCATTGGCTTTTCACAGTAGGGCGACCGCAGCGGCGAGTCAAAACAGCGAGGACGCGTCGCGCGCTCCGGGCGACCGTGACGTGCTAGCGTCCTCGGCGATGTTCGGCGTCCGTCTCGCGGCCGGCCTCTTGGCCGCCGGTGTCGCGTTCGGCTGCGCCGGACCACCCGGCGTCCGCGGCTCTGGAAGCGCCGGGGCGGGTGGAAGCGCCGGCGCGGGTGGAAGCGCGGGCGCGGCGGACGGCAGTGCCGGCAGCGACGGCGGCGCTGCCAGCGACGGCGGCCTGGCGACGACGCGCTGGACCTGGATGGTGAGCTGCCCGGACGGCCACGATCCGACCGATCCGATCGACTACGGCCGCTGCGCCGTCGCGCAAGCCCTGGCCGAGGCCAAGGCGACGCGCGCGATCACCGTCGCCTCCGTCGCCGACCCTGCCGTCGATCCGGTCAGGGACGCCATCGCGCCCGACCTCGATCCCCGCCCCGAATCGTTCGTCGTCGCCCCCCTCGGCGGCGTCACCTGGATCGTCGGGCGTGATGCCGTGGGCGCGATGTACGGCGCGCTGCAAGTCGCGGAGCGGATCCGCCTCGACGGTGCTGGTGCCGTGCCGCCGGCGAGCGTGTCGCGCGCCGCTCCGACGGTGGCGTTCCGGGCCGCGAATCTGTTCTGGGTCTTGCCGGACGCCGGCGAGACGAGCTGGTGGTTCCTCGACGATCACTTTTGGACCGCTTACCTCGATCTGCTCGCGCACGCGCGTCTCGACGTGCTCGATCTTCACGGCATGTACGACCTCGGCACGACCGTGTTTCCGAACGCGCTGCTCTACCTGGCGCGCTCCGCGACGTTCCCCGACGTGGGGGCGCCCGCCGCCGATCGCGATCGCAACCTGGCCATGTTCAACCGTGTGATCGACATGGCTCGGGTGCGGGGGATCCGCGTCGGGCTCATGACCTATTCGGCCTCTTCCAGTCTCGACGGCTACTCCCCCGAAGCGCTCGCCGACGCCGACCTGCAGACCTATATCCGCGAGGCAGCCGCCGACGTCGCCAGGCGCGTACCGGGCCTGGCCATGCTCGGCTTCCGCACCGGCGAGAGCGGGAGAGCAGCCACCTGGTACGAGAACACCTTCGTGGCCGGCGTGCAGCAGGCGGCGCCCGCCATGACCCTCTCGACCCGAACCTGGCAGTCGAGCAAGCCGGAGATCCTCTCGCTCGCCTCGAGCATCGGCCCCAACATGGTGCTCGAGGCCAAGTACAACGGCGAGCACCTCGGGCCCCCTTACGCCGTCGAAGGGGGCGCCATGGCGACCTGGGGCTCCTACAGCTACCAGACGTACCTCAATCCGCCGACGCCCTGGACGTTCGTGTTTCAAGTTCGCGCCGGCGGCACCCACCAGATCTTTCGGCAGGCCTCCTACGCGCGGGCGCAGCGCGCGATCCTGTCGCTGGCGATGTCGCCGGCGATCGGCGGCTTCACGCTGGAGCCGCCGCACGCCTACACCCCGCAGCGCGACTTTTACCACGCCAGCGCCGACGACCAGCTCGCCCCCTGGACCTTCGTGCGCGACGATCTGATGTACCTGCTGTGGGGGCGGCTCGGGTACGATCCGACCGAGCCCGAAGCGCACTTCCGCCAGATCCTGGCCCGGGAAGCCGGCACCGACAGCCTCTGGCCCTCCTTGCAGGCGGCCAGCGACATCATCCCCTGGATCGTCACCGGCCGGACCTGCGGTCCCGACTCGCGCAACTTCGAGCCCGAGATGGAGCTGGGCGGAGATGTTGCCGAGTGGGCCGATCTGGCGGGCGGACCAGACTCGGTCCCGTCGTGCGACGGCGCGGCGCCGTTCGACACGTTCGCCATCGCTTCGCCGGCGGAGGTGGCGGGCGATCTCGCCGGCGGCACGGCCAGCAGCAAGGTCTCGCCGGTCGACATCGCGGCGCTGGTGCTCGCCGACGCCGATCTCGCCGCGCAGGCGGCTTCCGGCGCGAACGCCGGCGACGTGCTGGCGCGCGACGTCGCGCGCGAGTGCATGGCCGTCGCCGATCTCGGGCGCTACTTCGGGCACAAGCTGCGCGGCGCCACCGCGCTGGCGGTCTACGCGGGAAGCGGCGTTTCGGCGTGGCTCGACGCCGCGCGCGCCGAGACCGCCACCGCCGACGGCGCCTGGCGAAGCTTGGCGGCCGACACCGCGTACATCCGCCCGTTCGACGAGCGGCTCCGTATGCAGCCGCTCGGCTACGATCCATTTCACTGGTCGCTCGAGGTTCCAGGGCTCGACGCCGACGGCGCGGCGCTCGATGACGTCGCGGCGGCCGTGGCGGCCGCCCCGCCCACCTTCGCCGGCACGCTCCCCGACCCGAACCTCTGGCTCGCCGCGCCCCGCGCCCCGGCGCCCACGCTCGCCGATCTGTCGATCGATCCTGCCGATTCCACGGCCGCGGTCTGGACGGTGCGCGCGCGCTTCGCTTCGCCCCTGCCCGCCGAAGCGACCGTCAGCGTGCTCTGGAAGCCGTTCGACAGCGAGACCGACTGGACCGCGGTCGCCGCCTCCCGGGACGCCGACGGCACTTTCGTCGCCACCATCGCTGGCGGCGGAGCCGGCGCCCTCTTCGCCGTCGAGCTCGTCACACCTGACGGCGCCTGGCGCCTCCCCGACGCACTGACCGGGACGCCCTACCTGTCTTTGCCTCCCTAGACTTAGGCGGACGTAGGCGACTGGGCCGCCACGGCGCGAGATCCAAATCGACCGGCTGGACGTAGCAGGGAGAAGGGGAACGAATGAGCGCTTCGGCGAGCGAGCTGACGATCTCGGCGACACGATGGAACGCCCGGCTGCTGGGCGCCTTCGGACCGATCCTGATCCTGACCGGGCTCGGCGGGTTCTTGCTCCCATCGCGCTTCGCGCTCCTGAGCGGCGCGGCGCCGTACGATCTGTTCCATCTCTTCTTTGGCGCGCTCGGCACAGCGCTGGTGCTGGCCAGGAACGCGCGCGGCGTCGCGATCTTCAACCTGGCGTTCGGCCTCGGCGATCTCTATCAGGCTGCGGCCGGCATGCTCGGTCTGTTTCCGGCCCGCCTCTTTCACTATCGGCCCGGCGACCACCTGGCCCACCTCGTCCTCGGGCTGCTTCTCGCCGTCGTCGGGTGGTGGGGCCTGCGGCCCGGCAGCGATCAGTTCGGCGCGTCGACGCCGCCGCCGTCGGTGGGCCGAACACCGACGAGGTGAGCGCCGCGCACGTCCGGGTTTGAATGGGCGGATGATGGGAGACGAAGGAGATCCCGGACAGAAATGTCAGCCTTCGGCGCCCCGGATTGGTCGTTACTCCGGCAGTAGCGTCCCGAAGATCATCCGATATTTCTTGGAGAGCTCGTCGAGCCGCCCGCGGTTGCGTTGCGATCGATAGAGCTGCGCCAACGTCCGCCAGGCGTCGGCGTCCTGCGGGTCGATGTGGATCGCCTCCGTGAGGTGCTGTTCGGAGACGGCCCCGCGGCCCGCGCGCGCCGCGGCCAGCCCCAAGAGGTAGTGCGCGCGCTCCGCGTACCTGAACTTCGACAGCGCGGCCTCGCAGCGTTTGGCCGCCACCGCCGCGTGCTTGGCGCGCAGCTCGAGGTCGCAGGCCAGAAGGTCGACGCCCGCGGCGTCGGGAAACGCCGTCGCGAACAGCTCCAACCGCGCACGCGCCGCCTTGACGTCCCCCGACGCCACCAGCTCGGAGGTGACGTAAAATGCAGCGACGTAGGCCGGCTCCTGGTCGAGCGTGAGCCCCGCCTTCGCGCCCGAGGGGAGCGCGACCCGCTGTCGGGTCATCTCGACGTCGGTGGCGATCTTCTCGATGTCGGCGCCACCGCGCGGCACGTGTCCGATCGCCTCCTCGGCGACGCTGAGCGCGCCGATCGCGGTGGCCAGCTGCGCCGCGCGCGTCCAGGCCTCGGCTCCGGCCTTGCTCTCGCGCAACCGCGGCAGGAGCGGCGCCAGAATCTTCCAGGCCTCGTCGGGGCGCCCGGCCTGCGCGGCGGCGACGGCGCTGTTGAAACCGTCGACGTCGGCGTTCGAGAGGCCGGACGCCGGCAGCGGCGGCGCGGCGCCGGTGCGATCGTGATCAGGCCGGCTGGGCCGCGACGAGCGCAAAAACGCCAGCAGCTCCGCCCGGTCCTGATCGGAGCCGATCTCGCGCGGAGCCTTCTCGAACAGCTTCAGCAGCTCGGCGCGCTCGGGGAGCGGCTCCGTCGGGAACGCGAGCCGCTTGTCGATGACCAGCGCCAGCACCTGCTTGTCGAAGGCGCTGAACGCCGTCTGCCGCGGATCGTAGCTGGGGTTCATGATCGTCGATCGCTCTTCTTCGTGCAGCAGCCCCGCCGAGTGCCCCCATTCGTGCAGGAAGAGAACGACCTCCTTGTGTCCCTTGCGATCGCTGTAGAGCTTCTGCCGCTCGTCGGCCGACAGCAGGTGATACTGGCGATCGATCGCCTCCCCTTCCTGTTCGTCGTCCATCCCCCGCAGGACGATGTAGCGCCCCGGCGTGTAGGCCTCGCCGAGCTGGTGAATCGACGTCACCACCCCGCGCGCCGGCGTGACCAGCCCCAGCACCAGGTCGACCTCGCGCGCCGGGTCGAGCGTTGCGAGCTCCTTCAAGATCGGATCGAACGCCACCCCGACGTGCGAGCGGTCCCAGCTGCGGAGGCTCTCGATCTCGAACTTGACGTTGAACACCGGCCCCACCACCGCGTTGAGACGCCCGAACTGCGCGCGGAGCCGGGCCTGCCAGCGCATCACCAGCCCCCGGTAGTCGCTGTCGGCGTAGACGCGCACCCGGATGCTCCGCGGCTCCGCCGTGTGCGGCACCACGGGCGACAGATCGAGCCCGAGCGGCGCGATCTGACCGGCCGCCTCGCGCTCGCGCGTGACGGGCGACTTCCAGGTCTCGAAGTCGAACATCCCCGGCTTCTTCTCTTCGGCGCGCGCCAGCCCGACGGCCCACAACGTCGTGCCCGCGGCCAGCACCATCGCCAACGCCCCCACCCGGTTCACGCCCATCGTTTCTCTCTAACGCCGCCAGTGACGCTCGGCGATCGCCCCCAGGCCGAGCAGGTTGCCGATGGCGTGCAGCCGCCGGATCGCCGGGTGATGGGAGAAGCAGCTGTCGAAGGGATTGGGCATCGGCCGGCACCGGGAGCTTACCGCGTGATACCGTCGTTGAATGGCGAAGAAGATGGCGAAGGCTGGTCTTCGCGGCGCGCCCATCCCCGCCGGAGACGACCTCGGTGCCGCTGAGCTGGCCGGCCGGGTCGCCACGCATCTGCGTGAGCAGCGCAAGCGCCGCGAGATGTCGCTCGATCAGCTGGCCCAGCTCACGGGCGTCAGCCGGGCGGCGCTGTCTCAGATCGAGACGCGCAAGACCAACCCCACGATCGGCGTGCTCTGGAAAATCGCCTCGGGGCTGAGGATTGCCTTCTCGGATCTGATCGGTGAATCGCGCTCGGGGCTGTCGGTGGTTCGGCGCGGCGAATCGCAGCTCTTGCGATCGATGGACGGAAAGTTCGAGAGCCGTCCGCTCATGCCCGCCTCGGGGATTCCCCAGATCGAGATGTATGAGCTTCGCCTGGCGGCACGCGCCCGTCATCTCTCCGAGCCGCACGGGCCGGGGACGCGCGAGCTCGTGGTCGTGCTGAGCGGAACGATGCGGCTGACGGTCGGCGATCTGAGCGACGAGCTCGGCCCCGGAGACTCGGTCGTCTTCGACGCCAACCAGCCGCACGTCTATGAGAACCCGGGCGGCGCGGAGGCCCGGTACCACGACGTCATCGTGTACGGCATTCCGCGGTAGAAGACGCCGTCCGTTCCGCCGCCTGCCGGTTGCTGAGCATCGGTTCACTCGACGGCGCCTTGTCGCTCTACGCCCGACGTGGGACGCTTTGGGCCATGACGCGTGCTTGGGCGGTCCTGGCTTGGACGAGCCTGGCGTGCGTCAGTTGTACCGGCTCGGCGATCGATGGCTCAGCCGCATCCGGTGGCGTTACAGGCTGTGAGATTGGCGCACCGCTCGCGGGTGCGGCCTACGACATCACGAAGTCGCGTTTCGCCTTCGGATCGACGCCCACCGACGGCGATGCATCCGGTTTCGTGCGCTGGGTCGGCGTCGATGGCGTCGTCGCGATCGAGCAGAGCGGGGGCGAGCTCGGCATCCTGAACGCTGGCGCACCCGAGGCGAGCCTCCCCGACTGGAGCGCAGACACGACGCTACTCACCTCTCACGTCACCGCCTACTTCGCCACGTTCGGCGTCAGCTCTTGCCAAATCGGGGGCGCGCAGGTCAATAGCGGCTCCGGCGGTCGAACCATCGCCCTCACGCGCTCGGTCGATGGCATCAACGTCGTCGAGTCGCTCGCCAACGCTCGCTTCGACAGCCAGGACCAGTCGACGAGCGAAGGGTTCTACTGGCCGACGATCCCGGCCGACGTCGTCACGGGCGCCCGCGCGTTCCAGGCGATGCTCGCCGCCCCGACCGAGCTCGCCGCCTACAAGGCCAAGCTGCCGGCTGACGCCCAGGGCGACGGCCTGGTGAACCTCCACCATACGAGTTCGTCGTCGACGTCCCCGTTCGCAGTCGCCGCGACCTATGACGTCGAGGCACCCGCGGGCCCTCTCGGCTCGGGGTCGATCCTGAGCTTCGACGCCGACGGCAATCCGGTCTCAGCGAGCTGGTAAGGGCCTCGCTGGCAGAATCTACCCAAGCTACCAAAAGAGTTGCTGGCATGGAGATGGCGTATCGAGAGCGGCGGGAGGCGGAGGTGCGGCGGGCGCTCGCCGGCGTCACTCGACCTTGAAACGACACGTGTAGTTGATGACCGTCGAAACGGCGTGTCCATCCCGGTCGAGGGGCGGAGTCCACTCGGAGGCGTATAGCGTCGCCTTGCAGGCCGTACCGAAGCCGGGAGTCGTTTCGGAGACGACGACCAGGTCGCGCGCCTGCCCATTCGGCGTGATGCGCGCCTTGACCACCGACTTGCCTTCAATGCCCTTGGCGCGGGCACCAGGGGGGTAGGCCGCGGCCAGCTTGTCAGAGAGGTCTGGTGCGACGGGGATGCGTGAGAGATCGCCCAAACCCAAGACGGGTGGTCCACTTCCCGTACTACCGGGTGTCCCCTCGACGACCCGGCGGCTGACGCGGGCGCCTGGCCGACCGACAGGCCCGTTCATTTTTTGGCGGTTGCCGGTGGCGCTGGACCAACCTGCTCCCGGTCCGTCGTTCGTCAGCGTCTGCCCCGTAAAATCGGCGAGCGTCTCGGCGGCGGCCGGTGGTTCTGCCGCTGGCGGAGGTGACTCCGCCGAGCGGACCCTTGCCGGGGGCCGCGCCATAGCGAGGCGCGGCTTCGGCGCTGCAGTCTTGGGCGCTTCGGCCGGCGGCGGAGGGGGCGCCTTGGGAGGAGCGACGGTCATCTCAACCGTCACCGGTCTCCGCTTCCGAGGCGCGCCCTCCGCTTCGCCCCGGTGCTCGAGGCCCCCGAGGGCGACCGCGTGCAACGCGAGGCTCGCGAGCACGACGCCAGCCCACGACGCTGCTTTGGTTGCGTTTCTCATGATGGGATCCTCGTCCGTCTGTGCTGGTGACTTTGGATGTGGCTTCGATTCAGCGACGCGCGACTTCGTCGGGGTCGATGTCGATCGCGAACTTGGTCACGTCCTCGCGTCTCAAGAGATCGATCACGTGGATGACGTTCGAGTGGGTCGTCCGGCCGTCGGCGGCAATGATCGCCCGGGTCTCCGGATCGGCGTCGTGGACCGCCTTGATCTTCGCCCGCAGCGCGACTTCGGAAATCGCCTCCGCGTCGAGGAAGGTCTTACCGTCCTTGTCGATCGAGATCGTCAACGTGGTCGGCGTTGTTTCTCCCGTCGCGCCCTTCGGCAACTCGACGGGAATCGCCCGCGAGGTGACGTAGCTGGCCGTGACCATGAGGATGACGAGGAGCACGAGGGTGATGTCGACGAGGGGCGTGACGTTGATACCCGTGATCATCTCGTCGTCGTTGGCAGCTTGCGCGGCCATGACTACGCTCCCACCTGGTGAAGGTTGGCGGCGACGCCGTTGTGCGCGCGATCCTGCGGCAAGAGCGCAGGGGTGGGCGTGCTCGGTGCGTGTTCAGCCTTGAGCAGCGCCAGCACCTCGTGCCCGAACGCCTGCGCCCGCGCCAGCCGCGCCCTGATGATCCGCTGGAACGCGTTGTAGAAGGCGATCGCCGGCAGCGCCACCAGGATCCCGATCGCCGTCGCGACGAGCGCCTCGCCCACATTGGCCATGAGACCGGACGTCACCTTGCCCGCGGCGTCGTTGAGCTGATGAAACGCGCGGATGATGCCGATGACCGTCCCGAGCAGCCCGATGAAGGGCGCGTTCGAGCCGAGCGTGCCCAGGAAGGCGAGCCGCTTTTCCATACGCAGCTTCGCGAGCTGCGTCGCCCCGTTCATGCGCTCTTCGGCGGCGGCGGTGCCGTCCCCGTGACCCTCCAGTGTCGCGGCGATGATGCCCGCGACGTGCGAGCGCGATCTCGAGAGACGGGCGCGCACCTCGTCGAGGTCGCCCTTGCGGAGCAGCGCCAGGATCTGCTGCTTTAGCTTCCGTACGTTTTCGCGCGTGAGGATGAGATAGATGGCGCGCTCGAGCGCGACCGCCACGCCCCCTACGGAGAGGCCGACGAGCAGCCACATGATCCAGGTGGCGCCCATCATCGCGAATCCCGTCAACTTCTGCTGAATGTCCATGATCGAGTCCTTTCGTTAGGAGTTCGGTCGCAGGAGTAGCAGCGGGCGTGCCAGGCGCAGAGCGCGTGTGCTGGCAGCCATTTGAGGCTGGAATACGCCCGCGGATCGCGCGGACAGCGACGGTGTCCGCGGACAGTGTCCGCGCGGTCCGGCTCTAGCGAGGGACCTTGAGACGGCGCTCGAAGACGATGCCGGCTTGATCCATGCGGCGGTAGAACGCCTGCCGAGAGATGCCCAGCTCTACCGCCGCTTTCGACACGATCCCGCCGGATCGCTTGAGCGCCTCCTCGATCACGGCTCGATCGGGGTGGGCAGGCGCCGGGCCCGTCCCTTCCGACGACGATTCGAAAGTGGCGCCAGGCCGGGCTCCTGAAGCCGGTGCGCTGGTCCGAGTAGCCTGGCGCGACCGAACGTCTTCCTCGCCCAGCCCCAGATGATCCGGCGTGATCGGGCTACCTCCGCAAAGGAGCATCGCTCGTTGGACCCTATTCTGGAGCTCCCTGACGTTCCCTGGCCACTCGTATTGCAGCAGCGCCGCTCGCGCGCGCTCGCCGAGGCTGGGCACCGAGGCACCTTGTTGAAGGGGCAGCGTCGCGAGGAAATGCTCCGCGAGCGGCAAGATGTCGTCGGGGCGGTCGGCGAGCTGCGGGACATGAAGCTCGATGACATTGAGACGGAAGAAGAGATCTTCGCGAAAAGTCCCGTGTGCGATCGCGCGCGACAAGTCCACGTTCGTCGCGCTCACGATACGGACGTCGACCTTCCGTGTGGCGCTGGATCCCAGTCGCTCGAACTCTCCGGTCTGGAGCACGCGAAGAAGCTTGGCCTGTCCAGGCGGCGACAAGTTGCCGATCTCGTCCAGGAACAGGGTGCCACCGGCGGCGGCCTCGAAGCGGCCCACCCGCAGCTTGGTCGACCCCGTGAACGCCCCCGCCTCGGCTCCGAAGAGCTCCGCCTCGAGCAATTGGTCGGGCAGCGCGCCCGCGTTCACCTTGATGAACGGCCGGTCCTTCCGCCGCGAGTTCGCCTGGATGATCTCGGCGAGTTTCTCCTTGCCCGCACCGTTCGCGCCCGTGATGAGGACCGGCACGTCGGAGCTGGCGACCGTCGCCGCCAAGCTGACGACGTTCTGCATCTGCGCGCTCGCATAGATCAGGCCGCAGAGGTCGTAGCGAGCCGCGAGGGTTCGCCTCATGCGTGCGCTCTGGGCCCGAAAGCGGATGTTCTCCTGCTGCAGGCCGCGCAGTTGGAGCAGCTTTTGGACGATCCGAACGAGCTTCTCTTCGTCCCAGGGCTTCTCTAGGTAGTCGCTGGCCCCCTCTTTGACGAGTTGGACGGCGGTCTCGAACGAGCCCCAGGCGGTGAGCACGACGACCGGCAGATCGGCGTCGAGGGTTCTGAGCGCCCGGAAGAGCGCTACGCCGCTTTCGCCGGTCGTGTCGTGCTGCGTGAAATTCATGTCCTGGACGACCACCCCGACGTCCTCGCTGGCCACGAGATCCAGCGCTTCGTCGGGAATGGCCGCCATCAGTGGCTCGAGCCCGTGCAGCTCGAACAGAACCTGGAGAGACTCGCGGACCGCGGCTTGATCGTCGACGATGAGAACCTTCACTGGCGCAAACATTATAGTCAGAAGGCCGCCTACGGAGTGACGCAAAGGCTGCGGGAGGTCCAGTCCGCGCCGCCGCGGTCATCGCGCACGACAAACGTGAACGTCACCGCCGCTCCGGCTGCGGCGGCCTCGGCCGCCTCGGGCGCGTCCCAGGTGACCTCGACGGTCGTCGTCGCGTTGTCGTCGGTCGCCTCGACGAATGAGAACTGGCTGTTCAACTTCCCGGCCGTGGTGAACTGCGAGATCTGGAGGCTCTCGCGGGTAGTGGTCACCGCGGGTGGATCGCCCGTCACGACCGTGTAGGGCTCACGGTCGCTGCCGTCCGTGGTGTTGCCGATGACGTGGTTGTTGGATCCGGCCGTGACGCGCGGGCCCTGGACGCAGGGGTCGTCAGCGGCGGTGGGAGCGGCCCACGCCAGGCCGTCGAAGGTGAAGGCGCGATCCGCGATAGGGTTGTGATTGGCCTCGTCTCCCTGTTGCAGTGGAATGTCGAGGACAACCGCCGTGCTGCGGCCGCCGTTCGAGCAGTTGGCCAACCCGGTTTGCGAATCGAATTGGGGCATCGAATCGACGCCAGCGCAGATCGCGCCGCCGAGGGTCAGACTCGTGGCCCCTCCAAGGACCGCTCCGGATGGAACAAGAATCGAGATCCGCGGCGGAGTGGCGGTGCCGTCGAACCGCGCGAGCGGCGCCGCCAGGCAGGCGGTGGAGCTCGTGCCGGTTCCGGGGGCGCACACCGCGAACGTCCACCCGAGCGGCGGCGTGACGTCTGGTGACGTTACGAGCCAGGTCACGTTCACGGTCTCTCCCGGCACGGGCGAAGCACGGTCAGGCGCACCGTCGACTTCGATCCGTGCTCCGACGACGCGCGTGTTCGTGATGAGAGACGCCGGATCGAACGTGGGACCGCATCCCGCGATGAAGAGGAAGCCGGAGAGTCCGAGCAGAAGCGTGTTCTTGATCGTGTTGGTCATGGTCGCCCTCGTTGGGTTGGAAGTCATGGTCGTTCCCTTTCAGAGCTCGCCGCGGACGCCGAAACTGGGAATGAGTGGCAAGCCCGAGACCACGCCGATCTGGCTGTAGTCGTAGTTGTACGCTCGGCCCTCCTCGTTTTTCCGATTGAGCGCGTTCTGCACGTCCACGTACGCAGCGATGCTTCCCGAGCGCACCTGCCAGCTCTTCTCGACCCGAAGGTCCAACCGAGCGAAGGCGGTGCTGCGTTCGCTGTTGGTTGCGCCGTAGACCGGCGTGTAGAGGTCGGTCCTGGCGTTGTAGACGCTGCCGACGACTGGGGTGATCGGGTTTCCGGTCACGTACCGGAACGTCGCCGACAGGTCCCAGCTACGGCCAACGCGATAGGCTCCCGCGATCGTCAGGATGTGCGTCTGATCCCAGCTGAAGAGGCGCCACGGCTCGTCCGCGTGATCGCGACGCTCGCTGCGCGACAGGGTGTATGAGAGGAACCCGCTGGATTTCGCCGTCGGCCGGAGCTTCGCCGACACCTCGGCTCCGTAAATCCGGCCGATGCCGTCGTTGTTCAGGTTCTCGCCCGGCACGGTGCTGTTCACGATCACGTGGTCGAGGCGCTTGTAGAATCCCTCGGCGGTGACCTTCAATCGGGCGCCGACCTCTTGCTCGACGCCAAGGCTGTAGTGTTGAGCCCGCGCCGGCCGGAGGTGCGGATTGCCGAGCACGGGCAAGCTCTCGGACCCGCTGGGCGCCTGAGAGAACAGCCCGACGCCGCCCTTGAGCGTCGTGGTCGAGGTGAGCTGGTAGCGGGCCGTGAGCCGGGGATCGAAGGTCCAAGCTTTGACGTCGCTGAGGTAGTCGACGCGCGCGCCCGGAACCAGCGTCAGTCCCGTCGCTGGCTGCCAGACGGCCTCGAGGTAAGCGGCCGGTCGCAGGAGACCGAACTCGTCATGGAGCTCTACTGCTTGCCGGCCGGTGAGAGGTCCGGACGCGTTGGGATTCCCGTCGACCTCGCTCGACGGCGGACCATTGAACGAGAAGTCGAACCAGTTGTAGGCGATGTCGAGCCCGCCGATCAGCCGCAGCTGCTCCGACATCCGGACGCGCCATTCCGATCGCAAAAAGCCCTCGTATCCCGGGACCTCCAGCTTCACGTCCGGTCCAACATTTATGTCGAAGACGAAGGGGCCCGCCGAAATGTCGATCTGGTGCTCGATGGCGGCGTTGTACTTGTGCTGCCAGGTGAGCTGCACGCGATGAAAAGCGGTCTTCTGGCCCAGGCCTCCGCGCAACGAAGGGTCGCTGTCCGCCGGGTGAGCCAGGATCAGCTTGAGATCGTCATACGAGCCGTAGACCATGGCGCGCAACCGATCGGAGGTGCTGGGCTTGTACGCGAGCATCGCCTGGTAATCCCAATACACGGGCGCCGCCGTGAGCTGCGCCGTGTCCTTCGGCACGAGCTTGTCGATGAAGAGATCGAAGTAGCTGCGCTTCGCCGCCACCGCGAACGACCAGTTGCGGGTGATCGGCCCCTCGACGAGGAACGAGCTGTCGACGATGTTGATGTCGATGAGGCCGTGCAGCCCGTCGGTCCTCGGATCGCGGAGACCGACGTCGACGATGCCGCCCATCTTGCGTCCAAAGCGCGCCGAGAAATTTCCCGGGTAGAGGTCGATCTTGTCCAGCAGTCTCGGCTGTACGAAGCTCGTCAGGCCGCCGAAGTGATACAGGCGATACACGGGGGCGCCTTCGAACTCCACCTCTGAGTCGGCGGGAGACGAGCCGCGAATGATGATCTCGGCCTCGGCCGAGCGTCCCACGCCAGGCATGTATTCGATGGCCCTCAGAGGATCGCCGCGGGTTCCCGCCATGCGCACCAGCTCGTCTCCGCTGAGGCTGCGTTTCGTCACCTCGCGCGGTGGGGCTTCGACGGTGGCCGTGGCACCGAACTCCAGCGCAGCCGGTTCATTCGACGGCCGGTTGGCGTCCACGCGGTAGGTCACGGACGTGAGCTCGCCCGCGGCGATCTCCTCCTCGGCTGCCAGCGGAGCTCGATCCTTCGCGGCGATCCTCACGCGGTATCGGGCCGGGGATAGCTCCTGGAAACGAAACGTGCCTGAGGCGTCGGTGACTGCCGAGCGCGTGGCTTGACCGTCCGCTGAGAGCAGCGTGACGACCGCTCCCGCGAGGGCCTGGTCTTGTCCACGGGCGAGCACCCGGCCTTCCAACTCCCCCGTCGTGGGCAACGGAGCCGGTTCGGCGGGCAGCTCGAAAGCGTACCGGTACCGGATCCGCGCGGGGATCGCGCGGTCTCCTCGGCGCGCAGGCTCGAACACGAACTTCTGCGCCGCCTCGACAGCGGCTTCGTCGAAGCCGTTGCCCACCGGTTTGACTGCGCGAACCTCCGTCACTCTCCCGGTCGCGTCGATCGTCATCTCGAGATCGACTTGGGCCTGCAGGCTCGCCGCCTTGGCCGCCGCCGGATAGATCGCGTCGACGAAGGTCACCAGCTTGGGCGGCGTGAGCGCATTGGCGATCGGCGCGGCCGTCCCATCGGGCGTTCCGTCTTGCCCATGTGCAGGGTGTCCGAGCACCACTGCCAGCAAGGCGACAGCAGGGCGAAGAGCAGCTCGAAAACGACGGGGCATGACGGGCTCCTTGGTTGCGAAGCGGAAGGCGAAGTCAGAAGGCGAGCCGACCCTCTGCAGCCGCCATGCCCGCGCAAAGGGGCAGAGACGCGCGGTTTTCTCGTCACGTTTCCGCGGCGCGTCCGCGGACACTGTCGGCAAGTGTCCGCGAGGCTCGACGCTCGGCGCTCGACGCTGGCTTGGTCCTACGCCGCCGAATCAGTTACGGTGGCGGACGTGTCGGAGCTCGTAGCGCTTGTCGAGAGCGTGGCCATGGCAGGTGCGCTCGCCTTTGGCGCCTGGGCCTGGAGGTCGCGAGCTGCGGCGACGAAGCAACAGGCCGCATTGAGCGCCCAGCTCGAAGAGCAGCGCAGCACGGGTGAGCGCCGGGAGGGCCTGCTGCGCACGGTGGTCGAGACGACGCCCGTGGCGATCGTGCTCTTCGGTGAAGCCGGCAGCATCGTTTTTACGAACAGGTCAGCGCGCGAGCTCTTCTTCGAGGGCAAGGGTGTCGAAGGAGAAAATTTCCTTTCGATGATCAAGAGGGCGCCTCCCTCGCTGCGCCAGGCACTTCTCTCCGAGGGAGATGAGCTGTTCAGCGTCGAGGGAGCGGCCGGACGCGAGACGTTCCACCTGTCGCGCCGACACCTCGATGGCGGCCAGACGCTGATCGCGGTCAGGAGCGTCACGCAGGAGATCAATCGCCATGAGGTCGCGAGCCTCAAGAAGGTCATCCGCATCATCGGTCACGAGATCAACAACTCGCTCGGTCCCATCGCGTCGTTGGTGAGCTCCGCCAAGACGATCCTGCAAAGGCCAGAGCACATCCCCAAGCTCCCGGCGATGTTCGAAAGGATTCAAGAACGTGCGCTCCACCTGCAAAGTTTTCTCGACGGGTACGCCCAGCTCGCGAAAATCCCGACGCCGAAGCCCGTCTCGGTGCCGTGGCGTCCCTTCCTCGACGGACTGCGTGGATTCTGGCCGGAGCTGGAGATTGCCGAACCACCTGCTAAGCCCGGCTTCTTCGATCGCGCTCAGATTCAGCAGGTGCTCATCAACCTCATCAAGAATGCATATGAAGTAGGAGGGCCGAAGGATCAGGTGAAGGTCGCGGTGGGGGCAGCGGAGGAGGGAGGATACCGGATCTCGGTGCTGGATCGCGGTCCCGGCGTCTCCGACGAGGTCATGGAGAACGTCTTCGTCCCGTTCTTCACGACGAAGCCGACCGGCAGCGGCCTCGGTCTGGCGCTTTCGCGAGAGATCGTCGAGCTGCATCAGGGGCGGCTGCGGCTCGCCCGTCGGGACGGAGGCGGAATGTCGGTCAGTGTCTGGTTGCCCGATGCTGAAGGGCCGCCAAGCGCGGCGCTCGCAGCGAGTCAAGCGCGTCTCACGCTGACACGGTCGTAGATAGCCGACTCTCATGGACAGTCGACGGACAGCGTCCGTCAGGTGCCCGGTCGCCGTGGCGGTGGATTTCGCTGAATCCCGCGGCGCGCGGCCTTCTCGGGTCCTGCCGCGGTGGCACGGGGCGTGCTGAGACGACTCGCGACCCGTTCACAACAAATCAAGGAGCCAAGTCATGAAACTCGCGACTGTCAGCACGGCACTGTCTCTTCTCCTGAGCGCGACCGCCCTCGGGCAGACGGTGCCTTCTACCCCTACCTCAATCGCCGTCCCGGCCCCGACTCCGAGCTCGACGGCCGGACAATCTGAGCCTGAGACCTTGGTCGCCGGCGCGTCCTCGGGTGGGACGTGGATCAGCGGCTGGTTCCTGGCGCCCACCTTCGGGACCACGGTCTTCGGCGACCACCTGAGCTACACGCCGGGACTGCGCGGAGGGATCTACCTGAACAAGCGCTTCGCGCTTGGGTTGACCGCGGAGGGCGTGGCCAACTCCGAGACGAGGATCGATGGGGGCGAGGTGCGAAACCTCGGAAGCTACGGTGGTCTGCTTCTTCAGTACGTCTGGCGATCGGACCAGTTGATTCATGGCACGGTCGAGTCGACCATCGGGAACGGCCGGTGGTGCGCCAGCGGCTCCAACTCGTGCGCCACCAAGCAGTTCCTGATCTTCGAGCCGACTGCGAACCTGGAGATCAACGTCGCCAAGCACGTGCGCGTCGCCAGCGGCGTCGGCTATCGCGTGGCGGTCGCCGGCAGCGGTGAGGGCCCGTCCAGCCGAGACATGAGCAGCCTGGTCATTCGCAGCAGCCTGATCTTCGGGAGCTTCTAGCAGGAACTATGAACAGGGCAGTCGAATTCATCATACGCAGCGTGGTCATCGGCGCGGGTGCCACGATGGCCATGGACCTTTGGGGTGCGGTGCTCAGACGGTTCGGGGTGCCTTCTCTGAACTTCGCGTTGCTCGGTCGCTGGATCGGTCACCTTCTACGGCGGCGCTGGTTCCACGAGAGCATCGCCAAGACGACCCCGATTCGGGGAGAGCTGCTGATCGGCTGGTGCGCGCACTACTCCATCGGCATCACTTTCGCCGCCCTCCTGCTCGCCGCCTTCGGCTTGCAGTGGGCGCAGTCGCCCACGCTGCCGCCCGCGCTCCTGATCGGGATCGTGACGGCGGCGGCCCCGCTCTTCATCCTGCAGCCCGCGTTGGGGGCAGGGATCGCCTCGTCGAAGACGTCGGCCCCTGCGTTCAACACCTTCAAGAGCCTGATCACGCACACCGTCTTCGGGGTCGGGCTCTTCCTCGCTGCTCATGCCACCGCCTCCTTTTCGCGCTGAGCGGAACGTCGCATGAGCAAGCTCGTGAAGAGGGACTTCCGGGTGCCGGTGCTGCTGCTGGCCCTCAGCGCCATTCCCATGCTGGGTGGCATCGCGCGTCTCGTCAGCCTGTCCTCGCGGGGCACCGCCGAGGACGCCAGGTTCCACGCCGCGCCGATTCCAGTCGTTCTGCATTTCGTCGGCGCCGCCCTCTACGCTCTCCTCGGAGCCTTCCAGTTCTCGTCAGGCTTTCGTCGGCGCTGGCCGGGATGGCATCGCCGCGCCGGCAAGGTCCTCGTGCTGTGCGGTCTATCGACCGCGCTCACCGGAATCTGGATGGCGAACCTCTACCGAATCCCTCACAGCCTCCAGGGGCCGATCCTCTACGCCGCACGCATGACGGTGGGCGCGGCGATGGCAGCAGCCATCATCGTGGCGTGGTCCAGCATTCGACGTCGCGAGTTTGCGCGCCACGAAGCCTGGATGATCCGCGCATACGCCCTCGGACAAGGGGCCGGTACGCAGGCTTTGCTCCTGGGAGCCTGCATCGTGCTCTCCGGCGAGGTCGTTGAACTGACGCGGGACCTGCTGATGAGCCTGGCATGGGCGATCAATATCCTCGTCGCCGAGTGGATCATCCGACGTCGAGCGAACGCTCCTCGCCAGGCCGTGTCCCAGCTCGGGTATGAGACGTCGCGCGCATGATCGAGGAGGTCGGTGCGGATGGCTACGCGGGTCCCGGAACGTTGGAGCGGGCGTCCGTCAGCCGACGTCGTTCAGGGCCAGGGTGCTCCGGCCGCCCAGATCGATCGCCATCGTGGCTGGACGCGAGCTGTCGCCATCGGTCGCGCTCCGGCCGTTCTTCCGCGAAGCGCGGTGGGCTTGCCACCAAGAGCGAGCCGTGGCCAGGTCGTAGCCGCCGGCGTCGGCGCAGGCGAGGAGCGCCGTTCGCAGTATCGCGGCCGTCGCGGGCCGCGCATTACGATCCTTGGCGAGACATCCAAGGACGAGGGCTTCGAGGTCTGCGGGAAGGGGCTTCCCCAGCCTCTGCGAGGGGGACATCGGCGCCTCCAGCATGTGCTTGCTGAACACTTCGAGGACCGTGGCGGCCTGGAACACGTGCGTCCCCGTGAGCAGGAAATATGCGACGGCGCCTACCGCGTAGAGATCGGAGCGTCCGTCGACGGTGTCAGGCTGCGAGATGGCCTCCGGAGCCATGTACAGCGGCGTGCCGATGATGGCATCGGTGGCCGCCGACTCGGCGAGGCTGCCTCCGAACTTCTTCACGAGACCGAAGTCGACCACTTTGACGACGTCGGGTTCGTCGGGCCGCTCGGTGAGGACGATGTTTGCCGGCTTGATGTCGCGGTGGATGAGGCCGAGCGCGTGGGCTTCGGCGAGGGCGCCGCTGATCTGGGCGAGGACGTGGATCGCGCGTTCGGGTTCGATGGGACCGTATTGATCGACGAGGCGCTGGAGGTCGATGCCGTCGAGATACTCCATGACGTAGTAGAAGACGCCCTCGGCTGTTCGTCCGTAGTCGAAGATCGAGATCGTGTTCGGGTGGACGAGGCGGCTCGTGTGCTGAACTTCGCGCTCGAAGCGCGCCAGGTCGGCCTCATTCGCTCGGTCCTTGAGCAGCAGCTTGATCGCCGCCGGCCGACGGAGCATGGCGTGGGTGGCGCGATAGACGACCCCCATCGCACCTTCACCGATCTTCTGTTCGAGCACGTACTGTCCGAACCGGCGCGCCTCGCGGACCTCGGCCCGAAGGCCATAGATGACCCGCGAGATGACGGTGCACGTGATGGTCGCGATGGTCCACTCCATGATCGACGTCGTCGGCAGCCACGGAAAGATGCCCGAATGGGCCGCACGCCAGGCAAGTCCTCCACCCACCGCGGGCACCAGGACGCTCGACAGCACGATCTTCGGGATACCGGGGATAGCCGTGACGATGACGGTGCGACGAGGGGACGACGGGATCAAGGCAGCGCGAATCGCGAAGAACATCGCGGCAGGAAACAGGTCGATCATGACCACGTAGGCGTCGGCCATGAAGGAGCCCTCCATGGTCACCACCGAATGTTCGCGGACGAACGCGACCAGGAGGAAGCGGGTCAAGAAGCTCCCGACGATCGCGACGAGCAGCAGGCCGCCGCCATCCACGATCCGACAGAATCGAATCGACCGTTTCCCCCGCCTGCACAGCCACCAGAGGGTGCCCGAAAGACCGATCCCCACGAAGGTGATCGCCGTGTCGAGGCCTGGCTTTACCATCCCTCCTCCGGCCAGGCCAAGGACGCCGCCAGCCAGATTGAAGAAGAACAAAACCTTCCAGAACAACGCCAACCGGGTCTGCAGGAAGGCGCGAGCTTCCTCGCTGTCCTCGGTGGTCGGTAACGCCTTCTGACGCTGCATCGGTGACTCTGAAAGGCACGCCGACCCTAGCCTTGTTGCACTGCACGCGATATGGGAACTTTTTGCGCCATGAAGCGTGCTCGGTCGATCCTCGGCTTGATGGATCGCTTGGACTATCCACCGATTCGCCCGCCGACGACGGCGGGTGTGGGCAAGACGTTCGCGCTGCAGCCGGTTGTTAGAGGCGTAGTCGCGGAGACGCGACCGGGTGCGCGCTTCCGAGAACAACGTTTCGTGAGCACGTCGAGCAGTTTCAAGCTTCCGCTCGAGCTCCTCGACGCTGGTCAAGCAGAGGAGGCACTTGGCCGCTAAGCGTTGTCCGTTCTCGTGCAGAACTGAGTCGCGCGATGCCTCGTTCTTCTCGGCGCAGCTTCGGTGGGCGTTGTAGGGATTGAACCTTCGACTTCCACCGTGTGAAGACGATCGAGGGGTCGATTCTCCGTCGGAGAAGTGAGCGAGACCAGGGACCTACCGTCACAGGGCGTGTCGGGCCGTCACCCCTGGTCTCGCTCAAGTGGTTACGGAAGTGGTTACGCTCTGGCGGCGGCCGTAGCTCGGCCAGACGCGCACCAAGGCCGGGTGTTCCGTCCACTGCCCGTCGCATAGATCCGCTCAAGATCCCCGCTTTCACGGCCCCGAATTGCATGTGGTGCACGTCGGCTAGCCTGGCCATCCCCTCGGCTGTAAACTTATGAGCGTGAAGCTGGCACTCACCCTCCCGCCGGAACTCGAAACGCGCGTTGCCGCCCTCGCGGCCGAGACGCACCGCGAGCCGCAGGCCGTGCTGGTAGAGCTGGTTGGCGAGGCGCTCGAACGCGAAGAGCAACGCGAGGGGAAGCTCGCGGCG
>DATAVR010000181.1:0-17194 GCA_036267635.1 Polyangia bacterium | reverse complement strand
GCGCCAGCGCACGGTGCCGGAGGCGCACGAGCTTCTGCGTGGGCTGGCAGAGCCGGAGCGACGCGCGACCGGCGCGGCACGGGAGCATCGCCCATGAGCGACCAGCGCGGATTTTCCGGATCGGGCACGCCCGAGCTGCTGACGGTGGGGCCGGGCGCGGGCGCCCCGCGGCTCGAGCACCTGGCGGAGAATCGCAAGCTCATCGTGCGGCGCGCGCTGTTGGCCGCCGCGGTCGGCGGGGCCGTCCCGCTGCCGGTGCTGGACGATTACTTCGCAGGGCGCGTCCGCGCCGGGATGTTGATCAAGCTCGGCGAGCGGAGGCAGGTCGACATCGCCCAGTCGTCCGCCGACCTGCTCGGCGATCCACGCGAAGGGACGGCGGTGCGGAACGCCACGCTGACCGCCGCCACGCTGCTGGCGCTCAAGCTCGCCTGGCGGAAGTTCTTCGCCCTGCTCGCGCTCGGTCGGCGCGCCGAGGACATGGCGACCACGTTCCAGCTCGGCATGCTGTTCGATCACTACTGCGCCAAGCTGCACGTGGGCGGCGAAATCGATCGCCCGCAGGCGGCGCTTCTGCGCTACGCGATTCACGGTGCGCTGGCCGAGTCGGAGCGGACGGCGCTGGTGACCGCATTTCGAGAGGGGAGCCGGGTGCTCGGGCGTTCTGCGCTAGAGGCCCCCGCCTGGATGAGCGCGCGGATCGAGCGTGCCGCCCGCCGTTGGTCCGAGAGCGGGGGCCGCACGGCCGATCCGGGCGATGCCGCCGATCCTGTCGGTTCTGCCAATCCTGTCGATTCTGGCAGCGACGTCGACGAGGCGCGCTGGTTGGACCGGGCGTCGGCCACCGTCGAGGAACGGCTGTCGCGCGCGGGGCAGAGCTACCTCGTCAAGCTGGTCGGGTCGTTCGAGCGCCGCCTCAAGGAAGCGGCCGAGGCCGCCCGACAGAATCCTCCGCCCGTGGCCAGCTCGCCCTGACCGAAAACTTTGGCGGGCGCTCGGCGCCTTTGCTAAGTTGATCGCAGGTGAAGACGACGCGACGGTCGGCCGGGGCGAAAGGCAAAAAGGCCCAAAAGGGTCACGAAAAGAAGCGGGCAACGGGGCCCGCCGGGCGAAAGACGGCGTCGCCCCGCAAGGCGGGACAGGCGGGACAGGCTCGAAAGGCGGAGCCCCCCCGCATTCCGGTCCGCGGTGCGCGCAAGACCAAGGTCAAGGCGCGGCCGATCGAGACGCCGCCCCCCGCGCGGGGCACGGCCGATCTGGCCGAGACCCGGGCGCTGGCGGTCGCGGCGATGGAAGCGGCGCTCGAGAAGCGGGGGGTCGATCCGATTCTCATCGACGTCTCCGCGATGGGCAGCTACACCGACTTCATCGGCGTCGTCAGCGGACGAAGCAATCGTCAGGTCGACGCCATCGCCGAGGGGATCGGCCTGGCCATGAAGGCGCGCGGGCTCTACCCGCTCGGGCGCGAAGGGGCGGGCGCGGGGCGCTGGACGCTGCTCGACTTCGGCGCCTTCGTGGTCCACGTCTTCTACCACCCGGTGCGCGAGTTCTACGATCTCGAGAGCCTCTGGATCGAAGCGCCGCGGGTGAAGCTGGACGTCCCGCCCGAGGCGGCGCTCGGCCAGCCCGACGCGCTCTACGGCGCGCTTTGATCTGACGGGGGACGGCTCGCTGCCGCTCGCGTCCCCCGGGCCCCCCGCGCTCAGCTCGCGTCCCTCGATTGAAGGCTGGCTGGCCTTGAAAGTCGTCATGCTTGTCTCTCGCTTGAAGGCTGGTTGGTCTTGAAAATTGTGGTCCTGGCGGTCGGCAAGCTGCGCGACCGGCACGTCGCAGCGCTCTGCGACGACTACCTGGCGCGGGCGCGGCGGCATCTGCCGGTCGAGGTGATCGAGGTCGAGGACGACGCGGCCCTGGCGCGCCGCTGGCCGAAGGAGGGTGAGACGATCGCGCTCGAGCCAGGTGGTGTCAGCTGGACGACGGAGGCGCTCGCCCAGCAGATCGAGCGGCGGATGACCCACGGCACGCGCAGCCTGACCCTGGTCATCGGCGGCGCCGACGGGATCCCGCCGGCGCTGGTCGCCAAGGCGAACCTGCGGTTGTCGCTCTCGGCGCTGACGCTGCCGCACCGGATCGCCCGGCTGGTCCTCTGCGAACAGATCTACCGCGCGCTGACGATCATCCGCGGCGAGCCGTATCACCACTAGCGGCGCCGCTGAAGCGGCGCCGCCAGCAGTCATTGCGGGACCGCGATCAGTTCCGACTCGGGAAGATGCCCTGGATGCAGATCGAGTAGGTCATGTTGTTCGGCGTGATGCTTCTCATGTCGGGCAGCGCGAACGTGGTTATCCCATCGCCGCCGTAGGTCGTGCCGAGGAGCGCGAAGAGCGCCTGATTCTGGTTGATCGCCAGGATCTGTCCGGCGGCGGAGATCCCGCCGGCGGTGACGGAGGGGACGGCCGTGAGAAGGATCTGGCCAAGGAAGCAGGGGACCGCGGAGGGGTTCGCGTTTTGAGACGCGTTTCCAGTATTCGTGCCGAAGCGCGGATCCTGCGCGACGTCACCAGGAGGGCCGGCCGGGCCGACGGGACCCGCGGGGCCGACGGAACCGGCAGGCCCGGTGGCACCGGCAGGCCCGGTCGCTCCGGCGGGGCCGGCAGGTCCGGCCGCTCCGTTCGCCCCGGTAGGACCGATGGGGCCAGCTGGTCCTGCTACGCCCGGGAACCCCATGGGACCGATCGGCCCAACGGGACCTTGCGCACCAAGCGCTCCGGCCGGGCCGGTTGCGCCCGTGGGGCCGGCCGCTCCAGCGGGACCGGTCGCGCCTGCGGCTCCGGCCGGGCCGGCGGGACCCTGCGGCCCGGGCGGGCCTTGCGGTCCCGGAACGACCGGGACACCGACGCAGCTGCCGCCCGTTCCTGCGAAGTCGGCGGTTTGGTTCGCCTGCAGATTGTTGAAGTTGCGGGTTCCCGAGAAGTTGCACCCGGTGCCGCTCGCAGAGACGGAGTAGTTCAGCCCCAGCGCGAGGCCCGTGAACGCATACAGTCCGTTGGCGTCGCTGAACGTCGCCGCCTGGACGCTGCCGTTCACGCTGACCTTGATCCCCGAAAGATGGCCGCCGGGACCGCTGACGGTGCCGGAGATGGTCGCCGTCCCCGTCAGCGCCGCCGCCACTTGCGTCGTCGTCGGATCGCCGCTCGCCGCCTGTCCGGTGCAGCCGCTCGCGAGAGCGGCTACGAAGGTGATCGCGACGGCGATCGCCCCAGCGCCACGTCCCAGCGAGCTCGTCACCGACCCCTCGCCTGTTCCGATGCCCGTTCCTCGATTGCGTCCCATCCCTGCCTCCTTGTCGTGCGCCATGCGCGGTTGGACTACCGATCTGTCGTCCGGAAAAAACAGCGTGATCCGAATGAGCGGGCGGACCGTAGCATGAGACCACGACCGTCTCGTTCGTTCGATTGCTCGGATTGCCGGCGGAACGCAGCGCGGGGTATCGGCATCGGGAGGTGGCAAATGTTAAAGTTCGCTCATGAGCACCCCTCCTCGCGTCGTCCTGGTCGTCCTCGACGGCTACGGCGAGCGCGCCGACAAGAATGGCAACGCCATCCGGATGGCCAAGACGCCGAACTTCGATCGCATCTACAAAAGCTCGCCCTGGACCTTGATTGGCGCGTCGGAGAACGACGTCGGGCTGCCGATGGGCCAGATGGGGAACAGCGAGGTCGGGCACCTCAACCTCGGCGCGGGGCGCATCGTCTATCAGGACATCGTCCGGATCGACAAGGCGATCGAGACCGGCGCCTTCTATTCGAACCCGGTGCTGATCAAGCTGGTCGACGGCGTGAAGGCGAGCGGCGGGACGTTGCACCTCTTCGGGCTGACCAGCCCGGGTAACGTACATGCCTCGCTGGAGCACGCCTACGCCGTCTGTGAGCTGGCGAAGCGGCGCGGATTTTCCAAGGTGGTGTGGCACGCCTTCCTCGACGGGCGCGACACCCCGCCCAAGTCGGCGGCCGGCTACCTGCGCCAGGTGGAAAAAAGACTGGGCGAGATCGGCGTCGGTGAGCTGGTCACCGCCGTCGGGCGCTACTACGCGATGGATCGCGACAAGCGCTGGGATCGGCTGGAGATCGCCTGGAAGATGCTCACCCGTGGGGAGGGGACGCTGGTCGACGATCTGGCCGCGGCGGTCGAGAAGGGTTACACCGCCGGGCAAAATGGAAACGACGGAAAAGGTGGAAAAGAGCTGACCGACGAGTTCGTCCTGCCGCTCCTGCGCAAAGGGGCCGACGGCAAGCCGCGCGCGATCGTCAAAGACGGCGACGCCTGCTTCTTCTACAACTTCCGCGCCGACCGGGCGCGGCAGCTGACGCTGGCGTTCCACGCCGGCGACGACGCCTTTCCGTACTTCGATCGCGGCAAGCGGCCGAAGCTCTCGGGGTTCGCCACCATGACCCAGTACGACGCCAAGGTCGAGGTGCCGCCCGCGTTCCCGCCCCAGAGCCTGCGCATGATCTTGGGTGAGGTGCTGTCGAAGGCCGGCGTCTCGCAGCTGCGCACCGCCGAGACGGAGAAGTATGCGCACGTGACCTACTTCTTCAACGGCGGCAACGAGGAGGCGTTCCCGGGCGAGGAGCGCAAGCTGGTGCCGTCGAACCGCGAGGTGGCGACCTACGACCTGGCGCCCGAGATGTCGGCGGCGCCGGTCACCGACGGCGTGGTCGAGGCGCTCGAGCCCGGCGGCCCCACCTTCATCCTCGTCAACTACGCCAACCCGGACATGGTCGGCCACACCGGCAAGCTGGAGCCGGCGATCCACGCGGTCGAGACGGTCGACAAGGCGATGGGGCAGATCGTCGAGGCGGCCGCCAAGGTCGACGCCAGCGTCTTCATCACCGCCGATCACGGCAACTGCGAGACGATGATCGATCCGGTGACCGGCCAGCCACACACCGCGCACACGATGAACCCGATCCCGTTCATCGCCATCGGCAAGCGGCAGGAGGGGAAGAAGCTGCGCAAGGGCGGGCGACTGGCCGACGTCGCGCCGACGATCTTGGAGGAGATGGGGATCGCCGCGCCGCCGGAGATGGACGGGGTGAGCCTCTACGACCACGGTGAGTCCGGGAGCAAATGAGCATCGGCAAGCGCCTCATCGATCTCGCGCGCTCGGAGCTGAACTCCTTGCTCGACCGGGCGGCGCGGGTCGACGACGACGACAGTGACGACCGAGCGCGGCGGCGGCCTGCCGGCTCCGAGTACGCCTCGATGTCGGACCGCGAGCTCGACGAAGAGATCGAACGGCGTCGGCAGGCGCGCGAGGAGGTGGAAGCGGCGACCAACCGGAACCACCGGCCCGAGCCGCGGGCGTCGGCGCCGCCACCGCGGCGCACGGCGGCCGGCGACGACGCGATCCGCAAGGCCTACGCCGCGCTGGAGGTCCCTGCCGGCTCGGAGCTGGAGACGGTCAAACGCTCGTACCGCCGGCTGATGCGCAAGTACCATCCCGATCTCAACGCCGGCTCGTCGGAGAAGCAGCGGGCGGCGACCGATCTTTCGCAGCGGTTGACCGAGGCCTACAAGATCCTCGAGCGGCACCTGCGCCGCTGACGACCACCGCGCCGCCTGCGCGCAACCAGTCGGAGGCACGCGCCGAAGACCGGCGCATGACTCCACGCGCCTTTTGGCCGGCGGCCTGCGGGCTGGTTTTGGCAGCCGGTTGCACCCCCGGCCCGATCACGCCGCGCTCCGCGGACGACAAGATGATGGGCGGAGGGGGCAGCAGCGGGAGCGGCGTTTCTGTCGTCGGGCGAGACGGGGCGGCGCCGGCCGAGACGACGCTCGGGCGGGGCGGCGCGGGCGGTGCTGGCGCCGCGAATGCCACTTCGCCCGACGCGGGGACGCCCGCCGACGGCGCGCCGGCGGAGAACCCCAAGTTGCCACGGGTCGATGCGGCGGTCGATGGCGCGACGGTCGACGCCCCCCCGGCCGCGCCGGTCGCGCGCGCCCCGCGGCCGGGCGAGGTCGTGATCGACGAGCTCCTGGTGAACCCGACCGGCGACGATCTCGGGCGAGAGTGGATCGAGATCGTCAGCCTCGCCGCCGAGCCGCTGGATCTGTCGCAGCTTCACCTGGCCACGGCGTCGACGGACGTCGCGGTGGCGGCGGGGACGGCCGCGCCGGGCGCGCTCCTGCTCCTCGGCCAGTCGATCGATCCGAGCAAGAACGGCGGGGCCTCGGTGGCCGTCGGCTACGGCACCAAGCTGATTCTGGTCAACGCCGACGGCCAGCTCTCACTCTGTCTCGGCGCCTGCGCCACCGGCGTCGTCATCGATGCGGTTTCGTGGGGAGCGCTGGGCGACGCCTACACCGGACACGCGCTGGTCGTCGATCCCGCCACCAAGTCGTTCTGCCCCGCCGGTACGCCGTTCGGAACGGGCGGCAGCTTTGGAACGCCCGGGGCGCCCAACACTCCTTGCCTGGAAAATGTGGACGGAGGTCCGCAGGCCGACGTTTCTGTTGCAGACTGAGGCAGCGCCGCGGGGCGCCGCCTCATGACCACCGCCTCCGAGTCGACACCGCCGTCACCTTCGTCGTCACCTTCCTCGACACCTTCGTCGCCGTCATCTTCGTCGCCGTCGTCTTCGTCGCCTCCGCTGGCGGCGCTGTTGCCGACGGCGGGCGCCGATCCCGACGACCTGCTGTCGCGGTTCGTGTCGTACACGGCCACCGCCGGGCTGTCGCTCTATCCGGCGCAGGAGGAGGCCTTGCTGGAGCTGATGTCCGGCAAGCACGTCGTGCTCAACACGCCGACCGGCTCAGGGAAGTCGCTGGTGGCGGCGGCGCTGCACTTCAAAGGCCTGGCTGAAGGAAAAACGTCGTTCTACACCTCTCCGGTCAAGGCGCTGGTCAACGAGAAGTTCTTCGATCTCTGCCGGCTGTTCGGGCCCGAGCGGGTCGGGATGCTGACTGGTGACGCCAGCATCAACCGCGACGCGCCGATCGTCTGCTGCACCGCGGAGATCCTGGCCAACATGGCGCTGCGCGACGGCGCCGAGCGGGCCGACTACGTCGTCATGGACGAGTTTCACTACTACGCCGATCGCGAGCGGGGGATGGCCTGGCAGATCCCGCTGCTCTGCCTGCCGCAGACGACGTTCCTCTTGATGTCGGCGACGCTGGGCGACGTTCACGTCATCACCGAGGGGCTCACCGCGGTCACCAAGCGCGAGGTGGCGGTGGTACGCGGGCGCGAGCGCCCGGTGCCGCTGGAGTTCGACTACCGCGAGACGCCGCTGCACGAGACGATCGCCGATCTGGTCACGCTCAACCGCGCGCCGATCTACCTGGTCAACTTCACGCAGCGGGGCGCCGCCGAAGAGGCGCAAAACCTGATGAGCGTCGACGTCTCGTCGAAGAGCGAGAAGGAGGCCCTTCGCGACGCGCTCCGCGACGCGGTCTTCGATACGCCGTACGGGAAGGAATTCCAGCGCTTCCTGCGCCACGGGATCGGCATCCACCACGCCGGCCTGCTGCCGCGGTACCGCCTGCTCGTCGAGAGGCTGGCGCAGCAGGGCCTCCTCAAGGTCGTGAGCGGCACCGACACGCTGGGCGTCGGCGTGAACGTCCCGCTCCGCACGGTGCTGTTCACCCAGCTCTGCAAGTTCGACGGCGAGAAGACCGGCATCCTGGGGGTGCGCGATTTCCTGCAGATCGCCGGCCGCGCCGGCCGCAAGGGGTTTGACGAGCGCGGCTTCGTCGTCGCGCAGGCGCCCGCGCACGTCGTCGAGAACCGGCGCCTCGCGGCCAAGCAGGCGGCCGGCAAGAAGGTGGTGATGCACAAGCCGCCGACCAAGGGCTACGTCCACTGGGATCGCGGGACGTTCGATCGGCTGGTGAACGGCACGCCGGAGCCGCTCGCCTCCCGGTTCGAGATCACCCACGGCGTGTTGCTCAACTGCCTGCAGTCGCGCGCCCAAGGGGGCGGTTACCGCCGGCTCATCTCGATCATCGCCCGCTCGCACGGCGGGCCGCGCGACAAGCGCGCCGAGCGCCGGCGCGCGGCGGCCTATTTCCGGACCTTGCGGCACGCGCACCTCATCGACGTGGTGCCGGGCGAGGCGATCCGCGGGCGAACCGTCGAGGTGAGCGCCGAGCTGCAGCGCGACTTCTCGCTCAACCAGTCGCTGTCTCTCTATCTGCTCGAGGCGCTCGGCGTCCTCGACCGCGCTTCGCCTGTCTACGCGCTCGACGTGCTGACCCTGGTGGAGGCGATCTGCGAGAACCCCGACGCCGTCCTGCGCAAGCAGCTCGATCAGCTCAAGACCGAGAAGATGGCCGAGATGAAGGCGGCCGGGGTGGAGTACGAGGAGCGCATCGCCCAGCTGGAGGTGCTGGAGTGGCCGAAGCCGAACCGCGACTTCATCTACGCCACCTTCAACGACTTCGCCGAGCGGCACCCCTGGGTCGGGCAGGACAACGTCCACCCGAAGTCGATCGCGCGCGAGATGTACGAGGGGTTCACGGCCTTCAATGACTATGTCCGCTCGCTCGGCCTCGAGCGGAGCGAGGGGGTGTTGCTTCGCTATCTGTCGCAGGTCTTCAAGACTCTGGAGCAGACGGTCCCCGCCGCCGCGCGGACCGACGAGGTGCTCGACGTGATCGCCCATCTGCGGTCGCTGCTGCGGGACGTCGATTCGAGCCTGCTCGAGGAGTGGGAGGCGCTGGCCGATCCGACGCGCCGCCCGGCCAAGCCCGCCGCCCGGGCTGCCGCGGCGCCGGTCGATCCGGTGGCCGAGCGCCGCGCTACCGTCGCGGGAATCCGCGCCGAGCTGCACAAGCTGGTCGCGGCGCTGTCCCGCCGCGACTTCGCGGCGGCCGTTCGCCTGTGCGCGCCCCCCGTCGGTGAGGGGGAGCCCTGGACGGTCGAGCGCCTGACGGAGGCCATGGCGCCATTTTGGGCCGAGCATGCGGCGCTGCTCACCACGCCCGAGGCGCGCCGCCCCGATCGCACCCGCATCGACGAGCTCGAGACGGGGAGATTCAGGGCGCAGCAGGTGCTGGTCGACGGCGAGGGGGACGAGGATTGGTCGCTCGATTGCCTCGTCGACCTGACGCGTCCACGCTCCGACGGCACGCCGTTGATCGAGCTGCAGCGCATCGGGATCTGACGATTGATCCGGCGACTGATCGTTCTTGGCCTCCCGGCATCCAACCAATAGAATGATTTCGATGGGTGCAACGGCGGCTCCAGCGCTGGACGATCGGGCGCTGGTCAAGGCGCTGAAGGCGCTGGGCGACGCCACCCGCTTCCGGATGATGCAAGAGATCGCCGCGGCAGGTGAGCTCTCCTGCGGTCAGGTGGCGGATCGGTTCGACATCTCGCAGCCGACGATCTCCCACCACCTCAAGATCTTGACCGAGGCGGGGATCCTGGTGACACGCCACGAGGGAAAGCACCACTACACCTCGGTGAACCACCCCCTGCTGGCCGAGCTTGGCCTGTCGCTGCGGGCGCGGCTCTCGCCCGGCGCCGCCCGGCGTCCCCCCTCGCGCCGCGCCTAGCGGCACCAACCGCGTCCGGCGGCTGCTCTGTCGTTTCGTCTGTAACCGATGCCCTGGTCGATACATCGAAGTATTTCAATGTGTCGATTCACGGCACGCAGAACGCCAAAGGAGCCTGTTCATGACCACGCAATGGGATTTCGATTTCACCCACTCGAACGTCGACTTTTCGGTTCGCCACCTGCTGGTCTCCAAGGTGCGCGGCCGCTTCAACAAATGGGGAGGCAGGCTGCGCTACGATGAGAAAGACCCGACGCGCTCGTCGGTCGAGGTGACGATCGACGCCGCCAGCGTCGACACCTCCGAACCGCAGCGCGACACCCACCTTCGCTCGGCCGACTTCTTCGACGTGGCCAAATTCCCCGAGCTCACCTTCAAGAGCACGCGGGTCGAGGCGCTCGCCGACGACCGCCTGCGCGTCACGGGCGACCTGTCCATCCACGGCATCACCCGCCCGACCGTCCTCGAGGTCGAGCTCGGCGGCAGCCTCAAGGATCCCTGGGGCAAGCAGCGCGCCGGCTTCACCGCCACCACCACCATCGACCGCAAGGAGTTCGGGATCACCTTCAACCAGGCGCTCGATCACGGCGGCCTGGCGCTCGGCGAGAAGGTCGCCATCAGCATCGACATCGAGGCGACCCGCGCCGAGGTCGCTCAGTCGGCGTAGCCGGGTCGAGCCAAAGGCGAGCGTCGGGCTCAGCGCGCAGGCGCGATGCGTGCTCCGGCGCGCAGCTCGGCGGGCGCGTCGACGATGACCTGATCGCCGACGCGGAGGCCGTCGCTCACCAGGGCCTCATCCGCGACGTCGACCACCGCCACGGTGCGCAGCTCCGCGGTCCCGTCGGCTCCCGCGATCCAGAGCGCCTTGTGGTCACCGTCGGCGAGCAGCGCGGCGGCCGGCACCGGAAAGACGGCGTCGTAGCGGCGGCGCGCCAGACGCAGCGGCTGCCCCGAGACCAGCCCCAGATCGCCCGGGAGCGGGATCTCGATCTTGTCGCCGCCGGCCACGGCGCCGGGCGGCCGGCAGTCGAGGAAGCGGGGGCCCACCTGCGCCTCGAGCGGGCTCGAGTCGGCCGCCGTCGTGGCGGCCGCCTCGCGTCGCGGTGGATCGTTCGAGGCGCGCGGGCCGAGCCCAATCACCTCGACGCGGCAAAAATCCAGCTGGGCCAGCGCCGCCCGCTCGTCCGCCTCCAGCTCGAAGGCGCCATGGAGGAGACGCCCCTTCACCCGCGCGACCGGGGCGCCCGGCACGACCGAGGTTCCGATCTTGGCCAGCGTCTCGACCACCTCGCCCGGCTCGGTCGCCACGACGGTGAACTTCGTCAGACCGGCGAGGGCCAGGTCGACCAGCTTCTCCTTCTCGGCCAGGTGGGCCTCTGCCAGGCGCAGCTCGGGGCCGTTCCCGGCGGCGCGCATGCTGTCGCGCAGCTGCTTGTAGAATCCGACCCGCGAGCGATCGTGCGCGAGCAACGTCTCGAGACCCGACGCGCCCTGGAGCTTCCCGACGACGTCGCCGACGGCGACCTCGGTTCCCGCCGGCAGCAGCTCGGCCAGGCGGCCGGGGTTGGCGAACGCCACCGTCGTCGTCTCGTAGTCGGTGACCTGTCCCCGTCCCGAAAACCAGCGGTAGACCGCCGTCGGCGCGGGGGTCATGACCCGAACGCGCAGCGCTTGCGGTGCGACCGCCGCGTGCTGGCGGCTCCAGACCCAGTACCCGATGCCCGCCGCCGCGGCGGCCAGCAAGAGCACCACGATCGCCACCCGACGTCCCGAGCGACCGGCCGGAGGCTTGCGGCGCTTGGCCTCCTCGGAGAACCCCGCCATGACGACCGCTTCGGGGCGAGGCGGCTGGCGCCGCTCGGAGAGACCAGGGGGCGGCGGGGCCACGCTGACCGGGAGGGCCGGCGCCACCGCCTCGCTTCTTGCTGGCGGCGCCTTCACAGCGGGGGGCGAGTCCGAGGCCTGCAGCGCCCCGTCGAGATCCATCGCCCAGCTCGGCTTGGGATCGGCCGCGGGCGGTGAAGGGGCGGCGGGGGCCGGCGGCGGGGCCGCCACGGGCTCGGAGTCGAGCGCCTCGCTCGGCAGCTCGGCGACCGCCTGTGCGGTGATCTCGAGAGTGATGGGAGCCGGCGCCCCGTCCGGCCGAGGCGCAGGCGCCGCCGCCAGCTCCATGAGGTTCAGCGGCGCGACGGGCGTCAGCTCGGGCGCGCTGTCGAGCATGGCGGCGTCGGGCACGAACTGTGCGGTCTTCGCCGCTTGCGCCGACATCCACTCGTCCGCCGCGCTCTCGGGCGTCTCCTCGGCCACAGAGGTTGCCGGTGCCGGTGCTGGCGCCGGCGAAATCGCCGCCTCGGGCTCGAGAAACCCCAACTCCTGGAGCCGCATCGCGAACTCTTTGATCCCCTCGGCGGTCAGCTCGGCCCCGTAGGTCTTCGACGCCCAGTCGGTGACCTCGGCGACCGGCTGGCCGTTGAGCTGCAGCGCCAGCTGATACTCGAAGTCGTAGAGCCGGAAGTTGGCGCCGCTCCTCGGATCACTGACGTCCACGCAGGCGACGCCGTCGGCTTCGGTCGGGGACACAGTGAGGTCCTGCCGAAAGCGGGGGCTGGCTTCGCTCATCTCATGGGAGCTTACAGGTCCGGTTCAGGCCCGAGCAACATATAGTGCCTGCCGCCGAGCGCTCCCACGGATGTCCACCTCCAAGAACAAACAGCGCGCGTTCATCTATCGCGCCGGCGTCCGGATCGCCGGGACCGTGGTGGCCTGCGACGCGGCGGCGGGCGGCGATCTCGTCTTTCTCTCACACGCCGCGGTGTTCGGGGCCCACAGGCGGCGCGCGCTGCCGCGCGTCGGCGGGGGACGGCGCCAGATCCTGACCACCGAGGCGACCTTGGTCCTGCTCGGACCGGTCGGCGAACGGCTGCGGGCGCGGGCGCTGCTGGCGTCGTACGGGCGTCCGTTCGGGCTGGGAGATCTGCGGCTGGAGATCTTTCCCTCCGGCTACCAGCCGGGCGCGGCGTCGCTGCTGTGCGAGCGGGAAGGGCGCCGCATCGTCTACACCGGTCCGCTCGGCCTGGGCGGAAAAGGCGAGCTGCGCGCGGCGGACGCCCTCTGCCTCGACGCGCGCTTCGCCTTCCGCGAGGTGGCGTTTCCCGAGCGCGCCGCCGCCGAGGAGCGCCTCGGCCGGATCGGCCGCGACCTCTCGGCGGGCGGTGCGCCGCTCCTGCTGCTCGAGCCGTTGGCGCTGGCGCCCCTCGTCGCACGCACGCTGAGCGCGGCTGGCGTTCCGCTGCGGGCACACCGCGCGATCCTGGATGTGGTGGCGGCCTACCGACGGGCCGAGCCTGCGACGCCGCTTCCGGCCGTGCAGCGGTTCGCCGGTCGCCTGGCGGAGAACGAGGTGCTGCTGTGGCCGGCCGACGCGCGCGCGCCGACGCAGGGGGGGCAGGTGCGCGCGCGCCGCGCGGTCCTCGTCTCGCCCGGGCCCACGGGCGCGACGGCGCGGCCACAACGTGCCGTGGCCGAGGCGCTGACGTTTCCGTTCGGTGCCGATCTCGCCGAGCTGGCCCGTTACGTCGCGGCGACCGGCGCCTCCGAGGTGGCGCTGGTGGGGGCGCCCGACGACACTTTGGCCGAGCTCTTGCGCGGTCGGGGCTTGGACGCTTACCGGCTCGGATTGCCCCGGCAGATCGACCTCTTCACAAACGGCTAAAAACGCCGTCGCGCATTGTTTCTTCGGGGTCGATGGAGTTAAATTTCGAGCGTGTTCAATCTCGGCGCGGGCGAGATCACCGTCATTCTGGTGCTGGCCCTGCTCTTCATCGGTCCCAAGCAGCTGCCCGACCTGGCGGCCAAGCTGGGCAAGGTCATCCGCGACATCCGCAAGGCGACCTCGGACATCAAGAACGAGATCACGCTCGACGATTCGTTCCGCAAGCCGTTCGAGGAGCTGCACGACGCCGTCACGCTGCACCCGGATGAGCTGAAGCGCCGCGACAGCATCAAGAAGGCGGTCGAGGAGGCCAAGAAGCGCGCCGAGGCCGAGGCGGCGCGCATCGAGGCCGAGGCGGCGGCCGCGCTGCCGGCCGTCGAGCCGCCCGCGCCGACCGCGGCGCTTCCGTTGCCGACCCCCGAGACGTCGAAGACCGCGCCCGTGGGGACGGTGGCGGCCGCGGCGCGCACGATTCACGGGGTCCCGCCCGCGCCCGAGGCGGAGGAGAACGCCCCGATGTCGATGCCGCCGGGCGAGGATTCGGCCGCCTCGCCTTTCACGCGGCCACGTCGTGCGACGCCGAGCGCCGCAATTCTGACCTCGGCAGTGACGCCGCTCGGGGGCGCGCCGCGCGTGACGCCGCCGGTCTCCAGCCTGGAGGGCGATCGCGCCAACACGACGCAGGCGCTGTCGGAGGCCGATCTGCTGGCCAGCGCGCCGCCGGCGCCGCCGCGGAAGCCGACGCCGCCGCCGCTGCCGGGCCTCGACCGGAACCCGCCGCCGGCCAACCGGATGGGCCTGCCTCGGGTGACGCCACCGGTCTCCAGCCTGTCGGGCGATCGGGCCAACGCGACCCAGAGCCTTTCCGAGAGCGATCTGTTGCCGCCGGGGGCCAGCAAGCCACCGCCGCTGCCGGGATCGAAAAAAGCGTAGCGAGCAGGAGCCCCCTGACCACCACCGAAGACAACGATCGCGCCTCGGTTGAACGCGTGCGGATGAGCTTCGTCGAGCACCTTGCCGAGCTGCGCGTGCGGCTGCGCAACTCCGCGCTCGTCTTCATCGCGGCGATCGGGGTCTCGTTCTACTTCGTCAAAAACTACTTCGACTTCCTCACCCGGCCGGCGCGCGCCGCCTGGGTGGTCGCGCTGGCCGGCCAGGAGCCGGTGTTCCGCTTCGCCAGCCCGACGGAGCCGTTCTGGGTCTACACCAAGCTGGCCATGTACGGCGCGCTCCTGGTGGCGAGCCCGTTCATCTTCTGGGAGCTGTGGCGGTTCGTGGCGCCGGGGCTCTACCGAAAAGAGAAGAAGATGGCGCTGGTGGTGACCGCCGCGACCGCCGTCTGCTTCATCGGTGGAGCGCTGTTCGGGTACGGCGTCCTCTGCAAGCCGGCGCTGACGTACATGCTCTCGTTCGCGGAGGTCTTCCCGACCGGCACGCTGCACTTCAAGATCGAGCCGGCCGTCATGATGGACGAGGTCGTCGGCTTCATGATGGCGATGATGATGGGGACCGGCGTGGCCTTCGAGCTTCCGGTGATCCTGGCGGTGATGGGCTGGCTGGGGCTGGTGACGGCCAAGGGGCTCTGGCGCTTCAACAAGTACGCGCTGGTGCTGGCGTTCATCGTCGGCGGCGTGCTGACCCCCGGTCCGGACGTCCTCTCGCAGGTCCTGATGTCGACGCCCCTCTTTGGTCTCTTCAACATTTCGATCCTGATCGTCTGGATGATCGAGCGCGCCGCCCGCAAGCGCCTCGCCGCCCTGGCCAAAGAGACGGGCGCCGATCTCGTGCCGAGCGCCGACGACTAAAAAATTTGACGGCCCGGGGTCCCTGGTGAAGATGGGACAGGTGATCAATGCTGGGCGATTTTTCTGACGGCCGTGCACGTTCTTTGCCGAAGGGCTTCGTGCTCGTTTCGGCTGGTCCGCGTCGGGGAGCGGTAGCGGGTCTGCAGCGCCGGCTGCGGGCGCGCGACACCATTCCCGCCTCGGGACAGATCGTGTTCCGCGCCGCGAGCCAGACGTTGCGCTGAGGGACCTCCTTGTTCCGTCTCATCAAGCTGGGAATCACCCTGGTCGGGTTCGCCGCGTTCGCCTGGTTCGGCGTGACGGTCAAGCTCGGCTCCCAGACCCTCTTCCAGCATCTGCGCGCCATCGGCCAGACCAAGGAGTCGCAGCAGCTGGTCGACGGGACGCGCGAGGCCGCGGGTCCGCTGGTCGACGGCGTGCGCCGCAGGTTCAAGGAAGGTACCGCCGACAAGGCCGTTCCCGACGGCGGGGCCGGCGCGCCCGAGGAGCGCGTGTCGGCGGCCGACCGTCAGGCGCTGCACCATTTGATCAGACGCGTCGATCGCTGATCGCGCATCCACTTTCGGTCGCGTAAGCTTCCCGCGATGCGCCGGGTCGCCGCGATCGCCGTCGCTCTCCTGTCGCTCGATCTGACGGCGCGGCCGGGGTGGGGGCGCGAGCCGGCGGCCATCTGGACCGGCGCGGCCCGCCACGCCAAGGGGACGACGGGCCTCGCCGATCTGGCCGAGCGGGCGCGCGCGGCGGTGGTGCACGTGCGCGGCGAGATGGGCGACGGGAGCACCGCCGGCGAGTCGGACAGCGAGGCCGGCCGCACCTCGATCGGCACCGGGTTCGTCATCAACAAAGACGGGTACATCCTGACCAACGAGCACGTCGTGCGCGGGGTGGTCGATCTCCGGGTGCGCCTCTTCGACGGGCGTGAGCTGCCGGCCTGCGTGGTGGGGGCCGACCTCGCCACCGACCTGGCGCTCCTCAAGGTGACGACCAAGCGGCCGCTGCCGGTGCTGGCGCTGGGGGATTCGAGCGCCGTGCGCGTCGGTGAGCCGGTGATCGCCATCGGGAACCCCTACGGCTTCAACCACAGCGTCACCGCCGGGATCGTCTCGGCCAAGGAGCGGGTGGTCGATCGCGCCAGCCTGCACGAGCCGGGGGCCGAGGATCTCTATTCCTTCTTCATCCAGACCGACGCCTCGATCAACCTCGGCAACTCGGGGGGGCCGCTCATCGACGCCTCGGGCGCGGTCATCGGCGTCAACGCCGCGTTCTGGGCGGGACACCCGATGCAGCCGGCGCAGGGGATCGGCTTCGCGATTCCGATCAACATGGCCAAGGCGCTCTTGCCGCGTCTGCTGGAGACGGGGACGGCGCGGCGGGCTTACCTGGGCGTCGACGCGCAGCCCATTGACCCAGCGCTCGAAGCGGCGCTGAAGCTGCCGTCGGGTCGGGGCGCGCTCATCGCCAGCATCGAGAAGGGATCGCCCGCGGAGGCGGCGGGGCTCGAGCCGGGCGACGTGGTGGTCGACTGGAACGGCGCTGACGTCGCCTCCAGCGAGGACTTCAAGATCGACGCCCAGCTCAGCACGCCGGGCGTGCGGATCAAGATCGCGCTTCTCCGCGACGGGAAGCGGGCGGAGCACGAGATCATCCCGCGCGCCGCGCCGGTGAAGGAGGTCGCGCCGCCGCACCCGTCGAGCTGCGCGCGCACCCCCGAGCCGCTGATGGCGAACGTCGACGACTTCGACGTGCAGGAGACGCCGGTGCGCGCCGGGAAGCCGGCGGGCGGCGTCACCGTCACCCGGGTGACCGACCACAGCGCGGCGGCCCAGGCCGGCCTGCGGATCGGTGACATCGTGCTGCGCATCGGGAAGGCGGGCGTGCTCAAGCCGCCCGACGTCGCGCAGGCGCTGGGGGGCTTCAAGCTGGGCGAGCCGGTCCCGATGTTGGTGCGCCGCTCGGGGTTCGATTTCTGGATGGCCTTCACCCGGCGGTAGATTGTCGGGCGCGGTAGATTGTCGGGCATGGACGAAAAGCGTTACCGGGACCTGCTCGACGATACTTTTGCCCGCGTCGACCGGGCCTTCGAGACGATCGACCCCGACGTGGCGGAGGTGTCGCT
>DATAVR010000180.1:0-27869 GCA_036267635.1 Polyangia bacterium | reverse complement strand
CCCATAGGTCGTCCAGTGCCCGAAGCTTTTTTGAATCCACAGCGGCAACACGACCTGCGTCGTTCCCGTTCCCGTCCCCCGCTGCTCAGAGCCAGTGGGAGGTAGTACAAGTGGAAAGACTCCGACCTGGGGGCGCCATTTTCCCTCTTCGACGAAGCGGAACTTGGCGCCGAGCTCGATATCGCCCAACCCATACTGAACCGGCTTGGTGCGCTGCCATGAGAGCACCGCAGGGACGATGATGTGAAGCTGGAGACCAGGTAGGGCGCCGTAGTTGACCTCCACGTGGGGCAGCGACCCTGACGCAGAGTTGTTAGCCGCGGACCACTGGGACGCGAGATAGAACTCCCAGTGTCCGAGCTCGACCGGCTCTGGATCATCGGTAAGAAAGGGCGGACCAGCCGACGCGGAGTGGCCGACGAAGATCGCTGCGACCAACAGCGCCGCCCCCAGAACAGCGGGACCATTCACGTTTCGTCGTCTCCTCGAAGGCTCCGGCTCTGGTACATCGCGGTTGCAGACTCGGTCGTCATCATGACCGGTGAAGCAGAAGGCCCACCAACCCTGCCGCCACGATCACGACGGGTTCCGGGAGCTTCTTCACCCGGCTGAACAGGAACCAGGTCGCGAGCGCGATCAGCACAGCTCCCACATCGGTGAGAGCACGCCGGCCGAGTACGAACGCTGCGCCGGCTATCGCACCAGTCGCTGCGGCGGTAACACCATCGACGAACGCCTTTACCCGTGGGTTGTCGGCGAAACGCCGGAAGTACGGCGCGGGAATGACCACGAACAGATAGCAGGGCAGGAACACGCCTACCAACGCCGCCGTCGCGCCGAGCGGGCCGGCGATCAGGTAGCCGATGAAAGCGACCGTGATGACGACAGGGCCGGGCGTGATCATCGCGACCGCGACGGCGTCCAGGAACTGGCGCTCGGTGAGCCAGTGGAACCGGTTCACCACCCCGCCGTGCATGAAAGGGACGATCGCCAATCCGCTCCCGAACACGAACGAACCCGCTTCAGCAAAGTACAGGGCGACGCGGCCGAGCAGCGGCCACGTCGGAAGGGCTGGCGTCACTGCCGCAGCCAGCGTGAGGTTCACGCCGGCCAGAGGCAGCCAGGCCCCCGCGGAGCTCGAGGCGCCCCACTTCGCCTTGGGTGGGAAGCGGACGAGCAGCGTCACCACGCCGCTGCCGAGGAACAGCCAGATGATCTCCGATTCCGTCCAGGCCGTCGCCACCGCGCTCGCGCCGAAGAGCACCCAAAGCAGCCGATCCTTCGCCAGCGTTAGCTTGACCAGCTTGAGCGCGCTGCGGGCGATGATCGTAATGACGGCCGCGCCCACACCGTAGAACACGTTCTGCATCCAGGGGAGGCCGCCGTAGCGGACATAGACCGCCGACAGGACCAGGACCATCAAGAAGGAAGGCAGAATGAATGTAGCCGCAACTGCGCTGGCGCCGAGCACGCGGCCCTTCACCCATCCGAGGTAGATCGCGAGCTGCGCAGCGAGCGGCCCCGGGGCAAGCTGCGCCAGGGCCAGCCCGTCGACGTAGTCCTTCTTCGTGATCCAGCCGCGCTTCTCGACCAAGTCGCGTTGCATGTAGCCCGCGAGGGCGATCGGTCCCCCGAAGCCGAACGTCCCGAGATAGAGAAAGTACCTCAGCACGTCGCGGAGGCTGCCGGGCCCGGTATCCCTGGAACCCGTCGCCGCTGGTGGCTGGGTCGTCATGATCTCTTCCTTCGCCACGCCTCATAGAGGGCGTCGAACAGTTGTGATCCAAGCGCGATGCGCGCTTCGTCGTCGGGTTGGGTCAGGGCGATACCGTTAATCAGGCGCTCGACACCTGGGGTCTCTGCCCGCCCGAACTTCCCGTCGCGGACATCGATGTCATGGATCACGTCGGCTATCGCCGAAATCGCGGCGTCTGAGATCTGAAAGCGTCGGGCAAGCACCTCGAAGGTGCAGCTGTCCCCCTCGTGCGTGTACTCGGCCTCAAACATGTCGAAGCGAAGCTCGCCGGTTTGTGGCGAGTAGCCCTTCGACGGAACGAACTTCAGCTTTGCATCGCGGTCGATGAAACGTTTGATGAGCCACGCGCTGGCGATCCGATCGACGTGGACTCCCTTGCGCGTGACCCAGACGGCACCCTTCACTCGGCGAGGCAACGCGTCAATCGGCGGGGGTGCGTCGGCGAGGGGCTGGCGCAACCGTTCTTCCAGGCTTGCGACCAACGATGTCGTTGCTTCGCGACCAGGAGCGCCGAAGAAGTCGAGTTCGGTGATCTCGCCGAGTCGCCGACGAAAACGCACAAGCGCCGCCTCGGCGGACGTTCGTCGTGTTTCGACGATACGCGCCGACTTGCCGAACGCTTTAAGCGCCGCGCGGATCTCCTCCGCCAGCTCTTGGTAGTCCCTGCCTCGGGCCGTGTGGAACAGCGCCTCGATAGCCTCGTTGGACGTGCCGCCGACGAAGCTGGACTCACACAACGTCGCCTCGCCGCCGCCAGCTCCGATCTCCTTTGAGATCCAGGCGAAGGCCTCAGTCGCCGTGTCGGTGTTGGGGAGCACATAGACGGAGTTCTTGACCGCGACCGCGCCGATCTTCTGGAGTTGTCGCGCCGTCTTCACGCGCAGGTAGGCGGGCACCGGCGGCAACTGATGAATCAGCAGGAGCCATCGGGGCGGGACTGGTGACGGTGCTGTCATGCGGCACTAGCATAGAGCAGCCGTATCGTGATACCAACAACAAGCTTCACATGTATCATACCTATCCAAGGAGTCAGTCGATGACGATGAACCGACGCGAGGTTCTCCACGCTGTGGCGATCGGCGTACCCGTGATGACGCTGGCTGCGGCCGTCGAGCAGAAGGCTTTGGCGGCGCCCAAGGACACCATCGTCCCTGGCGGAGCACCTGCATTCGCGGGCAAGCATCTGCCGGTGCCGTTGCCCTTCGCCCCGGGCAAGCTCACCGGGATCTCCGAGCGGATGATCGTTTCCCACCACGACAACAACTACACGGCTGCGATCAAGAATCTGAACAAGGTCGAGGAGCAGCTCGCCGCCACCAATAAGGACACTCCGGGCTTTCTGATCGGCGGACTCAAGGAGCGGGAGCTGACGTTCACGAACTCGATGATTTTGCACGAGCAGTACTTCGGAAATCTAGGCGGCAACGGTAAGGCCGGCGGCGCGATCCAGCAGAAGCTGACCGCCAGCTATGGGAGCTTCGGTAAATGGGAGGAGCACTTTCGCGCCGTCGGACTGAGCCTTGGGGGCGGAAGCGGATGGGCCGTCGTGGACTACGGCCTTCTCGGCGGTGATGTCCGAACCTATTGGGCCGGAAACCACACACAGGCGCTGGTGGGCGGCTTGCCGTTGCTCGTGATGGACATGTACGAGCACGCCTACGCGATCGACTATGGTGCAGCTGCGCCGAAGTACATCGAGGCCTTCTTTCAGAACATCAATTGGGACGCGGTGAACGGGCGCCTTGAGTCTGCCGAGAGGACGGCGGCTCTGTTTCGGCACTAACGAAGCGTCGCTGTCCGACGTGGCCGGTACGACCTCCCCGACGTCGATCGCCGCTTTCTGCCCGGCATCGTCCGTCGGTAGGCGGGCCGCCAAGGCCGGCCGCCGGCTAACGGCAGACGAAGACCTGAATCGCCGCGCAGGCGCCCGCCGTGCAGTAGACCGACGTCTGTTGGCAGGTGGTCCCGGAGGGGCAGGCTCCGCCGTCGCGGGCGCAGGTCTCGGCGCAGCTGCCGCCCGTGATGCAGGTCTGGCCCGAGGGACAGGGGACGCTGTTGTTGCAGACGACGCCACCGTCTGCGTGGCCGTTGCCGCCACCGGCGCCGCCTGTCCCCGGGCTGCTGCAGGACTGGATCCAGTGGCAGGTCTCGGCGGCGCAGTTACCACAGCGCCACTCTTGAAGACCGGCGGTGCAGCACGTCGCGCCCTCCGAAGGGCACATGTCGACCGTCGCGACGTCGGCTGGGCACGACGAAGTTATGGTCTGGAGCTCGCAGGCCCCGCAGACGTTCGCGCCGCCGGCGCCACCGCCGCCATGGCCACCCGCGCTTCCGCCGGGACCGCCAGCGCCACCACCGTTGTGTCCGCCCGCATTCCCGCCCTCGCCGATAACGCCACCAGCGCCGTGCCCACCGATGTTCCCGCCCGAACCGCTGCTGGCGCTACCGCCGTGGCCACCACCTCCGTCGCTTCTAGTGGATACCGATCCGCAACCCGTGCCCGCTCCGCACCCAAAGGCTACCACGACGAGGACGAGAGCTGTCCGCATGGCGTCTAAGACAGCAACTCTGGGACCAGCTCGAAATGCTCGAGATCTCACCGAAGACAAGCTCGCCCTCTCAGAAACCTGACGAATGTTATCGGCGGCCTGATCTATCTGTCCGGAGGTCGCGATCGCATCCGGGCGTGCCGCCCGCCGGCGGCGGCTATCCATAGTAGTCGGTCCGTTCGGTATCTGATTCGTATCAAGTTCGTACTAATCAAATCGTCTTCTGAGGTGATCGCACGTACATCTCAGGCGATGCGCCGACGAGGTGCTCGCCGGCGCCCAGATTTCATGAGGCGGCCTCGACCGATCGATCGGCTGGGCGGCGATCGCCAACAATCTGGTCGCCATCGGTCGACACCGCACACGGAATGCCGAGGGGTAGCCCAGAGCGCAGACCAAGACTCAATGCCTGGGCGACGCCAAAGCTGGCAGCCGGCCTGAGCCCCGGCCCGGCCACATCCATTTCTGCACCGCCGTGTAGACTAGCTTCCAGGTCGCGACGTGCTCGGCGCCTAGCTTCCAGGTCGCGACGTGCCCGCCGGTGTCGAGGATGAAGATCGCTTAGTCTTGGTGTTTTCGACGAGCCGGCGAAAACGATCTTCCGCCTCATTTAAGAAGGGCTGCTATTCGTACAAAGCAGATCAGACGGCGCGATCGGACACGGCAGCTGGATCAACGGTGCCTCGGCAGAACGTCATCGTGGCACCGTCGCAACTGCCATCGATTGTCTATGGGGTTACTGCGCCGATCATGATCGGGTCATAGCACGTGCAGCCCTGTTGGCCAGTGCAGGCGGCGTTGGTAGGCGAGTAGGTGCACTGGACTCCGTTGCAGCAAGGGGTGCCTGCGTTGCAGGCCTGTCCGTAGAGGGCGCAGACGCCGGAGTCGGCTGGAGGCGGTGTGGGCGGCGGGCCGCAGGTGCCGGTCCCTCCGCCGGAGATGTTGCAGACGAGGCCCGTGCAGCAATCGCCAGTCGCAGTGCAAGTGGCGCCGCTTGAGACGCAAACGATGCCACCGTCGTTCGGCGTGGTAGTCAGGCAACGCAGAGTTCCGGTCGAATCGGGAACACACGGCGACAGACCGCAGCACTCGGCGGCAGTGTTGCAGGTCTGTCCTGACTTCCGGCAGCAGTTGGGATCGGTGCCGTTGAAGATTCCAGTCGCGCCACCGTCGGCGCCGCAGGCGCCCGAGCCGAGACAGCGCGGCAGGCCGAGCGTGTCGTAGGCGCAGCACTGCGCCTTCGGCGAGACCGCGCACTCGCAGTCGCTCTCGGCGTTGGAGCAGGCGTTGGCGCCACCAGTGAGCTTACAGATCCCTCCCGGCACCTGGTTTCCCGTGTTCATCGAGCAAACCCCGATGCTGACGTTCCCACTGCTCGCCAGCGTGCAGTGGACAGTGCCGCTGCCGCCGCCGCAGCATTCGCTGTCGTTGGTGCAGAGGCTGTTCAAGATCTTGCAACCGAGGCCCGGCTGGCAGATGTGCACGCCTGTGAGCGCCCAGGGCCCGCAGTTCTTGCTGCAGCAGCTGCCGCAGCCGTTGCAGAGGACGCCGTCGTGCGTGCAGTTGCCGGTACCGGTCGTCCCCACGTCCATGCAGACGCCTTCCGCGGCACCGGTCGCCTTCGAGCAGAAGCCGCCACAACAGTCGAGGTCGCGCGCGCAAACGTCGCCGGGTTGAATGCAGAACGACGCGCCGAGCACGCACTTGCCGCCCGAGCAAAGCCCCGAGCAGCACCCGCCCGCGCCGCCGTCGGTAGCCGTGCAGGGGTTGCCGGCGGTCAGGCAAGTCGTGTTGAGCGGCTGGCACTTACCGGCGGTGCAGGTTCCGCTGCAGCAGACGGACGAGTTGGTGCAGGCCTGATTGTCGGCCGTGCAGCTGATGGCGCTGCTGCAGACGCCGCGCGTTGTGTCGCACTGAAGGTTGCAGCAGTCCGTGGTCACCGCGCAGGAGCTAGCCGGTCCGCTGCAGGTCGTGACCGACGATGCGCAGGTCTTGGCGCCCTGATCGCAGGCCTGGGAGCAACACTGGGCGTTCGACGCACATGCAACGCCTGCCACCGTACAGATGACACCCGAGCCGCCTCCGCCACCCGTGGCCCCCTGCCCCGCGCCGCCGGCTCCGGTGCTAATTGCCTTCACAGAGCTGTTCCCACAGCTCGGGAGGACCAACAACGCGGCCACCAACAGGGCGAAGATTTCGGCAATGGAGATCGAGGTCGGCGAAGGTCTCATAATGGGCTAGAGCCACCAGCGGGCAAGAACGGCTCACCCGATTCGAGATGAGCCGTTTTGGCGGTTCCGGGGATCAATACAATTAGAATGGGCGTGCCCGTGACTCAGTCTTTCCCGCTCAAGGCGTCGGAGGCTCTCAGCGATGAAGAGCTGGTCGGGCGCGCGCTCGCCGGCGATCAGTGGGGGCGAGAGATGCTGTACCGGCGGCACTCGGGCAGCCTGCTGGCCTTGACGGTCCGGCTGCTCGCCAGCCGCGGCGAGGCAGAGGAGGTCGTCCAAGACACGTTCGTGACGGCGTTCGAGCAGCTCGCCACCCTGCGCGACCCGGGAGCGGTACGGCCCTGGCTGGGGCAAATAGCGGTGAACCTGGTCCGTCGTCGGTTCCGGCGGGCGCGGCTGATGCGCTTCCTCGGCATGGATCGCGGAGCCGACGATGCCACGCTAGAGGCGCTGGCGGACCCTGGAGTGTCGGCCGACCAACGTGCCGAGCTGGCTCTCGTCGATCGTTTGCTGCGCGGCATGACACCCGCGCTGCGAATCGCCTGGATGCTTCGCCGCGTCGACGGGCTGGAACTCGGCGAGGTTGCGGCGCTGTGCGGATGCTCGCTTGCCACGATCAAACGCCGAATTGCAGGAGGGGACGCGATCGTGGACCGCCATGTAAAGGAACAGGAGAAAGCGTCGTGAGTCGACTCCCTCACCCGCTGAAGGATCTTCTCACTGATCCCACCAGCGAGGAAGCGCTGGCGCGCGTCTGGCGGGGAATCGACCGCAGGGATCCGCGCGAGCACGGTCCCGGGCGCGCGCGGGGCTGGGCGATGGCCTCGATCGTGGCCGCGGCGGCGGTGGCGATCGCCTTTGCGACATTCGAGCGGCGCGATCGCGGTCCGCTCCGCTTCGCGGACGGCCGCCCGCTCGGTGCCGTCGAAGCTCCGCCGGTGGGCGCGGTCCTACCGATGTCCGACGGGTCGCGCATCGATCTCGCGGGGGGAACGCGATTCGTGCCGCTCGAATCGAACGGCGCTTCGTTCGTAGCGGTGCTCGAGCGTGGCCGCGCGCACTTCGAGGTCCGTCCTGGCGGTCCGCGGCGCTGGCAGATCGAATGCGGATTGGCGACTGTAGAGGTGGTGGGCACCGGGTTCGATTGCGCGCTGACACCCGGAAAGCTCGACGTTTCGGTTCAGCACGGCGCCGTGCTGGTGCGCGGCGAGCGGGTTCCGGACCGCGCCCGACGGCTCGCCGCGGGCGAGACGCTGGAGGTGCTGGACGCGCCCGCGCTCGCAGAAACGGGCGAACCTTCTGTCGTCGCGCCAGAGGCGCCCGCCGCCGCGACTGTCGGCGCCGCGCCTCGGCGGGAGCCGGTAGCCGAGAAAGTGAATGCATGGCGCGAGTTGGCCCGCGCCGGACACCATCGCGAGGCCTTCGCAGCCCTCGGCGCGCAGGGAGTCTTGCGAGAGACAAAGCGTCTCGGGATGGCCGACCTGTTGGTTCTAGCGGACGTCGCCCGATTGTCCGGTCACGCCGCAGAGGCGGTCGCGCCGCTCGAACGAATTCTGCGCGACTTCCCGGGAGATCCTCAGTCGCCGCTGGCCGCTCTCGCCCTCGGTCGACTGGAGCTGGACACCTTGGACCGTCCGGGAAAAGCTGCGTCGGCGCTCAACCGGGCGCTGTCGCTCGGCGTTCCGCGCAGCCTGCGCGAGGACGTGCGAGCTCGCTTGGTGGAGGCCTACGCGCGTGCCGGCAACCGGGCGGCGGCGCGAGCGGCGGCCGCTGCCTACCACCACGAGTATCCGGACGGGCGCGATCGGAGCATCGTCGAGTCGCAAATGCGATAACTGGCCCATGCGGGCTTTCACGGCTCAGGTCCTGATGATCGCCGCCGCGATCGCGTTCACCAGCGCGAGGGCCGGCGCCGCGGACACGCCGCCGATTCGGATATCGGTGCCCGCGTGTTCGTCGACGCCGTTTTCCGTGGAGGCGTTCCTCGGCTCGCTCGAGGTAGAGCTCGCTGGGCATGTCCCCGCCTGTTGCTTGCTCGAGCAGGCCACGCCCCTGACCGGTGACGATCCGCATGCGGGCCTGCGGGTGACTCTCTCAATCGACCCGTGTGATCGGAGCGCCACCTCGGTGGACGTCCGCGTGCGCGCTCCAGCCCGTACCGCTGACCTCGAACGGCGAGTCGGCCTCGGCGACATTCCGATTGGAACCCGCCCGCGGGCGCTCGCCCTGGCGGTGGCGGAGTTGGTGCATTCCGCGACGGTCCCACCGCCGGTCGGGCCCGCCATCAGGCCGGCGCCACCAGGCGCGTCGTTCGCCGGCGCGGGTAATGCCGGCGGAGCGCTGCGACCGCGCATCCCCTGGATCTTTCTCTCCGGAATCATCGAGATCGAAACTCACCCAGGAAACAACATGATCTTGTGGGGCGTCCGCCCATCGGTGGCGGTGGCGCGTGGCCATTGGCAGGGGGCGCTCGACATCGATTTCATGGCCGGCGATCCTTCGGTCACGCTCGGAGACGTTAGCACCCGGCTTCTGGCGGCAACGCTGGGGGCGGGGCCGCGATTCTCGCTGGGCCGTCTGATCGTCGACGTGGCCGCGTGCGGCCGTTTTGGCTGGGCCTGGATGTCAGGGCACACCATCGACGCGAACGCCGTCGCGAGCTCGGGGTCGGCGCCCTTCGCCAGTGCTGGTGGCCGGCTCGGGATCTTCCTTCCGACCGCCGTCCAAGTGAGCCACCTACGCGTGCTGGTCGAAGCCGGCGCAATGATTCATGGGTTCGACGCCACCGTTAATGGAATTGCCGCGACGGGCCTGACCGGCGGCTACGTTCTATTCGGGTTAGGCTTCGGGGAGAACAGATAGCTTAAGGAAATCGCCGTCACGTCGCAGCTGCGTCAACGGAACCTGCGGTCCGAAGTCGAACGGGCAGACTTGCACCGGCGCCGGCGAATGCGCCAGCGGCTTCTGCGTCGACGGCGTCTGCTGCGCCGACGCCTGCCAGGGCGCCGGCCGCAGCTGCGCCCTCCCCTCGGCCCTGGGCACCTGCAGCCCAGCGGCGCTGGCTCCGTCGATCCGCGATCTCGGCGCGGACCTTGGACAAGCGCGGGCTAGCTCAGGTTTTCGAAGAGTGCTCGGAGCCGATTCGCGAGGAGTCGACGTAACGGACAGCTGGCGCGCGGGTCGATCCGGGTCGGATCACGGGCTGTTCAACAGCGGCCTCAAAACCGTCATGGGCTGGCAGTGCGACCGGTATCGAAGCCAATCCGAATAGCGTCAAGGGACGCTCAAAAGAGACGACCAAGAGGGGTAATCTCGAGATACTCAGATTGCGCCGATACGCCGTTGAACGTAAGCGCGACCGGCATGATGTTGGGAATGACGCCGCGAGGGCCTATCCTGTAGTGATGGAAGTGTGGCCGCCGTGATCCGTTGAGATAAGTCCGAATAGGTTTTCCTTCCGATCCCTCTACGATTTGGGCACTTAAGATCCCAAGGGATCACGACGGATAACGGTTTTGAAGGCCTGCGACGCCGGAGGCCCGCGGGTTCAAGTCCCGTCGCCCACTGGTTCGTTTTTCGCGGAAGCCTTGAGAATTGCTGACGTTCTCGGATCCGAAAAAATGTTCGGGTTCGTAAGATATCGATCCTGCTCGTGAGTCTTGGGAATCGCACTCAGGGAGGCCGACGGTTCGATCCCGTTCATCTCCACCACTCGTAACCTTCGCGTAGAGCCGCGCGGCGGACACGCGCAGCGCGCGATCAACGCGTTGCTGCTGCATTGACGAGGAGGTAACGGTCCTCCTGCTCCCGGACCGTGACGTTTAACAGCCGCGCCATGGCGTCCCCAGGGAGCGTCTCCCCGCGCAATCGCGGCAGCGCGTTCAGATCGGTCCGAGTGACTCTCGGACGCGCGGATCGCCCCAGCAGGTCGTTGATTTTCGCCTGAAGCTGGGTGACCGTTTCCTGCGCTCGCTTCTCGATCGCCAGGATCTCGAGAAAGGCAGGAGCCCATGGGCTGTCAGCGCGCCCCTCGGGGAGGCGCGCCGCGATCTCCTCGAGTGGCGTCGCCAGAGTCAGGCGCGGTGGCGGCGAACTGGGCGCGGCGCCCGCCCCCAGCGCCAGCGTCCCTTCGAAATAGGCGGCGCACGCTTCGCTGCAGCGCGCGGCGCCGCCGGGAGGGATCGAAGAGGCGTCCAGGAACCCGCGCAGCAGAGTCAGATCGCCGGTCGGCTGCCCGTCCAGCACCCGCTCGACGACCGCCTGGGTGGACGCCCGGTAGTAGAGGCGCGCCGCCTCCAGTCCCACCGCGGCGAGCGCGTAGTCGAGCATGCCATCGAGATCGCCGAGCGCTTCGAGCGGAGCCCCGGCGCCGTCCAGCGTCTCTTGCCCGGTGAAGACCTGCAACGCCCTCTGCACCATCGCCGGCGGCCCTGCGCAGACGCCGGTCGCGGACATGAAGAGGAGCGACTCCTCCGACACACGGAGGAGTCGGGCAGCATCGGGTTGCTGGCGCGCCGCCTCGTCGAAGGGGAGGTCGCGTGAGAAGAAGAGGAGCTCACGTACGGGAAGACCGATGCCGGCAGCGGTCTTCTGGAGGCTGGTGAGCCAGGCCGGGAGCTCTCCGTTCCGGACACGCTCGCCCGGGCGCACCAGGACCCAGGCGCCCAGCATGAAGAAGACGTCGCTCAGGATTGCCAGGAAGATGAGATCGGCGGGCGATCTCCCGGCGCGGGCGAGCAGACGGGCCCGGATCGCGGCCATGGCCTGGAGCAGAGGCTCGAAGTGATGCCTCACTTGCCGCATCGCCGAGACGTTCATCGGCCGCGCCTCTTCGAAGCGGCTGCCCGAGAACCGGCACCTGGCCCACTCGGTCGGAACCAGATCCGCGAGAAACGGCGCCAACAAAGCCAGGGTGTTCTCACCCTGCCGCCCTTGCTCGTCAGTGGCGGCCATGCCGACCAGCGCGGCACCCAACGTCGCCTCGAGCCGCGCCGGGTCGATCTCCTGCTTCAGATGGGCCGACACCACCGCGCACAGCTCCTCGGTGGTGCGCCAGCGCGGCTCCGGCAGGGGGCCATCCGGGTCCGTCCCGGCAGTGAAGGGCGCGGGCGGCGAATCCGGGGAGGGCTCTTCGTTCTCTCGCTCGAGCACACCCTCTTCGAGCAACGTGCCGAGCAGCCCGCAAACGTCGTCCCACGGCAGCGGTGCGCCGTCGCTCCACCCCATCGCCTCGCCCGCCTTGAAGCGCTCCTGCTGGATCAGGCGCCGCCCGAAGGCGACCGTCTCCGGCAGGTCGAACGTGATGTCCTTGTCGCGGTAGAAGACCCGCAGCGCTTCCATGCCTTCCTCGGTGCGCTCGTGGCGGGAGAGGATCCGCCGGCGGCGCAGGATCAGGACGTCGCCCGGCTGCAGCTCAGCGGTCCGATCGCCGATGGGATCGCCGATGAAAGGTTCGGCCATGGCTACCGCCCAACGTCGCGGGAACGAGGTGCCGAGTCAAGAGCGCTGGGCCCGCGCCCGCAGCCTGTCGCCCGCCGCGCGCGGCCAGCCACGCCTCCACCTCCCGTTGCTTGGCCTCCGCAGCGGGCGCTTTCGCATACTCGCTGCGCGCGGTCTCCGCGGCGGCGCGCGCGGCGGCTCGGTCGGTGCCCGCGTCCCATTGCGCGCGCGCGAGCGCGAACCAGGTCTCGCCGCGCTCGGCGCTGCTGAACTCCACGCGCTTGCGGATGTCGACCGCCCGCCGCAGCGGCGCCAGCGCCTCGCTCGCTCGCCGCAACCCGATCAGCGCGTTGCCCGTCGCGGTCAACGCGTACCCGAGCCAGAGGTGATCGCGTCCCAGCGCCGGACCCAAGATCGCCATCGCCCTCTGGCAGGAGTCGAGCGCCTCCTGGTAGCGGCCGAGGCCGTTGAGGTACTCGCAGCGGTTGCTGTAACCGAGGCCGACCAAGATGTGTTCCGGGCCGTAGCTCTGTTCGAAGATGACCCGCGCCTGATCGGTGAGATCGACGGCGGCGGCAAAATCTCCGCGCCGCGCGTTCACGTTCGCCAGCCCGTCGAGAGATCGCGCCACATCCGGGCTGTCGCCGCCGTCGGCCTTGCGCTTGAGGGTGACGGCCGTCCGGAGATCGCGCTCGGCGGCGGTGAGCTGGCCGGCGACCATACGGGTGAGGCCGCGGTTCTGCGCCAGCCAGCCCTGCAGCCTCTCGTGCCCGGGACCCATACGCTCGAGGATCGCCTCGGCCAGGCGCGCCCAGCGTTCGCCCTCTTCCAGCCGCTCGAGGTTGTATCCGACAAACCCGACCAGCATCACCGACGCTTCGGCGGCGACCTCATCGTGCCGGGTGGCCTCGGCGGCCCACAGGGCGCGCTCATAATGCTCGGCGCCGAGCTTGGCGTCGCCGGTCATGCCGATGCAGTAGCCCAGCAGCGCCGATACCTCCGCCACCAGCGGCTCGTAGCCCAATCTCTCCGCCTCGGCGGAGAGAGACAGCGCTTTTGCGCGTCCCTCCTTCCAGCGGCGGGCATCGGCGAGGGCGCGGGCCTCGGCGGCGCGCTTGCGCACGCTCTCGACCTGCTCCCGGACGGCCGGATCGCGGGGTGGGGGAACAACCGCGCGCAGCACCGCCACGTCGGCGCAGCGCCCGACGTCGGGCAGCGCGTTGGCGGCGTCGATCGCGTCGCCGACCAGACTGGTGTCAGCGGTCGCGAGCAGGTCGGTGAGCGCGCGCAAGCTCTCACGATTGTGGTTGAGGCAATCCATGCGCAGGTCCAGCACCTCGGCCGACTGATCGCCGCGCACGTGCGTCGCCTCGCAGGCCTCGCTGTACATCGCGGTCCAGCGCTTTGAATAACCATCGAGGATCGCGGCGGTGCGGTCCCACAGCGCGGCGGCATGCGGGGCGCCGGTGGCGAGAAAAGCCGCGCGGCCGGCATCCCGGCGGGGGCGCGACGCGCCCGCGCTCGACTCCGGCGTCTCCCAGACCTCCGCCAGCCTGGCGCCTGGGTTGCGGCAGGCCGTCGCGTCGCTCCTCTGCAGCGCGCGCTGGCTGAGGGCTCCGCCTGCGAGCAGCAGGCCGGCGAGACCGACGCCGACCATCACGCGGCGGCGCTGACGCGCGGGATCGCGGGCGAGCGCCGCGAGCAGATCCTCCATGGCCGGAAACCGGTGGTCGCGCTTGTTCGCCAGACCGCGCAGCAGGACCTTGCGCAACCACGCCGGGAGACGCGCGCGTTGCGACGAATCGCGCAGCCGGCCGGCGACGACGGCTTCCATGAGGACCGCCAGCGAGTCGGTGGCGAAGGGGCGCTCGCCGCAAAGCGCCTCGTACAGCGACACGCAGAAGCTGAACTGATCCGTGCGGGCGTCCGCGGCCTCGCCCCTGAACTGCTCGGGTGCCATGTACGCCGGCGTGCCGACGAGCGATCCCGTGCGGGTCAGCGCCAGGGCGGTCGTGCTCGCGAAATCGACGACCTGATGGTGGTCGAGCTTGACCGGACCGTGGTCTTCCGTGTCGTCGCTGTCGCTCGCCAGGCCGAAGTCCATGACCCGGACGGCGCCGTCATTCGCGACCATGACGTTCTGGGGTTTGAAGTCACGGTGGACGATGCGCGCGGCGTGCGCCGCGGCGAGTCCGCGACCGGCGGAGAGGAAGATCTCCCGAACCTCCGACCAGGTCCGCGGCCTGCCGCCGAGCCACGCGCCCAGCGTCTGCCCTTCCACGAACTCCATCGCGATGAACACCCGATGGTCGATCGTCCCCGCGTCGTGAACCACGACGACGTTGGGGTGGGTGAGGCGCGCGATCGACTTGGCCTCCTTGAGCAGGCGCCCGCGGCTCGGCGACGGCGACCCTGATCCCGAATGCCCGTCGTTGAGCAATTTGAGGGCGATTTTGCGATCGAGCTCGGGATCGTAGGCGGCGTAGACGTCGCCCATGCCACCGCGGCCCACCAGACCGAGGATCACGTAGCGACCGACGGCCGCGCCGCGCGGCAGGACGCCGGTGGGCGGAGCGGCGGGGGCCACCGGCGCCCGGGTGGCGCCCATTTCGTCCAGCTGCGATCCCTGGGCGAGCACCGCGGGCGCGACCGCGGCCAGCACCTCCCGGCACGCGGCGCAGCTCGCCAGGTGGGCATCGACCTCCGCGACCGCGGCGCGGTCGAGGCGGCCCTCCAGGAAGCCGACCAGCGCAGTCTCGTCGGGGCAGGACACAGCCAGGGCCCCTCAGCGCCGGCTATAGCGCGCCGCGTCCGAATTTGCGGATGGAGGGCGGGGGCGGCGCGACTTGCTTGTGAGAGCGGCGGCAGAGGACAGCAGGGCCGCTCCTAAACCCCGATTTCCCGGAGGAACCAGCATGAAGACCATCCAAACGAACCGCGGCTTGAAGGTCAAGACGAGCGTCAAGGCCGGCGGTCTCAAGACCGTGAACCACAACCGGGCTGGCTTGAAGGTCAAGACCAGCGTCAAGGCCGGCGGCCTCAAGACTGTAAACCATACGCGCAGCGCGTTGGCGCTGGCGTAAGGACCGAAGCGACGTGATACGCTCCGGTTGGTGGAACTCGCAGTCGCGTTCCAGACGGAGCTGTCGCGTGATGGCGGTGCCGGGCCGGATCCGGCTCTGGAGGAGCGGCTCAGCAAGCTGGTCGCGCGCGGGAGCTCCGCTCATCCGGATCTCGCGCTGGACGGGGTCGCCTTCGTCCGCTACCTGGCTCGCTGCGCAGCAGGCACTGGCTCGGCGACGCCGCTCCCGCTCGAACAGCTGCAGATAGAGGACCTCTACCTCGCCTGCGCCTGCGGCGCCTGCGTCGCCGGAGCTGCCGCGCGGTTCGAAGAGCGGTGCGGCCCGCGGCTGAAGGCGGTGCTGGGCGCCGCCGTGAAGTCCGTCGATCTGCGCGCGGAGATCCGGCAGCGTGTCCTCGACCTGCTGCTGGTCGGGAAGATCGACACGCCAGCCAAGATCCTCGGGTACGGCGGGCAAGGTCCCATCGACAGTTGGACGGCGGTGGTCGCGCAGCGCCAGCTCACGATGCTGTTGCGCAAGGACGAGACCGAGCAGCGCGCCCGCGAAGGCGCCGCCCTGGAGGCGGCCCTCTCGGGCGGCGCGGCGCCCGAGGTGGCCTTCGCCAAGCACCGTTACCGCGCCGAGTTCGAGCGCGCGATGGCAGAAGCGCTCTCCACGCTGGAGGAGCGAAATCGCCTGGTGCTTCGCCTCAACCTGGTGAGCCGGATCAGCTTGGAGGACATCGGCAAGATGTACGGGGTCGCGCAATCGACGGCGTCGCGCTGGCTGGCGAGCGCCCGCGATCAGGTTCAGGCCGAGCTCACCCGCCTGCTGCGGCAGCGCCTCGGCGCGTCGCCCGACGAGATTGCGTCGCTCGCCGGGGTGATGGCGAGTCAGATCGATCTAAGCATCTCGCGCTTGCTGGGCCCCGCCGACATTCACGCCGCACCCCGCGACCCGTAGCTCGAATCGCGCACTGTCAGGACCGCTTGAAGCGCCCATCTGCCGGCGCGGCCGCGAGCAGCCCCAAATCGACGAGCTGAACCAAGAGGTCTCGGATCTCCGGCCACGAATTGCCGAGGCGCTCGTGCGAGGGCCAGCGCAGGACGTCCTTCGCGACGAACGCCTCGGTCGACGCGAGCCGGGAAAGCAGCGGACGAGCCTCGGCTCCCAGGGTGAATACCCGAGCCCGAGTCACCACCTCGAGGTCATCGCCGGTGTCGCCGGCGGGCCCGAAGCGAAACGGCTGTTCCACCCGCAGCATGGTGCCGCGGGTCAAGCGCGTGCGCGCGCGGCTCTCGGGCTGGGCGATCTCGACCGCCGTCGTGAGATCGACCGCCGTCGCCAGATCGACCGGAAGCTGGGCCTCGAGCCGCTCCGCGAGAGTGAAGGTGGATTCCCGCGTGGGTGCCGCCACGCGCCGAGGACCGCCTCGCCTCGATGCGCGCGGTGGTTTCGCCAGCGGCGGCCGGCGCCAGTCGCCATCGCGAAGCAAGACCGAGATCAGTTGGTCCGCGAGGACGCGCGCGCGCGACGGATGGTGAAAGTTGAAGGTGATGGACAACGACGGCTCGTTTGCCGAGGCTTCGTGCCACGTTCCGGGGGGCATGTAGAGAAGATCCCCGGGGGCGAGCGTGCACGCTCGGAGGGCTCTCGGGCGGGGAGCCGTCGGCTGGAACCACGGGTGCGCGTCGCGCAAGGACGCGAGGTCCTCGACCTTCGCGCCGAACGGAGGAGATGCGATCGCCGGTGAGGCTGCACAGCGCCAGGCCTTCGTCCCCTCGAGCTGGATATTGAAAACCTCGCGGTCGTCGAAGTGCACTCCGTAGCCGCTGTGGGGCGGGGAGAAGAAGATATTCGCGGTGATCATCCCGACGAACCCGAGCTCTTCGCGAAGCGCGCCAATGACCGCCGCGACCGGAGGATGCGCGCGTTGGAACCCTTGTGCCTGGATGGTCATACCCGACCAGACCAGCTCGTCAATCTGCGCCCCAGTGATGGCAAATTCCTGGCCGGCCCCGTCCGAAGATCGGGCGTACGCGCGCAGCATGCCGGGGGCCATCGCGCGCGCGGACCGCTTGAAGGAGTCCACGTCGAGCGCGAAGGCCGCCCGCAGCCGCGAGCTGACGCACGCGACACCGTGGTAGGTCGCGTGCCCCCAATATTCGTCGAGGAAGCGCGTTCGGCTCCCGGCGCCGACGAGCGACGTTAGGCACGAGCGCGGCAAACGGGCCGCGGACGTCTCGCCTCTGGGCACGGCCCCAACCTACCACGCCGCGGGTGCGCGGTGTCGCCGCCTGACCAGCTGCCCTCGGGGATCGTCTCGAGGCGCCGAGATCCGGTGGACGCGTCGCTGTGCATCTCGAATAATCGGGGCAGCATTCGTTGTGCAGGGGGAGGTCACGATGCCAGCCGGGAGCGCCAAGAACGATGGGATGGGGAGCTTGCTGTACGACGACGGGACGTGCCGCTTCCGCGTGTGGGCGCCGTTCGCCAAGAGCGTGAGCGTCGAGGGGGACTTCACAGGCGGGGCCGCCGGCGCCGTCGCCCTCAACAACGAGGGGAACGGCAACTGGTCGGGGGTGATTTCCGGCGTGAAGGCTCTCGATCTCTACAAGTATCGGATCGAGAACGTCGGCGGTCCGGGCAATGACAACTCGCAGATCTGGGAACGGGCCGACGCCCGCGCGCTCCAGGTCGAGAGCTCCGACGGCGGCTCGTCGAGCTATGTGATCGCTCCCTTCGATCAGACCAGGCGGCCTGCCTTCGGCACGCCGGGCTTCGACAACTTCATCCTCTATCAACTGCACGTGGGGTCGTTCGCGGGCCTGAACGACCTGCGAGCGGCGCCGATGGTGGGCCGAACCGCGACGTTCGCGGACATCGTCACCAAGCTCTCCTACATCCGCGGGCTGGGGTTCAACGGGGTGGCCCTGCTTCCAATCGGCGAGGTCAAGGGCGACATCGGTGGCGTCGGAGAAGGCTATGGAACGTGCGACATGTTCGCACCCGAAGATCTGTATGGAGCTACCAAGGCTACCGCCGCTGCCGATCTGCTGGCGCTGGTCGACGCTGCCCACGCCGCCGGGCTGGCCGTGATCTTCGACGTCGTCTATGGCCACTCGGCGACCGACGACAACCGTTACTGGACCTACGACGGCAATCAGTACGGAGCCAATCAAGGCGGCGAGTATTTCGACCGTGGGAGTTACAACACGGGCTTTGGGGCAGGGTTCGCCTTTTGGCAGCGGGAGATCAAGGACTTCTTCCTCGACAACGCGCGGATGTTCCTGCGCGACTACCGCGGCGACGGGTTGCGGTTCGATGCCATTCAACTGGTGCAACCGGACGCCATTGCAGACCTCGCCGGAGCGTTGCAAGCGGAGTTTCCGGACAAGTACCTGATCGCCGAGTACAACCCCGGGGACAGCCACGCCTGGGGTCCGTCGATGGACCCCTTCACGGGCCTGCATTTCGACGCCACCTGGGATCTGGCCGGTCCCTACCAGGCCTACGCCGCGCTCGACGGCGCGAGCCCCGTCGACAACGTGCTCGCGCTCGTCGGCGATTTCCAAAATCCCGCGCCTTGGTGCTCCGTGCGATACCTGGCCGGATCACACGATCGGATCTTCAACGACGGCAGCGACCTCGAGAGACGCTACCTGGTCGAGCGCTTCGGTGGTCGGACCAACGGCTGGGCTCTGGCCAAGGCGAGGCTGGCCTGGGCGCTGACCGTGACGTTGCCAGGAACGCCCATGTTGTTCATGGGAACCGAGGGTCATCTCGACGGGTTCTGGAACCCCGATCTGGTCGACGGCGTGGACCACCGCATCGACTGGAACAAGATGGGGGACCCGACCGGCACGGCGATGCAGCGGATGGTGCGTGACATCAACAACCTGCGCTGGCAGCACCCGGCCTTGCGATCGCCTGCCGGCAAGGTCACCCACAGCGACCACGATGGACAGGTCGTCGCCTTCAAGCGCTACACGTTGGACGGCGATCTCCTGCTGATCGTGGTGAACGTCAGCGACAACCAGTGGGCCTTTCACGACTACGGCGTCCTCATGGACGGCGAGTCGGGAACCTGGACCGAGATCTTCAATGCGCAGGCGCCCGACTACGGCGGAATCGACACCACCGGTAACTTCGCCGAGTCGCTCGCCGTCTCGAACGGGAAGCTGTTCCTGAACGTCCCCCGGTGGTCGGTGCTGGTGTTGCGAAAGACCGATTGAGTCCGACCGAACCCCGTGGCCGGCAAGCCGTCAGTGTGCGGGGAGCGCGTCGCCCGCGGTAGCCGCCTCGTCGCCGCTCACGATCTTGATCAACCTGACGATGTCCACCGGCTTGACGAGGTGGTACTGGAATCCGCCCTGTTCGCTGCGGGTTCGATCGTGGGACTGTCCGTACCCGGTGAGCGCGATCAGCAGGCAATCCGCGGTCACGGGGTTCGAGCGGAGGCGCGCGGCGAGCTCGTAGCCGTCCATCACCGGCAGCCCGATGTCGAGGACGGCGACCTGGGGTCGAAACGTCTCGCTGAGCTCGAGCGCGGCGACCGGACTGTAGGCGACCTCGACCTGGTGGCCGACGTCCCGGAGAATCTCCGCCAGGAGATCCGCCGCGTCGTTGTTGTCGTCGACGACGAGGACGCGCTTGCCGTGGCCGTCCGGCTGTGACGGCGGGCGGTCGCGCTCCGAGTGGATGGCGTCCAGATTCCCGACTTCAGCGACCGCCGGCAGCCGGATCACGAACTCGCTCCCCTTCCCGAGACCCTCGCTCAGCGCCACCACGCTGCCGCCATGGAGCACGACCAGGTTTTTGACCAGCGCCAGGCCGAGGCCGAGGCCCCCCTCGGCCCGATCCGCGCTGCGGTGCCCCTGAATGAAGAGATCGAAGATCCGAGGGAGCAGGTCGGAAGAGATGCCCGAGCCGTTGTCCTTCACCCGGATGACGACCTGGCCGCCTTCGGGCTCACTCTCTCTTCGTGCGCTCACCATGATTTTTCCGCCGGGCGCCGTGTAGCGAGCCGCGTTGGTGAGCAGGTTCGCCACGACCTGGGCCAGGCGCACCGGATCGCCGTCGACCCACAGGCGCTCGTAGGCGACGTCGAGGGAGAGATCGTGATTGCGCTGCTCGAACAGATCGCTCGCCATCTCGATCGCCTTGGCGATCACGTCGGCGATCTCGACGCGCTCCTTGCGCAGCTCCACCTTCCCGCGCGTGATCTTGGAGACGTCGAGGAGATCGTCGACCAGCCGGGTGAGGTGGTTGACCTGGCGCTCGATCACCTGCTGCTCGCGGGTGGTTCGCGTCTCGCCCCGCAGCTTCATCAGCTGGAGCGCGGTGGCGATCGGCGACAGCGGGTTGCGCAGCTCGTGGCCCAGCATAGCCAGGAACTCGTCCTTGGCCCGGCTCGCGGCCTCGAGCTCCCGGAGGAGCTTCTGGTTCTCTTCCTGCGAGCGCTCCAGGACCTGTCGCGCCCGCACCTGCTCGGAGATCTCGGTCGCGACCGCCATCATTCCGTAGACCTGGCCCTCGGTGTCGCAGAGCGGCTGGACGTTGAACCTGAAGTAGCGGTCCTCGCGCGTGCCGTCGTCTCGCAGATCCTCGGGGACCAGGTACTCCTCCGTGCTGAACGGCTCGCCGGTCTGGTAGACCCGGTCGAGGATGCCGCCGAGTCGTCTCTCCTCGGCCCTGGGAAACACCTCCCGATAGCGCTTCCCGATGATGTCGCTTCTTCTCACCATCTGGCAGAAGAGCGGGTTGGCCAGTGAAACACGTGCTCGGGACCGGACATGAGCGCGGTGCCGACCGGTGCCTGCAAAAGCAGGTTGTTTCGCTCGTTGTCGGCGGCCGCCTGAATGCGGAAGGCGTTGATCTGGGCCTGGGCGAAGCCGAGATGGTCCGCGATCTGGGTCAGGTGATTCCGATAGCCGTCGTCGAACGGCAGGCGCGGGCTCACGCCGAATACGATGACGTCGCTGCAGCTCTCACGTCCCGACGAGGCGAGGGGAACGACGAACAGCGCCGGCGCCGGCTCGGGCCAGTCGCCGCCTGGCAGCGCACAGCGGAGGTCGCAGGGGACGACCTCCGCCCGCGGCTCTCGGTCGCCGAACGGGGCGGGGCCCAGCAGCCCGCGCACGGTCGCGTCCACGGTCGCCGGATCCGTGAGGCCCGCTGACCGTACCAGCCGGAGCGCGCGCGAGCGGCCGTCATAGCGGTAGACGAGCGCGAACGGAACGTCGTGACGCGCGCCCTGCAGCGCATCGACGGCGGCATCCAGCATCACGACGGGATCGGTGGTGAGCGCGGTTCGCTCGGCGAGCAGACGCATCGTTCGAGACCGCCGGGAGACGATGACCTGGGAGGTCGTCTCGGTGCAGACGACCAGCACGCCGCCGACGCCACCCTGGTCGTCGAGAACGGGAGAGTAGCCGTAGGTCCAGTAGACCTCCTCGAGGCGCCCGTTGCGGAGCACCGGCACCAGCTGGTCCTCGTTCCAGCTCGAGCGCCTGCGGCTCATCACGTCGTCGATCTGGGGCCAGATGATCGGCCAGATCTCCTGCCAGCAGTCCCGGCCGCGCTGCCCCATGGCCGCCGGGTGCTTGCCGGCGCCGAAGCTGGGCAGATAGGCGTCGTTGTAGACCTGGATCAGCTGGGGGCCCCACCAGAGGAACATCGGGTGACGCGACTGCAGGATGACGCCGACGATGGTCTTGAGGCTCTGCGGCCACCCGGCCGGCGCTCCGAGCGGCGTGCGCGCCCAGTCGACTGACCGTGCCAGCTCACCTGAGACCCCGCCCCCATCCAGGAAAGGCAAATGCTCGTGCTGCTCGCTGCGCATGACGCCCTCGCGGCCGCTTGCGCTGGAGCAGGGCTCCGAGTGCGTTCAACGACCGCTCTCTCTGCTTTAAAGGGGGAGCCCGCTCGATCGATTGTCAAGCGACGCGCCGTCCGAGCCCGACCTTGCTCAGCGGACCGCGACGATGAACAGACGGGGGAATGAGAAGAGGCGTTTGCCGTCGACCTGCGGCCGGTAGGCGAGATCGATCGCCGCCCGGTATTCGGCGAGGTAGCTGGCGCGTTCACTCTCGGTCAGATCGTCGAGGTAGGGCCGAAGGCCGGTCCCCTTGACCCACTCGACGATGGCGGCCGCGTCGGGCATCACCTGCTCGTAGGTGGTGCGCCACACGTCGACGGAAGCGGCGCGCGGCGCGAGCAAGTCGTAATAAAACGGCGCCTTCGCGACCGGCGTCGCCCCCTTCACCTCCGGCCGCCCGGGCATCAACCGGGCGCGAACCTCGCGCATCAGGCGATGGCTCGGCTCGGCCGAGCTGAGCGGCACCGCGAGGACACCCCCCTTCTTCACCTTCTCGATGAGCGCCGGGAAGAGCGCGGCGTGATCGGGCAACCAGTGAAGGACGGCGTTGGCGAACATCAGATCGACGGGCTCCGGAGGCGCGTGGCTGCCCGCATCGCCGAGAACCCAGTCGATCGAAGGAAAATCGCGCCGCGCCCTCTCCAGCATCTCGGCCGAATTGTCGACGCCGCTCAGCCGGGCCTCCGGCCAGCGCTCGCGCAGCAAGGCGGTCGAATTTCCTGGGCCGCAGCCGAGGTCGACGACGCGCTCGGCCCGCGCCAGCGGCACACGAACCAAAAGCTCCCGCGCCGCGCGGGTTCGCTCCTCGCCAAATTTCAGATACTGCGTGTCGTCCCAGAGCGTCACTCTTCAGGCAGGATATCGACTCACGCCGATTCTGGCACGAACCTCCGACCGTCACGCGAGGACGAATCGGAGGCGTGTCTCGGACCTCAGAGGATGAGGTGGTCCTTCTCGATCGACTTGGCGACCGCCTTCGAGACGTCGTTCATGAACGACTGGGCGGAGGCCGGATCGAACGTCTGACTGACGCCCGACCAGATCAACTTCTGATCCTGGAGCGAGTAGAGGTTGCTGACGACGTGCACGACGGTGTCGGTCTCCAGATAGCCGGGGGCATAAACGGCGGCGCCGGCCCAGTCGTAGTAACCGTCGAACGTCCCGTAAGGGCCGTCGACCGCCGTCACCTGTTCGTTGACGCTGGCCACCCGCATGACGAGCACGCCCTGGAAGCCCATCGACGACAGCTTCTCCTTCACCGCCCCGCGATTCTTGAGGTCGGTGTCGCCCAGGACCTGGTAGCTCGGGACCGCCTGTGCGCCGGTCAGGTTCGCAGCGGCGGTGTTCTCGGCCATCCGCCGCAGGCCCGGATCCTTGGCCAGACAGATGACGGCCACTTTGGAGAGCTGGGCCCCCTTGGCGCTGGGATCCGTCCAGGTGCTGCTCATGTCCGTCGACGCGCAGCTGATGGCCGCGAACGCCACCGCGAGCGCCAGCGGCACCGCCATGAAGGTTCTCTGGCTCAGTTTCGTTTTCATGACCGGTTCTCCTTTGTGACGTTTTTCAAGTCTCACACCAGAACGTGGTCCTCGCTCCAGCCGGGGCAAGATCATGGAACGCCGCAGTTACGCCGAGACGAATCAGCCAACGGCGCATCGCTCGGACGATCTCCGGACTTCGAGCTCTAGAGGGTTCCGGCCTTCGACTTTCGAACAGGCCTCTCCGGTTTCGAATCGGCTTTCACGCGCGCGACATCGATCTGTGACGATCGCTGGCACAACAGGCGCCCAACTGTCGCCGTCGCGCGTCGCGTCCCTCCGTAAAGTGCGGTCGCTCGGCCGACGCCCGCGCTCGAACCGCGGTCGCCGCCAGCGAACTCGGAGTGTTTCGAGAAAAAGGAAAGTCACCATGACGAAGAAGAAAACCAAGATCACCATACTGAGCGCGGTCCTCGCGGGCGGGCTCTCCGCCGGAACCTGGATCGGCGGCTGCTCGACCGATCCGGTCGAATCGGGAACACCGACCCAAAGTCTCGGCAGCGCCAGCATCGGCCTCGAGATCGGCAACGGCGTCACCCTCGACACCGCCAGCTACACCATCACCGGCCCGGCCGGCTTCAGCCGCACCGGCAGCATCGACGTCAGCCAAAGTGCGACGGTCAGCGCGATCATCAGCGGGATTCCGTTCGGCACCGGCTACCAGATCTCGATCAAGGGCACGACCACCGACGGACAGGGCGCCTGCCTCGGCTCGGCGACGTTCGACGTCACCGGCGCTGCGGTCGTCACCGTCCCGGTGCACCTGACCTGCAACCTGCAGCCGAGCACGGGAAGCGTCCTGGTCGACGGCACGCTGAACGCCTGCCCGCGCATCGACGCGGTCGGCGCCAGCCCGGCCGAGGCCGCGGTCGGCGGCACCATCTCCCTCACCGCCACGGCGGTCGACGTCGACCACGGCCCGTCGCCGGTCAGCTACAGCTGGACGTCGTCGTCGGGCTCGCTCGCCGGCGCCCAGACGGCGTCCGCCACCTTCACCTGCAGCACGGTCGGCATGGTGACGGTGACCCTGGCCGCCTCGGACGGCGACACGGCCTGCGCCTCGCAGCAGTCGGTCGACGTCCTCTGCGACGAGCCGCAGCCGGTCTCGCCGATCAAGCACGTCATCGTCCTCATCGGTGAGAACCGCTCGTTCGACCACGCCTTCGGCACCTATGTCCCGAAGTCGGGGCAGACGATCTCCAACTTGCTTTCGAAGGGGATCGTCAACGCAGACGGCACGCCCGGCCCGAACTTCGCGTTGTCTGCACAGCAGCAGGCTGCGCTCGAGAGCAGCTTCTGGGTCTCGCCGGCCGGCAAGTCGCCCTACCCGACGCTGCCGCCGCCCAGCACTTCGGGCGCGCCCAGCGCGCAGCGGCCGACCGCCCCGCCGTTCCAGACCACGGCGCAGGCCGCGTTCGAGACCGACATCTTCCCGGCCGACATCAACCTGGTGACGACCGGCGCTACCGGCCTGCCGGCGCGCACGGTCGACACGCGCATCACGAACGCCGCCAACCTGCCGAACGGGTCGTTCCAGCTGACCGGCCCGACGATGCCCTACGACTCGTACACGGGCGACATCATCCACCGCTTCTACCAGATGTGGCAGCAGGCCGACTGCTCGGCCGCCAACGCCACGGCGGCCAACCCGAGCGGCTGCGTCAACGATCTCTTCCCGTTCGTGGGCATCTCCTTCTCCACCTCCGACAACGGCGTGGGGAGCAGCATGGCGTTCACCAACGTGCAGAACGGCGACATGCCCTTCCTGACCATGCTGGCCCAGAGCTACACGCTGTCGGACAACATGCACCAGTCGTTCATGGGTGGCACCGGCGCCGACCACTCGATGGCCGGCTTCGGCGACGCGGTCGCCTGGACCGACGGCCAGGGCAACCCGGCCATGCCTCCGGCCAGCCTGATCGCCAACCCGAACCCCAAGTCGGGCACCAACAACAACTACACGCTCGACGGAAACTTCAGCAACTGCTCGGACGCCACCCAGCCGGGCGTGGCGCCGATCCTCGGCTACTTGGCGTCGCTGCCGAGCCACCCGAACCCGAACTGCGCGGCGAGCACCTACTACTACCTGAACAACACCAACCCCGCCTTCGATCCGCACGGCAAGCTGCAGTCGGGGACGGTGGTACCGCCGACCACCCAGAAGTCGATCGCCGACTCGCTCAACGCCAAGGGGATCTCCTGGAAGTTCTACGGCGGCGGGTTCAACACCAACAACGGCTACTGCCAGATCTGCAACCCGTTCGAGTACCAGGCTCAGGTCATGTCGGATCCGGCGTCAGTGGCGGCGCACCAGAAGGACACCACCGACATGTTCACCGACATCGCCAACGGCACGCTGCCGTCGGTCTCCTACGCGCACCCGGATGGCGTGATGGACGGGCACCCGTCGTCGTCGAAGCTCGACCTCTACGAGTCGTACGTGAAGAACATCCTGGTCAAGCTGCAGGCCAACCCGGCGCTGGCGGCGAGCACGGCCGTGATGGTCACGTTCGACGAGGGCGGCGGCTACTATGACTCGGGCTACATCCAGCCGCTGGACTTCTTCGGCGACGGGACCCGCATCCCGCTCATCATCGTGTCGCCCTACACCACGGGCGGCAACGTCAACCACGGGTACGCGGACCACGTCTCGATCCTGAAGTTCATCGAGAGGAACTGGCAGCTGGCGCCGATCACCGGCCGCAGCCGCGACAACCTGCCCAACCCCCAGACCACCGCGGACAACGCCTACGCGCCCACGAACTCCCCGGCCCTCACGGACCTGTGGGACGCGTTCAACTTCAACCAGTAGCAGCCGTTCTCATTCCGGCCGGCGCCGCCCGTTCGACGGAACGAGCGGCGCCGGTCGTTTTCACTTTGGGTGCACGCATGATCGATTCGTCCGCGAAGTGGCAACGAAACGCAGGGCTCCTGTTCGTCGCGCTCGCCCTCGGGGCCTGCTCGAAGGCAGACGGGTCGGTGGCCGACCTCTCCGCCGGAGCGCCCGCCGCGGCGCCGGGCCCGGCCGCGCCGCCCCCGCACCCGCTGACGCCCGCCGCGGCGGTCGGCAGGTTGCTCTTCTTCGACAAGGCCCTCTCGGCCTCTGGCGAGATGGCCTGCGCGACCTGTCACGACCCCGCTCACGCCTACGGCCCGACGAACGGTCTGGCTGTTCAGCTGGGCGGCCCCCGGGGGAAATCGCCTGGCCTGCGCGCCGCCCCTTCGATCCGCTACAAGGAATTCACCCCCGGCTACGCTGATCTGCTCGACAACCCGGACGGGTTCAGCCTCCCCGCGCCCGGCGGCGGGCTGGCCTGGGACGGGCGCGCCAACTCGCTCTCCGAGCAGGCCAAGGCGCCGCTGCTGTCGGCGTTCGAGATGGCCAACACCAACCCCGCCGAGCTGGTGACGAGGCTCCGCGCCTCACCGTCGGCGCCGGCGTTCCTTCGCGCCTTCGGCGCGACGGCGCTGGCCGACGTCGACGTCGCCTTCGGCAAGGTGCAGCTGGCGCTGCAGTCGTTTCAGATCGAGGATCCGAGCTTCCACCCCTACAACAGCAAGTACGACCTCTACCTCTATAAGAAGCCGGGCTCCGAGCTGACGCCCGCCGAAGAGCGCGGGCTCAAGGTCTTCAAGGACAAACAGACCGGCAACTGCCAGGGTTGCCACCTGGCCGACGCCAGCCTCGACGACGGCGCGCCGGCCCAGCTCACCGACTTCTCCTTCGAGGCGATCGGCGTCCCGCGCAACCCGGAGATCCCGGCCAACCGCGACCACAGGTACCGCGACCTCGGCGTCTGCGGCCCGCTCCGCGACGATCACACCAAGTTCCCCGAATACTGCGGGCTGTTCAAGACGCCCACCCTGCGCAACGTCGCCACCCGGGGCGCGTTCTTCCACAACGGCGTCATCCACTCACTCGAGCAGGCGGTTCGCTTCTACAATACACGCGACACCCGCCCCGAGCTCTGGTACCCGACCGCCGGCGGGCACGCCAAGGCGAAGCCCGACCCCGACTTCCCCGGCTACGGCCTCGTCACCACCGAGTACGTCGGCGGCACCGTCCAGAAGTACGACGATCTTCCGGCCAGCGACCGCAAGAACCTCGACAAGCAGCTCCCCCTCGACGGGCGCCAGGCGGGCGGGAAGAACCCGATGACGGAGCAACAGGTGAACGATCTGCTCTGCTTCCTGCAAACGCTCACCGACGGCGATCTGCCCGACGCCGGGCACACGACAGCGCACTGCACGAACTGAGCTCGGGACCGACCGCCTAGGAGGCTGTCGGGGTAAAGCGCCTGGGCGCCTTCGCCCGGCGGAGGAGAAGGATCGACAGCAGACCACGGCTGTGATCTTCTTCGACGGTGAGCAAGACGTTCCGGCCGTACACACCTGGTCAGGCCTTTCTGCTGCC
>DATAVR010000179.1:0-22385 GCA_036267635.1 Polyangia bacterium | reverse complement strand
GATTGAACTGCGTGTCCAACTGCTCGTTGTAACCGGTGAACGGGATGACCAGCTTCGCCGAACCGGCGGGATCGCCGGCCGCGGAATCGAAGGTAAGCGTCGGAGCAGTGCCACCGTCAGGGGTGAAGCCCGAATCGGAGAGGCTGAAGCCCTGCAGCGACGTGTCGAAGGTGAAGTCGACCGGAGGCGGCAGCGGAAGGCCCGAACCGTCCGTAACCGTATCGACGTGGAAGGTTGCGTGGACCGGAGCGCCAAACGCCGCACCGCCGTCTGGTTGGGATTCGGTGATGAACTGAACCGCGACCTGGACGATCTGAGTCGGATCGAACGCCGAGCTCGCGGTCAGAGGGAGTGACAGCTTCGTCCAAGTTCCCGGCGTCAACGAGGTGTACGATGTGCCTGCAAAACCGTTGTAGCTCGCGCCGCTGTTGAACTCCAGCTGCGCGCCAACCGGCAAGGCCGACCCACCGTCCTGCTTGTCGAGCATGACCCACGCTGACGCAGTCCTTCCGGTCGCGTCGACGGTCGTTTTTATGCCGACTGCGGTTTGCACGAACTGCCGGTAGCCGCTGAAAGTCGCATTGATCTCGAGGGATCCATTGGTTGGATCGCCGACGGCGCTGTCCCAGGTCAATGTCGGTGGCGATCCTGCGTCGCCGAGGGAGAGGTTGACCGACCCGTCGGTCGGTTTGTCGTTCGTGTTGAATCCCCAACCCTGAGTGTCCTTGTCGAACGTGAACGAGAACGCCGCGTACTGCTGCGTGCCGCCGTCGGTGTTCGCGCCGCCGCCGCCGGCCGTGCCGCCGGTGCCGCTGCCGGCCGTGCCGCCGGTCGACGTGCCGCTGCCGGCCGCGCCGCCAGTCGACGTGCCGCCGGTGCCGGTGCCGCCCTTGCCGCCCGTCGAGGTGGTACCACCGGTGCCGGTGGTGCCACCGGTGCCGGTGGTGCCGCCCGTGCCGCCGCCGCTGCTGCCGCCACAGTTAACGTTCATCAGCAGTCCCGCCGTGCCGGCGAGGCTTGCCACCATCAAGAAACGCGATCGGAAAATGTTCATGTTCTGTCTCCCAAATTGACGCCACCAGCCCGTCCTGGGGGCGGCGCGCAAAGTAACACAACTTTGACATCGCGGAATACGAATCACGGACATTGGGGCCGGCCGGCCGGCGCCCGCCATGCCCCCGAAAGTCAGCTTATCCGGGCGATCCCTGAGCCCGACGCCCCGCGTCCCCCTTTGTCGATGACGGCCGGGTAGGTAAAGGCGCCGGGCAGTTCCGCCGAAGACCGGGAGGGGATCCGCCGCCGACCGAGCTCCGCGGGCCCCCTGGATGATGCCGACCGACGGAAACCCGATCGCCGAGCACGCGTCCGCGCGGGCGCGGATTCTCATCGTGGAGGACAACGCCCTCAATCGGCTGTTGGTCCGAGACCTGCTCGAGTTGCGCGGCCACGAGGTGCTGGAAGCGGCCACAGTCGACGAGGCCCGGCGCGTCCTCGACTCCGGCCGCCTCGACCTCTTGCTGCTCGACGTCCAGATTCCGGGCGGCGGCGCCGAGGCGGTGATCCGCCTGGCCCGCGCGCGCCCCCGTTTCGCCGAGATCCCCATCGTCGCCGTCACCTCGCTGGCCATGCCGGGCGATCGCGAGCGTCTCTTGGGAAGCGGGTTTCAGGGCTACCTTTCCAAGCCGATCGACACCCGCACCTTCGGCGCGATCGTCGAGTCCTTTCTCAACGATTCCAATCGGGCGGAGGATCCCGGGCGTGTCCGTCGGGTGGGCTGACGGGGCGCGGTCGCCCACCGTCCTGGTGGTCGACGACAACCTCCAGAATCGCGAGGTGGCCGAGGGGCATCTGGTCGGCGCCGGGTACGCGGTCATCCAGGCCGACGGGGGCGCCGAAGCGCTGGCCGTGTTGGGCGCGCGGCGGATCGATCTGGTCCTGCTCGACGTGCTCATGCCGGGGATGGACGGCTACGAGACCTGCCGGCGCATCCGGGCCTTGCCGGAGGCGGGCGACGTGCCGGTTCTCTTTCTCACCGCGCTCGGCGACCTCGAGACGCACAAAGCGGCGCTCGAATCGGGCGCCGACGACTTTCTCACCAAGCCGATCAACCGGACCGAGCTCCTCATCCGCGTCCGATCGCTGCTCCGGATCAAACGGCTCTCCGACGAGTTGCGCGCCAACGTCCAGGTGATCGGCACGCAGCGGGACGCGCTCCTGGCGGCGCAGCAACAGAAAGACGAGCTGACGGCGCTCATCGTCCACGATCTCAAGAACCCCCTCTCCAGCATCCTGTCCAACGTTCAGTACGTGCAGGGGCGGGCGGAGCTGCCGGCCGACGAGCGTGATTCGTTGGACGACGTGGTGCGCGCCTCGCAGGCGATGGTGCGGTTGGTGATGAACCTGCTCGACGTGAGCCGCAGCGACGACGGCGCGCTCGTCCCCCACGTCTCCGAGTTCGATCTGCCGGCCTTGCTGGGCGAGATCTCGTCGGAGATGGGGCGGCGGATCGAGGACAAGGAGCAGCGCCTGACCTTGGCGATTGCGCCCGGCGTGGGTCCCCTCCGCGGGGATCGCGATCTGGTGCGCCGGATCGTCGAGAACCTGATCGACAACGCTCACAAGTACGGCCCTCGCGCGACGACCATCTCCGTCGACGCGGCCGCCGCCACCATCGACGACGGCGCCGAGCGGGCGATCGAGCTGCGGGTGCGCGACGAAGGGGCGGGGATCCCGGCCGCCTACCATCAGGTCGTGTTCGAGAAATACGGCCGCGCCGGCGGCTCGGGGGGACGCGAGGCGCGCTCCAGCCACGGGCTCGGCCTGGTGTTCTGCCGGCGCGCCGTGAGCGTGCACGGCGGCGCCATCTGGATCGACGACCACGCCGCGCGCGGCAGCTGCTTTTGCGTCCGGCTGCCGGTGGCGCGGTTGCCGCTCAGCGCGCCCTCGGCGTCGCACCTGCCCGTCGCCGGGCGGAGCGGATTCGCCTCCCGGTGAGCGTGAAGCTCGCGGACGAGACTCCGGGGACGCGGCGGCTCTACGCCGAGTACCAGCAGGAGATCTGGGAGCACACCGATCGGATGTTCCTCTGGCTGCTGGTGGTGCAGTGGCTGGGGGGGATCGCCACCGCGCTCCTGGCCTCGGCCACCGCCTCGAGCGCCGCGCTTCCGCACCTGCCGCTCGCCTGGAAGGCGCTGTTCTTGGGGGGCCTCTGCCTGGCGCTGCCGCTCTACTTCGGCGTCCGGCATCCTGGCTCGGCGCACAGCCGGCAGGAGATCGCCATCGGCCAGGGGCTGCTCACGGCGCTGCTCATCTACCTTTCGGGCAGCCGGTCGGAGATGCGCGCCGTCCCTTACGTCTCGCTGGCCTTTCTGGCCATGTACCGCGATCCGACCGTGCTGCTGCTGGCCAGCCTGGTGACGGCGATCGGCTTTTCGACCTACGGCATCGCCCACCTCGGCGTCTGGACCTGGTTCACCGACACCGCGTTCGTGGCGATCGAGGACCTGCTGCTCATTCTGGCGATCGGCAAGAGCCAGGCCGACCTGCTCGGCTCGGCCCGCAAGCAGGCCATGATCGACTCGAGCCGCCTGGCGCTGGAGCGCGAGGTGGCGGAGCGCCAGCGCACCGAGCGCCTGCTGTCGCTGCAGTACGTGATCACCCGCGTGCTGGCCGGCTCGGGAAGCCTCCCCGAGGCGGCGCCCGTCATCCTGCGGATTATGGGCGAGAATCAAGGCTGGCAGGTCGGCGAGCTGTGGGAGGTCGAGGAGGGGCGGCAGTTCCTGCGCTGCGTGGATCTCTGGAGCGCCGACAGCTACGACCGCACCGAGTTCCTCGCCGACCGGCGCGCCGCCCACGTCGCCTCCGACGAGGGGCTGCCGGGGCGGGTCTGGCAGCGGCACCTCCCGCTCTGGATCCCCGATCTCGCCGAGGAGCCGACGTTGCCGATGGCCGGCTTCTCGGACCTGTCGGGCCTCCACGGCGCCTTCGCCATCCCGCTGCGCAATGGGCCGGAGGTGATCGGGGTGATGGCGTTTTACAGTCACCAGATCCGTCAGGCCAACGACGACCACCTCTCGATGCTGAGCGCTCTGGGCGGACAGATCGGCCAGTTCATGGAGCGCAGGCGGGTCGAGCAGGGTTTGCGCGACAGCGAGGAGCGCTACCGGTCGGTCATCGCCGCGCTCGACGAGGGGATCATCCTCATCGACGCCGAGGGGAACGCGCTCGCCACCAACGCGAGCTGCGAACGAATCTTGGCGCGCTCGTCCGCCGAGATGGCCTGGCGTCCGTCGGCCGAGACCTTCGCCGCGGTGGTCGACGAGGAGGAGCAGCCGGTCCCGGCCGGCGAGCTCCCTTTCCTGGTCACCCTGCGGACGGGGGAGGCGCGGCAGAACGTGGTGCTGGGCGTGACCCGCGGCGACGGCGCGAAGGTCTGGATCTCGATGAATTCGCAGCCGCTGGTCCGGTTCGGCGACGGTGCCCCCTACGCGGCGATGGCCTCGTTCGCCGACATCACCGCGCGCAAGGCGGCGGAGAGCTCGCTGCGGGCGATCATGTCGGAGCTGGAGGTGCGGGTCGACAAGCGCACCAGCCAGCTCTCGGAGGCCAACGGGCGGCTCCAGGAAGAGGTCGGCGAGCGCGAGCGCGCGCAGCGCGAGATGCGCGAGGCCAAGGAGGCCGCCGACACCGCCAACCAGGCCAAGAGCGCCTTTTTGGCCAACATGAGCCACGAGCTGCGCACGCCGCTCAACGCGGTGATCGGATTCTCGGAGCTGCTCGAGCAGCAGATCTTCGGCGAGCTCAACGAAAAGCAGCGCAGCTACGTCGGCAACGTGCTGGTCTCGGGGCGCCATCTCCTGCAGCTGGTCAACGACATCCTCGACATCTCCAAGGTGGAGGCCGGGCGGATGGACCTCGCCTACGAGCGGACGCCGATCGGCAGCATCTTCGACGTCGTGCGCGGCGTGATCGGCGCCGTCGCCGTCAAGCGCGGCATCCACCTCGACGTGGTGATGTCGCCCGGTCTGCCGGACGTCTACGTCGATCCCGGCCGGATCAAGCAGGTGCTCTACAACCTGATCTCGAACGCCATCAAGTTCACGCCGCGGGGCGGGACGGTGCGCCTCTCGGCGCGGGCCGAGCTGCGCAGCCTGATCGTCTCCGTCTCGGACACCGGCATCGGCATCGCGCGCGCCGACCTGCCGCGGCTCTTCCGCGAGTTCGAGCAGCTCGCGCAGCCGAACGGCACCCGCCCCGAAGGGACCGGCCTCGGCCTGGCGCTGTCGCGGCGCCTCATCGAGCTGCATGGAGGCCGCGTCGAGGTCGAGAGCGAGCTCGGCCGCGGCTCGACCTTCTCGGTCCACCTCCCGCTCAAGTCACCCGACGAGATCACCGGCATCCGGATCCCCGGCCTGGCTATTTAGTTCGGGACCCTCACCTTCGCCCACGCGATCGTCCGCTCAGCCGAAGCTGGCGTGGTAGTCGGGGTCCTCGACGGAGCGAGCCGCTCGGGTGGCGTAGAGCGGGGCGGCGGTGTCGAGCATGACGGCCAGCTCGTCGGTGGCGCGGGCGCCGATGCTCCCCTCGTAGGCGCCGGGGTGCGGGCCGTGGATGATGCCCGCCGGGTGGTGCGAGAGGCTCCCGACCGCGACCCCCTTGCGCGAGGTGAACGTCCCCCCCGCGTAGAAGATGATCTCGTCGCAATCGACCGACGCGTGCGGGTACGGGCAGGGGATCGCCTGGGGGTGAAAATCGAGCGGGCGGGGGACGAAGCTGCAGATGAGCGCGCCGCGCGCGGCGAAGGTGCCGTTCACCGTCGGCGGCAGATGGGTGAGGCTGACGCGCGGCCGGAAGTTGAGGATGGGGAACGCCCAGGGGTAGACGGTGCCGTCCCAGCCGACCACGTCGAGCGGCGCGTGCGGCAACCTGAAGCCGTGAAAAGCGCCGCCGCGCTTGACCAGCAGATCGCGCAACCCCTCGTCGCGCGGGCCGCCGAAGACGGGGCGGCGAAAGTCGCGGTGGCTGTAGGGGGCGTCCATCCGCAGCTGACCGACGGCGTTGCGCCACTCGGCCAGGAGCCCGAAGCCGGCGGCGCACTCGATCGACAGCCAGTCCTGCTCGCGCTCGTCGGGGATGAAGCGGTGGGGGAGCCCCTTGGGGACGAACAGATAGTCGTGCGGGCCGAAGCTCACGTCGCCGAGCGCCGAGCGCAGGAGGCCGCCGCCCGCGGAGATGAAGTAGAGATCGTCGCCGTCGCCGTTCGAGAAGTAGACCGGGTCGGCCTCGTCGGGATGGAGAATCGAGACCACCACGTCGTCGTTGAACAAGAGCGGCACGCGCGCGTCGATGGCCCCGCCGCCGCGCTGGGCGAGCTCCTGCGAGCGATAGTGCCGGCGGGCCAGCGGGCGCGGCTCGTCGTCGGTGTCGGCCGGGATCTCCCAGCCGTGCGCGGCGCCGGTGGGCGCGCTCGGGTGCGGTCGCTCGAGGTGGTACATGATGGTGAACGGCCCCTCGAATCCCTGGCGGGTGAGGCACTCCTCGTGGCGCAGCCGCCCGCCCTCGTCGCGGAGCGCGGTGTGCGGCTTGTCGGGAACCACCCCGGCAGTCATGCGATCGAGCATCGGGCCTCCGTTCACATGCGGGGCAGCGCCGCGCCGCCCCGCGCCTGACCGCGCGCCTGCTCCCGTTCGATCGCCTCGAACAGCGCGCGGAAGTTTCCAGCGCCGAACCCCTGGTCCCCCTTGCGCTGGATGATCTCGAAGAAGAACGGACCCGCCTCCGGATCGTGGTAGAGGCCGGCCGCCTCCTTCAGGAAGATCTGCAGCAGGTACTGGTGCGGCTTGGCGCCGTCGACCAGGATCTCCAGCTCCCGCAAGAGGTCGACGCTCTCGTCGATGGTGCCGACGCCGATCTGCCGGAGCCGTTCCGGCAGCGCGTCGAAGTAGCTCCCCGGCGTCGGCATGAACTCCACCCCGGCCGCGCGCAGGCCGCGCACCGCTTCGACGATCTCCTTCACCGCCAGCGCCGAGTGCTGGATGCCGTCGCCGCGGTTGTCCTCGGCGAAGAGGTTGATCTGCGACTCCTTGAAGAACGGTCGGTAGGGCTCGTTGTTGGCGAGCTTCACCCCCGATGCCGGATCCCACATCACGATCGACTTCAGCCCCGACCCATGTTGACGCTTCTCCGCGCTGGCCACGTCCTGGGTGTGGAAGGCGATCTCCCACAGCTGTTCGAACCCGAGCACCTGCTCCATCCAGAGCAGCGCCGGCTTCATGGTCTGGAAGTTGGCGGTCAGATGGTCGATCTTCTCGAAGCCGAACCTGTTGCCGGCACCGGCCGCCGGCGCGCTCGGCACGAAGCCGGGGAAGAGCCGGGTGAAGCCGCGCCGCTCGACGAACCGGAAGGTCGTGTCGCCGAACGGCGTGGTGATGGAGAACATCGCCAGCGTTCCGCCGTCGTCGGAGAAGCGCTGCACGTCGGTGATGAAGGTGCCCCCGCGCTCGTCCAGCAGGCGAAACGTCCGGTCGATCTCCTCCACGTCGAGCACGACCGTCCCCACCCCCTCGGGGTGCTTGCGCAGGTAGCGCCAGGCCCGTCCCCCTTCGCCGACCGGCTGATGGATGACGTAGAGCGCCTCCCCGGCGCGGAAGGCCGCCGAGCGCTGCCGGCCGTCGCGCTCCAGCTCGGGTCCGCTCACCCCCAGCTCGGCGAAGTCGAGCTTGTCGACGAAGAAGCGCCGCGTCCGTTCCAGGTCGTGGACGTAGTAGTGCAGCGCCTCGATCCCCTGGATCCCGAGCGACGAGCGGGCCATGTGTTGATCTTACGTCATCGGTGCCTGACGTGGGCCAGCCGCGGTTGCAGAACCGCCGCGACCGCCAGGCCCAGGAAGGCGACGGCGAACGCGAAGTTCATCCAGCTGGCCCAGACCGGCTGCCCCGTGGAGAGGCCGACGACCCAGACGATGGCCAGGCCGAGCCCGATCAGCGCCGGGCCGAACGCGCGGCTCGGATTCCGCTCGGGCTCCGCCAGCAGCGCCGCCGTCCCGAAGGCCAGCACCGCGGCGACGGCGTCGAACCAGAGCGCGGTCGCCCCCTGGTTCTCGCTGAGGCCGATCCACCAAAAGATGCCGAGGGCGATCCCCAGAATGAAACAGCTCTTCCGGACCATGCGACCCTCCTTCATCTTCAAGGTGGTCACTGCGGCAAGCGCGAGCGAGCTCTACCGGCGCCGGCTGCGGGCCGGTTGGAAGCGCTACGACGACGGGCAGATGGTGGCGTCGGGAACGACGCAGGTCCCGGCCGTGCCGCCGTCGCCGCCGCCCGTCACCACGCAGCGCGCGGGGAACATGCAGCCCGGGCCGACCGCCGTGTCGCAGGCGCCCCTGTCGGCCGCGAACGGCTTGCAGGCGCCGAGATCGCTGCCGGTGGCGACCCCGGTCGCCGTGTAGCAGTTGCCGGCCACGCAGGCGGCGCGCGAGCCGTCGGCAAGCAGGCCGCAGGCGGTTCCGGCGGCCGTGGTCGGCGCGCCCGCGTCGGAGCCACCGTCGGTCGCCGTCGCGCCACCGTCGGCGGTGACGCTGCCGTTGTAGCCGGGGTAGATGATCTTCAGGCAGGTCTTCGCGCCGGTGGGGCCGCCGCAATAGAGGCCGCGCGTGCCGTCGCAGCCGGGCAGCGTCGTCCCGCCGCAGGCGACGCCGACGCGCGTGCCCGCCGTCTCGCAGGTCCCCGTGGTCATCGTCTTGGCGTTGTCGCCCACGCAGGAGAGGCCGCGGTCGCAGGGGATGTCGGTGCCGCAAACGCCGTTCGACGACAGCGGCGCCAGGCAGAGGGAGGTCGCGGCGATGCAGCGATCTCCGTTGGCGCAGGTGGAGTCCGAGCAATCAGCGCCCACGGCGGGCGGCGCGCCGCAGGTGCCGCAGACGCTGATCTTGGTCCCGTTGCAATACCCGCTCGCGCACTGGCCGTTGAAGGTGCAGGGGGCGCCGCTCGCGCGCGGGCCGGTCGGCGCGCAAGCCGCGGGCGGCTGGTTGTCGAAGAACTCCATGCAGGTGTAGGTCCCGAACGAGGCGACGCACATCTCGATCTGCGTGGGGGTGTTGCCGTTTTCGGGCGCATTGAGCGCGTTCGTGCAGTTGAGCGTCTGGCGCGCCACGCAGGTCGCCCGGTCACCGTAGCTCTCGAGGATGTTGAAACCGGTCCCCGTCTCGCCGTCGGCCAGGCTGCACTCCGACCCCTGGTTGCAGCGCGCCTGGGCGACGTCGTTACAGGCGGCGGCGATGCCCACGCTCGGGCCGCCGTCCTTGCTGCTGCTGCCGCTGCTGCCGCACCCGACCGCCGCGACGGCCAGCCAGGTCCCACCCAAGATCGCGCCCCACCGGAGTCCTGGTTTCATGGATGATTTCATGGGTGATTTCATGGATGAGCATGGTCACCCGCTGGTGTGGGACCCGTCAAACGATCGAGATCACACCGCTGCTCGATCAACTGTCCCAAATCAGCTGACGGGGACGTCGAGCTTCACGCCGCACCCTTTGAGGCGCCATCCGCCGCCGGGCTGGCGTTCGCGGTGCTGGGGCAGGTATTCGCTGCGCGCATCGGGCGTGAGCAGCTCGCAGGGGTCGAACCAGTGGACCGTGCGCGCGGAGGCCAGCACCGGCCCGAGCTCTCCCTGGAAGTCGGGGTTGTCGGGACAGCGGTGATGCCAGAGCGCATTTTGCAGCGGCCGCTTGGCGAAGCAGAGGACCTCTTTGACGCCGCCGTTGCAGTTGGTGGCCACGACCAGCACCGGGCCCGGCAGCTTCTCGTTGGCGGCGACCCGGATCACCAGATCGTGGTGAAACTCCCCCTGCTGCCAGTGATCGAGAACGTCGTAGCCGCCGAAATCGCTCTGCAACGCCTCCAGCAGCGCCCCCAACCCCAGATGCTGCGCCAGCGCCTCGACCACCATCGTTCGATTGTGTCATGGCGCTCGCGCGGCGGCGAGAATTCGACCAGGAGCTTGTATAGTGATGCGCCGATGAGACGCTATCGCGCTGTTGCGCAGCAGGACAAATGGGGGAGCGGCGCGGCGTGCGTCGCCTCGGTCCTGGGGATCGGCTACGCGGAGGCGACGGCGAAGCTCGACATCAGAGCGGGTAAAACCGCCAAGACCGTCAAGACCGGCAAAACCGCCAAGGTCGCCAAAGGGCCCTCCGGCAAGGCGCTCTGCCGCGTGCTCAACGAGGCGCTCAAGGACACCGGGCTCGCCTTCGAGATCGACGGCCCGTTCATCGGCGACGCCAACGCGCTCGAGACGGGATCGATCGTGTCGCTCGCGGATGGCAACTACTTCATGCGGGCCGCCGACGGCTGGATGGACCCGGCCAGCGGCAAGATTCGCCCACGCCTCGCCGGCAAGGTCCAGCAGGCGATCGTCCTGACGCACGACCAGGAGTAGCCCCATGCGCCGACCGGGTCCGGGACCGATGGCCCTCCTCGGGGCGTCGCTGGCGCTCTCGTCGATGACCGGCTGCTCCTGGATCTTCACCCAGCCGCTGCGAGACGATCAGCCGCAATGGCAGGAGCCCAGCTGTTCGACCACCCCTGGTCCCCCCACGCTGGACACGATCCTTTTCCTGACCAACGCGGGGACGACCGGCTACGTCGCCACGCAGAACGTGAGCGACAAGTCCCTCCGGCTGGCGGCCGGCTTCTCGGTCGCGGCGATCTGGTTGGCGTCGGCGGTCTACGGCTTCGTGGAGATCACGCAGTGTCGGATCGCCCAGAGCGAGCCGCCGCCGGTGCAGCTGCATCCGATCGGAACCGGGCCGGTGTTTTACCAGGGGCGCCCGGTCGGTGTGCCCGAGCCGATGCCGTCGCCCGGCCGCCGCGTCGACGCGCCTTCCGTCCAGGCGCCGCCGCGGCCGCCGGGCGATGTGCAAGCCAGGCCGGACGCCTCCGCCGACGGCGGCTGACCGTTCGTCGACTGTCGTCTCGACGCGACACAGGGATTCCGCGCGAGCCGGTTGACAGTCAAGATATGCGTTGATATGCATATGTATAGACATGCATTCTAACGCCTTTCAGACCCTGGCCGACCCTGTCCGCCGGAACATCGTCGAGCTCTTGCTCGGCGGTGAGCAGGCGGTGAACGACATCGGGGGGCGGCTCGACATCCACCAGTCGGGGGTCTCACGCCACCTGAGGATCCTCGACGAAGCGGGGTTCGTGCAGGCGCGCCCCGACGGCGCCCGCCGGCTCTACTCGCTGCGTCCTGAGCCGTTCCGGGAGCTCGACACCTGGATCGGCCGCTACCGGCGCCTGTGGGAGGGGCGGCTCGATCGGTTCGCCGCCGAGCTCGGGCGCCGCCAGAAGATCCACCGGAAGATCCCCAAAGGAAGATCCTCGTGAGCGAGACGGCCAAGCGCCGGCGCATCACGATGGAGCGGACGTTCGACGCGCCGATCGAGGACGTCTGGGAGCTGTGGACGACGAAGGAGGGGCTCGAATCCTGGTGGGGGCCCGAGGGGTTCAGCGTCGAGGTCCACGCCATCGACCTGCGCGTGGGCGGGGAGATGCGCTATGCGATGCGGGCGACCGCGCCCGAGGTGGTCGAAGGGATGAAGCGGATGGGCCTGCCGCTCGTCACCGAGTCGCGGCTGACCTACACCGAGATCTCGCCGCACCGGCGGCTGGCCTACCTGCACCTGGCCGACTTCGTTCCCGGCGTAGCCGCCTACGACGTCGCGACCGAGGTGGAGCTGGCCGCCGGCGCCGCCGGCGTACGAATGGTGGTGACCGTTGACGCCATGCACGACGAGCGCTGGACCGAGATGGCGGTCAAGGGCTGGGAGAGCCAGCTCGGCAAGGCCGCGCGCGCGCTGGCGGCGCGGAAACCGCAAACCTGAGAAACCGCAAACCTGAGGAGGAGCCCGCCATGAGCAAGCCGACACCGTTCCTGTGGTTCAACGACGATGCCGAAGAGGCGGTGAACCTCTACGTTTCGATCTTCCCCAACTCGAAGATCCTCTCGCTCACCCGCTACGGCGCGGGCGGCCCGGGCCCGGCGGGCGCCGTCATGACCGCCGCCTTCCAGCTCGACGGGCAGGACTTCGTGGCGCTCAACGGCGGCCCCCTCAACAAGTTCAACGAAGCGGTCTCGTTCGTCATCAACTGCGAGACGCAGGCCGAGGTCGATCGTTTTTGGGACCAGCTGACCTCGGGCGGCGGCCAGCCAGGCCCCTGCGGCTGGCTGAAGGACAAGTACGGCCTCTCCTGGCAGGTCGTGCCGACGATCCTTCCCCAGCTGCTCTCGGGCAAGGACCCGGCCAAATCGGCGCGGGCGATGGCCGCGATGATGAAGATGGGCAAGCTCGACGGCGCCGCGCTCGAGCGCGCCTACGACGGAAACTGAAGCCCGCTCGCGCTCGGCCGCCGCTTACCGCTTCGTCCAAACGATATTCGGCGCCCGCCCGAGGAACGCGGCGTACCGCTCGGCCGCCTCGCCGATCTCGGCGCGCGCCCGGACGCCCGGCGGCGCAAACGGACCGAGCGCGATGGTGACGGCGCCCCGGCGATCGAACGTCCGCCGCCAGGTCCCGGCGACATGGCCACCGACGACGATGGCAGGCGCGAGCAGGCCGCCGCCGGCGTTGAGGCGACGGACATCTTGCGTCGCCAACACCGCGCTGCGATCTCGATAGGCGACCAGGTATTCGTCGAAGGCCGGCAGCAGATAAGCACGGGCGATCGCCGCGTCCGGCAGCCGCGCCGTCTCGGCGCCGCACCAAGTGGCCACCCCGCCGACCGTCTGGGAGACGAGATGCGCGCGGACAGCTTCGAGGCCGGCGCGCCCCTCGGCCGGCGCCAGGCCCGACCACCAGGCGAAGTCGGCCACGGTCGCCGGCCCGCGGCTCTCGAAGTAACGCCGCGCCAGCGTGGCCACCGCCGCCTCGCGCGCGAGCGGCGCGCCTGGTCGGGGGGCGCGGCTCGCCAGGAGCGCGTAGGTGGGACGCTTGTCGCGCGGCGTCCCGCTGCAGATGAGGCCCGACAGCTCGGCCTGGCCGAGCAGATGCGACAGCCGCACCCCGTCGGTGGCGACGCCGCCGGCCCGGAGCGCGGCGCCGAGCTCTTCGCGCGTCCGGTGCGCGCCGTCGCGCAACGTCCGGGCCAGCGCCGCGCCGCTTCGGCGAAAGGTCGCCGCGTCGAGATGCAGCTCGCGATGGCGCCGCGCCGTCCGCGCCATGAGCCGCGCCGCCACCAGCGGCAACATCCAATGGAGATCGGCCGGCGCCACCAGCTGCCAGGTCCAGCGCATGACGTGGGTGCGGATGACGCTGCCGTCGGCGAGCGCGCGCTCGATTACCGATTCGCCGCCGCCGCGTCCGCCCAGCCGCAATCCGACCGCCCATTTGGCCGCCGCCAGATCCTGCGCCTGGATCGCCCCCATCCAGGCCACCAGCTCGCCTGGTTTGCTGAACGCGCGGCGGCCGATCTGCTGCGCCGCCAACCGCCGCGCGGCGATCCATCCCTCGACCTCCGAGCCTCGAACGCGAGTGAGCGCCGCGGCCATCGCTCCACTGTTACGCGCGCGGCGGAGTTTGTACACCGGACCCCGGTTGCGGGCGGCGAAACTTTGTTTACCTTGATCTGGATGAGCGCCGCGGGTGGACGTCCGTTGTTGTCGGCGCTGGCGGCCGCCTCGCTGGCGGGCGTGGTGGCCCTCGGGGCGCCGGCCGCGCGCGCGGCGCCGCGCCGCTACGTGCTCGATCCGGGCGCGAGCCGGCTCGTGATTCACGTCGGCAAGGCTGGCCTCTTCGGCTTTGCCGGCCACGAGCACGAGGTGGTCGCCGGAACCTTCCACGGCAGCGCGACGTTCGATCCGGAGCGCCTCGCCCAATCGTCGCAGCCGGCGGTCGACGTGACGTTCGACGCCGGCGCGCTGCGCGTGAGCGGCCAGGGCGAGCCGGCCGCCGACGTTCCCCAGGTCCAGGCGGCGATGGTCGGCGCCGACTGCCTCGACACCCGCCGTTTTCCGACCGTCCGCTTCGTCGCGACGTCGGTGGCGCCCGCCGGTGGCGTGGGGGCGGGCATGGGGCCGGCCCTGGGACCGAGCGGCGGCGATCTCTCGCTGCGCGGCGAGCTCACGCTCCACGGCGTGACCCGCCCGCTCACGCTGCGCGTCCACCTCGAGGTCAAAGGCGACACGCTGGAGGCGACCGGCCGCACGACGCTGCGCCAGACCGACTTCGGCATCACGCCGATCTCGAAGGCGGGGGTGGTCAAAGTGAAAGACGAGATCGCCCTCGAGTGGCGGGTTCGAGGCGTCGCGCGCTGACCGTCAATCGCGCTATGCTGGCGCCGTGGCTGGGGCGCGGCGTCGGCTGGCGGTGGCGGGGACGCTCCTCGGCGCGGCGTCGGCGCTGGCGGCCTGCGACGGCAGCTACGATCAACCCGCCGATCGCCACTGGCCGTCGGCGCACTTCGACTATCTGACCCGCGCGGCGGACGACACGACCTGTCCCGACATCCTGGGACCGCTCGAGCAGCACTTCGCCGAGCTGCAGGGGTACCTCGGCTTCGAGTGGCCGGACGGAAGGAAGGTGACGTACGAGAAGTTCGTCGACCAGGCGGACTACCAGGCCCACGCCGGCTGTCCCGCCGGCGCGGGGGCGTGCACGGAAGAGAGCACCGTCGAGACGTCTTCCGGTCTCGAGCTTCACGAGCTCGTCCACGCCTATCTCTGGCCAACCGGGTATCCGCCCCCGGTGCTGGTCGAAGGGGTCGCCGTCGTGCTCTCCTGCACCTCGGCCCTCTACGGTTACTCCTACGTGAAGCCCTCGGAGGATTGGACCGCGCTGCCGTCGCTCTCGTTCACCACGGCCGATCCCGACGATGTCTACGTGGCCGGGGCCTGGCTGGTCGGCTACCTGCTCGACGAGTTCGGCCCGCAACCGTTCATGACGATCTATCACACGCTCCGCGTCGGCGACGACGCCGCCACGATGGACGCCGCGTTTCGGAGCACCTACGGTCAGAGCCTGGCGGCGCTCTGGGCGGCGGCGCTCGCCGACAGCCATCCGCGCAACGTCTGCATCTGGCAGTGCTCACGGCCACCGATCGTTCTCGACGGCACGCCGATCGACGCCGCCGGGGTCTGCGGCGCCGGCGACGTCTTCCATCCGTTCACGCTGGCGTCGGCGTCGACGGTCGGCTTTTCAGTCACCGAGGCGTTGGTCGGCCTCGGGGCCTGCGGCCAGGTGCCCGTGACCCCCGGGGCGTTCAGCGGCGCCGGCGCCGTCCCCGCGCTGTCGATCTATGCCCTGCCGGCCGGGTCGTACTTCCTCGACTACGAGGAGGTCTCGGGCGCCGAGGGGACGGTCGCGGGGACGGCGGACTTTTCGCCGCCGCTCGCCCCGACCTGCGCGGCGGCGAACGCAGCGGCGGTCGACGCGGCGGATGTCACCTTGACGATTCCCTCCTCGCAACCCAACTGGTTCTGGCCGCTCCCGCCGCCGCCCTCCCCGGGGCAGATGTTGTCGGTCTTCCCACCGTTCGATGTGCCGGCGACCGCGGCGATCTGCGCGTCTTGCGATCCCACCAGCTGCGTCGACGCGTCGCAGGCCGTCCCCTGGGCGAGCGGCCAGATGCTCAACTTTGAGACCAATTCGTCGGAACCGTTCAACCGATTCATCCTCAACTGGTCCTATTGACGGGCCCGCGCGTTGGCGTGAGGATCGATGGCGCCGAGCTTCAGCACCGGCGGTCAAGCGCCGATGAGGAGGCGGTGGTGCGCGCGATGGCGAACCGACAAGCGGGAGATTCGGGAGCGCCGGCGGCGGGCGCGGCGCGCGGGCCGCTCATCCACGTCAGCACCCGCTGCGAGACGCTCGACGACTTCATCGAGAAGTTCGCCGGGCTCGCCTCCGAGGGGGCGCTGGTGCTGCCCGCTTCGGGCGAGCTGCCGATCGGCACCGAGGGGCGGTTCGCCATCCGCCTCAAGGACCAGTCGGTGGCGATGCGGGGGCGCTGCCGGGTGACCGACGCGCGGCCGGCCCCCGCCGGCCCCACCGGCAGCGGCGCGCGCGCGATGCTGCTGCGGGTCGCCCTCCTGGAGATGGAGGAGGCGAGCACCAGCGTGCACCGCCGGCTGCTGGCGCGGCGACGCGCGGCGGTGCCGGTCGCCATCCCGCCCGAGCCGTCGGATCCCACGGAGGTTTCGGCCCCGCGTCCCCAGGCGGCGCCGTCGCCGGGGCGCCCGCCGCCACCGCCCCCGGTCTCCGGGCTGGCCGCGACGATGATCGGGGTCGCGCCGCCGCGCGCCCGCGCCGGGACCAGCCCGCTCGGCGTCCCGCGCGCGCCCGTGCTCGCCGAGCCGCGCCCGCCGGGGACGCCGTTCGCGCTGCCGCCCAATCCTCTCTCGCCTCTCTCGTCACGCGCGCAGGTGTCGTCCCGGGTCGTCGAGACCCGCATGCCGGGCGCGTCGTTCACCCTGCCGGCCAACCCGCTCAGCGAGATGAACGCGACCGACCTGGCGTCGTTCATCGACAGCACACTGTTCGAGTCGGACGACGAGGACGCCACCGCCGAGCGCGTGGCCAAACCGCCGGGCCAGGAACCGGGCCAGGAACCGGGCCAGGAACCGGGCCAAGAAGACGAGTCGCTCGAGCACCCCGCGTCCGCGCCGCCCGTCGAGATCGCGGACGAGCGGACCGAGCGAACGGGCGAGGCGACGGCGGCCATGACGCCTCGGCCCCCGCTCCTGTCGCCGCCCAAGAGCCGGCGGCCGGCAAAGGACGCGCGGCGGATCGGGCTGCGCCTGGCGCCCTATGTCGCCTGCGCGCTGGTCGGCCTCGCCATCGGTCACGCGATCCGCCGGCCGGCGCCGCCGCCTCCCGCAGCCGCGCTCGCCGCGAAGCCGGAGGCCGTCGTGGCGCCACCGGCAGTCGCGCCCGCACCGCCGCCGGTCGCGCCGTCGCCCGCGCCCGCCCGCGAGATCGCCGCCGCGCCGGCCGCGCCTTCACCCCCACCGCGCGCCGTTGCCGCCGCCGACGGCGTCTGCCGGGCGAACGTCGTCACCGAGCCGGCCGACGCCAAGGTCCTCTGGCGCGGCCAGACGCTCGGTCGAACTCCGCTGGCGGGCGCGGAGATCCCCTGCGGCGACGGCGCGCTGACCATCTCCCACGAGCGCTACCAGACGGTCTCGCGCGATCTGACGGCCGACACGTCGGCGCCGGTCGACGTCTCGGAGCGCCTGCACCGCCCGCCCGCCACCTTGCTCGTCAGCTCGTCGCCGTCCGGGGCGGCGATCACCGTCAACGGCCAGGCGCTGGGCCCGGCCCCCAAGCACGTCCCCACCTCGCGCTACGAGCGGGTCACCATCCGCGCCTCGCTGCCCGGCTACGTCGTCTGGACCAAGAAGGTCTACCTCAGCGAAGCGACGACGAAGGTCACCGCCCAGCTCGGCGCCGCGCACGGCCGCTGAAGCGCCCCGCCGTCCGCCGGGCGGGCCTCAGTCGTTGACGGGCCCGATCCCCGCGGCCCTCCGAACGGCGGCGCGGATCGCCGGGACGTCGAGGTCGTCCAAGACCGCGGCGCCCAGCCGCTCGGCGCGCGCGCGCACGGCCGCCTCGTCGGTGATGAGGATGAAGGGCGTCGCGCGATCGCGCCCCCGCAACCCCGCCAGCAGGGTCAGCCCGGGGATTCCAGGCAACGTCTGTTCGCAGATCACCAGATCGAACGGCGAGGCGTCCGGTTCGATCAACGTCGAGGCGAGCGCCTCCAGCAGCTCGGCGCTGTCACGCGCCTCCACGATCTGATGGCCGTCGCGGCGCAGGGTCGCCGCCAGCAGTCGCCGCAGGTCCGGGTCGTCTTCGGCGACCAGGATCCACAGCGAGGTTTCCTGTTCGAACAGCAGAATTTCACGAGCGAGGGCTTGGTTCACTTCGACCTCCTTGTTAGGTCGACTCGCCAAAGTGCATCGTGGATGCCAGCCCGCGCGAGAAGCGATCGGACGGGCGATCCGGCCGCGACCGCGCTTTTCAGCGGGCGACCACCGTGACCTCCGCCGCTCTCGCTGCCAATCCTGCATTTCGCTCCGCCGAAAAGACGCGGGCTCGGCCGTGCTCAGTCGTTCTTGGTCGCGCTTGGTCGTTCTTGGTCGTTCTTGGCCAGTTGACGCCGGGATATTTTTAGATATCTTTGGGATATGCCAAGAAAGAACGCACCGGAGAGCGCGCTCTTCGTCCGCTTGCCGTCGGCGGCGGTCGGCAAGCTCGACCGGGCCGCCGAGGCCCTGGGGATGCGCAAGAAGGACCTGGTCGCCGGCCTGGTCTCGAGGTACGTCGATCCCGACAGCCGCCGCGGGCTCTCCGCGCTGGGCGCTCTCGCGACCCACAAGATCACGGTCGACGTCGGGGCCGCCGGGCCCACGGTCGGCGCCTATTCATTCCAGGCGTACGAGACGCCACCGGGGGTGCAGACGCCACCGGGGGTGCAAAATCCGCCGGAGGTGCTGAACGCCGAGCAGGCGGGCCAGCTGCTGCAGATCGACGAGGCGGTCGTCGTCGCGATGGCGGAGGCGGGCAAGCTGCCGGGGCGCAAGCTGGGCGCGGGCGCCGGCGCGGGCGCGGCCTGGCGCTTCTCGCGTGCCGCGCTGGTAGCCTGGCTGTCGGGGCCCTCGGGATCGGAGAAACGATGACCACGACGCTGGTTCCCACGGTCGTCGAGCAGACCCACAAGGGCGAACGCGGGTGGGATCTCTTCTCCCGCCTGCTCAAGGACCGCATCGTCTTCCTGGGGAGCGCGATCGACGACGACGTCGCCAGCGTGGTCATCGCGCAGCTGCTGTTCCTCGAGTCGGAGGACCCGGACAAGGACGTCATGATGTACGTCAACTCGCCGGGCGGCGACGTCACCGCGGGGCTGGCGATCTACGATACGATCTCCGCGCTGCGCTGCCCGGTGGCGACCTTCTGCGTGGGCCGGGCGGCGTCGATGGCCAGCCTGCTGCTGGCGTGCGGCGCCAAAGGGAAGCGCAGCGCGCTGCCGAACGCGCGGGTGATGATCCACCAGCCGCTCGGCGGCGTGCGCGGCCAGGTCAGCGACATCGAGATCCACGCGCGCGAGATCATGAAGACGCGCGATACGATCAACGCGCTCTACGCGCACCACACGGGCCAATCGATCGACCGGATCAAGCACGACACCGAGCGCGACAACTTCATGCTGGCGGGCGAGGCCAAGGACTACGGCCTCATCGACCAGGTGCTGGTGGGCGGGAAGCGGCCAGGGTAGCGGTGTCAGACGCGAAGGTGACGGTCGGCGGATCGAAGTGCGCGTCGAGCGCGACCAATGGCAGCGGCCGCCGGCCGAGGCGCGCGTAGACGGTCCGGCGCCGCGCGATCGGCAGCCCCTCGACCGTCACGTAGTCCCGCCAGAAATGCGCGCCGCGGGCCCAGCCGCCGACGATGTCGGCGACGTAATCGTGCCGGACGATGAGGCCGTCGGGAGCGAAGTAGACGGTCTGCACCGGAGAGTGGGTGTGCAACGTCGCGGGAAACCGCACGGTCAGCGCGAAGCCGTCGCCGGCTCGCCCGGTCCGCCGGAGGGCCAGCGGCTTGGCGTCGCGCAGGGTCCAGGGCATCGCGTGGTAGTGGGTGAGCGCGTAGCCAAAGAAATACAGCGCATCGAGCGGCTGCCACCGGCGCCACTTGCCCCACCCGCGGAATGTCCCGCGGTGCTCGGCGGGCGCGGCTTCGCCGAGCGCGACGCGGCCGGCGTCGAACAGTCCGTGCTCGCCGGCGCGCGGATAGTCGAAGAACCGCGCCCGCGCGATCTGCGGCTCGAGCTCGATCCGCGACGGCAGCCCGAACGTCCGCCCGTTCCCTTTGAGCCAGGGGAGCAGGCCCGACAGGGCGCGCGGCCGGAAGGTGAGGCGCTCGATCCGCGACCACCGCTCGCCGCCGTGGCGGGCGATCGCCCGCTCGAGCAGCTCCCGGGCGTGGGCGGCGTCGACCATCTTCGGGTGGGAACGTACCTCCCGGGCGACTTGCGACGTCTCAGCGTGAAAAGCCTATCGGATTCGCCGGATTCGTCTCCACCTCGGGCGGGGTCATGAGCTCGCGAATGGCTTCGAACACGATACTGAATTGCGAATCGTACTTCTGCTCGAGCGCGTCGAGCTTGGCCGCGAGCTCGGTGTTCGACTGGAGGAGCTGCCGTAGCCTCACGAAGGCGCGCATGATCTCGATGTTCACCTGCACGGCGCGCGGGCTGCGCAGAACGCTCGACAGCATGGCGACGCCCTGCTCGGTAAAGGCGAAAGGTAAGTATTTTCGATGGCTTCCGCGCCCTCTCTTTAAGATCACAATCTGTGATCTTAAAGATTCGAGCTCTTCGCTCTTGAGCTCGAACGCAAAGTCGCTCGGGAACCGCTCGCGGTTCCGTTTGACGGCCTGCAGGAGCGCTCTCGTCTCGACGCCGTACATCGCCGCCAAATCCGTATCGAAAATCACGCGGTGGCCACGCAAGAAGAAAATCGCTCGCTCGACCTGTTCGAAGGGGACCGGCTCTGCAGTCATGCGGCGGGTTTCGGACGACCAGCGGCAAGGTTGCTGGAGAGGCCAGGCGACGGACGAATCTTGAGATCACAGATTGTGATCTCAAGTCGTGCGGACACATGGCAGGCTCCTAGCCTCGAACGTGCCGAACACCAAGCTCAATCCGTTGGGCGGCGCCGATCTCCACGCCGTGATGGCCGGCCACGTCGCACGCGGCGAGGTTCCCGGGCTGGTCGCGCTGGTCGCGCGCGGGGACGACGTTCAGGTCGCCGCGCTCGGCACGATGGTGGTCGGCGGTCGTGAACCGATGCGGCGCGACACCCTCTTCCGAATAGCCTCCATCACCAAGCCGATCGCGGCGGCGGCGACGATGATCCTGGTCGACGACGGGTTGCTGCGGCTCGACGACTCGGTTGAACGCTGGCTGCCGGAGCTGGCGAACCGCCGGGTCCTGCGGCGCATCGACGCGGAGCTGGACGACACGGTCCCCGCGCGGCGCGCGATCACGGTCTACGACCTGCCGACGTCGTGCCTCGGCTTCGGCAGTGTCATGGCGCCGCCCGACACCTACCCGATTCAGCGGCCGATTCGCGACGGCCACCTCGGCGGCGACGGCCATCCGCACCCGTCACTGGTCCCCGACACCGACGAATGGATGCGCCGGGTGGGGGCGCTGCCGCTCATGTACCAACCGGGCGAGCGCTTCCTCTACAACGCGAGCTGCGACCTGATGGGCGTTCTGGTCGCCCGCGCGTCGGGCGGCGCCTTCTCCGCTTTCCTGGGCGAGCGCCTGTTCGGTCCGCTCGGAATGAAGGACACGGGCTTCTGGGTCCCGCCGTCCGAGCTCGGTCGCCTGGCGGGCTGCTACAGGTTCGACCGCGAGAGCCGGTCGTTCGAAGTGTTCGACGGCACCGGCCAGGCGAGCGACTGGAGCCGCCCGCCGCCCTTCGAATCGGGCGCGGCGGGCCTGGTGTCGACGGCCGACGACTACTTCGCGTTCTGCCGCATGTTGCTGAACGGAGGCGTCGCGGGCGTGGGTGGCGCGCGGCTGTTAACGCAGGCGTCGGTCGCGGCGATGACCCGCGACCACCTGACGCCCGAGCAGAAGCAGGGCGCGGAGATCTTCTTCGGCAACCACAGCGGCTGGGGCTTCGGCATGGCGGTGAACGTGCGGAGCGTCGAGGGCGAACCGTGGGTGGTGCCCGGCCGCTTCGGCTGGGACGGCGGCTACGGGACGACGGCGTACTCGGATCCCAAGAACGACCTCGTGGGGATCCTGCTGACGCAGCGGTTGATGGACTCGCCGGAACCGCCGGCAGTGTTCCGGGAGTTTTGGGCGGGGGCGTATGGGGGGTGACGGACTATTGATGACCCACGAAAAGTTGGTTGGCGACTCACGTAAAGATCTGCGGCAAAAAATGAATAGGGTAGGAGTCTAGCCTCGCGCAACGCCGCCCTTCCTAGTCAGGCCGAGACCATCGAGGTAGATGTCCGGGACATCGACCGATCCGTCTGCTCGTTCTCTCAGAACGCCAAGTTCGATCAGCGCATTAACGACTTCGCTAGGATCGGAGCCTGGCGGGCGCGCGTCAGTCCCCGACCAGCGCCCCGAAAATTGAAACCCCGCCAATCGTTCGACCTCTTTCCGGGACCATGGAACCTCGCGATCCCTCTTTAGGCGGGTTCCGAGTCCTTCCAACCATCGAAATTCGTTGGTTTGAGCTTGGTCGACGCACTGCTTTGAAACCTGATCGAGCGCATTGCGCAAAGAAATGTGATGCAAAAGGTGGGAACCACTGGCGCGAGGAACTTCCGTCTCGCCCTCGGCCGCCAGCTCAACTAGCCATAT
>DATAVR010000178.1:0-46878 GCA_036267635.1 Polyangia bacterium | reverse complement strand
CTTCGCCGCGGCGGGAGTAGCAGACCATCAGAACGCTTCCGCGGCTCACTCTGCGCGCGCTCTCGACATCGGCCCGAGAACCGAACTGAACGCGCAGAAAACTCGTCCCGGAACTCGTCCCTGACCGGTTTTACCGAGAGGGGGGTCTCGTCTAAGTAATTGAAATTTTGGGTGGGCGTTGTAGGGATTGAACCTACGGCTTCCACCGTGTGAAGGTGGCACTCTTCCGCTGAGTTAAACGCCCGAGCGATCTTTGATAGCGCGGCGGCGAAACAGCGTCAACCGCGCAGGCGCTCGGCTCGCGCGCAAGGACCAGCTCAGCGGCGACGACCGCCGCCGCCGAACCCGCCGAAGTGGCCGCCGCCGGATCCGCCAAAGTGGCTGCCGCCACTGGACGAACCGAAGTGGCTGCCTCCGCCGCCCGAGGGTGGCGCCCACGAACGGGACGGCGGGCTATACGCCGGTGCCGGTGCGCGGTAGGCCGGTGCCGGTGCGCGGTAGGCCGGCGCCGGTGCACGATAGGCGGGCGCCGGCGCGCGGTAGGCCGACGCGGGGGCACGGTAGGCGGTCTGCCCGCCGTAGGCGCTCGGCGCCCCGTAGGAGGGGCGCGTGGCTGGCGCCGACCATCCGCTGCCGTACGGATGACCGTAGCCTCCCGCGCTCCCGTAAGTCTGCGCGGGACGCGGTGACCAACCTGTGGCGGCCGCGCGGACTCCGGCTCCGTAGGCGGGGGCACGACCGACGGTGTGGGTCGGCGAGACCGGCGTCCCCGCGTGCCAGCCCTGGGTGAGAGGGTCGCTGCGTGCGGCCTCGGCGCGCATCCAGGGGCGCTCGCTCAGGGTCATACCGGCGCGGGGATAGACAGCGACGCGCGGCATGACGTTTGGCGCGACCCGGGAGAGGGAAACGGGCCTGGCCGCGATGCCGCGGGTGGGGCCCGCGTTGACATGGACGCTCCAGCGTCCGTGCGTGAGCAACCGATCGTTCGATACGACCGTCGTCCGCGCGAACATCCCGGGCAGGTAGCGCGGCGAAAAGAACGCCGGGCGCGCCGCGCCCAGGTTGGCCGCCTGCGTGAACCGCCAGGACGATCCGGCACCAAAGCCGCCGGCGAGGCGCACGCCGCGGGGCGGAAGCGGCGACCAGCCGACGTAGCCGCTGCCCGACCGCCAAGAGACCCAGGCTGGACCCCACATCGATCCGGGAACCCAGCTCCAGCGGCCCGCCCGAGTGATCCAGCGGCCATAGTGGAAAGGCGCCCACCCCCAGTTCCAGTCGGAGACCCAAGTCCAGCCGTACTCGGTCAACGCCCAGTGGCCGCGCGTCGCGTAGGGCGAGAACCCGGCGCCGACGATCGACGCCGCCGGCGACCAGACGTAACCGTAGCTGCTGTCGTAGTCCCAGGCGCCGTACGGGTCGAGCGCGGTCTGGAACTGGGCGTAGGCCTGCGGGTCGTAGCCGTCGTCGTAGCTCTGCGCGATGTCGTTGTCGGGGCCGAGGTCGGCCGGCGGGTAGTCGGCCGCATTCGGCGCATTCGGATCGGAGGTCGGCTGCGCCTCGTCGCCCGTCGGCAAAGCGAGCTCGCCGGCCGGCGGGCCGCCCACGATCTGGACGTCCCCCTGCCCATCCAGCGGGGCGCCCTCTTGCGCATCCTGAGCCGGAACCTGCTCGATCTGCGGCCTCTGCTGAAGCTGAGGCGGAACCGGCGGAGCGTACGGAGCGGGCATCTGCTGGCCGCCCCCGCCGACCTGAGCGCCCGCGGGAAGACCGAGAAGGACCGCCGCGCCGAACAACGAGACGACAATCAGGGGCTTCATGGTCTCAGCTCTTTTCTAGCGCATCCGGGCGCCGGTGCCAGGCCGCGCGCTCGTGGAGGTGCTGGCCCTTTCATTGTGCATCTTTCGCGCCGTCCCTAGGACCCCGATTTAGCGGCGCCCGTTATGCTGAAACGGCCGGTTGGGGCCCAGGCGGCCGTCGGCGTGCGAAAAAACGCCGCGCTCCCGTGTGCGCGCCAGACCTTCGCGCCACGCTCGCGCCGGCCCGCCGCAGCGCGCTGTGCAATGATTGGGGCGATGCACGGTTTCGCCGCTCTCGGTCAGGGGATCGGCTTGCGGCCCCCGTTCTATGAAGCCGCCGCCGCCGGAGAGCCGTCAGTCGGCTGGTGGGAGGTGATCACCGAGAACTTCATGGTCGAAGGGGGCAACCCGCGCCGGGTGCTGCGGGCCGCGCGCGCGCACCGGCCGATCGTGCTGCACGGCGTGTCGCTCTCGCTCGGTTCGACCGATCCGCTCGACGCCCGCTATCTCGAGCGGCTGGCGGCGCTGGCGGCGGAGATCGAGCCGGCCTGGATCTCCGACCACCTCTGCTGGTCCAGCTTCGGCGGCCAGAGCGCGCACGATCTGTGGCCGTTGCCATTTACCGAGGAGGCGCTCGGGCACGTGGCGACGCGCGTGGCGCGCGTGCAGGAGCGGCTCGGCCGGCGCATCCTGGTCGAGAACGTCTCGAGCTATCTCAGCTACCGCCACTCGACGATGAGCGAGCCAGAGTTTCTGACCGCGCTGGCGGAGCGCGCCGACTGCGGCCTCCTGTTCGACGTCAACAACGTGTTCGTGAGCGCGCACAACCACGGGTTCGATCCGGTGGCGTTCATCGACGCCATCCCGCGCGCACGGGTCGGACAGTTTCACCTGGCGGGGCACAGCGTGCAGCCGACGCACCTCCTCGACACCCACGATCACCCGGTCAGCGAGGGGGTCTGGGAGCTCTACCGCCACGCCGTCGCGCGGTTCGGCGACCTGGCGACGTTGCTCGAACGCGACGACCACATCCCGCCGCTCGAAAAGCTCTGCGCGGAGTCGCGGCGGGCGGCGGAGATCGCCCGTCAGGTGAGCGGCGGCCCCGGCGGCGGCGGAGACCGCGGGGCATGAAGCTCGCCGAGGTCCAGGCGCTGTTCTACGAGCTGGTGACGGCGCGCGAGTCCGTCGCCGCGACTCTGGCCGCGCGCGGCCCGGAGGCGCGCCGCGCGGTCGAAGAGATGGTGGCCGGCGACGCGCGGCTGCCAGCGAGCGCACGGATGGAGATCTACGCCGACATGTACTTCGCCCGCATCCGCGACGTCCTCGCCGACGAATACCCGAAGACCGCCGGGGCGCTGGGCCCGGCGGCGTTTCACCATTTGGTGACCGACTACCTCGACGTCTGCCGGCCGTCCCATCCGTCGCTGCGTGAGGTGGGCGCGCGGCTGCCGGGGTTCGTGGCGGCGCACGCGGCGACGGCCGAACGCCCCTGGCTCGCCGAGCTGGCGCGCCTCGAGCGCGCACGGTTCGAGCTCTTCGACGGTCCCGACGCCGAACCGCTCACGGTCGAAGCGCTGCGCGCGCGCCCGCCCGAACGATTCGCGGCGCTTCCCCTGCGCCTGGTCCCCAGCCACGAGCTGATCGCCACCCGCTTCGACGTCGTCTCACTTTGGCGCGCCGACGATCCCGCCGCGGCCGCTCCCGATCCCAACCCCACGACTTTGATCGTGTGGCGCCGCAACAGCGACGTCTTTCACCGCGCCGTCGACGTCGAAGAGGGCGATTGGCTGCGCAGCCTCGAAGGAGGCGACGTCACATTCGGCGAGCTCTGCGCAGGCCTGGCGGCCGGCCGCACCGACGAGGCGGCCGCCGCGCGCGCGTTCGTGCTCTGCGGCCGCTGGGCGAACGACGGCCTGCTGCGGATCAGTCGTTAGTGATTGCTCTTGCTGACGTGCACCATCGCTGTGGAGCCGTCGGCCCAGGCGACAATTGGCGTCGTGCCCTGCCCGAGCACCAGAGCGGAGCGACCCGACGCATTATTGAGCGTCCCGTAGCTCTGATCCCAAACCGCGCCTGTCCACCGCGCGACGTGGAGGTTTGGGTTTGCCGGGCTCGACATCGTACCTCCGTCGTACTGAAACCAGACGATGATCGGCTCGTCACTCCCGTCGGTCGCGATCTGACCGAGGCGCAATGGTTCACTTTCGACCGGGGAGATGCTCAGAGCCGGAACATAACTCGCCGAAGCGCCTGTGGGCGAGATGCCGAGCACCTGGATCGACGTCCCGCTGTCTTGAAATGTGACAGCTTGCTGGGTGCTGTTGAGGGCGAGACCATCTCCGCCGTTGACCGGTGTGGTCCACGATGAGCCGATCCAACGCGAGATCTGTCCGCTGGTCTCGATGATCGGATCGTCGGAGCTGTCGAGGACGATACGACAGGGCTGCATGTCGCAATCTCCCGAGGGAACGCCGGCAAATGAATTCCAGGCGCTCCCCGTCCATTGCGAGACGTAGTCGGGCCCTGACGACAGAGCGACCAGCTCAGCCCACCGAACGATCGGTTGTCCAGCGGCGGTGAGCGCTATCGTGGGACGTTCGGCCGCACCGCCGGAGGTGTGCAGCAGCTGGCCGTAGCTCTTGTCCCAGGCTGTCCCTGTCCAACGCGCCACCAGTATCGGTGTGGCCGTTCCCGAGGCGTATCCTTCGTCCCACGCGAGAAAGAGTGCATTCGACTTATCTATCGCCAGACTGAACTCCGTGACGGTCGTCTGAACTTGTGGCGACGGCGTGCTCGTGTCCCAGCTCGTGCCGGTCGTATGCTTCGCGATCAGCAACTGCGAGGTCGAGCCGGTGGTGACGATCGTGGCGACAGTTGGTGTCCCCGAGGAATCGAGGACCATCTCCGGTTTTCCGCCGCTCACGGATCCAAGATCGACCCACAAGGGTACGGAGAAGTTCCACGATGCACCGGCGAAGGCGTTGCCGGCAAGATCGGTGATGGCAACCGTCGCGTTCTCGGTCATCGTCCCCGGCAAGACCAGCGACGCCAGGTTTGTGATCGCGAGCGTCACCGTCTTTCCGTCTGCGGCGAGCATAGCGGTGGCGCCGACTGCCGTGCTGCCGAGCGCCAGCATGACTGCGCCGGCGGTGACGCTCGTGGAAGCGAGCGCCTCGGAGAAAACGACTTGGATCGGATCGGTTAGGGAGACATTGGTTGCACCCGAGTCCGGGGTCTTCGAGACGATCGTCGGGGGCGTACGATCGACGACGACCGTGACTGGCGCGCTGGCGACGATCTGCCCTCCCACGACCATCTGGGCGACGAGCTGATAACTCCCCTCTGTCTCCTGGGTGGTGTCCCAACTGAACGAATATGGCGGCCCGCTCAAAGCTGCGAGCATCGTCCCGTTCTTGAGCAGCTCGACGCTGCTCGCACCGGACTCCGTGACGCTCACGGTGACCGTCAGGGCCTGTTCGTGTAGGTCGGTGAAGTCGGGCTGGTAATGGCGATGGCCGCGGCCCCACTTCCCCCGACGCCGGCCGTGCCCCCCGCCGCGCCTGCGGCACCAACGCCTCCCGCGCCGCCCATCGCTGACGATCCCGCTGCGCCACCCGCGCCGGCCGATCCACGCGTACCCGCAGCGCCTCCCGAACCCGATTGACCAGCTCCACCGTCGGTGCTGTGGAGGGTGGCGCTTCCACACCCACCCCCGCCCAAGCAGATGATTCCCGCGACGGCGAGCAGCCAATCCCGAGCGCCTCTCGTCCGCCACCGCACGCCTTTCACGATGTCCAATGTGACGCCGAGCGACTCAGTTCTGGACCAGGCTCACGTTGGCAATGCAGATGTTCTGCCCCGACTCCACGAAGAACGCTACCCCGGTGTTGCTGTCGTCCCCCATCGCGGGCGTGAACGGATGCGTGAACGTCTGCAGACTCGTGCCAACCTGATCGTTCACGAGCTGGCCGTTGACCATCATCGGGTCGTAGTCGTCCGGCATGAACGTATCGACCGCGTGAGCGACCTTGACGTGGATCGAGGCGTTGTTCTGGCCGGAGGCCTGGTACGAAAGCGTATAGCTGGCGCTCCCCGACAACATCAGGGGCGTCGTCGTGTTCTGCCAGCCGAACAGGGCGCCCGAGTTGATGCTGCTCGCGCAGTACTGGTTCCCGTTGATGCTGGCCGTCCCGTTCTCAAAGTGCCAGTTGGTAGTGCCCTGTGAGAAGTCTCCGTTCTCGATGAGGTTGCCGCCTGAGGTACTGCCGCCGGTTCCGGTCGCGCCGCCCGTGCTGCTGCCGCCGGTCCCCGTCGCGCCGCCCGTGCCGCTGCCACCGGTTCCGGTCGCGCCGCCGGTGCCGATTCCGCCGCTACCGGTTGCGCCGCCGGTCCCGGTCGCGCCGCCGGTCGCCACGCTGCCGCCGGTCCCGGTCGCGCCGCCGGTTCCCGAACCGCCCGTGCCGGTCGACGTCGCCACGCACTGCATCTCGCCCCCGCCGACGTTGGCGCAATCTAGACCTTGCTCGCAGGAGGTGCCGTTGCACGGGCAGCCGACGGTCCCGGCCGGGCAGTTGCCCGAGCCGCCGGTTCCGGTGCTCCCACCAGTTCCCGTGCCGGTGCCGGTGCCGGTGCCGCCCGGATGGCTACACGAAGCGACCGAGACAAAAGCAGCAGCCAGACCAACTAAAGCAATTTTCCAATAATTCAAAGCGACACTCCTGGGGGGAAGGGCCTGCATTTTCTCAGAGAGCGCCCCCCGCTGCAACGTCGGTCGCGTCCGCTGCGGTCGAGCTCGGGCCGGGGCCGCGGCGCTAGACCGCAGGCGCTGGCGCGTTGGTGGTCAGCGTGCGCAGGTCGTAGCGCCGCGACTTCCAGATGACGCCGTCGAGGTAGTAGTGGCCCAGGGTGAACCCGGTCCAAAACGTCAGGGCGATGTCCATGAACGGCCGGTGGACGAAGAACGAGACGCCGAAGGCGATGGTGTAGACGACCACGGCGCAGGCGGCGATGAGCCCCATGTAGGCGAACGCCCGTCCACGCTGCGACACCCAGGAGACCAGGCGCGCGCTTGGATCGGCGCCACCGCGATAGCGGCGATCGTTGTAGAGCCAGACGATGGCGATGTACTGGACCGCGTGCCAGAGCGCGGCGGCCCCGAAGGCGCTGTTGCCGTCGCGGATCACCAGGAACGGCATGGCGAAGCCGAGGAAGTTGAACAGCAGATAGGCCGGCCGGAGCCACTCGTACGCGGGACGCTGCTTGCTCGCGCCGACCCAGACGAAGAGATAGACGGCCGCGAGCGCGACGATGAGCGCGCCAAAGGCGTTGACCGCCAGCGCGGGCGGCCGGAGGTGAATCACCTCGACACCGAACAACGTCCAGGGGCCGGTGTAGAGACGATGCAGCGCACAGAAGAACGCGGGGAGAAAGATCAACGCCTTTTCGAGCCGCGCCTCGGGCCGTTCGGCGGCGCCGTGCTTGCGCTGGTAGATGCGCATCACGCCCCAGCTCTGCGCGACGAAGTGCCAGGTCGCCCAGTAGAAGATCATCGAGCGGACGACCCGCAGGGGCAGGCCGCCGGTCGCGTCGGCGGTGATGGCGAACGCCAGCGCCAGCCCGGGAATCAGCCAGTAGCGCACCGGGCGCTTGAAGCGCTCTCCCGGCAGCAGATAGACGCGCGTCCAGGTCGAGATGAGATGCGGACCGTTGGCGACGGCCACGCCCATGATCACGTACCAGCCGGGATAGTGAAGGACGTCAGAGACGACCCAGGGGATGAGGGTGAGCAGCGTGACGCCCAGGAACAGCACGGCGTCGACGCCCGGGGCGATCATCCAGGGGCGCTCCGCGGCGCGCACGGACGGTGGAGCGAACGCCGCCGCCCCTCCCGCTGTCAGAGTCAGGTCGCTCACGGGCGACCAATATAACAAGCGTGGCCCGAACGGGAGGCCCCGGTCATTTCCGCAACGGCGCGAGCGCTCCGGCCCAGCGCGCGAGCTCGTCCAACATCGGGGTTGTGGCCTTGTCCTGCGCCTCGCCGGCGACGAAGCGCCCCTCGGCGTCGATCATGTTTCGAAAGAACGGGATGGAGACCCCGTCGGGGAGTGGCATCACCTTCACCGACGGCAACATCTGCTTGGTCATCTGCGCCGACCGCGTGCCGCCCGAGATGCCACCGTAGCTGACGATCGCCGCCGCCTTGTAGGCCCACTCGGCCGAGAGGTAGTCGATGGCGTTCAGGAGCGCGGGGGGCATGCCGTAGTTGTACTCGGGCGTGACGAACACGAAGGCGTCGGCCGCCGCGACGATCGCGCTCCAGGCCTTGGTGTGGGCGTGCTCGTACTGACGAAACCGTGGGTGCCTCGGCTCGTCGAAGAGCGGCAGGTTGACCTTCCTCAGGTCGACGAGCTCCGGCTCGAAGGCGCCGTGCGCCCGCGCGCGCTCCAGGACCCATTCGGCGATCGGGAACCCCTCGCGCCCGTCGCGCGTGCTGGCGAAAACGACGTCCAACTTCACGATGAAGACCTCCTTTTGTTTGGCCGCCCTGGTTCTAGCACTTGCGCCGAATTACCGTCGGCGCCATCCTTCGCGACCGCCGATGCCGGCCGCCGCCGTCGAGACTGTGAACCTTGCCAAGACCTACTCCAAGGTCGAAGCGCTGCGCGGCCTCACGTTGCGGATCGAGCCGGGCGAGATCTTCGCGCTGCTCGGTCCCAACGGCGCCGGCAAGACGACCTGGATCTCGATCGTCTGCGGTCTGGTGCGTCCGACGGGCGGGACGGCGATGGTGCTGGGACACGACGTGGTGCGCGATTCGCTGCGCGCGCGACAGCAGGTGGGACTCGTGCCCCAGGAGGTGAACTTCGATCCGTTCTTCACGCCGCGCGAGGTGCTGCGGTTCCAGATGGGCTACTACGGCGTGACCCCGGACGATGCCCGCATCGACGAGGTCCTGGCGGCGCTCGATCTCTCGGCCAAGGCCGACACCAACACGCGCGCCCTGTCGGGCGGGATGAAGCGCCGCCTTCTGATCGCCAAGGCCCTGGTGCATCGTCCGCGGGTGGCGTTCCTCGACGAGCCGACCGCCGGCGTCGACGTGGCGCTGCGGCACGATCTCTGGTCGTACGTCCGGACCCTGCGTGCCGCCGGGACGACCATCGTCTTGACCACGCATTACCTCGAAGAGGCAGAGGCGCTGGCCGATCGCGTGGCGGTCATCGACAAGGGGGCGCTGGTCGGGCTCGACACGCCCGCGGCCCTGGTGCGCCAGCTCGGACGCAAGCAGGTCCGCTTCCGGCTGGCGTCGCCCTGGACGGCGGGCGCGGAGGCGCTCCCCGAACCGCTGCGCCGCCGCGGCGCCACCGTCGACGCCAGCGGCCAGATGGTGATCTGCCCGGTCGACGGCACGCCGATCGCCGAGCTGCTGTCGCTGGCCGGCGCGCTCTCCCCCGCGGTGGTCGATGTCGAGATCGTACAGCCGTCACTGGAAGACGTGTTTCTGCAGCTCACCCGACGGCCCGACGCCGCCAGCTTCACCCGGCGGTCGCCGTGAACGGCATCGGATTCCGCACGCTGCTGGCCAAGGAGACGCGCCGGTTTCTCAAGGTGCCGGGGCAGACGCTGGCGCAGCCGGTGGTGACGACGACGCTCTACTTCCTGGTCTTCGGCTACGCCCTCGGGGGCCGGGTGCGCGAGATCGACGGCGTCTCCTACATCCGCTTCATCATTCCAGGCCTCATCCTGCTGACGCTCACGCAGAACGCGTTCCTCAACACGTCGTCGTCGATGTTCATCGCCAAGCTGCAGGGGACGATCGTCGATCTGCTCATCGCGCCCCTGGGGGTCGCCGATCTGCTGGCGGCGTTCCTGACCGCGGCGGTGGCGCGCGGCTTTCTGACCGGTGGCCTGGTCTGGCTGATCTCGGGCCTGTTCTGCGGTTTTTCCGTGGCGCACCCGCTGTGGGTCATCGTCTACATGCTGCTCATCGCAACGGCCTTCGCGGCGATCGGCCTGGCGGTGGCGATCTGGAGCGACAAGTTCGAGCAGCTCAACGTCGTGCCGACCTTCGTGCTCACGCCGCTCACTTTCCTGGGCGGCATCTTCTATAGCGCGCGCATGCTGCCGCACCCCTGGGACACCGTCACCCGGTTGAACCCCATCCTCTACATGGTGGAGGGGCTGCGCTTCGGTTTTCTCGGCACCGCGTCGAGCTCGCCTTATCTGGGCCTCGCCATCACCGGCGGCGTCGTCGCGATCGCCACGGTTCTGACGGCCTGGATGCTGGCCACCGGATACAAACTGCGCAGCTGACCGGCATCCTGGGTTACCCTCGAGGGAGATGCCGCTCGGCCGCAGTCTCGCCCCCCGGCAGAGCGCGATCTGGACCTCGCTGGTGGTCGTCGCGCTGGCGACAGCGCCGCGCCCCGCGGACGCCGCCAGCAAGCATGCCCCGTCGCACGCCAGGCCGAGGTCGAAGCCGGCGGCCAAGGCCTGTCCGGCACCGAAGGAGGAGCCGCCGCCGATCGTCGTCGCCGGCTCCAAGGTCGCGGTGTTCGCCTTCACCGGCGATGACGCCGAGCCGGTCCGCCGCCAGGTGATGCGCCTCTTCAAATCGAAGGGGATGAAGATCCTGCCGAACCTGCGGGCGGTCGACAGCGCCGAGCAGTACCGGGAGATGTCGGCGACGCTGAACCTCGTCGCCTACGTCGACGGCGAAGTGACCATCGAGGGCAACGACGGCAGCGCGACGATCTACGTGCGCAACGGCGCGACCGGGATGCGCACCGCTTCGGCGACGTTCGCCGCCGATCGCCACCAGCTCCCGGCCAGCATGGGCAAGGAGCTGTGGGACCGGATCGGCCCCGCGCTCGGGCAGGCGTGCGCCGACGCCGCCAAGCCACGCAAGAGCGCGCGGGAGCCGATGCGCATCAACGCCGGCACGCCGCTGACCGACGCCGACACCGCCGAAGCAACCGAATAGTCTTCGAGCGAGACTACTGCGGCGGCGGGTAGCCCTGCTGGGCGGGCGGCGGGTAACCCTGCTGGGCGGGCGGCGGGTAGCCCTGCGGCGGCGGCGGCGGATAGCCAGCCGGGCCCGGCGCGGGCGGCGGATAGCCCTGCGGCGGCGGCGCGCCCCACCCGTTGGCGGGCGGCGCGCTGCCGGCCGGCTGCAACTGGTAGTAGTGGACCGGCTGGTACTTGAGGACCCAAAGAAGCGGAACCAGCAGGAAGATGCCGCCGATGAGCGCCAGCGGATCGAGCTCCTCGCTGCGCGAGATCATGGCGTTGTAGGGATCGAAGCCCGGGTACTCGAGCCGAACCTGCACGATCGACCCACTCATGTTGGTGTCGGTCATCGTGTAGGGCGTGACTCCCACAGGCACGCCGTTCAGGAACAGGCGCGCGCCGGGCGGCTGACTCTGGATCATCGTAGAGGCTGCGCAGCCGGTGACCGCGGAGAGGGTGAGCAGCGCGACGATCGGGAAGAGCTTCCCCAAGCGAAACCGAATCAAGCTCATGCGCGGGACTCTAGGCGCAGTCGCGCTGTTCGTAAAGCGACGGCTGTCTCACCGCGCGGTCGTGCGGTGGAGCACGACGTGGCTTTGCCCGAACACGCCGGCCGCCGCCGAGAGCGACACGCGCCCCTTGAGCTCGCCGCCTTCAGCCTGGTGGAGCAGGACGTGGACATCGAACCCCTGGTTCACGGGACACTGACAGGCGAGCGCGAGGTCGCCCGGACGCTCGGCGCGCCCGGCGATCCGATAGCTGCGACCGGCGGTGGCGTTCGACAGCCAGCCGCTCACCTGACCGCCGCCGCCGACCTGCAGGTACAACCTGCCGGTCTGGTGGTGGTCGAGATCGCTCCACGGCCCTTCCCAGGCCCCGGAGAGATCGAGCGGCCCCGCCGCAGCAGCGACGGACGGCTCGGGCGACGATGCTGAGGGCGAGGCCGCCGGCGCTTCCTCCGGTGGTCGAGTGGCGGCGGACGCGAGCTCGGCACCATGATGGCGCCCCTTCTTCTTAACCACGGCCGCTTCCTCTTTCGCTGGCGGCGGCGCCGGTGTCGACGAGGGCGGCGGAGCGGCGGTGGGCGACGGCGCAGGTGCGACCGCGCCGGCTGGAGGTGCGATCTCGCCGGCTGGTGTCGGTGGTGCTGCAGCATGGGGCAGCTGCGCGGATGTCGGCGGTGACGGAACGGCGGCGGGCGGTGGTGCCGCTTCGCTCTGGTTCTCGCCATGGTTGATGTGCAACCGGCTGACGGCGATGCCGCCGGCGCCGAGCCCGAGCACCGCAGCCACCACCAGCGTCATCGACGAGCGCTTGCGCGGCGGCGCGGCGCCGTCGACCAGCTCCGCCGCCGAGTCGCCGAAGGTCGTCTTGGACTTAGTCGGGGGCTGGGTCGCCACCGGCCCGCGCGGCAGCGCGTCCGGCACCGTGGTCATCCCTCCGATGAACGCGGCCAGGCGCTCGGCCACCGCGCGCATCCCCGCCGGGCGCTCGGCCGGGTTCTTGCGCAGCAGCTCGGCCACCAGCGCGGCGAGCGGCGGCGGCACCGACGGGTTCACGGCCCGGGCGTCCGGGGGCGCCTCGGTCATGTGCGCCACCACCAGATCGCCGAGGTTCGCGTGCGTGAACGGGGGACGCCCAGTCAGCATCTCGAACAGGACGCACCCCAGCGAATAGAGGTCGGTCCTGCTGTCGAGATTCGCCGAGTCCCGGCACTGCTCGGGCGACATGTAGAGCGGCGTCCCCATGATGGCGCCGCTGCGGGTCTGGTGAACCTGCCCGGCGCGGAAATCGCCCGCCAGCTTGGCGATGCCGAAGTCGACCAGCTTGACCGAGTCGGGCGGCTGCGCCTGCACGAAGATGTTCTCGGGCTTGAGGTCTCGGTGCACGATCCCCTTGGCGTGGGCTGCCTCCAGCGCCTCGGCCATTCCTCGCCCGAGCCGCGCGGCGGTGAGGCCCGGCAGCGCGCCCCGCCGCGCCAGCACTGCAGCCAGCGTCTCGCCGTCGAGGAACTCCATCACGATGTAAGGGCGGCCGGTGGCGTCGACCTCGCAGTCGAACACCTGCACGATCCCGGGATGCGCGATGGCGGAGGTGGCGCGTGCCTCCAGGAAAAATCGCTCCAGCAGATCCGGCCGGCCGACCAGCTCGGGCGCCAGCAGCTTCACCGCCGCTTTCCGTTTCAGGTGGCGGTGCTCGGCCAGGTAGACCTCGCCCATCGCGCCCGCGCCGAGCTGCTTCAGGATCTGGTAGCTGCCGATGGTTTCGCCGATAGCGGGCACGGTGCGGCCTCTGGACGCGGGAGAGCCCGCGTCCCTTGATCTCCTGCCATTCTTGCCGCCGGGTCAAGCCCGGGGTGTCAGGGGCCCGTGATCTCAGCTGCTGCAGCCGAGGACGCGCAGGATCTTGATCTTGGTAGCGGCGCTGCCGGGCGCCGGGTAGGCGACGGAGCCGTCGGGGAAGGCGCGGAAGTCCTGGTAGCGGCTGCCGAGCACGTTGGGCGAAACCATGACCGGCCCGGCCGACGACGTCGTCGAGCCGGCGGGCGCCGCGCCCGTCGTGCTGTCCAGGATCTGAAGGTACATCTGGCGGTTCTTGTCGTTCTGGGAGAAGTCCCCGGTGGTCGTCGACTCTTCCCAGGCCGCCAACAGCTGGCTCGGGCCGTAGGCCGCCAGGTGCGGCGCCCGATCGTTCTCGGTGTCGCTCACCAGCATCAGATCCTTATCGGGAGTGAGCGCAGTGGTGCTGGCGATGTGCAGCAGGTGCACGTCGGCCAGGCCGTTGGAGTTGGCCGTCTGCCCCGTCCGGATGTCGCTGCTGATGATCCAGTTGCCGCCGCCCCCCGCCATCAGCACGTTGCCGAGGTCCGAGTAGTCGAGGTCGACCGGATAGATCGTCGAGGTGTTGGGCGCCAGCGCGATCCTCCCCGACTTGCCGCCGGTCGGCGCGTCGTTCTTGCACACCGGAACGAACTTCTTGGCCACGGTGTCGTAGATGACGCGCTCGTAGCCGCTGTGGCTGCAGCCGATGCCGAACCCCGGCGTCTTCTGCAGCGCGCCCGCGCTGCTCACCACCTTCATCTGATCGCCCTGGTGGATGTTGATGCCGGTCGTCATCGCGCTCGATCCGACGCAGGCCTGGCTGACCGAGATGGCGATGCCGTAGTACCCCGCGTAGTTCGCACCGTCGAAGGCGATACGCCCGTTGTGGGCGTACTCCGACCAGACGAAGGTGATGTCGCCGGTCTGCGTGGGGCTGGTCATGTACGCCGGCTGGGTGGCGGTCGTGTCGGTCAGCTTGGTCGCCCAGGTCTCCGACGCGCCGTCGAAGCGGACCATGTACATGTCGTAGCAGGAGGCCGCCGTCGGAAGGTTGGCGACGAGGCCGCAGAGGTTGCTGATGGTCCCGCAGTTGTTGCCGGCGGTGGCGCCCATCGCGTTGCGGCTGATGAGCAGCGTGCCGCCGCTGGCGTCGGCGTAGATATCCTGGAAGTCATAGCCGGGCAACGTGAACGCCGAGCCGGCCACCACCTGATCGTTCGCGTCGAGCGTGACGACGTGGACCAGGCTGGCGCCCTTGTCGAGGAACGCGAGCCGCGAGCCCCCGCCCGGGATCGGCGAGATCGCCAGCGGCGTCAGCCCCAGAGCCGCGCCGTTGTTGTCGACCTCGTTGTAGCCGTACGTCGCGCCGACGTCGATCTCGACTATGCGCACGCGATCGGCCAGCGCCGATGAGCAGACGCCGCCGTCGCCGCTCGGCCCGTAGCCGCCGTCGGGAACCGGCACGCCCGGGCTGCCTCCGGCGCCGGTGGCGCCGCTGCCGCCCGAGCCGTTTCCCCCCATCGCCGAACCGCCCGTCCCCGACCCCGACCCTCCGCTGCCGGTCTGTTGGGGCTGCGACGACGCGCAGCCGAAGGAGACGAGAGACAGCGCTCCCGCGCAGACGATCGATGCAGGATATCGACGAGCGGACATACGATTCACCTCGGCTGGTCGAAAGTGACGGCCTGCCGCGCGCGCGGCTCAACTATCTGGATGATGCAGAGCGGCCCACAGTGAGGCAGAATAGGGAGGCCAATGCGACCGCGACCGAATCCCTTCGAAAAGAGAAAGAAAGAAATCGCTCGCAAGGAGCGTCAGAAAAAGAAAGCCGAGCGCCGCGATGAACGCGAGCGCGGGAAGGCCGATCGGCCTGCGCTCGGACCGGACGAGGATCCGGACATCGCCGGCATCGTCCCCGGACCGCAGCCTCCGCCCGAAGGGGAAGGAGGGGAAGGAGGAGAAGGCGGGCAAGAAGCGCCCTGACGCGCGCCGCGTGCGGACGCGGCTGACCCGATTTCGAGCCGGCCGGACACCTCCCGCTAGGCTCGTTTCATGGCGGTTGGACGGTGGATCGGAGCGCGGGCGGTGCTCGCGGTTGCCGCGCTCGGCGGCGGTATGGGTCTGGCGTCGGGGTGCGGTGGCGGCGCGCCGCCCCGTACAGCGACCGACGGCAGCGCCCCTGACGCCCGCGGCAAGGACGGCGGCAAGGCAGACGCGCCAACGGAGAGCCGACCCACCGGCACGCTCGCCATCGGACACTCGTGCGCCGCCGCGGGCGATTGCGCCTCGGGGTTCTGCGCCGACGGATTTTGCTGCGCGACCGACTGCTCAGGCACCTGTCAGACCTGCGCGGCCGCCCAGCACGTCGGCATCTGCATCCCGGCCGACGTGGGGACCGATCCTCGCTCCAACTGCCAAGACATGGGCACTGCCGGCTGCGGCACCGACGGGTTCTGCGACGGCGCGGGCGCCTGCGAAAAATACGTCGTCGGCGTCGCCTGCCAGAGCGCCGGCTGCACCGGATCGTCGCTGACCTTCGCCGGCCGCTGCGACGGTCTCGGGACCTGCGTCACCACCCCCGCCGAGTCGTGCGCACCGTTCGTCTGTGGCGCCTCCGGGCAGTGCAAGACGACCTGCACGACCGGCGCCGACTGCATCGCCGGCGCGAGCTGCCTGAACGGCAGCTGCGGCAAGCAGCCGGTGGGCGCGAGCTGCTCGGCCGACACCGATTGCAACTCCGGCTTCTGCGCGCAGGGAACCTGTTGCATGACCGGCTGCAATGGTCTCTGTCAGTCGTGCGGGCTCATGGGAAGCGCGGGGGCCTGCACCAACGTCCCGGCCGGCCAGGACCCGCTGCAGGAGTGCGCGGTCGCCGCCTCCGCCACCTGCGGGACCGACGGGCTCTGCGACGGCAACGGCGCCTGTCAGAGCTATGGGTCCACGACCTCCTGCGGGATGGACAGCTGCGCCGGAGGCGCAGAGACGCCGGGACCGCGCTGCGACGGCGTGGGCGACTGCGTTCCCGGCGCGACGGTGAGCTGCACGCCCTACGTCTGCGGCACCGGCGGCGACTGCGAGACGAGCTGCGCGACCAGCGCCGACTGCGCCACCGGCTACAGCTGCAACGGGACGATCTGCTGCGTGCCGGGCCACTGCGCGGGCGGCGCGCTCGGCACCACCTGCGCGGGCGCGGGCGACTGCGCGTCGGGGCTCTGCCAGCAAGGAGTCTGCTGTGCCTCGAGCTGCACGGGGACCTGCCAGTCATGCGCGCTCACGAACAGCGCGGGAACCTGCACCAACGTCCCCGCCAACCAGGATCCGCTCGCCCAGTGCGCCGATGCCGGCGCCACCACCTGCGCCAGCAACGGCCTCTGCGACGGAACGGGCAAGTGCCAGCTCTACGCGGTGGGGACGCCCTGCGCGCCGGCGACCTGCGCCGGCGGCACCGCCACGGCGGCGCGAAGCTGCGATGGCGCCGGCAGCTGCCGGACCGCGACGCCGACGAGCTGCGCCCCCTTCGCCTGCAACGCCGGCGGCACCGCCTGCAACACCACCTGCGCCGCCAACACCGACTGCGCGGCGACCGCGACCTGCAACACCACCACCAAGAGCTGCGGCCTCGCCTCGAACGGAACGGCCTGCACCAGCGGCACCACCTGCAATTCCGGCTTCTGCGTGCAGTCGGTCTGCTGCGCGTCGGCCTGCTCGTCGATCTGCAGCGCGTGCAACCTCACCGGCTCGGTCGGCGCTTGCGTGGCGGTGCCGGCTGGCCAGGACCCCCTCGCCCAATGCAGCGACGCCGGCGGCACGACCTGCGGCACCAACGGCGTCTGCAATGGAAGCAGCGCCTGCCAGAAGTATGCGTCGGGCACCGGCTGCGGGGCGGCCACCTGCACCGGCTCGACGCTCACGCCAGGCGCCTCCTGCGACGGAAGCGGCACGTGCACCACCCCGGCCACCACCTCCTGTGCGCCTTATGTCTGCGGCACCGGCGCTTGCAAGACGACCTGCGCCACCAGCGCCGATTGCGCGTCGCCCAACGTCTGCACCGTCGGCATCTGCGCCGCCGGCTGCCCCGGGGTCTACTGCGACAACTTCGAGTCAGACACCGTCGGCGCGATGGCCGCCGGCTGGACGCGCGAAGGGGGGAGCAACGGCGACTGGCAGGTGATCGCCGACGCGACCAAAGCGTTCGCCCAAAATCACGCCCAGAGCGCGACCTTCCGGCTGGCCTACGGCTCGAGCGCGACCGGCGCCCCCTGGACCGGCGCCACCACCATCGACGCCAGCGTGAAGGTGCTGGCGGTCGGAACGTCGGGAGTCACCACGGCATACGTCTGCCTCCGCTACACGGGCGGCGCCTCCGGCGACTACGCCTGTCTGGCGATCGAGCCCGGCACGGGCGCGCAGATCAAGATGCGAAACGCCGGCGCCATCACGAGCGGCCCCCTCTGGACCCCGGCGCTGGCGGTCGGCACCTGGTACACGATCGTGCTCAGCGCCAACGCCGCGGGCGTGCTGAGCGCGAAGGTCAACGGGACCGTGCTCGGCACCTACACGCCGCCCACGGCCGTCGCGAGCGGCTACGCCGCGGTGGCGACCGAAAGCGCCGAGGCCGCCTTCGACAACATCGTCGTGACGCAGCCCTGACGGCACCCCGCCCCGTTTGTTGGGGCCGTCTTCTGTTGAGCTCTTCTGTTGAGCCGTCTTGCGCGGCGGCCGGAACTTCCTCAGGAGCCATGACCCCCAGGCGGCTCTCGTTGATCGGTTGGTCCCTTGCGCTGGCGAGCACGCTCGCCGCCTGCACGTCGAGCTCGGGCACGACGACCGGCGCGGGTCGCGGCGGCGCGACCGGCGCGACCGGGGGGGCGGGCGGCCAGAGCGGCAGCGGCGCCACGGGGGGCGCGAGCGCCGGTGGCACGACCGGCAGCGACGGCACGACGGCTATGGGTGGTGCGACGGGCAGCGCCGGCGCGACGGCCACCGGCGGTTCGGTGCGACGGGCAGCGCCGGCGCGACGGCCACCGGCGGTTCGACGGGCAACGCCGGCACGACGGGCGGCGCGGGCGGCTACGTCTGGCCGAACGCCACCAGCTTCACCAACTCGGACCCCTGGATCGAGCAGCACCACGACCAGATCGTGCAGATGAACCCGAACGTCCTCGTGCTGAACTACGCGAACAAGTGCGGCGCCAACGACGCCGTCACCTGCGATCCGACCGAGATGCAGAAGCTGACCCAGGAGCACGTGAAGGCGTTCCAGTGGGCCAGCCGCTACCGCGGCTACAACGATCCGAACGCGCCCGCGTTCCTCAACTACAACGTCCTCAAGATCGTCGACTTGCGCGACGGGACGACCAACGTCGACAGCGCGATGTTGCCGATCGCCTCCAACGGAACCGAGGTCGACTACGCCCAGCTCGACACGCCCGCCTACGCCGACCTGATCGGCATCGCCGATCCCGCCAACCCCGGCACCAACCTGACACTCTGCCAGCTGTTCGAAAAAGGGATCATCAACGAGGTCTGGGCCTCGGTCGCCGACCCGGCGCCGAACAGCGTGAAGTTCGGCGAGTCGGCCGAGTCGAAGATGGTCTACAGCGCGAACAACGTCGCCGCCTCACCCGCCAAGTTCGTCACCGTCGGAAACGGCCCCGACATCTCGCCCAATTCGCGAGACGCCTCGACCAAGCTGACCTGCGGGGTCACTACCCGGATCTGGGACTTCAACCCGACGCGTGGCTCGGGGTGCCACTTGCACTCGCTCGGCCACCTCCTCGAGAACTACGCGCGCGACTCGGCCGTGCCGGCGTTCGGCAAGGTGGCGCTGACGTTCTTCAACCTCGACTTCCGCACCCGCTTCGGCGCCGCCTTCAACAGCTTCTACGACGTCTGCCCCTACACCAACGACGTCTGCATCGCCTGGCAGGCCAACGGCGGCAACCCCGACATCGCGGCCCAAAGCGGCACCTCGTCCAGCCAGATGTTCGACTTCATGGACATGTCGGCCGGCTGCGGCAACGTCCACTTCCCCGCCAACGCCACCACGCAGTATCTGTGCACGGGCGACCTCACCGTCGCTACCTCCTGCGAAAACTACGGCCTGCACAACGGGACGGGCGGCAAGGATCTGACCTCGCCCTACACCAACGCGATTGCCGCGATGAAGTACGGCGAGGGGACGCGGGAAGACAACGGCTTCGACAACTTCGCCAACGGCGTGGCCAGCGACTGCGGCGCCGAGCAGCCGACCTACATCTTCGGCAGCATGCCCGGCCTCGGCAACACCGCCACGTTCACCGATGGCACCCCCATGCACAACTGGTGGGTCTATCTCTTCTATTAGATGGGAACCCTGGGAGGGTTCCCAAGCCCTCCCGCGACGGGCTCCGGCGAGCAGAGCTCGCCTGCGCCCACGCGATCTAGACCGTAGACGGCGCTAGACCGCTTCCTTGTTAAGTGATCGACATGGCTGGGAGAGCGCACCGCCAGGCCGATCGTCGCAGACAGGGGCGCAATCACTTCAACGTGAAAGCGGTCTAGTAGAACAGGACCGGCCACCAGTTCTCCATCGGCTGGCCGCCTTGCGTCTTGGCCTGGTTTCCGTAGCCCGGCATGCTCTGGCGCCAATAGATTTGCCAGCCGCCGCCACAGTTGGGATACGTCGCGTCCTGCATCACCACCGTCGAGGCCGGATAGATCTGGTAGGTGTCCTGAGTGCCGCCGGGCGCGTCCGCGAGGCCAAAGTGTTCGCAGCGAGACTCCACGCGGCTCGTGGTGTTCTCGAAATCGCCGCGCAGCGTGGCATTCGGCGGAAACTGCGAGCTGCCACAACCCTGCAGGAAGGGATCGATCGTCCAAGGCGTGGAGTCGCTGTATAGGCCGCTCGCGCTCGTTTGGGTCGAGCCGCCGTTGGTTTGGGTCGTGTACGAGACGCAGGTGACGCCCGCCAAGGCAGACGCCGCGTCGCAGATCTCTGGCCACCCGTTGAAGCGGACCTTGAACCGCGTGTCGAAGTCCTGATTCAGGAAAGCGGCTGCGTCAGGCTGGAGCGCCGGAAGGTCGCTCCACATCCCTTCGATACCCCAGCCGCGAATCTCGAGATCGCAACCGACTCCCGCACCGCCCAGGTTGACCACTGGATCGAGATGCGCGATACGCACCGTCACGCCGCAGGTGATTTCGCTGAGGCACGACACCGTGGTTCCACCACCGACGCAATCGTCGAACCCACCAGCGATCGCCAGACCGTTGGCATCGTACTTTTGCTTTCGCTCGAGGTAGAGCGGCGCACGACGCTGCGGACCGCCGGCCGCGTCCGTTTCGCCGTCTTGGATCCAGACCTCGTTGACGAACCCCTTTTCGAACAGCTCGCACAGCGACAACAGTCGCGGGGGCGACGAGGAGGTATCGCTGAACCCGAAGTTGGCGAATCCCGGCGAGAACAGCTGGCTGGGATCGAACTCTCCCGTGCTGGTCGTCGGCAGCAGGGTGCTCGAGGGATTGGGCCAGCCCGAGGGCACCCGGGGATTGTCGGGGTTGTTGTTGGTCAGGTCGACGATGGGAAGGATCTGGTACGAGAGGAACGGCGTCGTGTCGCCGGTCTGATAGCCGTGGTAGATCGATCCGGTCCCGAGCGCGGCGTTCAATGTCTGGGCCGCCGACATCGTGTCGACGCTCGACACCTGATTGTCGAAGTTCAGGATCAAGACGTGCGGGCTCATCGATGTGATGACCTGATTGTGGCCCACGAGCCAGGGATCGGAGTTCGCGGTGTGCGTACCTACCGGCCAGCCCGTCGGCGCGCAGTCGGGATCGGTCGACTGCGGCGCGCAGTCCATACCCGTGCCGGTGGGGGTCACCGCGTCGAAGACACGGCTGCAGGCCCCGACACCGAGCGCGACGGCGCAGATCCCGGCGAGGCGCGCGGGAATCACAGCCGCACCCCCAGCGAGCCGCTGATGGAGAAGAGCGGACGCCCGGCGCGCAGGACGTCCTCGCCGTTGACCCGCACCTCGGTCGACGTCGCCGACACGAGGACGCGGGCATCGACCGAGACGGTGAACCGTGAGACCAGCATCGCCGCGCCGACGCCCCCTCCTCCCACCGCCGACCACAAGCGGCCTGAGTGGCCCTGGTCCATGTAGTCCGTCGCTCCCGATCCGTCGATGGAAAGACGCGCGGCACCGGCGCTCAGGCTGGCCGTCGTCTCGAGGTGGCGGCCGAACGGCTGGCGAGCCGCGAGCTCGGCGAGCGCGAGCCCGTACGCGACGCGCGCCGACCCCGCGGCCTGCGTCAGCTCGGTCGACGAGCCGTACCCGATCGCGATCACCCGGCCCCCGACGTGCCCCGAGAAGGCCGACACCGCGAGCAGCGGCGCCCAGGTGGTGACGCTCCCGGCACCGATCCACCCGGCGCCCACCGCCAGATCGACCCCCCGCCCGGCAGGTGCGGGCGGGCCTTCGTCCGGCTCCGGCTCCGGACGCCGTTCGACCACCGCCGGCACCGCGGGCGGCGGCACCTCGACCGGCTCGACCGGCGGCGCGGCCGGCGGAGCCGGCGGCGGAAGCGGCGGGAGAGCAGCCGGCTCGGGCGGCGGGCGTGGCGCGGGTGGTGGGGGTGGGCTCGGCGCGGCGGGCGCCGCCGGACCCGCGACCCAGACCTCCGCCAGCGTGGCCTTGAGCAGGTCGACCGCCTTGACCGCCAACACCGACGCGCGCCGCTCCGGCGCGGCGGCCGAGAGCGGCAGCGTCTGCACGACCGTCCGCCCGGTGACGCTGTCGCTCACCCAGATCTCGGCGACGCCTGAGCCGAAGAAGATCCCGAACGCCGCGCGCGCGTCGGCCTTGCGAAGCACGCGCTCGACCGTGGCGCGCCGGTCGACGTTGTTGCCGACGACCTCCGTCTCGACCTCGAACCGCGCCGCCCCGAGCTCGCCGCGCACCCGCGCGAGCGCCTCGGTCGCGATGGTCCCCGGGGCCTCCGGAACCACCAGCACCACGCGGCGCGCCGATTCGCCGCGCGCCGACGCGCCGAGCGCGAGCGCCGCCAGCAGGACCCCCGCGCCCACCGCAGGATGGCCTCGCCGTCGAAGGGCGGCGCGCGCCCGGTTCATTGCTTCAGTATGAGCCTGGCCGCTTCCGCGTACGAGCCCGACGGAAACCGGTGCAGATATTCTTCCGCGTCGATCCCAGCCGACGACGATCCGCGCCGGCTCTCGATCAACATCTTGCGCCCGAGCGCCTGGGCCGCGTAGGTGCCGGCCGCGTCCTCGCGCAGGTAGCGGCCATACCAAGAAGCGGCGCCCGAGCGATCCCCCCCGTCCTCGGCCAGGTTGCCGAGGAAGAACGAGGCCTCACGCCCCTCGGCCGTATCCGAGAACCGCTCGCGCTCCGCGTTCAGCGCGCGCCCGGCCAGCCGGCTGCGCCGCGTGTAGCGAGCCGCGTCCGCCAGCGCGGAGAGCTCCGCGTGCGAGCCATGCGCGAGGACCGATTCGATCCCGCGCCGCTCGGCCGCCTCGACGACCGCCTCGAAATCGCCGCGCGCCATCCGGCGGCTCCACGACTTGGCCGCCGGGTGCGTGACGCGCCCCCGGATGCCCGCCGCCGGCGCCGCCTCGGCTGCGGGACCGTCCGCCTCGCCGCGTGTGGTCGGCTCCGCCGTTGGCGCCGGCGCCGGCTCGGGCGGCGGAACCACCGTAGGCGCCGGCTCGGCCGCGTCGGCACGCTGGCCGTCGAGCAGGATCTTGTTGTCCTTCACCCGCGTCAGCAGGTGCTGGCCGTGGGTCATGGCGATGCCGTCGCCAATCAGCGGACCGCTGACCCGCACCGAGCCCTTCTCCAGCCAAACATCGAACGCCTCGCTGTCGCCGGACCACTGAACGTCGAAGATCGTGCCGGTGACCTGCACGACGTAGGGGCCAGCCGCCACCTGCCAGCGCGCGCGCGGCTTCGGAACGAAGAAGGTGTGCGCCCGCCCGTTCGACAGCACGATGCGCGCGCCCACCGGGGTGACGTCGCTGACCTGCGCGTGCGCGTCCCTGTCGAGCGCGATCTCCGACCCGTCAGAGAAGCGAATCCGCGTCCCGGCCTCGGCCGGCAGGATCTCCCCCGCCGCACCGACCGTCCCGTTGATCACCTCGAAGGTGAGCGGACCCGGGCTCCGCACCTTCAACCAGGCGGCCGGCGCCGCCACCAGCAGCAGCGCCGCAAAGCCGATCGCCGACACCGCCTGCCACCGCAACCGGCCTCGACTTCGCCCGCCCGACTCCACTCGGCGCAGACCGCTCTCGTCGACCGGCCAGAAGGCCCGGGTCGCCTCTTCACTCAGCGTCGCGCGCGTCAGCCCAACCAGACGAAGCAGCGCCTCGTCCTCGGGCCGCCCGTCCGCCGGCCTCAAATCGTCTCTCGTCCCCCGCATTTCTACGCCTCTCCCTCGATACCTTCGTCGAACATAGGCAAAAGCTCACCGAGCGCGGGATCCGTCCGCACCAAAACGGCCAGCCGCTTCCAGGTTCGCGCCAGCCGGCGCTTCGTGGTGGCCAGCGACATGTCGAGCGCCACCGCCACCTCTCTCAGCTCCATCTCTTCGACGAAGCGGAGCGTGAAGGCAGTCCGATCGACCGCGTTGACCTTGTCCAGGATCTTGAAGAAGCGGGCCAGCGCCTCGCGCGCCTCGGCGTTCGGCTGGAACGTCCGCAGGTCGAGCTTCTCGATCTGGCCCGGCAGCACCAACCAGCGACGCAACCAGCGCCAGCGCAGGTGGTGGCGGATCTTGAACGCCGTGATCGACATGATGAACGCGGTCAAGGTCCGTGGATCGCGCAGTGTCTTCACGCGATCGAAGAAGGTGATGAAGACCTCCTGCGAGAGATCCTCGAGCTCGCTCTCCGGTCCGAGCGTTCGCAGCAAGATCCGGCGCACCATCGGCCCGAAGCGGCGCCAAGTCTCGCGGGTGGCGCGGGGATCGCCGTCGAGCAGTCCGCGCACGAGCGTGGTGTCGTCGGCCTCGGCCAGCGTGGCGCTAGGGAGGTACGCGATCGAGGCGGCGGGACGATCGGTGCGGGGCGCCTTCATCTGCACCTCAGACACCTTTCGACAGAACCTCGCAAGATCATGATTGTACACTCCGTGACCCGCCGCCCGCCGCCGCCAAGCTGCGCCCGAGGGTCACCGTAGAAGTGACACCGGTGTAGCGCAACGGCTCAGCACAAGAGCACCGTCCCGGTTTCTTTCTCGTGAAGGCGCAGTGCGGCAAAGCTGCGCCCTGGCATGGAGCCGCCCGGCCACCGGAGCTGGGTGGACGGGCGGTTTCGTTTGATCGCTGGCGCGCGACTACGAGCAGAGCGCGTCGATGCAGGACATGCCAGCGCCGCACTGGGTGTCGAGCTGGCACGCCGGAGCCGCCTCGCCGGGCGTTTCGCAGAAGCCGCCCGTACCGCAGATGGTCGCCGCCGTGCAGGTGCAGCAGTCGGAGTTCGACGTGCAGCTCGCCCGACAGAACCCGTTGACGCAGCTCTGGCCGGCGCTGCAGCCGGCGTTCGAGGTGCAGGAGGCGTGCGGTCGGACGTCCGGCGTGCAGAGGCCCTCCGAGCACATGTCGTGCGGACCGCAGTCGGCCTGGATGACGCAGCCGCCGTGACAGAAGCCGTTCACGCAAGTGTCACCGGCCTTGCAGTCAGTGTTGAGCACGCATTCGCCGCCGCCCGCGATGCTCGGCTGGCAGAAGCCACCCGTGCAGGCGTCGCCCGTTCCGCAGTCTGCGGCAGAGGTGCAGGCTGACTGGCAGACCCCGTCATCGCAGCGCGCGCCGACGCCGCACTCGCTGCTGAAGTGGCAGAGCGGCGACGCGGTCGGCAACGGCTGACAGATCCCAGATGTACAACAGTCACCCGGACCACAATCGCTCGTGCTCTCGCACGAGGTCGTGGTCGCACCGCCCGTCCCCGACGCCCCACCGCTGGCGCTGCTGCCCCCGCCGCCACCATGGCCGCTGACGCCCGCGCCGCCGCTGGCGCCGCCCGCATCGCCGCCCACGCTGCCGGTCCCGCCCGTGTTCCCCGTCCCCGAGCTGCCCGCCGTACCCACTCCGCCCGTGCCTGAGCTCGAGGCACCGCCTGTACCTGAGCTCGACGTACCGCCCGTGCCCGAGCTCGACGTACCGCCTGTGCCTGAGCTCGACGAACCACCTGCGCCCCCCGCGCCGCCATGACCCGCATGACCACTGGCGCCGCCGGCACTCCCGGCGTGACCGCCAGTCGACGTCGGCAGGACGCACTTGTTGTACGCGTCACAAACCGATCCCGACGGACAATCGCTGTCGCGGTAACAGTAGGTGTACGACGAACCGTAGCCTCCGTTGTCGCTTGGATCACTCACGGGAATACAGCCCGCGCCCGTGAGAGCGCTGATCGAGATCACAGCAAGGCCGGCGAGAAAGTGAACGCGTTTCATGGAGTGCTCCTTTGGCGACCCGGACGTCGCAAGCGCCGGGCCACTTGCTCGCGCGCTCGCGAACCACAGAACGATCGTTTTAGTGCCGCGATCGTGGACGGCAATGCGGGGTACGACGGAAACCGCCCGGTGATCGGCGCCACGCACGGCGCGCGTGGTCGTGCCGCCATTTCACGCCGCGATCTGTGATGCACGCCCGGAATCCAGATCACGCGAACGCCCGATGAAGCGCGTGATAGCGTTTGCGCATGCTCGCCAGACGCTGCTCGATTGTGATCGTGGTGCTCGCGCTCGGGTGCTCGAACGGCTCGGCGAGCACCGACGCCGGAACCGGCGCGGGAGGCGGCAAAGGGGGAACGGGTGGCGCCCCCGGGACCGGCGGTGGCAGCCCGGGAACGGGCGGCGGCGCCGGGACGTCAGCTACGGGTGGTAGCTCGACCGCGGGCAGCAACGGCGCGGGCAGCAACGGCGCGGGCGGCCTGGCGACCGGCGGCGCGTCCGGCGCGGATGGATCTGTCGACGGCGGCGCGACGCTGCCCGGCTGGGTGCTCACTTGGTCCGATGAATTCAACGGCCCCGACAACTCGGCGGTCGACGCGACGAAGTGGGTTTACGACACGGGCGGCACGGGCTGGGGGAACAACGAGCTCGAGTACTACACGAGCGGCACCGCCAACGCGGCCGTCGTGAGCGGCAATCTGGTCATCACGGCGACGACCACGGGCGCGTCGGCGTTCACCTGCTCGTACCCCTCGAACGGACCTTGCGGCTACACGAGCGCCCGGATCCGGACCCAGGGGAAGTTCACCCAGCAGTACGGTCGGTTCGAGGCGCGCATTCAGATCCCCGAAGGGCAAGGGTTGTGGCCCGCGTTCTGGATGCTCGGCACCGACATTAGCAACAGCGCGACCAACTGGCCGAAGTGCGGCGAGATCGACATCATGGAAAACATCGGCAAGGAACCGTCGATCAACCACGGCAGCCTGCACCTGCCGGCGGCCGGAACCGCCAACGACGATCAGCTCACCGGCATGTACACGCTCCCGGGCGGCGCCAAGCTGGGCGACGGCTTCCACACCTACGCGGTCGAATGGAGCGCCTCGGCCATCAGTTTCTACGTCGACGACAACCTCTATGAAACCCAGACGCCCGCCACCGCCACCGGGCGCGACTGGGAGTTCAACCAGCCGTTCTTCATCATCTTGAATGTGGCGGTGGGCGGAAGCTTCCCCGGTTCGCCAACCTCGAGCACGACGTTTCCGCAGTCCATGAAGGTCGATTGGGTGCGTGTCTACGAGCCGGCCGACGGCGGCTGAGTGGCTGAGCGGCTTGAGCTCGCCGGCACCTCGACGGCGGTCCTCGCGGTTACTAGATTGCCCTACGTGGGATCGCCGAGTTCGGCGGGTGGTCGAGCCTCCGACCCCGGGGAGGGTTCCATGACCACACGCATCTTCAACGCGTTGCTCGGTATCTGGTTGTTCGTGACGGCCTTCATGTGGCCGCATCCGCAGGGACAGGAGGTGGTCACCATCGCGGCCGCGATCCTGACGTTCGCGCTGGCGATCTTGTCGATCTACACGCGGGCGGCGCGCTACCTGAACGTGGTCGTCGCGATCATCCTCTTTCTCTCGGCGCTGACGATCCATTCGGGGAACCGCGCCACCATGTGGAACAACGCCATCGTGGCGATCGCCATCTTCGTCTCGGCGCTGGTCGACAAGGGTCCGGGGGCCGTGAAGCGCGAACGCGAGCTCTACGGCCGCGTCTGATCGTCCTGCAGCCAACCTTCGGTCTTCAGGAAGGTCTGGAGATCGAGGTCGTCGCGCGCGAGCGGTGGCAGCCGCGGCCCGAGGCGCGTGCGCTGCCACCAGGTCTGGGCGCCGAGCGGCGCCATCGTGTAGCGGTAGAGATCGACGCGGACGTGGCGCGGCCGCATCCCGCAGTCGCGCGGGCTCCCCATCGCGGCGAACCAGCCAGTATGGCAGGACGTGAAAGTACGGCGAAAGGGGGCTCGGGACCGGCCACTGCAGACCAACGTGAGAAACGCCATCCATCAGGTAGCAGAGGCCCAAGCGTCGCAAGATCAGGAACCGATCGAGCCAATTCCCGTTTGGGCTCGCGTCGTTGCGCGCGAACCAGGTCGCGACCCGGTTCAACGGATTGGTGAGCCCCGGCACCGCGCGATTGTAACGATTCTTTGCGCCGGCAATCAGCCGCCGCGCGCCCATTTGGACATGTTATGGTCGCGTCCATGCTCGACCACATCAGCCTCCGCGTGCAGGACCATTCGCGGGCCGTGGCCTTTTATCGGGCTGCGCTCGCTCCCCTCGGCTACCAGGTCATGATGGAGTACCCGGGTGCCACCGGCCTCGGCGCCGGCATGCCCGACTTCTGGCTCATGACCACGGAGTTGCCGCTCAATCCGACGCACGTCGCGTTCTCGGCCACGCGCGAGGCCGTCGACGCCTTTCACGCCGCGGCGCTGGCCGCTGGGGCCGTCGACAATGGCCCGCCCGGTCTACGGGCCGACTACCACCCTCATTACTATGGCGCCTTCGTGCGCGACCCCGAAGGGAACAACGTCGAGGTCGTCTGCCACTCCGATCCGGACGCCAAGCCGGCGCCGGTCAAGACGGCCGCTCGCAAGAGCGCGCGAAAGACCGTCAAGGCGAAGCCGAAGGCCAAAGCGAAGCCGAAGGCCAAAGCGAAGCCGAAGGCCAAGGCCAAGAAGCCCCCCGCCAAAAAGAAACGCCGCTAGCTGGCGGGAGATCTGTTGCGTCGGTCGTCCCCTTCTGCCGGGATCGCGCTCGGGCTGGGCGCTCTGCTCGGCGCCTGTTCCTCCGAGTCGCTCGGTCCCCACGCAGGCTCGGGCGCCGGCGGCACGACCGGCCACACGGGTGGCAGCGGTGGGAGCCGTCCATCGGCCGGCGGAAGCGGTGGAGACGCCGGCAGCGGTGGCGACCTCGGCGGCAGCGGTGGCGACCTCGGCGGCAGCGGTGGCGATCTTGGCGGTAGCGGTGGGAGCGTGCCGGGCTCTAGCACCTGTCAGAATGTCGGAACCGAAGCCACCGGGAGCTGTGACCCGGAGATCGGTCCCGTCTGCGGCTGCGACGGCGTGACCTACGCCAACCAATGCGACGCCTACGAGAACGGCACCGGCGCCCGGTACGGAGCAGCATGCCCGTTGCCCATCGGCAGCTATTGCTCGACCACGACGTTGACCAGCTGTGGAGTTGGCGAGTACTGCGAGGTGGCGGTCTGCGGCGACACCACGGGGTTCTGCGAGGCGATGCCCGACCTCGCGAAGTGCACCGGTCCCGCCGAGATCGTCTGCGGTTGTGACAACGGCGTCTACGACAGTCACTGCGCCGCGGCCGCCAATGGAACCAGCGTCCGCGACCTCGGAAGCTGCCCGCCGCTGCCGAGCGGCCCCTGCTCCTCGCAGGCGGACTGCGGCGGCGAGACCTACGCCAACCTGGTCACCTGTGTCCCCGCCACCTGCAGCAGTCCCGAGGGGACCTGCCAGCCGGTCGGTCAGGGATGCAACATCTTGCTCGTCATCACCGACGTCTATGACGTCTGCGGGTGCGACGGACAGACCTACAGTGACCCGTGCGCCTCCCGCAACGCCGGCGTCGTCGTCGCCCACAAGGGCGATTGCACCGCCAGCCCTGACGGCGGCGCTTCACTTTAGCTGTCGCAGCGCCGCCACCTCTTGATCGAAGTAGCTGGGCAGCGCGCCCCAGGGATTGGGCGCCGTCCCGTCGGTGGTGAACACCCAACCGGCGCCGAAACCGATCGCCATCGACAGCACGTGGCTGGCGTCGGCGTCGGGAACCTCGCTGACGAAGTGGATGAACCGTCCGGGCGAACCGCCCGGCATCCACGAGGGCGAGACGTAGGTCTGATACATCGAATAGGTCTCGGCGAACTCGACCATCAGGTCGGAGAACGTGATGAACGTCGGACAGAAGCGGGTCCCGATCGCCACGTAGGCCTTGGAATCGTGTGACTGCGCCAGCGTGCTCAGCCGCTGATACTCCGCCTGCAAGGTGTCGCAGGTGTCGGCCGTCGGCCCCTCGGCGAAGTAGATCCCCGACGGTGAATAGAGCGAGTAGTAGCCGTTCACGTCGGCATCGATGTCCGCCTCGGCCCGCGCGCCGTACTGGGTGGAAACGTAGCCGAGCACGATGATCCCGGCCGCCTGCGCCTGAGCGATGGCCGTGGTGTAGGCCGGCTTGGTCACCGTTCCCGGACCGCTGTTCGGATTGAAGATGATCATTCCGACCGTCGGCGCGTCGGCGATGATCCGCTGCCACTGGTCATCCGGATCCCAGTAGGCCGGGACGACCATGCGTACTGTCCCCGCGGCGATGCCCCCCGCGTCGAGCATGATCGGCGGCCCGTCGGTCGAGCCGCCGCTGCCGCCGGTCGCGCCGGTGGTGCTGCCGCCTCCGTCGCCGTGTGTCCCCTCGCCGCCGTTCACGCTGCACGCCGCGATTACCACCGACAGCAACACCGCGCCCCACCCCGTCCGCCCGAGCTCCCCCATACGCTTCGGAACCTCCTGGTCCCTCAAGAGGTAAGCATCGGAAGCACGAGCGTCCAGAGCGAGGGCCGGGCGCAACCCGCGCGGCAAGCGTCCGATGACGCGTGACCCGAGTCATGCGCAACCACGCCGACCCCGAGACTGACACCGAAACCCTGCGCGTTCCCGCGGTCCCAAGGTCGCCGCAGAAGATCGACCGTTACGAGCTCAAGGAGCTGATCGGGTGTGGCGGGATGGGCGCGGTCTACCGCGCCGTCGACGTCAAGCTGGGGCGCACGGTCGCGCTCAAGACCGCCATGGCCAAACGCGCGGGCGCGCGCCTCACCGATCGGGTGCGCCAGCGCTTCCTCCGCGAGGCGATGGCGCTGTCGAAGGTGGAGCACCGCAACGTCGTCCAGGTGCTGGACTTCGGTTTCGCCGACGACGGAACCCCGTTTCTGGTGATGGAGCATCTCAAGGGGCGCGACCTCGGCGTGTTGCTCGCCGAATCGGAGCGGCCGCTGCCGGTCACCGACGTCGTCGACATCATGCTGGGGGTCTGCGCCGCGCTGCGCGCCTGTCACCGGGTCGGCATCATTCATCGCGACCTCAAGCCCGGGAACATCTTCCTGGCCGAGACTGACACCGGAAAGGAAGTGAAGGTGCTCGACTTCGGCGTTTCCAAGGCGCCGACGGCCGACGACCTGACGCGCGAGGGGCAGATCCTGGGAACGCCGCAGTACCTCGCACCCGAACAGGTCGACGGAAAGGTCGGGCCAGCCAGTGACCAGTACGCGCTCGGCGTGTTGCTCTACGTCTGCCTCACGCTGCGGCTGCCCTACGAGGACCACCAGGACCGTGGCCTCCTGCGGGCGATCGAGGCGGGACGATTCGAGCCGCCGCACAAGTTCAGGCCGGACTTGCCCCAGGCGCTGGAGGCGATTGTGCTTCGAGCCATGCACGTCTCCCCCTCCGAGCGCTTCGAGTCCGTCTATGCGCTCGGGCAGCGGCTGTGGGAGCTGGCCAGCCCGCGGGCGCAAGAGGAGTGGCGAGGTTACTACCACCCCCAATCGCGGATCGCTCGCGCGCTCGCCCCAGCGGTGCTGGGGAACACTCAGATCTTGGAGGGCTCTCGCGACGACGCGCCGCCAGAGGACTGCGGGGACTTATTTCGGTCGTCGACCGTCGCTGCCCCGGCGGCCACGCCGGGCGAGCTCGAGATGTCGGGCGACCGAGCCCCGCCGCAGGAACGTTCGGCGGAGCTGCGGATTCCTCGCGGCCCACGCTTCAAGGTCGTGGTCACGGCGGCGGTGGTGCTGCTCGTGGGTGGCTGGTCGCTGGCGCGCCTCCGAGCGCCGCGCCGATCGCCGCCGCACCTGCCGACCCGGCTGGCTCCTGCGCCAGAGATCGCCAGGCAACGGGTTCCCGAAGCGATCGTCGTCCCCCTGGCGACTCCGACGCCCGCGCCGCCGCCGGCAGCTCCGCGCGAGCCGTCGGAGCTCACACCCGAGCCACGACACGTTCGGCCGCCGCGCGCCCACCATCCGCCGCGGCGGACGGACGCACCTTTCGAAAACGCCTTGCCGAACATCGACCCAGCCGGAATCGGCATCCCCTCCGACTGAGGATCAATCGATGAACACTCTTCGCCCATCCATCGCCTACTCGCTGGCCGCTCTGCTGCTCCTCGGCCACCTTGGAACCGCCCTCGCACGCGGCGACGACGCCGACCCGGACGTCCTCATCATGCGCGGGCTCGACCTGCGGCGCGCCGGAAAATCCGAGGCGGCGCTGAGCCTGTTCCGCCGAGCCTACGAGACGGCGCCTTCCCCTCGCGCACTGGGACAGATGGGATTGGTGGAGTCGTCGCTCCAGCTGTGGCTCGACGCCGACGCGCATCTCGGCGCGGCGCTGGCCACGCCCGCCGACGTTTGGGTCCACCGAAATCGACAGTTCCTCGACCTAGCCATGGAGCGCACCAAGGAGCACGTGGGCGAGCTGGTGATCGTCGGCCCGCCGGGAACCCGCGTCTCCCTGGGCGGAAAGCCGATCGGGTCGCTGCCGGTCGCGCCGATCCGGCTCGCCGAAGGAGAGCTGAACGTGTCGGCAGCAGCGGATGGACGCAAACCCTATTCGGTGGAGGTCTCGATCAGGGGAGGCGCGCGCGCGGCGATCTCGATCGTTCTCGAACCGCTCGATCTCGGCGCGCCGAATCGAGAGGTCCAGCCGCTCGTCTCGGCCGACCGTCCGCCGACGAAGACGCGAGCCCGGGTCGGCGTCGCGTTGGCGGCCGCGGGGGTCGCGGCGATTGCCTGGGGCATCGCCTGGGTCGCGCTCGACGGACGGCAGAGCTGCGACGCCTGCACGACCAGTTACGACACCAAGCGGTCCGGATTCATCCTCATCGGCGGCGGGACCGCCCTGGCGTTGGCCGGTGGCGCCCTGCTGTTCTCGGCCGTCCATTCCGTCACCCCGAACACGACGATTGGCCTGTCGGCACGGTCGTTTCGTCTCGAAGCACGGTTCTGAAACATTCCGCGAATCGCCGCTCCAGACCGCCGAATGAAGGTCGGAGTTGGCGGCGGGGCCAGAAACACGGAATATACGGTCCGCGCCCATGGGACCGTCCGACAGCGATTCATTGAAACGACGCCGCATCGATCGTTATGAGCTTCACGAGCTCATTGGCGAAGGCGGCATGGGCGCCGTCTACCGCGCGACCGACAGCCGGCTGGGACGGACCGTCGCGCTGAAGACGGTCGTCTCCCACCGCTCCGGCGACGGGCTCACCAACGAGCTTCGTCAACGGTTCATGCGCGAAGCGCTCGCCGCGTCCAAGGTCGATCACCGCAACGTCGTCCAGGTCATCGATTTCGGCGTCACCCCGGACGGAACGCCGTACTTGGTGATGGAGTATCTGCGGGGCCGGGACCTCGGCGTGGTGCTCAGGAAGGCGAAGGAGCCGATGTCCGTCGCCTACGTGGCGGACGTGATGCTGTGTGTCTGCGCCGCTCTGCGCGCGTGCCACCAACAAGGGGTCGTCCATCGCGATCTCAAGCCGAGCAATATTTTTCTCGCCGACACCGACACCGGGCCGGAGATCAAAGTTCTCGACTTCGGTGTCTCGAAGGCGCCGATGGCCGGCGACCTCACGCAGGAGGGTCAGATCCTCGGGACGCCGCAGTACCTCTCGCCCGAGCAGGTCAACGGCAAGGTCGGACCGGCGAGCGATCAGTACGCGCTCGGTGTTCTGCTCTACGTCTGCCTCACGAAGAAACTCCCGTTCGAGGAACACCAGAACCTGAGCCTGTTGCGCGCCATCGAGGTCGGCCGTTTCCAGGGTCCACGCGCACACCGGCCTGACATTCCACCGACCCTCGAGGCGATCGTCCTTCGCGCCATGCACGCCGACCCGGCGGCGCGGTTCCCGTCAGTGCACGCGCTCGGGCAAGCACTGTGGAGCTTCGCGAGCTCGCGCGGTCAGGTGGAATGGAAGAATTACTACTTTCAGACACCACCCGTTGACGAGCCCGGCCAGGAGACTCTTCGCAGCTTTCCGCCCGCTTCGGCGGCGAGAAGCGCGCCGCCGACGACGGTCGATCCGACGGCGATGCTGCAGCCATCCGTGAGCGCTGCAGCCGGAGTCCCCGAGGCGATGAGCCCACAGCTTTTCATTTCGACGAAGCTGGCGAGCGCCACGCCAGGCGACCGGGAGACGCCGGCACCCGTTCCGACCGTGAGCTGGCGCCGGTGGGCCGCCCTCGGCGTCACCGCGGGATTGATTGTTGCGGCAGTGAGCGTCGGCTACCGGGGCCTGGGAGTGGGAGCCGCGTCGAGCCCAGCCGCGCCGATTGCCAGCCCGGCCAAGGAGCCGGTTTCGAAGCTCACCGCGCCGCCTTTGCCCGTTCCGACACGAGCGCCCGAGCCTATCCGCCCCGAACAGGCGAAGGATCTTGTCCCAGCGGCGGTCAGCCCGCCATCGCCACAACCTGCTTCCTCGAGGCCTCGGAGACACCTGGCAGCCCGCAAGGGCTACCCAACGCAGGCGGACGAGCCGGCCAAAACGACGGGCCTCGATAAGAACGGCATTGGCATCCCGTCGAACTGAGACGCGCGGACCACGCGCCAACGGCGGTATTGCTTAGAACGATTCTTTTTGGCGTTGAACGTTCGGACGCGCAATTGGTAGATCAACCGTGGTGAATCGCTCTTTTATCTTGGCCGCCTGCCTCGCGTCGGCGCTGTTTTCGCTCTGCGCGCAGGCCGCCGACCCCAGTCCCGATCTGTTGATCGAGCAGGGGCTCGCTCTGCGCCGGAGCGGCAAACCGGAAGAGGCTCTGGAGCTTTTCCGCCACGCGCACGCGTTGGCGCCGTCGTCTCGGACGTTCGGTCAGATGGGGCTGGTGGAGACGTCGCTCAAGCAGTGGGTCGACGCCGAGAACCATCTGTCGGTCGCGTTGTCCAACCCGGACGACCGTTGGGTCGCCAAGAACCGCGCCTTCCTCGACGAGGCGCTCGGACTCTGCCGGCAACACGTGGGTGACCTGGTGGTGAGCGGACCTGCAGGCGTCGAGATCTTCGTGAGCGGCAAGTCGGTGGGGACGCTTCCAACGGTTCCGGCGATCCATTTGGTGGAGGGAAGCGTCGTCGTCTCCGCCCGCGCAGAGGGATTCAAACCGTTCGAACAGACAGCCGCCATTCGACCCGGCGTCCGTTCGTCGCTCACCGTCGCGATGGCTCCAGTGGCCCTCGTGCCGATCGCCACCGTCACTTCGCCCCCCCGAGCGGCTTCGCCGCCACCGTCGCCTCCGCTGATTGTGGCTACCTCTACATCGTCAGGCGGATCGACCCCCTCCACCTGGCACGGCTGGGCCGGGATCTCTCTCGCCGTGGTCGGCGTCGCCGCGGCCGGATGGGGCGTCGCCTTGATCGCCGTCGATGGGCACGATACGGGCTCGACCACCGCCTGCCCCGCCCCGGACCAGGACAAGCCCTGCCCGAACCTCTACAGCACCCGAACGACCGGTTGGATCCTGGCGGGCGCCGGCGCGGCTGCGATCGCCGGCGGCGCAACGATCTTCTTCACCGGCCGCCACCCCGCAGACGCGAGCCTGGCAATCGCGCCCGGATCATTCTTGCTCCGGGCGCGATTCTGAGCGAAGCGGTCAGGCCTTGGCTTTTTCGCCACCCGGCGCCTTGTCGGCACCGCCGATGACGATCTTCTTCGGCTGCACTTCGGGCTTCTTCGGCACCGTCAGCGTCAAGACGCCGCTCTTCAGATCGGCCATTACGTTCTCGCCGTCGACGCCCTCGGGGAGCGTGAACGCCCGCGAGAAGCTGCCGTAGGCGCGCTCGCTGGCGTAGAGGGTGTCGGTCTGCTCGCGGCGCTCCTGCTCGCGGTGGCCGGCGATCGACAGCCTCGTTCCGGTCAGCGAGATCTCCAGATCCTTCTCCTGAACGCCGGGCAGATCCGCGCGAAACAGATAGGCGTCCTTGGTCTCGGTGACCTCGAACGTCGGCGCGAACCCGCGAATGTCGGCGGGGTTCAGCACCGCTTCGATCTCGTGGAATGGATCCCAGCGCAGCATGTCGCGCATGAGGCGGACCGGATCCCATGCCGCGCCCGATTGCGCAACTTCGTTTCCTGAATACTTCCTGATGAGGTTTGCCATCTTCGTCGTTCCTCCTTGCGGTGATTTGGATAATCACCGCTCGAAGGACGACAAGCGACCTGCCGCCCCGACGATTACGGCTCGAGGCCGAGCGTCCGCAGCTCAGCTTCGAGCCGTGCAACTTCACGCTCGACCATCGCCGGCGCAGGACCGCCCGGCAGCGCGCGCGCGGCGACCGCCCGCGCGGCGTCGAGCGCCTGCATCACCTCGGGGGAGAGCGCCGCATCGACGGTGCGCAAGTCGGCGGCGTCGAGCTCATGCAGTCGGGTCTGCTTCTCCTCGGCGCGGCGAACCAGCCGGCCGATGACTTCGTGCGCGCTTCGGAACGGCATCCCGCGGCGAACCAGCTCCTCCGCCAGATCGGTCGCGCCGAGCGCCGGGTCGGCGGCGGCCGCGCGCATCCGCTCGGTGTCGAACTCCAGCGCGGCGATCAACCCGGGCAGCACCGCCAGCGATTGCTGCGCCGTCTCGACGGCGTCGTAGAGCGGCTCCTGCGTCTCCTGCAGATCCTTGTTGTAAGCGAGCGTGAGCCCCTTGCTGATCGTCAGGAGCGCGACCAGATCGCCGACCGCCCGGCCCGATTTGCCGCGCAGGAGCTCGGCGATGTCGGGGTTCCGCTTCTGCGGCATGAGCGAGCTGCCCGAGCAGTACCCCTCGCCGAGCCGCACGAACCCGAACTCGGTCGTCGACCAGAGCACCAGCTCCTCGCCGAGCCGCGACAGGTGGACTGCCAGCAGCGCCGCCGCGAAGGCGATTTCCGCGGCAAAGTCGCGATCGGAGACGGCGTCCAAACTGTTGTGCGTCGGGCCGCCCGCGAACCCAAGCGCCGCCGCCGTGTGCGCCCGATCGATCGGCAGCCCGGTCCCCGCCAGCGCGCCCGAGCCGAGCGGCGACTCGCCCGCGCGCCCTTCGGCATCGACGAAGCGCCCACGGTCGCGCCCCAGCATCTCGGCGTAGGCCATCAGATGATGGCCGAGCGTGACCACCTGCGCGCGCTGCAGGTGCGTATAGCCGGGCAGCAACGTCGCCGCGTGTGCGCGCGCCTGCCGGCAGAGCGCCAGCCGCGCGCGATCGATCGCCGCCACGATCTCGAGCGCCGCGCGCCGCGCGTAAAGACGCAGATCGGTCGCCACCTGGTCGTTGCGGCTGCGCGCGGTGTGCAGCCGCCGCGCCGGCTCGCCGATGAGCTCGATGAGGCGGCTCTCCACGTTCATGTGGATGTCTTCCAGCGCCGGATCGAGCGCGCGCTGGCCGGAGGCGATCTCCTGGGCGACCTGATCCAACCCGGCGACGATCGCCTCGGCGTCGGCCGCCGAGATCAGCTTCGCCGCCGCCAGCATCCGCGCATGCGCCTGGCTGCCGCGCACATCGTCGCGCAGAAGGCGGCGATCGAAGTGGACCGAAGCGTTGAGCGCCGCGGCCGCCGGGTCCATCGCCCCCGCGAAGCGCGCGCCGCGCCCGCCACTCGGTTTACCTCCAGACATTTGCCCCTCTCATATCACGATCGGATACGCGAGCCCGGAGGGTTCCCGCCCCCTCCCGCGACGGACTTCGCCGGGGCCGGGGGACGATCAAGGCCCGCCGCATTCATGCGTTCAACAACTGGCGGAATTGATCTGTGCAAGCTAACATCATGGAAGGGTCCGCGAACGACTGGCCCACAAAGGAGGCGAAGAACGCATGAGTAAACGCACCCACTGGAACGGTACGCTGTCTCTACGCCATCTTCCCCGGTTCGGACACAAGGAGGCCGACCGGAGGTAACCCTCCTCGAGTTTTCCCTCTCTCACGATCGGCGTCCTGAGCCCACGAGGACGCAGACCCGGATTCTTCGGCGAGGCTCACGCCGACGAAACCCATGAACTGGGCTACGCCCCGCGGCGTCAGCCCCCCGACCAGTCAAATAGCGGACTCAAACGCGCCGGCGGGACCGCCCGACCGGCGCGTTTCTATTTGTCGAGTCCGAGACCCTGGTAGGGTCCCGCGCCTCCGGCGATGAGTCGTTCGAGCAAAGCTCCCCCGTCGATCTGATTCGGGACCTGGCAGGGTCCCGCGCCCCCCGCGATGAGGTCGGTCGAGCAAAGCTCCCCCGCCCTCGACGCGATAGCGCCCGGCCTTCATTCCGCGGCGGTCGGGAGCGGAGCCGAGGCTCGGAGGCGAGGGCGGAGGAGGCAGGGGTGTCTCTCCGCCGCGAGCCCCCAGGCCGCTATGATCGTTTGCGGCCGAGGATTCCCTCTCGCGAGCGGCGGGGAGACACCCCTGCCTCCTCCGCCCTCGCCGGAGGAGCCGAGCGAAGCGAGAGCCGAGCCGAGCCGAGCGAGAGCCGAGCCGAGCCGAGCGAACGAGGATCTCTAACTGGCGCGCTTGACGCGAAGACCGTTGAGCTCGTCGAGGAACTTCCCGGTCGTCTCGATGCTGTTCTCCAGCGACTCGATCACCAGGTTCAAAAGCGCGTCGTTCTCCGTCCGGAGCGCCTCGTAGTAGCGCTGGCGCTCGATGGAGTGAATGACCGCCGGAAGATAGCCATGCTTGATGAGGATGAAGTTCATCAGCAGGCGCGCCACCTTGCCGGAGTTCTTCGTCCACGGGTACGCCGACAGCAACCGGAAGTGCACCTTCGCCGAGCGGGTGATCGGATGGAGCTCCGTGAACTCGTCTGACTCCATCCACTCGCCGAGCTTCCTCATCTTGTAGGTGATCTTCTCGGGCGGCGCGATCTCGTGATAGTAAAGCCGGTGAAGCGGGTTCTCCTTGCGATAGGGGTACCCCTTGGCGGCTTCCTCGGGCGTCAGGATGGCGTAGAGCTTGCGCACCAGCTCGAGGTCGACGGTGGGCGGCTTCTTGGCCACGCTCGCCTCCCGAACGAAGTCGACCGCCGTCTTCTGGTTGCGGACCTCTTCGTACATCGGGATGAGGGTGACGTCGCTGATGATCCGCTGATCGATCGCCGCCTTCAACTCGGAGTACGACAGGACGACCCCTTCGAGCGCGTTGTCGTGGAAAATCCACGAGACGTCCAACCGGTCCTGGTAGTCCTTCAGGATCTTCGCCGGGAAGCCCGCCGTCTTGGAGCGGAGAGCCTCCATCTTCATATCCATTTCGAAAAACTTCGCGTCCATCCCCGTCTCCTGCATGAGTCCTGAACTCCTCCGCCGTTGAAACCCGGCGAGCACTATAATCCAAAGAACCCTTTAGTCAAGCGGGGTTAGCTCTGGTCGCCCTTGCCGGAAGGCCTCCCAGAGAAGGAAACGGTCCAGATACGTCGCCGCGAACAGGTCGAAACAGACCGGCCGCATTCCATCCTATCTAATTGAAATTACGTAAGTTATCTCCCCACAAAACTTGACACCCAAGCGCCTCGGTCAAGAATGAAGGCGCACATGTCGCCGGCGCTCTCAGAACGCGATGACATATCGCAGCAAGAACACGCGGCGCACCTTCCAGTCCTCCTGGACGAGGTCCTCACCTGGCTGGATCCGAAGCCGGCGGGGGTCTACTGCGACGCGACGGTCGGGTTGGGTGGCCACGCGCGTTCGGTCCTCGAGCGGTCGGCACCTGACGGGCGGCTGATCGGAATCGACCGCGACCCGGCCGCGCTCGAAGCCTCACGCGCCGCCCTCGAACCGTTCGGCGATCGGGTCACGCTGGTCCATGCCCGGTTCTCGCAAGCGCGGGAGGTTCTCGATCGCCTCGGGATGGTCCCGATCGACGGTTTTCTGATCGATCTGGGCGTCTCGTCGCCCCAGCTCGACCGCCCGGAGCGCGGGTTCTCATTCCGGAATGACGGTCCGCTCGACATGCGGATGGACCCGACCACGGGCGAGACCGCCGCCGATCTGTTGCGGCGGGTGGACGAGGGGGAGCTGGCCCAGATCATTCGCGACTACGGCGAGGAACGGCATGCCGCCCGGGTCGCCAGCGCCATCGTCGACGCCCGCCGCGCCGGAGACCTCGACACCACCGGGAAGCTCGCGGCCATCGTCGCCCGGGCGATCCCGCGCCACGAATATGGCAAGAACCCGGCCACCCGGACGTTCCAGGCGCTGCGGATCGCGGTCAACGAAGAGCTCGTCGAGCTGGAGCGGTTTCTGGCGGTGGCGGCCGACTGTCTGCGCCCCGGAGGTCGGCTGTGCGTGATCGCTTTCCATTCGCTGGAGGACCGCATCGTCAAGCGCCGCCTGCGGGCGCTGGCCGGGAAGGATGGCGGCGGCCCGGCCGTGCTGCGGATCCTGACCAAGCACGTCGTCCCGGCGAGCCGCGAGGAACAAATCCGCAACCGCCGCGCACGCTCGGCCCACCTGCGCGCCGCGGAGCGCGTCTGACATGATCGTCACCCCGGACCTCGGCAACCGGCGCGGCGTCGGCGTCTGGGCCTTCGCGCTGGCCCTGCTCACCGCGGGGGCCTTGGCCCACGTGGCCGTGCGAATGCACGGAATCCAGATCGCCTACGACCTCGGCCGCGAGAAACGCGCCAACAGCGAGCTTCTGGAGCGGCAACGCAGCCTCACCATCGAAATCGGCATGCTGAAGGATCCCGGGCGGGTCATCGGGCTCGCGCACGACAAGCTGCAGATGGGGCCGCCGGCGCCGGCCAACGTCATCAAGCTCGGGCCGGGGGTGGTGCTCCCATGAGGCGTCGGCCGGCGGCGGCGCGATGCTGATCCCCGCCAGCCGGTGGGCCCGGGTCCGGATCGCCGTCTGCGGCGTCGTCCTGATCTCCCTGTTCGTGGCGGTCGGAAAGCGGGCGTTCAACCTGCAGGTCCGCGACGCCGACCGGCTGCGGGCCATGGCCGAGGAGCAGTACCTGCGCGAAATCGAGCTGCCGCCGCGGCGGGGACGGATCCTCGACCGCAACGGCGCCGACCTGGCGTCGACCGCGGACGTCGATTCGATCTACTGCAACCCGCGGCAGCTGCCCGATCCCCGCGACGCGGCGAGGAAGCTGGCGCGCATCCTGGGGATCGACCGCGCCGATCTGGAGAAGAAGCTCGAGCAGCGCCGGTTCTTCGCCTGGGTGAAGCGCAAGGTGACGCCCGACGAGGCGGCGGCGGTGAAGGCGCTGGGGCTGCCGGGGATGGCCTTCACCCGCGAGCCGCGGCGCTTTTATCCCAACCGCAGCCTGGCGGCGACGGTCATGGGGCACGCCGGGTCGGAAGGGAGCGGCCTCGACGGCGTCGAGCTGGCGCTCGACAAGCAGCTGCGCGGCACGACGTCGTCGGTTCAGGGTGTTCGCGACGCGCTCGGCCGCGACGTTGCCGTCGAGGGGACAGTCGACGCACCCAGCACCAGCGGCAGCGACGCCGTGCTGACCATCGACCGCTACCTGACGTTCATCACCGAGCGCGCGCTGGCCGCCGGCGCCGCCGAGCACCACGCCAAGGGCGCCGTGGCGATCATGATGGACCCGCGCACGGGCGAGGTGCTGGCGATGGCGTCGGTGCCGACGTTCAACCCGAACGAGCCGATCGGCGCCGCCGAGGCGGAGGCGCGCAACCGCGCCATCACCGACACCTACGAGCCCGGCTCGACCATGAAGACGTTCACCATCGCCTCGGCGCTCGACGCCGGGGTGGTGAAGCCGGACGACCGCTTCGACTGCCTGATGGGGCGGATGATGGTGGGCAAGTACTCGATCCACGACAGCCACGGGCACGGTGTGCTGACCGTGGCCGAAGTGTTCAAGTTCTCGAGCAACATCGGCGCCACCAAGATCGCCCGGCGGCTCGGCCGTGATGCCTTCGCCGACGCGCTGGCGCGCTTCGGGTTCGGGCACCCGACCGGCATCGGCCTGCCGGGCGAGCGCTCCGGTGTCGTGCGGCCCGTCGAGAAGTGGGGCGACATCGGGTTCGCCAACATCTCGTTCGGGCAGGGGATCGCGGTGACCCCGCTCCAGATGATCGCGGGGGTCAGCGCCATCGCGGGCGGCGGCATCTATCGCCAGCCGCGGGTGGTGGCCCGCGTGGTCGAGCCGGACGGCACGATCGACGCGCCAACCGTGGCGCCCGACCACCGGGTGATGTCGGCGGGCGCGGCGCGGACCATGCTTGGGATCATGCGGGGCGTGACCGAGAAGGGGGGCACGGCGCCCCAGGCCGCCATCGACGGCTACACCGTGGGCGGCAAGACCGGAACGGCGCAGAAGGTGGCCAACGGTCACTACGATGCCTCCAAGTGGGTCTCGTCGTTCCTCGGCGTGGTACCGCTCGAGGATCCGCGGCTGGCGATCATCGTCGTGGTCGACGAGCCGCAGGGCGGGCACCTCGGTGGCCTGGTGGCAGCCCCCATCTTCAAGGAGATCGCCGAGGAGGCCCTCCGCTACCTGCACGTGCCGCCGACCGTGCCCGTCGTCGCCGCCAGCGTGGCCGCCGGCAAGGGGACGCACAAGACGGGCCCCGACGGCGCTGGCGCCAAGACGCCGGCCGCCGACGCCGAAGAGGCGGCCGGCAATGATGCGCCGGCGACGGATCTGCCGCTCGATGACGACGCGCTCGGTGAGGATCCTGCGCTGGCCGAAAAATGGGACGAGGTCGCCGGGGCCGAGGGGGGCCGCACCGCCGAAACGCAAATCGATCGGATCGACGTCCCCGATTTCACAGGGATGAGCCTGGGCCAGGCCGTTCACGCGGCCCGGCGGAACGGCGTCGAGCTGGCGTTCGACGATCCTGAAGGACGGGCGACCGGAGTGGCATTGCGGCAACGTCCCGCACCGGGTCCCGCGCCGCGGGGCGTGGTCTGCCGGGTGGCCTTTGGGCGCAAGGCTGACTGACGGATGACGTCGCTGGGCGCTCTGCTTCGCGGCGTCGACGGTGCGCAGAGCGCGACCGCGGCGTTTGCCTCGCTGCCGATCTCCGAGGTTCGCGACGATTCGCGGTCGGTCGCCGCCGGCGATCTCTTCGTGGCGGTGCCGGGGACGTCGGCCGATGGACGACGGTTCGTGGCGGAAGCGGCGGCGCGGGGCGCGGTCGCGCTGGTCGTCGAGGGGGCGCCGCCGCCTGAATTTCCGGGCGTGGTGATCACCGTGCCGAACGCGCGGCACGCGCTGGGGATCATCGCCGCCAATCGGTTCGGCGCGGCCGAGGCGCTGACGCTGCTGGCGGTCACCGGCACCAACGGCAAGACGACCACCAGCTACCTGGTCGAGGAGATGCTGCGTGCCAGCGGCCGCGCACCTGGCCTCTTCGGAACGATCACCTACCGGGCGGCGGGGCTGGCGGGCGGTGGGCGCGTCGCCCCCCTCACCACGCCGGGCGCGCTGATGCTGCACGGTCTGCTGTCCGACATGCGGGCGGTCGGGACCACCGACGTCGTGTTAGAAGCGACCTCGCACGCGCTCGAGCAGGGGCGCCTCGACGGCTGTCGGTTTCGCGTGGCGGCGCTGACCAACCTGACGCAGGACCACCTCGACTACCACCGGACGATGGGAGAGTACGAAAGCGCCAAGGCGATCCTGTTCGAACGGCTGATCGACCCCACGCACGGCGTGGCGGTGACGTTCGCCGACGACGAAGCGGGACGTCGGATGCGCACACGCGCCAAGGCGAGCGCGCACCTGACCGTGGCCCGTGCGCCGGGCGCGTCGGCGAGCGGCGCCGACGTCGTCGTCGAGCGGCAGGAGCTCGCGCCCGACGGCACGCGCGCCACGTTCGCCACACCGCTCGGCAGCCTGGAGATCGCCACCCCGCTGGTCGGCGGCTACAACCTCGACAACCTGGCGCTGGCGGTGGGCATGGCGGTCGCGCGCGGGATCGCGGCCGACGCCATCGTCGCCGGCGCGGCGCGGCTCCCCGGCGTACCCGGGCGGCTCGAGCGCGTCGCCAACGGGCGCGGCGTGCTCTGTCTGGTCGACTACGCGCACACGCCCGACGCGCTCGAGCGGGCGGTAGCCGCGGTCCGCCCGCTGGTCGCCTCGGGTGCGCCAAGACCGGGACGCCTGATCGTCGTATTTGGTTGCGGCGGCGATCGGGACCGCGGCAAGCGGCCGCTCATGGGCGAGATCGCGGTGCGCGACGCCGAGCTGGCGATCGTCACCTCCGACAATCCGCGCACCGAAGAACCGGCCAGCATCGTCGCCATGATCGTCGACGGGATCCGGCGCGCGGGCGGGGTCGAGCTGGCGGCCGGCGCGCTGGCCGGCGCGTCGCGCGGCTATCACGTCGAGGTCGATCGGCGCGCGGCCATTCGCGCCGCCGCGCAGGCCGCCCGGCCGGGAGACGTGCTGCTCATCGCCGGCAAGGGGCATGAGGACTATCAGATCGTCGGAGCCACCCGGCTCCACTTCGACGATCGCGAGGAGGCCGCCGCGGCGCTGGCGGCGGGTGGCGCCACATGAGCGCGGCGCGCCACACGCTCGACTTCGCCGTACGGGCGATGAAGGGAACACTCCTCGAGGCAGGCGGGCGCGCGCCGTCGTTCGCGGGCGCCGCGGCCGACAGCCGCGCGGTGGAAGCCGAGCAGCTCTTCTTCGCGCTGCCCGGCGAGCGGGTCGACGGCTTCGACTTCGTCGCGCAGGCGGTGGCCTCGGGCGCCGCGGGCGTGGTCGTCGCGCGGGCGCGTGGCCTGCCAATGGGACGGGCGAACGCGGCGGTGATCGCCGTCGATGATCCGCGCCGCGCGCTCGGGGATCTGGCCCGTGCCCTCCGGGCCCAGTTCGGCGGGCGGGTCGTGGCGGTGACCGGATCGAACGGCAAGACGACGACCAAGGAGCTCGTCGCGGCGGCGCTGCGGCCGCTCGGCGAGGTGCTGCGCACGCCCGGCAACTTCAACACCGACGTCGGGCTGCCACTCACGATCCTCTCGGCGAGCGGCCGTGAGGCGGCCTGGGTGTTGGAGATGGCGATGCGCGCACCCGGCGAGATCGCTTACCTCACGGAGATCGCGCGCCCCGAGATCGGGATCATCACCAACGTCGCGGCAGCGCACCTCGAGACGCTCGGCTCGATCGAGGGTGTCGCGCGGGCCAAGGGTGAGCTCTTCGCCGGGCTCGGCCCCGGCGGCACCGCCGTCCTGCCCGTCGACGACGCGCTGATCGCCGCGCAGGCGGCGCCGGTGACGCGCGAGCGGCGAATCACCTTCGGCGGGAACACTGCCGACGTTCGGCTGCTCGACGTCATCCCGGCCGGCGTCAACGGATCGGTCGTGCGCTACGCTGTCCGCGGCACGCCGGTCGTCGTGCGGCTGCCGCTCGGCGGCGTGCACAACGCGCGCAACGGGGCGGCCGCGCTCGGCGCGGCGCTGGCGGCCGGGGTCTCTCCAGTCGACGCCGCGCGCGGCCTCGCAACCGTCGCGCTGCCGCCGCACCGGTCGGCGCCGGTCGCCGCGGGGGGGCGAACGATCCTCGACGACTGCTATAACGCCAACCCGGCCTCGATGAAGGCGGCGCTGGCCGCGTTGGTCGCGGCCACCGGCAGCGCCCGCCGGTTCGCCATCCTGGGCGACATGCTGGAGCTCGGCCCGGCGGCCGAGGCGGCGCACCGGGCGCTCGGGCGCGCGGCGGGGACCGCCGTGAACGGGCTGGCCGTGGTGGGCGAGCTCGCGCCGGTCGTTGTCGAGGAGGCGCGGGCGGCCGGCCTCCCGGCGGATCGCGCGGTCGTCGCAGCGTCTCCCGAGACGGCCGCCGCGGCGGTGGCCCCCTGGACGGCGGCCGGCGACTGGATCTTGGTCAAGGCGTCGCGCGGTCTCCGCCTCGAGCGGGCCGTCGAGGCGCTGCGGGCGGCGCTCGGACCCACGATCGAAAGGGGAAGCTGACGTTCCATGCTGTTCCACCTTTTTCATCTCCTCGCGCAGCACGACCGAGTGCCGGGGGCCAACGTCTTCCGCTACGTCTCGACGCGCGTCGGGCTGGCGACCCTCACCTCGCTTCTCATCACCTTCCTGGTGGCGCCCTGGTTCATCCGGCGGGCGCGCGAGCGCCAGCTCGGTGAGGTGATCCGCGAGGACGGTCCGGCCGCGCACGCCTCCAAGCGCGGCACGCCGACGATGGGCGGCGCGCTCATCATCCTGGCGCTCACCGCGGCGACGATCCTCTGGTGCGATCTGCGCAGCACGCTCGTCTGGCTGGCGCTGCTGGTCACCGTCGGTTACGGCGCGATTGGATTCCTCGACGACTACCTCAAGCTGGCGCGCAAGAACAAGAAGGGGCTCCCTGCCAGGCTGAAGCTGGCCGGGCAGCTGGTCATCGGCGTGGTGGCGATGATCTGGCTCTACAAAGGGGACGGCCTGCCGGTCGAAGTACGGCTGCGAATGGCGTTGCCGCTGGTCAACTTCCACCACACCTGGCTGGCGCTGCCGCTGGCCGGCTACGTGGCCTTCGCCGTCTTCGTGCTGATGGCGGAGTCGAACGCCGTCAACCTCACCGACGGGCTCGACGGGCTGGCGATCGGGCCGGTGATCATCTGCGCCTTCACGCTGCTGCTCTTGTCGTACGCCGCCGGCACCACGCTGCGCGACTTCAACATCGCCCAGTACCTCGGCATCCCGCACGTCCCCGGCGCCGGCGAGCTGGCGGTCTTCTGCGGCGCGATGGGGGGCGCCGGCATCGGCTTCCTCTGGTTCAACACCCATCCGGCGCAGGTCTTCATGGGCGACGTCGGCGCGCTGGCGCTGGGCGGCGCGATCGGGTTCGTGGCGCTGGCGACCAAGACCGAGCTGTCGCTGCCGCTCATCGGCGGCGTATTCGTGGTCGAGGCGCTCTCGGACATCATCCAGGTCGGCTACTACAAGCGGACCAAGAAGCGCATCTTTCTGATGGCGCCCATCCACCACCACTTCGAAAAGTTGGGGTGGCCCGAATCGCGCATCGTGGTGCGTTTTTGGATCGTATCGTTCGCTTGCGCGATTCTAGGCCTCATCACGACGCTCAAGGTCAGGTAGGTCCCGCTTCATGCCACTCGCGGACAAGCGCGTGCTGGTCGTCGGTCTCGGGCGCTCCGGGATCGCGGCGGCGCAACTCTGCGCGGCGCGTGGGGCTCGGGTCACCGTGACCGACAAGCGCTCGGCGACCGAGCTGGCGGCAGCCGTCGCCAAGCTCCCGGCGGGGGTCGCGCACGAGCTGGGCGGGCACCGGCGCGAGAGCTTCGTGGGCGCCGATCTGGTCATTCTGTCGCC
>DATAVR010000177.1:0-1810 GCA_036267635.1 Polyangia bacterium | reverse complement strand
GACTCGACTGCGCCGTCGCCAATGCCGGGATCGCCCAGAAACGGATGGCGACCGTCTACGGCATGTCCGGCGAGGAATGGGAACGGGTGCTGGAGGTCGACCTGCTCGGCGTCTTCCGTACGGTCCGCGCGGCGCTCCCCCAGATCGTCGAGCGGCAGGGCCAGCTCGGCCTCGTCTCCTCCGTCTACGCCTTCGCCAACGGCATGGGCAACAGCCCCTACGCGGTGGCGAAGCCCGGGGTCGAGTCCCTGGGACGCTCGCTGCGGGTGGAGCTCGCGTCGCACGGCGCGTCGGCGACCGTCGCCTACTTCGGCTGGGTCGACACGAACATGGTCAAGGACGCCCTGTCCCAGCCCGACGCCCAGAAACTGAACGAGGGCATCCCGTCCTTCCTGATGAAGCGGATCAAACCCGACGAAGCCGCGGCCGCCTTCGTCCGCGGGATCGAAGAGCGTGCCCCGCGCGTCTTCGCGCCGAAGTGGTGGCGCTACGTGAGCGCCCTGCGAGGCATCGTCAACCCGCTGATCGACAAGCGCCAGGAGCGCGACCTCCGCACCCAGCGCCTGCTGGCGGAGATCGACGCCCGCGCCACCGGCAAGACCCCGAGCTGACAGCCGTCCCCGCGGTTGATGGGCCGAAAACCGGACTATCTGACGGGTTTTCGGCCCATCAACATGAGCGGGTGGCGCGGTCCAGGGCGTTGATAACGGACTCGTAGGGGTTGCCCGTGGCGCGGGTCATGCCGATCTCGCAGGTGCGGTTGCTCGAGAGGTAGGCGTCGAAGGAGCGGCCTTGTAGCTCACTTGCCTCTTGGCGGGTGGCGGCCTCGGTCAGCTCGGGGTGGGAGATGCCGCGGTCGCCGGCGAAGCCGCAGCAGGTCGCGGTCGGGGGCCGGTAGACGTCGTCGGCGAGCGCCGCGGCTAGGGCGGCAAGGCGCGGGGCGTGGCCTTGGCGGTGGGTCGCGCAGGTCGGGTGGATCGCCGCCGCGTGGAGCTTGCGGACGACGGTCAGCTCGGGCAGCAGGCGGTCGTGGGCCCAGGCGATCGAGTCGAGGATCGTCATCGCCGCGAGGTGCTCGGCGTTCGTCTCGCTGAGCGTCCCCTCCCCCGGTTCGACGACCTGACCGGTGCAGGAGGCGGCGTCGACGACGATCGGCAGGGCGCCCTCGCCGCTCCAGGTCCAGAGGCGCTCGACCATCTCGTTGGCCTTGTGGGCGTGTGCAGCGCCGAAGCCTTTCGACCCCCACGGCAGCCCACAGCAACTGCCGGCCACGTCGGCCGGAATCCAGACCGGCAGGCCCGCCCGTGCCGAAACCGCGACCAGCGCCGCGACCGGGCCCCCGCCGAAGATCCGGTTCGTACAGGAAGGGACGTAGACGGCGACGGTGCCCCCGCGGGTCGTCGCCGGCAGCGTCCCCTGGGCGGGGCCCGGGAGCGCCCGCCCCTTGCGCGTCCGCCGCGCCGCGCCGCCGCCGACCCGCAGCGCGGTCCGCGAGGCTCCCTCGACCGTCCGCCAGCGCTTTGCCGTCGCCAATGCCGCCCGCTCCGCGCGGTTGGTGTGACGCTCGGCGCGCAGCTCTTTCACCAGCGCCCCCGTATCGATCCCGACCGGACAGGCGAGCTGGCAGCTGCCGTCCGCCGCGCAGGTGTCGAGTGCCTCGTAGCCGAGCTCCTCGAGCAGCGCCCCTTGCAGCGCCGAGCCGTTCGGCTGCCGCGCGATCTCCCGCCGCAGCACGATCCGCTGGCGCGGCGTCGTGGTCAGGTCGCGGCTCGGGCAGACCGGCTCGCAGAAGCCGCACTCGACGCAGGTC
>DATAVR010000176.1:0-20517 GCA_036267635.1 Polyangia bacterium | reverse complement strand
GTAATTGAGCTCCGGATCTTCGGATTCGGGTCTCTCTCGAGTTGTCAAGGCGATGGCTTCGGCTGTCGTTGCAGATTTAACTGGAGAGTTTGATCCTGGCTCAGAGCGAACGTTAGCGGCGGGCCTAACACATGCAAGTCGAACGAGAATGTAGACTTCGGTCTACTAGTAAAGTGGCGGACGGGTGCGTAACACGTGGGTAATCTACCTTCCGGCGGGGGACAACAGTCCGAAAGGATTGCTAATACCGCATACGTCAGCGGCGCCTACGGGCGCTGTTGGGAAAGATGGCCTCTCCTTGGAAGCTGTCACCGGAAGATGAGCCCGCGTCCCATCAGCTAGTTGGTGAGGTAACGGCTCACCAAGGCTTAGACGGGTAGCTGGTCTGAGAGGATGATCAGCCACACTGGGACTGCGACACGGCCCAGACTCCTACGGGAGGCAGCAGTGGGGAATATTGGGCAATGGGCGGAAGCCTGACCCAGCCACGCCGCGTGAGTGATGAAGGCCTTCGGGTCGTAAAGCTCTGTGGGGGGGGACGAACAAGCTCGGTGTTAATAACACCGGGCCCTGACGGTACCTCCTTAGCAAGCACCGGCTAACCCTGTGCCAGCAGCCGCGGTAATACAGGGGGTGCAAACGTTGCTCGGAATCATTGGGCGTAAAGCGCACGTAGGCGGTTCGTTATGTCGGATGTGAAAGCCCTCGGCTTAACCGAGGAAGTGCATCCGAAACTGGCGAGCTAGAGTACTAAAGAGGATCGCGGAATTCCCGGTGTAGAGGTGAAATTCGTAGATATCGGGAGGAACACCGGTGGCGAAGGCGGCGATCTGGGTAGATACTGACGCTGAGGTGCGAAAGCGTGGGGAGCAAACAGGATTAGATACCCTGGTAGTCCACGCCGTAAACGATGAGTGCTAGATGTTTCTGGTATTGACCCCGGAGGCGTCGTAGCTAACGCGTTAAGCACTCCGCCTGGGGAGTACGGCCGCAAGGCTAAAACTCAAAGGAATTGACGGGGGCCCGCACAAGCGGTGGAGCATGTGGTTCAATTCGACGCAACGCGAAGAACCTTACCTGGGTTGGAACCCCCCGGAACCTTCCAGAGATGGAGGGGTGCCCGCAAGGGAATCGGGTGTCCAGGTGCTGCATGGCTGTCGTCAGCTCGTGTCGTGAGATGTTGGGTTAAGTCCCGCAACGAGCGCAACCCTTGTCGTTAGTTGCCAGCGGTTCGGCCGGGCACTCTAACGAGACTGCCGGTGTTAAACCGGAGGAAGGTGGGGATGACGTCAAGTCCTCATGGCCCTTATGCCCAGGGCTACACACGTGCTACAATGACCGGTACAAAGGGTTGCTAACCCGTGAGGGTACGCTAATCCCAAAAAACCGGCCTCAGTTCAGATTGAAGTCTGCAACTCGACTTCATGAAGTTGGAATCGCTAGTAATCCCTGATCAGCAGGCAGGGGTGAATACGTTCCCGGGCCTTGTACACACCGCCCGTCACACCATGGGAGTTAATTGCTCCAGAAATGGCTGCGCTAACCCGCAAGGGAGGCAGGTCCTTAAGGAGTGATTGGTAACTGGGGTGAAGTCGTAACAAGGTAGCCGTATCGGAAGGTGCGGCTGGATCACCTCCTTTCTGGAGATTTGTCGAGACCTTCGGGTTTCGTCCATTCTCGGTCAATGTCACGCTTGTTGGTTTGCACCAGCGCTCGGAATGGCGCACGAACTCGGTTTGTTGTTCGGCTTTGAGGGCCCGACGCACCTTTGAAATTGTTGGAGGTGCGCGACTGATTCTCACGAACAAAAGGGCCAGTAGCTCAGTTGGTTAGAGCACACGCTTGATAAGCGTGGGGTCGAAAGTTCAAATCTTTCCTGGCCCACTCTAGCTGGCAGGGGGCGTTAGCTCAGCTGGGAGAGCACCGGCTTTGCAAGCCGGGGGTCAAGGGTTCGATCCCCTTACGCTCCACCGGCCACGCGGCCAGCGACCGACTCTTGACGAAGGCTGGTAATCCGAAGTAGGATTCCCGCCCTTCGTCGAAAGTCGACCGACTTTCGAACACGATCCTTGAAAACCAAATAGCAGACAGCGACGCGAAAGCGTGTCTTGAGTGATTGTTCGAGTCGCAAGCTCGAACAACCGCAATCAAGCGTCAAAGGACTACGAGCGTTTCAGCAACAACGAAACACTCGACCTTGTAGACGGCGTATCGCGATAGAGAAAGTGGCGGTACAACAATTTTTAGTCGGGTCGGGATTCGTCCCAATCCGACGCTTCTGAACGAACGAAGTCGGGTTCGCCCGCCGGAGTGAGTTCGGAGGTTCGGAACCTTCGGGTTCCGATGAGGTTGGTGACCAAGCTACTAAGGGCACACGGTGAATGCCTTGGCGTCAGTAGGCGATGAAGGACGTGGTTAGCTGCGAAAAGCTTCGGGGAGCCGCAAGCAGGCGTCGATCCGGAGATGTCCGAATGGGGAAACCCGGCAGGAGTCATATCCTGTCATCCTTCGGTTGAATTCATAGACCGAGGGAGGCGAACGGGGGGAATTGAAACATCTAAGTACCCCCAGGAACAGAAATCAAATGAGATTCTCCTAGTAGCGGCGAGCGAACGGGGAATAGCCCAAACCGTTTCACTAACCTGAAGCGGGGTTGTAGGGCCGACGATATGGGAGACCAGGTCTTAGCTGAACAGTCTGGAAAGTCTGGCCATAGAGGGTGACAGCCCCTTAGGCGAAAAGACCAAATCCCCTAGTCGGTTCCTGAGTACCACGGGGCTCGAGTAACCCTGTGGGAATCTGGGAGGACCATCTTCCAAGGCTAAATACTAACTGACGACCGATAGTGAACCAGTACCATGAGGGAAAGGCGAAAAGAACCCCTGCTAGGGGAGTGAAAAGACCCTGAAACCGTGTGTCTACAAGCCGTAGAAGCGCTATGCCCTTCGGGGAATGCGCGACTGCGTACCTTTTGCATAATGGGCCTGCGAGTTATTATTGGTGGCAAGGTTAAGTCGATAGAGACGTAGCCGTAGCGAAAGCGAGTCCGAAATGGGCGTCCAGTCGCCAGGAATAGACCCGAAACCGAGTGATCTACCCATGTCCAGGATGAAGCGAAGGTAATACTTCGTGGAGGTCCGAACCCACTACAGTTGAAAATGTAGGGGATGAGGTGTGGGTAGGAGTGAAAGGCTAATCAAACCCGGTGATAGCTGGTTCTCGCCGAAACCTATTTAGGTAGGTCCTCAGGAAACTCTGTGTCGGAGGTAGAGCACTAGATGGGCTAGGGGTCCTACCAGACTACCAAACCCAACGAAACTCCGAATGCCGACATATCTATCCTGGGAGCCAGGCAGTGGGAGCTAAGTTCCATTGCCGAGAGGGAAAGAGCCCAGATCGCCAGCTAAGGTCCCCAAGTTCATGCTAAGTGGCAAAGGATGTGGGAGCTCATTGACAACCAGGAGGTTGGCTTAGAAGCAGCCATCCTTTAAAGAAAGCGTAATAGCTCACTGGTCAAGAGAGCCTGCGCCAAAAATGTAACGGGGCTAAAGCATGACACCGAAGCTGCGGGTTGGAGCGTTCTTCGGAACGATTCAGCGGTAGGCGAGCATTCCAAGGGCTGTGAAGTCAGACCGTAAGGACTGGTGGAGCGCTTGGAAGAGATAATGCAGGCTTGAGTAGCGATAAAACGAGTGAAAAACTCGTTCGCCGTAAGCCCAAGGGTTCCTGGGTAAAGTTAATCTTCCCAGGGTTAGTCGGATCCTAAGGCGAGGCCGAAAGGCGTAGCTGATGGCAAGCAGGTTAATATTCCTGCACCACCACGGATGGTTTTCGTAGGAGGGACGGAGAAAGGTAGCTCAGCCCCAGATTGGATTGTGGGGTTCAAACCCGTAGGAGGTTCTCGTAGGACCCAACAGGGACAAACGCGAGAACACGACTCCGAGAGGTCATGAGGAGAGCGCTTTGCGCTCACGAACTGAGTAATCCTAGGCTCCCGAGAAAAGCTCCGACGGAGTTAACCGCTGTGGTGTCCGTACCGCAAACCAACTCAGGTGGGCGGGAAGAATATTCCAAGGCGCTTGAGAGAACCCATCCTAAGGAACTCGGCAAAATTCTACCGTAACTTCGGGAGAAGGTAGGCCGGCGATCGTTAGAGACCTCGCGTCTCGAAGCGAGCGTTGGTTGCAGAGAAATGGGGGTAGCGACTGTTTACCAAAAACACAGGACTCTGCTAAGTCGGAAGACGACGTATAGGGTCTGATGCCTGCCCGGTGCCGGAAGGTTAAGGGGAGAAGTCAGCGCAAGCGAAGCTTCGAACCGAAGCCCCGGTAAACGGCGGCCGTAACTATAACGGTCCTAAGGTAGCGAAATTCCTTGTCGGGTAAGTTCCGACCTGCACGAATGGCATAACGACTTCCCCACTGTCTCGGGATGGGACTCAGCGAAGTAGCATTAGGGGTGAAGATACCCTTTACGCGCGGCAAGACGGAAAGACCCCATGAACCTTTACTGCAACTTGACACTGATTTTCGGGCTTAATTGCGTAGGATAGGTGGGAGGCTTTGAACCGGGGCTTTCGGGCTCTGGGGAGCCAATGGTGAAATACCACCCTGTTGATTCTGGAAATCTAACCCACGCCCGTGATCCGGGCGGGGAACAATGTCTGGTGGGCAGTTTGACTGGGGCGGTCGCCTCCAAAAGAGTAACGGAGGCGCGCGAAGGTTCCCTCAGGCTGATTGGAAACCAGCCGTAGAGTGTAATGGCACAAGGGAGCTTGACTGCGAGACTGACAGGTCGAGCAGGTACGAAAGTAGGTCATAGTGATCCGGTGGTACCGAATGGAAGGGCCATCGCTCATCGGATAAAAGGTACTCTGGGGATAACAGGCTGATCACGCCCAAGAGTTCACATCGACGGCGTGGTTTGGCACCTCGATGTCGGCTCATCGCATCCTGGGGCTGAAGTAGGTCCCAAGGGTTTGGCTGTTCGCCAATTAAAGCGGTACGCGAGCTGGGTTCAGAACGTCGTGAGACAGTTCGGTCCCTATCTGCCGTGTGCGCAGGATTCTTGCGAGGACCTGCCCGTAGTACGAGAGGACCCGGGTGGACGGACCGCTGGTGTTCCGGTTGTCATGCCAATGGCATCGCCGGGTAGCTATGTCCGGAACAGATAACCGCTGAAAGCATCTAAGCGGGAAGCTGACCTCCAGATAAGGAATCCCGAGGCGTAAGCCTCCTAAAGACCCCTTGTAGACGACGAGGTTGATAGGCCAGGTGTGGAAACGCTGTAAGGCGTGGAGCTAACTGGTACTAATCGGTCGTGCGGCTTGGTCACCATTATTTTCTCTTTCCGCGATTCACCGTTTATGAGGTCGAGTCGCTTGATTGCGACACTCAAGACACTCAGCAAGATTCTCCATCGACAAACGCTGCACGCTTGCAGCGTTGCGCTGCCGATGGAAACAGCTTTCCGGCGGTCTTACCGAAGGGGCCACACCCGATCCCATCTCGAACTCGGAAGTTAAGACCTTCAGGGCCGATGGTACTGCAGGGGAAACTCTGTGGGAGAGTAGGTCGCCGCCGGGAATTATTCCTAGCCCCGAGCCAACGATTCAAGTCGTCGGCTCGGGGCTTTCTTATTTTGGGCCCCTACCCTTCGCGCTTCGTCTTGGGCAGGCCATCGAGGCGCGCCAGGTGACGCCCAAACCGGTCGGCGATGACGTGCTCGACGCAGTAGTTGGTCCCACCGATCCGTTTGCGGTCACAACCCGCCTTTCGGCAGGAGAGCTTCCGCTCGTGCAGCGGCCCGAGATGCTCCTCGAGACGCGCCAGGCAATAGGCGCGCAGCGTGGCCGCCCGGTCGATCTCCCTGAGGCGCCGCACCGATCGCGGCTCGGGGCTGCAGAGGATCATCCCCCCCTCCACCTCTTCGGGCCAGGCGCAGAGCCAGAGTCGGCCGCAGCCCGGGCACTGACGCAGCTCTTCCCACTCGGCGAGCTCGACGACGGGCCACTGCATCACGCTATCGTCCTCGATGCGCGCCCAGGCTGGCCGGGCGCGACAGGGACATTGCGGGACGAGCGGCTCCACGTGCGGCGCTAATCTTGCCCGTCGGAGCGGCCGCCGTCGAGCCGGCGCTTGATCTCGTCCGTCAGATCGCGCGCGATCACCTGGCCGCCGCGGACGGAACGCAGCCGGATGAGCCGCAGATCGGGAAATCGGGCCAGCGCCTCGTCGAGATCGGGCTCGTCGCCCCGCCGGGCGAGCCCCACCACCTGAACGTCGCCGAACCTGTAGCCGCCACTCGGCGGCAGCGGCGGCACGGCAATCAAGCCCGAGGCGGCCGCGGCGAAGCGCGGCGGCACGATCGCGAACGAGGCCGGGACGTCGCTCAGCACCAGGACCTCCGCCGCCTCGATGGTCGGATCCTCTTTGACCGCCAGATCGAGGTCCTTGATCCCGCCGTCGACATGAAAGACGTGATGACCCGCCCCGAGGCCGGCCGCCACCGCGCGGCGCGCGGCCGCCAGCCGCCGCTGGTATGAGACGACCTCCTCCCGCCGCTCGGCCGCCTGCGCGGCCCCCACCAGCAGAAGCGCCGCGCCGAGGGTGGCCCGCGCCGCCGGTCCCGCGTCGGACAGCGCCTCGGCGACCGCCCAGCAGAGACCGATCGACGGCAAGTAGTAGTAGCGCGCACCCACCGCCCACCCGGCCGCGAGCAGCGGCGCCGCGGCGGCAGCGGCGAACGCGAACGGCGCCCAGGGAGCGGCTCCCCTCCCCCGCCGCGCGATCGCAAATAGCGCCAGGGCGAGGATCATGGTCCCGACCGCGAACGCCAGCGGCGCCGGAAAAACGTCGGCGCCGGTGAACGTCTGGGCGAACCCGGCGTAGATCTGCAAAATCGTCCCGGCGAGCCCGGCGCGCGGATCGCCGCTGCCCCCCCAGCCGTGCAGGACCCCTCGACGGACGGCGAGGACCGCGGCGAGCAGAACCACCTGCGGCGCGATCTCGATCCAGGGAGAGCGGCGAGGGATCTCCCGGTCGGTCCGGTCGGTCCGGTCGCGCAACCCGAGCGCCACCAGCGACAGCAGCGGCAGCACGAAGGCCGACTCCTTGGAGAGAAACGCCGCCAGCGCCGCCAGCGAGGCGGTCACGCGACGGCCTCGCACGAGCGCGAGCAGCGCGCCGAGGACGAGAACCGTGGCCAGCAGATCGGTCGTCGCCGAGAACCAGAGCGCGGCCGCCAGATTCTGCGGGGCCAGAAAAAACAACACGGCGGCGCCCACCGCGACCGAGAGCGGCCGCGCGAGCGCGCGCAGTAAGCCGCCCACCAGCAGAGACGCCCCCGCGTGAAGCGTCAGCGCGGCCAGGGCAAACGGCCAGGCCGCGCCCGAACGGCCGAGCAGCCACCAGAGCAACATCCAGAGCGGGCGGTAGTACTCGCCACCGTGCAGATCGCTCACGAACGGTCGAAAAGGGCTCACCGCGTGCCGCGCGAACGCCAAGAAGAGGTGATCGTCGCCGAGGAACGTCGTCGCCACGAAGAACGGCGCCGAGGCCGCCAAGAAGGCGGCGGCGAGCCCGAGCGCGGCGACTGCCCGCTGGCGCGTCACGGCGCGCGACGCGCCATCTCTTCGGCGCGGCGAAGGTCGTCCGGCGTGTTGATGTTGACGAAGCTCAGCCCCTCGGGATCCAGCGCTCCCAGCTCGGCGTCGTCGAGCCAGATCGTCGTGATCCCGGCGAGCAGCGCGTGAAGGGCGAGCTCCCCCGCCGCCAGGCGGGCGTCGACCTCGGCCCGCAGGCCGACCGCGTAGCGGGCGCAGAGCGGCTCCGCTCGCCCACCCGGACGGGGCGCCAGCGCGTCGGCGTTCGGCGCCCGATCGCGCAACGCCAGCAACAGCGCAGGTGACAGGAACGGCAGATCGCCCGCCAGACAGACGATAGACGTCGCTTCATCCGTCCCTGCTTCGCCCGTCCCCGCTTCGCCCGCCGCTGCCAGCGCGGCCGCCAGGCCGGCCAGCGGACCGGCGCCGGCGACGCCGTCGGCGACCACCTCGACGCCGCGTGCGGTCCAGGGCGCCGGATCGTTGGCCACGGCGAACACGCGCGAGAAGATCGGCCGCAGCACCGCCAGCTGACGGTCGGCCACGGCGCGTCCGCCGATCTCGATGAGCGGTTTGACGGCGCCGCCCAGGCGGCGCGCCGGGCCGCCGGCGATGATCGCGGCCGCCACGCCCCCCATGGCTAGGGCCAGGGGGCGTTCGCCCGGCGCGAGACGCCTTGCAGGATCCGCATCATCTGCTCGTGCAGTGGCCCGTTGCTGGCCAGCACCCGCCCGGTCTCGCCGTCGAACGGGGTCCCGTCGAGCTCCGTCGCGTTCCCCCCGGCGCCCAAGACAATGGCCGCGCCCGCCACCAGATCCCAGGGGTGAAGCGCCCGTTCCCAGTATCCGTCGAGCCAGCCGGCGGCGACGAAGCAGAGATCGAGCGCCGCCGATCCGAACCGCCGCGTCCCCTGCGCCGCCTGCGTGAACGCCGTCCACTCCGGCAGGTTGGTCTGCACCGGATTGCGCGTGTAAGGAAACCCGGTGACCAGCAGCGCGGCCCCCAGGCGATCGACGCGCGACGGCGCGATCGGCTTGCCGTTCAACGTCGAGCCGCCGCCGCTGACGGTGCCGGCGAACGACCAGCCGAGCGCCGGCGCCTCGACGATCCCCAACACCGGCCGCCGGTTGATGCAAAGACCGATCGACACCGAAAAGATCGGCATCCCGTGCGCGAAGTTGGTGGTGCCGTCGAGCGGATCGACGTACCAGACGCGCGTCGCACCCGCCTCGCCCGCGGCGTTGGTCCCCTCCTCGGCGACGATTCGATCGGTGGGAAACGCCGCGGCCAGCCGCTCGACGATCAGCGCCTCTGAGCGCTTGTCGTACTCGGTCACCAGGTTGATGTCTTCCGTCTTGTAGTCGACCGCCGGGCGGGTGCCGAGCCCTTGCATCAGGATCTTCCCGGCGTCGCGCGCGATCTCGGCAGCGATCTTCCGCGCCTTCTCGAGCGGGTCGCGCGGCGGCGATGGGGGTGCAGAGCCAGCCATCGCGCTCAGAGATCTTTCCGCATCCAGGTGGCGTTCTTCGACCGGGCCAGCGCGTACTCGGCGGTGGCGGCGATCTCGGGGACGACGTCCTTGCGGTCGACCGCCTGAAAGCCGAGCTTCTCGCCGAAGTAGCCCTGGGCGCCGTCGGTGACGAGGTAGAGCTGGCGCACTCCGAACGCACGCGCGCGCTCGGTCGCCGCCTCGACCAGCACGAAGCCGAGACCCTCGCCGCGCCGCTCGGGCGCGACCGCCAGCATGCGCAGCAGCGCCACCTCGCCCGAAAGCTCGATCGCCGCGCAGGCAACCAGCGGTGCCGCGGCGTCCTCGCCGGGGATCACCAGGTAGGCCGGCCAGAACTGCTCCAGCACCGGGTGCGCGATCCCGACCCGATCGAGCAGGTTGCCGATTCGCGCCTTGTGCTCGAGCCGCGCCGGCATCACCGGATCGCCGAGCGCCATCAGCAGCCGGTCGTGCAGGTTGCCGTAATCGCCCGAGGACATCACCAGCACGGTGTCGCCCGGCGAGGCGCGCTCGGCGAGATGAATGACCGTCGCCTCCACCGTGGGGATGACGCGCGCGGGGACGTCCTCGCGCCGCAGATCGGCCGCCACCTTCTCCACGTCGAGGCGCTCCCCCTCCGGGACCTTCTCGGGCGCGTAGAGCGGCGCCAGCACCACCTCGTCGGCGACCGACAGCGCGTCGGCAAACTCGTTCTGGAACACGTTGCGCCGGCTGGTCGCCGAGCGCGGCTCGAACGCCGCGATCAGCTTGCCCGGCCCGAAGCGCCCCTTGAGCGCCAGGACGGTCTCGCGGATCGCCGTCGGGTGGTGCGCGAAGTCGTCGACCACCGTCACGCCGCGCGCGACACCGCGCACCTCCTGCCGACGGCGCACGCCGAGGAACCGCCGCACGCCGCGCGCGATGAGCGGCAGCTCGATCCCCAGGCTGGAGGCCACCGCCAGGACGCCGATCAGATTCTCGTGGTTGTAGATGCCGGGCAGATTCGTCTCGACGATCCCCACCCGCTCCCCCCGCCGCGCCAGCGCCAGCGTGGTCCGCCCGCCGATCACGCGCGCGGCGACCTCGAACGTCCAGTCGGCGCCCGAGCCGGGACGCCCGTAGGTGACGACCTGGCAGCGGGCGACGCGCGCCACCTCCATCGCCCCCGGCGACGCCGCGCAGGCGACCAGCAGGCCGTCCTCGGGGATGAGCGCCACGAACTTCCGGAACGCGGCATGCACCGCCTCTTCATCTCGAAAGATGTCGGCGTGGTCGAACTCGACCGAGGTGAGAAGCGCGACGCGCGGCCGGTAGTGCAGGAACTTCGATCCCTTGTCGAAGAAGGCGGTGTCGTACTCGTCCCCCTCGACCACGAAGTCGCCCCCGGCGCCGAGCCACCACGACTGCCGGAAATTCAGCGGCACGCCGCCAATCAGGAACGACGGATCGCGGCCGGCGTCGTGCAGGACCTGGGCGAGCAAGGAGGCGGTGGTCGTCTTGCCGTGCGTCCCCGCCACGACGAGCGAGCGCTTGTGCGTGGGGACCCTGAGAGGGTCCCCTTGCCCCCCCGCGACGGACTCCGCCGGGCGAAGCCCGGCTTCATCCACGCGATCGCCGTCGAGGAACAGCTTGCCGAACAGCGAAGGGAACGACTCGAGCGGGATCTGGCGCGCCTGCGCCGCCAGCACCTCGACATGATCCTTGCGGCAGACATTCCCCACCACGACCGCGTCCGGCCCCCATTCTAGGTTGGCGGCGCCGAACCCTTCGAACACGGTGATCTTCTGCTCCGCCAGCTGCGTCGACATGGGCGGGTAGACGTGCTCGTCGGAGCCCCGGACGTCGTGACCGGCCGCCTTGAGCAGCCCAGCCAGCGACCCCATCCCCGTTCCGCAGATCCCTATGAGGTGAATCTTCATTTCGGCACGCACTCCGTGGCGCCGGGGTGGAACTCGGTCGCGAAGCGCTTCACCTCCATCGTGAAGTCGACGGTGAAGTCGCGGAACATGCCGAGCTCACGATCGCCAGTGCCGCCCGAGGTGTCCCAGTGCAGGTGCGAAATGACGGTCGAGCCGCAGGGATCGATCCGGCCGCGCTTGCGCGTCTTGGCCTCGACGCTCCAGGCGTCGGCCGCCTCGCGGTTACACCGGTCGCCCGGGCCGCTGCAGCGCACCGACAGGATATCGTACCACCAGGGCCCCTTCGGCCCGTATTCGGCGAGATCCAGACGCGGCGCGACGCCACCCTCCTTCGTCGCCGCCCGCGCGGTGAAGGTCACCTGCTGCGTCGTCCCCGGCAAAACGTCGATGTAGTAACAGGTCTCGTCGGAGCCGGCGGCGAAGTGGCCGAGCGTCGGCGAGTCGAGCGTGGCGCCTCCGCCGGTGGCGCCGAGCCGGATCTCGAACCGCTTGTGGTCGGCGTCTGGCGGTGAGGTCTCGGCCACGTCGCCGTTCTTCTGGCGACAGGCGCAGGGTGCCCCCGGCCCCCCTTTGCAGCGAGCGCCCGCCAGGTTCGCCTCACGCGCACCGGGCGTTTCGATCGCAGCCGGCGTCCCCGGCACGCCGGCCCCGGCGCCCGAGGCGGCTCCGCCCGCGCAGCCGGCGCAGGCGAGCAACGCCGCGGCGAGGTGTGGAGTCCAACGGCGGCAACGGAGCTGGCAGAGCGAAGTGACGGTGGTGGACGCCGACACGTCGCTTACGTACCATAGTTTCTTCATGTCACCTCGCTTTCGACACCTCTTCGCGCTCTGCGCATTCACTTGGGCGATCGGTTTTGGCTGCGCCGAGTCGGACGACGACACCCGGCCCGTCACCTACTCTCTCACCGCCAAGCAAAATTACGAGAAAGGTGTGGCCGAGCTGAAGGACGAAAGCTACGGCGAAGCGAAGAAGTACTTCCAGTTCGTCAAACAGAAGTTCCCGTTTTCCAAGTACGCGGTCATGGCCGAGCTGGCCCTGGCCGACACCCAGTTCGCCCAAGGCAACTACACGGAGTCGATCGAGAGCTACAAGAGCTTCGCCCGCCTTCACCCCACGCACGAAAAGGTGGAGGACGGCTACGTGGCGTTCCGGATCTGCGAGGGCTACTTCCGCGACATGCCGGAAGACATCTGGATCATGCCCCCTTCGTACGAGAAGGACCAGTCGGCGGTCAACGACGCGGGACGCGAGCTGGCCGACTTCCGCAAGAGGTTCCCCGAGTCGCCCTACGGCAAGAAGGTGGACGAGATGCGCAAGGAGGTCATGAAGCGCCTGGTCGACCACGAAGTCTACGTGGCGCGCTTCTACCTCCAGAACGATCACCCGAAGGCGGCGGCCATTCGCATCGAGTGGGCGATCAAGCACTACCCGGGCTCGGGACGCGAGCCTGAGCTCCTCTACTCGCTCGGCGAGACCTACCTGCACATGGACGATCCGCTGCGCGCCAAGGAGACCTTCGCCCGTGTCGTCGCGGAGTACGGAGAGGCGCCGCAGGCCCGCCGGTCGGAGCTCTACCTCGAGTACATCACCCGCCGCTTCGGCCCGAACCCGCAGCCCAAGCCGACCCCGGATCCGTCGTCGACGGCCCATGGCTGAGAGCCCCGGCCCGAACCTGCGCGCGCTGGTCGCGCGTGGGCGCGCCCATTACGTGGCCGGCGAATACGCCGAGGCTGTCGCCTGCCTGACCGAGGTCCTGCGCGGCAAGGCCGCCTACGCCGACGTCTACGACATGCTGGGCGTCATCTACCACCAGGAGGGGCGGCTGGCCGAGGCGGAGGAGATGTTCCGCACGGCCTTGCGGCTCAACCCGGCCTACACCGAGGCGGCGCTCAACCTGGTGGTGACCTGCAACGACCTCGGCAAGTACACCGAGGCCAAGGCGATCTACGAGACCGCCATGGCCGCCGTCCAGCGCGCCCCGCGCGAGCTCGACCCTTTCGTCAGAGGCAAGATCGCCAACATGCACGCCGAGATCGGCGCCACCTACCGCGCGGTAGGCGTGTTCGACGAAGCGGTCCGCGAGTACGAGCAGGCGTTGACGCTCTCCCCGACCTTCGCCGACGTCCGGACGGAGCTCGGCAAGACGCTGCGCGAGATGGGCGACCTGCCAGCGTCGATTCGCGAGCTCGAGCTGGTGCGCGCCGAGCAGCCGCGCTACGCGCCCGGACGCATTCACCTCGGCCTCAGCTACCACGCGGCCGGCCGGCGCGACGACGCGGAGGCGCAGTGGCAAGCGGTGCTGCAGGCCGACCCCACCAACGGCTCGGCGCGGATGTACCTCGCCATGCTCGACACCACCCCCTCGGCCGCCCCCGCCGGCGCGACCGAGCCGGCGAAATAGCCGGCGCGCCGTGTTGACCTTCGCCTCGTCGCCCGAGACGTTCACCGTCGAGGAGATCCCGGCCTACGCCCCGAGCGGCGAGGGGACGCACCTCTTCCTCTGGATCGAGAAGCGCGGGTTGACCACCTTCGACGCCATCGCCCGGATCGCGCGCGGGCTCGGCCTGGCGCCGCGCGACGTCGGCTACGCCGGGCTCAAGGATCGCCACGCGCTCACCCGCCAGTGGCTGAGCGTTCCAGGCGTGCTGCCGGCGCGGGCGCTGGAGATCGCCGACGCCGACCTCAAGGTCTTGATGGCCACCCCTCACCCGCACAAGCTGCGGCTCGGCCACCTGCGCGGCAACCGGTTCGAGGTGACGCTGACCGGGAACGCCACCGACGCCGAGCGCGAGGCGCTGCGGGCGCGCTTCGCCGCGCTGGCGGCGAGCGGCGTCCCCAACAAATTTGGCGCGCAGCGCTTCGGCGCCGGCGGCGACAACGCCGCCGCCGGGCTGGCGCTCTTGCGGGGCGAGCGACGCGAGCGCGACAAGCGGCGGCGCCGGCTCCTGCTGTCGGCGCTGCAGTCGGCCGTCTTCAACCGCGCGCTCGAGCTGCGCGCCGCCTCGGGGGGCCTCGCCGAGGTCCGGCGGGGCGACGTGCTGCAAAAGACCGACAGCGGCGGCCTCTTCGTCTCGCTCGATCCGGCGGTCGATCAACCGCGCGTCGATCGCGGCGAAGTGATCCCGACCGGGCCACTGCCGGGCGGTCGCGAGATCGAGCCGCCCGAGGGGACGCCGGCGCGCGCGATCGACGACGAAGCGATCGCCGCCGTCGGCGCCACCCGCGAGGACTTCACCCGCGCCGGCCGTGAGCTGCCGGGCGCGCGCCGCTCGGTGCTGCTCAAACCGGGCGACGCAGCGATCGAGCTGGCGTCCGCCCCCGACAGCGCCGTCCTTCTCCGCTTCACCCTCCCCTCCGGCAGCTACGCGACGGTCTTCGTCGACGCCGTGCTTTAAGGTCGGGACCCTCGAAGGGTCCCGCTCCCCCCGCGATGGACTTCGCCGGGCCAAGCCCGACTCCGTCCACGCGCTTCTCCGAGCCCGGGAGGCGCGAAGGGTGATAGCGTTTCTCCGCCGCGACGCGGAGACGCATGCACCTCACCCAACGAATACTCGGCTTCACGCTGCTCGGCTCGGAGTGGGTCCTCTGGGTGCTCATCGCGCTGTCGGTGCTCTCGGTCGCGGTGATGGTCGAGCGGACGCTCGCCTTCGCCGGCTCGGGCGGCGACCTCGAGCCGCTCGGGCGCGACCTCGTCGCCCGACTGCTGGCCGGCGATCGCGCCGGTGCCCAGCGGGCGCTCGAGGGGCGGCGCGCCCCGGCGGCCGTCGTGGCGGCGGCCGGCATCGCCGAATTCGACCGCGGCGCCGACGCCGTCTCCGAAACGATGGCCGGCATGAAAGCCCACCTCCGCGTCGGGTTGGAACGCCATCTCGGCATCCTCGGCACGCTCGGCAACAACGCCCCTTTCATCGGCCTCTTCGGCACGGTCCTCGGCATCATTAGAGCGTTCGCCGATCTGTCGCGCAGCCAGGCGGGGGGCGCGGGCGCGGTCATGTCGGGCATCTCCGAGGCGCTGGTGGCGACCGCCGTCGGCTTGATGGTGGCCATCCCGGCCGTCATCGCCTTCAACATCTTCCAGGGGAAGGTCCGCCAGGCGATGGCCGAGGTCGACGCGATGGCGCACCGGGTGCTGTCCACCATCCCGCCCCAAGCCAAGGGCTGAACCCGGTGGCGCGCGCCAACAACTTCGGCAGCGGCGAAGACGATCCCGGTCCGATGATCGTCAACATCAACGTGACGCCGCTGGTCGACATCACGCTGGTGCTGCTCATCATCTTCATGGTCACGGCGTCGTACATCGTCAGCCCCTCCATCCGCGTCGACCTCCCCAAGGCGGCGAGCGGGACCGAGCAGCAGCGGACCTCCCTGGGGCTGACCCTGACCCGGCAGGGCGCGCTGTTCCTCAACGGGACCCCCTCCACCGAAGACGCCGTCCTGCGCTACATCGGGGCCGAGCTGCCGCGAAATCCGGACCTCCAGGCCCTCATCGCCGCCGACCGGGCGGTCCCCCACGGCGACGTCGTCCACCTCATCGACATCGTCAGGCGCGCCGGCGTCCGCCGCTTCGCCATCAATGTCGACTCCAGTGATCGACGTTGATGACGGTTCAGTTCATGGACTTTGATCCACGTTCAGCGATATGCTGTTTTGCGGGACCCTTCTCTGAATGAACCGCCAGACTAGGTCGCTCGCTCTCGCGGCGGCCACTCTCCCGTTCCTCACCCTGGTCCTGCTCGCGCCGGCGCGAACGGCGCGCGCCCAGACCAGCGTGGCGTCGCAGGACACCAGCGTCGACCCGCAGCTGTTTCAACCGGCGATCGGCCCGGGGAACTTCCTGACCGTCGAGGGGGCAGACGTCCCGGAGCACAAACGCCTCAGCTTCGGCCTGGCGCTCAACTACCAGCAGCGGCCGTACACCATCTTCACCCAGAGCGACCTCGGCGCGGCCGCGACCCACGTCGTCGACAACCAGCTCTCGAGCGAGCTCGACGCGGCCATCGGCCTCTTCGGCCGGTATCAGATCGGGATCGGCATCCCGTTCACCTTCTACCTCGACGGCGACGAGGTGAACGCCATGGGGATGCCGGCCAACCTGCACCTCCGCGAGAGCGGGATCGGCGACCTGCGGCTGGAAGGAAAAGCGCACCTCGCCACCCGCGGCGACGAGGACCAATACGATTTCGGCATCTCGGCCGGGCTGACCCTGCCGACCGGACACACCGGCGGCCGCGCCTACCTCGGCGACAAGACGGTGACCGGCCGGATCAAGGCGATCGGCACCGTCGACTTCGGCCCGGTGCGCGCCGGCGCAAACCTGGGGATCTTGATCCGCGAGACCTCCAACAGCTTCGCCACCGATCTCGGCCCGCAGCTGCTTTACGGCGCCGCCGCCGACTACTCCGTCGCCAGCAAGACCAACGTCATCCTGGAGATCGCCGGCCGCAGCGGCCTCAACCAGTTCGACAAGTTCTACAACGACGTCAACCCGTTCGAGGTCGACCTGGCGGGACGCCGGGCCATCAAGGGGATGTGGTCGGTGACGGCCGGCGTCGGGCGTGGGCTCGGCAACGGCATCGGCGCGCCCGATCTGCGCCTCTTCGCGATGGCCGCCTTCAATCCCGACTTTCGCGATCGAGACCACGACGGCATCTACGACGCCGACGACAAGTGCCCCGATCAGCCGGAGGATCGCGACGGCTTCCAGGACGAGGACGGCTGCCCGGATCCCGACAACGACAACGACGGCATCCCCGACGTCAAAGACAAGTGCCCCAACGAGGCGGAGGACGTCGACGAGTTCCAGGACGAGGACGGCTGCCCAGATCCCGACAACGACAACGACGGCATCCCCGACATCAACGACGCCTGCCCCAACGCCCCCGAGGACCACAAGGGGAAGAAGCCGAACGACGGCTGCCCGTCGAGCACCGAGGACAGCGACGGCGATGGCATCCCGGACGCCGTCGACAAGTGCCCGGACGAGCCCGAGGACAAGGACGGGTTCGAGGACGCCGACGGCTGTCCGGATCCCGACAATGACGCCGACGGCATCCCCGACAACTTCGACAACTGCCCGAACGAGCCCGAGGACGCCGACGGCTTCCAGGACGAGGACGGCTGCCCCGATCCGGACAACGACAACGACGGCATCCCGGACACCGTCGACAAGTGCCCGCTGCAGCCCGAGACCCTGAACGGCTACAAGGACGACGACGGCTGCCCCGATCCGGGGCCCGAGTGGGTACGGCTCGGCCAGGGGAAGATCGAGGTCGACGAGAAGCTCGGCTTCGTCAGCCACGGCGGCAAGCTCGCGCTGCGCGACTCGTCGGCGAAGGTGGTCAACGACGTCGCGCTGGTCATGAAGGGACACCCCGACATCGCCAAGCTGCGCATCGAGGTCGCCACGCAAGGGGTCTCGAAGGCCGAGACCCAGAAGCGCGCCGATGCCCTGCGAGACTTCCTGGTCGGCAAGGGGGTCGACGGCGGACGGATCGAAGCCGTCGGCCTCGGGCCCGGCACGACGCACATCGATTTCATCGTCGCGGCGATGGCGGCGCCGAAGCCCGCCGGCCAGCCCGCGACGCCGGGCGCCGGAGCCCCGGCCACCACGACCTCACCGGCCGGACCGCCCGCCACACCTTCGCCCACCATGCATTCGCCCGCCACACCGAAACCCGCTCCGGCGCCGGTCGCCCCCAAGACCGCCACGCCGCCCCCGCTCCCGCCGACGCCCCCGGCCACGCCGCCCGCCGCGCCCGGAACGATGGTGCCCGGCAAGCCCTGATGCGGATCATCGGCTGGGGAGCCTCGGACGTGGGCCGCAAGCGCTCCCACAACGAGGACAGTTTTCTTTGCAACAACGAGATCGGGCTCTACGCCGTCGCCGACGGCATGGGCGGGCACCTCGGCGGCGAGCGGGCCAGCCGTATGGCGGTCGAGATCCTCGAGCGCGAGATCGACGACGTCCACAAGTCCGGCATCCTCGCGACCCGCCCCCAACCGCCCCAGAGCGGCGCCACGCACCCGGTGAACGCGCTCCTGCGCCGCGCCGTGGTCGAAGCCGACCGCCACATCTACGAGACGGCGATGTCCAACCCCGAGCTCTCCGGGATGGGGACGACGCTGACCGCGCTACTCTTCTCCGACGGTTACGTCCACCTCTCCCACGTCGGTGACTCCCGCGCCTACCTCTACCGCGATGGCCGCCCCCGCCAGCTGACCGAGGACCACTCCTGGATTCAGGAGCAGGTGCGCGCCGGCCTCATCTCGCCCGAGGAGGCCAAGGAGTCGCGCTTCCGCAACATCATCACCCGCTCGGTCGGGTTCGAGCCGAGCGTGGAGCCCGACCTGGCAGGCATCGCCGTCCAGGCGGGCGACTGTTTCGTCCTCTGCTCGGACGGCCTCTCCAACTACCTGACCCTCGACGAGCTCGGCCAGGTATTGACCGGCCACTTCTACCGCGACGTCGCCAACGTGTTCGTCGACCTCGCCAACCAGCGCGGTGGCGACGACAACGTCACCTGCCTGGTCGTCTACGCGGGCAACTCCGCACCCTGACCCCACCTCCAACCCCAGCCCGCAACCCGCAACCCGCAACCCGCCAACGCCTTCTCAGAAGGCCTCGGACCTCCGTCAGCTTCGTGCGGACCGAGCGCCACCGCTCGCTCTACCTCGATCCTCCGCGCGTAACGGGGGCGTACCTTCTGCCGCGAGGTACAGCCGCGAGGTACTGGAGGTACGGGGGGCACCTACGGGCGAGGCGGAGAGCGGTCGAGCCGCTCTCGGATGATCGCCTCGGCGAGCTCGGGGACGACCTCCCAGACGATCTGCTCGATGATCTCGCGCGACAGCTTGGCGATGGCCTCGTACTCGGGCCCCTTGGCGCTGATGGCCGCCAGCTTCTGATCGACGGCCGCGCTCACCATCGCGGGCGGCGGCGTCGGCGTCGCCTCGCGCGCGCGCACCGGCGGTGCCGGCGTCGCTTCGCGCGTGCGCACGGGCGGCGCGGGCGTCACCTCGCGGGTGCGCGGGAGGGGCACCGGCACCATCATGGGCGGCATGGGTGTCATGGCGCGCGGACGCTGCTGCGCGGCCGGTGGTGCGAACGACATGACCGGCGCGACTGGCGGGGGCGCCAGCGGCGCAATCGGGGCGGTCGGGGACCGCATGGCCGGGGCCAAGGGGGCCATCGGGGGCGCCGTCGGAGCGGCCGGACGGGGCGCGCCGGGGATCGGAACGCCGGCGGCCGGCAGACCGATCATCGTCCGTCCGACGGGTTGAGCAGCGGGACGGGGCGGCATGCTCGGCGACGGCGCGGCCGGACCACCGAGCGGGCGAACCGGCGCGGTGCCGGGACGGGCCGGAGGCATGACGCCGGGGCGCATTCCCGGGATGAGCGAAGGGCGCATGGTCGGCGCCCCCCCGATCGGCGGGAGCGATGCCCCGGTGGCGCGCGGGGGCGCGAAGCTGGCGGGAGCTGCGGTCACGACCGGCGGCGGCGTGGCCGGCTCCGACGAGTCGATGCTGATCTCGCCGTAGTCGTCGTCCACCATCGCCGAGGCGGGCAGCGACGCCGCCGTCACCCGCACGGGCGCCACCGGTTGGGCGGAGGCGCCCCCCGCGGCGGCGTAGACCTTCTCGAGGAACGCGTTGGTGTCCCAGGGCTTGAGCAGGTGACCATCGACGCCGGCGCTGCGGCCACGCCCTTCGTCATACGGCTGCTGGCTGGAGGCCAGGATGAAGACCGGGACCCCGCGCAACGCCACGTCAGCGCGCACCTGGGCGCAGAGATCGTAGCCGGTCCGTCCGGGCATCGCCCCATCGGCGATGATCAGGTCGGGGCGGGCCTGCCGAGCCAGCGCCAACCCTTCGTCGGCCGAACGCGCCGCCGCGATCGATACATCCTCGCCCGCGAACGTCATGGCGAAGGCCTTCTGGATCGTCACGCTGTCGTCGGCGATCAGGATACGTTTCGCCATGTTCATCAGGAAATATCATCAACGCCATAGGTGGTCAATGCGGGCGCCTGCATCTGAATGAGGCATGATGCGCCGATCGTGAGCGCGGGGGAGATTCGGTTGGTCGTCAACGCCGACGATTTCGGCATGTCGGCGGCAATTTCACGGGGGATCCTGCGGGCTCACCGTGACGGGATCGTGACCAGCACGTCGTTGCTGGGGAATGCCGCCGACCTGCCGGGCGCCAAGGCGATGCTGGCGGAGGCGCCGAATCTCGGCGTCGGCGTCCACCTGGCCCTCTGCGGCGGCCGGCCGGTGGCGCCACCCGACAGCGTGCGGTCTTTGTTGGCCCCCGGCGGGGGGCTGTGGCCGCGCGGCCAGGCCTTCATCGCCGCCTGGGCCAAGGGGCGCGTCGACCCCCTGGAGATCGAGCGGGAGCTGGAGGCCCAGGTGGCCCGGGTCCGCGAGGCTGGGATCGCCGTCGACCACCTCGACACCCACCACCACCTCGGCTTCCTGCCGCCGGTGGGACGCGCGGTGGAGGCAGTG
>DATAVR010000175.1:0-13036 GCA_036267635.1 Polyangia bacterium | reverse complement strand
GACGAACAGCGATCCCGTCGCCGATCCCGAGCCGGATCCGACCGCGCAACCGCCGAGCGCGGCCAGCGCGCCGCAGGCCGCGATCCAGACCCAAGCTCTCACGGCCTCGCGCTCCGCAGCCGGACGATCGTCCCCCGCTCGGCGCCGAGGCGCCGGGCCGCCGAGCCGTTGCGGCGGGCGATCTCCAGCTGGCCGCCGCTGCCGACGTAGGCGATGAGCGCCCCCGGCTCGACGTCGGAGAAGGTCCGCCCGAGCTGGGGCTCGAAGTGCCCGGCGCCCCCTTCCACCTCGACGGTCGGCTCGGTCGCGCGCGCCACCACCTCGGCCGGCAGCGAGGTGATGAGGTTGCCGAAGCCGTCGACGTGGATCACCTCGCCTTCGATGACGCCGTCGCGGCGGTGCAGCGGCGGCGCGCTCAGCTCCACCATCGTCTCTTGCTCCGGGCCCGCTTCCGAGACGGCAGCGCCGGCGGCCAACCGACCGGCGGCCGGCGCGAAGACGTCGCGTCCGTGAAAAGTCGGGCTCACCGGCTCCCGGCGGAAGCCCGGCGCCTCGATGCGGAAGATCTGCCGCGGGCCGCGCGCCGCCAGCGACAGCACGCCGTTGTCGGGGCCGAGGTAGAAGCTGCCGCCCGAGGCGACGACCAGATCGGCGCGCGCTCCGCCGACGCCGGGATCGACGACCACCACGTGAATCGTCCCCGCCGGAAACAGCGGCGCCGCCTGCGCCAGCGCGACCGCCCCCGCCGCGACGTCGCGCGCGGGAACGCCGTGCGCGATGTCGACCAGCGTCGCCTGCGGCGCGAGCGACAGCACCACGCCCTTGAGGGCGCCCACGTAGCCGTCGCCGGCGCCGAAGTCAGTGGTGAAGGTGACGATGGGCATTGCCTGAAGAGGCGGCGATTATCCCACAAGAGGGCGCGCCCCGCCCCTTACCAGCAGTCGCGGCCGGGTTATGATGAGGGTCACGATGGACAAGACCGTCGCCAGCGCCGATGAAGCGGTCGCCGATTTCTTCGACGGCGCCACGATGATGGCCGGCGGCTTCGGCCTCTGCGGCATCCCCGAGACCTTGATCGCGGCGCTCCGCCGCAAAGGGGTGAAGGGGCTCAGCATCATCTCGAACAACTGCGGCATCGACGACAAGGGCCTGGGGATCTTGCTCGCCAACGGGCAGGTCAAGAAGATGGTCTCCAGCTACGTGGGCGAGAACAAGACCTTCGAGCGGCTGTTCCTCAGCGGCCAGCTGGAGGTCGAGCTGACGCCCCAGGGGACGCTGGCCGAGCGGATCCGCGCCGGGGGGGCCGGCATCCCGGCGTTCTACACCGCGACCGGCTACGGGACCGTGGTCGCCGATGGCAAGGAGACGCGCGACTTCGGCGGACGTCACTACGTGATGGAGACGGCGCTCACCGCCGACTTCGCGCTGGTGAAGGCCTGGCGGGGCGATCGCCTGGGCAACCTCGTCTACCGAAAGACGACCCGCAACTTCAACCCGATGATGGCGACCGCCGCCAAGGTGACGATCGCCGAGGTCGAGGAGCTGGTCGAGCCGGGCCAGCTCGAGCCCGATCAGGTCCACACGCCCGGAATCTACGTGGCGCGGATCCTCAAGAGCGGCAAGCTGGAGAAGCCGATCGAGCAGCGGACCGTCCGCAAGAGGGTGGCGTGATGGCGACGCTGACGCGCGATCAGGTGGCCAAGCGCGCGGCGCGCGAGCTGCGCGACGGGATGTACGTCAACCTGGGGATCGGAATGCCGACGCTGGTGGCGAACTTCGTCCCGGCCGGCACCGACATCGTCCTGCAATCGGAGAACGGCCTCCTCGGCATCGGGCCCTTCCCTTACGAAGGTGAGGAGGACCCGGACCTCATCAACGCCGGGAAGCAGACCGTCACCGCCGTGCCCGGGGCGGCCTACTTCTCGTCGGCCGAATCCTTCGCCATGATCCGCGGGGGCCACATCGACTGCGCGATCCTGGGCGCCATGCAGGTGGCCGAGACGGGCGATCTCGCCAACTGGATGATCCCCGGCAAGATGATCAAGGGGATGGGCGGCGCGATGGATCTGGTGGCCGCCGCCAAGCGGGTCATCGTGATGATGGAGCACGTCGCCAAGGGCAAGGCGGCGCCAGGGGCGACGCCGATCGAAGAAAAGAAGATCTTGAAGCGCTGCTCCCTGCCGCTGACCGCGGTCGGCGCCGTGCATCGGATCATCACCGACCTCGCGGTGCTGGACGTGACGCCGCAGGGGCTGGCGCTGCGCGAACGGGCGCCCGGCGTCTCCGTCGAAGAGATCCAGGCCAAGACCGAGCCGATCTTGATCGTGGCGGGGAACGTCCCGGAGATCGACGTCAGCTAGCGAATGAGCACGCCCGAGACCACGGCCGGGATCCCGCTCGACGAGGTCTACGACGAGCAGAGCCTGAAGGCGCGCCAGCCGCCTTTCGACAGCGCGCGCGATCTGGGGCGCCCGGGCGAGTTTCCGTTCACCCGCGGGGTCCACGCCAGCATGTACCGGGGGAAGCTCTGGACCATGCGGCAGTACGCCGGGTTCGGCACCGCCGCCGAGTCGAACCGCCGCTACAAGTTCCTGTTGGCCTCGGGGCAGACGGGGCTCTCGGTGGCGTTCGATCTGCCGACCCAGATGGGGCGGGACGCCGACCACCCGCTGGCGCGCGGCGAGGTCGGGCGGGCCGGCGTCTCGATCTCCTCGATCGACGACATGCACGCGCTCCTCGAGGGGCTGCCGCTCGACACGGTGTCGACCTCGATGACCATCAACGCCACGGCGGCCACCCTGCTCTGTCTCTACGTCGCCGTCGCCGACGAGCGCGGGATCGCCCGCCAGAAGCTGGCGGGGACGGTCCAGAACGACATCCTCAAGGAGTACATCGCGCGCGGCACATACATCTATCCACCGGCGGCGTCGATGCGCCTCTGCGCCGACAGCTTCGCCTGGTGCGCGCGCGAGCTGCCGCGCTGGAACACCGTCAGCATCAGCGGCTACCACATCCGCGAGGCGGGCAGCGACGCCGTGCAGGAGATCGCCTTCACGCTCGCCGACGGGATCGCCTACGTCGAGACGGCGCGCACCGCCGGCCTCCCGGTCGACGCGTTCGCGCCACGGCTGTCGTTCTTCTTCAACGCGCACACGCATTTGCTGGAAGAGATCGCCAAGTTCCGGGCCGCCCGGCGCCTGTGGGCCCGGATCATGCGCGAGCGTTTCGACGCCAAGGACCCGCGCTCGCAGATGCTGCGCTTCCACGCGCAGACAGCCGGCTCGACGCTCACCGCGGCCGATCCGCTCAACAACATCGCCCGCACGACCGTCGAGGCGCTGGCGGCCGTGCTGGGGGGCGCGCAGTCGATCCACACCAACGGCTACGACGAGGCGCTGGCGCTGCCGACCGAGACCTCGGCGCGGGTGGCGCTGCGGACGCAGCAGATCCTGGCCTTTGAAAGCGGCGCCGGCGACGTGGTCGATCCGCTGGGCGGCGCTTACGCCATCGAGGCGCTCACCTCGGAGATCGAGGCGCGCGCGACCGCGCTGATCGCGGAGATCGATCGTCGGGGCGGCATGGTGGCGGCGATCGAGGCGGGCTTCCCGCAGGGGGAGATCGAGCGGCGGGCGCTGGCCCACCAGCGGGCGGTCGAGAGCGGCGCGCGCGTGATCGTCGGCGTCAACCGCTTCACTGATGGAGAGCCGGACGCTGCACCCGCGCTGCATCGGACCGACGCCGGCATCGAAGCGGGGCAGAAGGCGGCGCTCGATCGGTTGCGCAACACGCGCGACGCAACACGATTGGCCGAGGCGCTCCGGCACCTGCAGGAAACGGCGGCCGGCGCCGACAACCTTTTTCCGGCCCTGCTCGTTACGGTCAAAGCGCGTGCCACCTTGGGTGAGATAGCCGACGTTTTTCGCGGAATTTTCGGGGAATATCGCCCCGCTTGATCGGTTTCCCCGTCAGCGGAATTTGGATTGCGCGGCGGCGGCGAAAGGGGTTACCGTCAAGTGTTGCTCACGTTTTGGTTGCGCCGCCGCTGACGCGGGACGCGCTGAATCGACCGGAGCAACGGGGGGATGACGGGACGATGACGAAGTCGGATCTCATCGACGTTTTGTGTGAGACGCAGAAGATTCCGAAGGGGCGCGCCGAGCTGCTCGTCCAGATCGTCTTCGAATCGATGGAGGCCTCGCTCAAGCGAGGCGAGCGGATCGAGATCCGCGGGTTCGGCAGCTTCGAGCTGCGGAGCTACCGCCCTTACGAGGGCCGCAACCCTCGCACCGGCGTGCGGGTCAGCGTCCAGCCCAAGCGGCTCCCCTTCTTCAAAGTAGGCAAGGAGCTGAAAGAACGCGTCAACGCCGGTGGGCAAGCGGCCGCCGCCAAGCTGGCCGATGACGCGCCCGATCCGGCGCCGGTGACCTCGACCGGTCCGATCACCGACAGCGGCGCGACCGGGACCGCGACCACGACGGCGACCGCGACCGCCGATCCCGCGACCGCCGGCACGGTCCGGCGCGCCACGGCCTGACCTTTAACCGTACGCCAGCTGCGCCAGCCGCGCCGGTGCCACCAGGGCATGTCTGACCAACGCGCCGACGAGCGCCGCTTTGCGGTCGGCCAGCACTTCGGATCCCGAGACGCGCGCGGCGTAGAGCGCCTGTACGTGGCGATCGAACAGGATCAACGGCAGCCAGTAGCGATAGCCGCGCGGGGCGTAGAGCAGTCTCGCCAGCCGCGCAGAAACCGCGCCTTGTCGAGGCAGAGGATCCGCTCGGCCCCGATCCGCACCGCCAGCGCGACCGCCACCGCCACCGCGGCCGGCCGCGCGCCGGCGATGACGCCGTCGCGGTCGGCGGGCGGGCTCAGGGCTGCGCGGAGATCGTCCCGGTGACCGAGATCGTGACCTGCCCGTTCGGAACGGGGGTCCCGGCGGCGATCTCCACCGTCGTCGCCGCGATGAAGTTGAACGGGGTCGAGAGGTTCGCGGTAAACGTCTGAAAGATGGCCGACGCGTTAGACACCCGCTGCACCATCGCGGTCGGATCGGTCCCCGCCGGGATCGCCTCGGTGGTGCCGAACAGCTGCGCCCGGGGATCGGTTGGATCGGTCACGTCCATCGGCGCCAGGTAGATGTTGAGCGGCGGCAGATCGACGTTGAGGGTGTTGTTGGAAACCGTATAGGTGATGCTGCTGATCGAGATGTTGCCCAGCGACGCATACTTCGACAGCGAGCCGACCTGCATCGCGAGGTTGATCGTCGTCGAGATCGACTCGGGAATCTCGGCCGCGCAGGCGGAGGACTTGCAGACCAGCGGCGTCGTCGTGCAGTTGAGGCCGGCGACGGTCCCCAGCGTGCAACAGTCGTTGTCGGTCTGACAGGTTACGCTGGGGAAGGTCGCGCCCTGGGCGGCCGGCGGCAGGTTTCCCCACTGGGCGGTGTCGAAGGTATACGTCTGGGTCGGCAGATCGAACGTCACCCGGAAGACGTCCGAGCTGATGAGGCCGCACCCACCGGCCGCCAGAAAGGTCAAAGCGGCCGCGGTCCCAAGCGAGGGCTTCATGATGTTCATGTTAACACCTCCGAGAGCGTGTCGGCGGCGCTCCAGGGATCGAGCGTGCGCGCCGCCACGGCGTCGACCGTCGCGGCCAGCGCGTCGTTTTCTGCCAGCGCCGCGGCGAGCCGGGCGCGCGACCGCTCGGCAGCGATCGCCATGATCTGCCGCGCGGCCTGCCGGCGACGACGCGCCGCGCACTCGGCGGGCGGGCGCGCGCGGAGAAGCTCGAGCGCCCCGACGAGCTCGCCGACCCCCGCCTCCGCGGCGGCAACGGTCTTGAGCAGCGTCGGCGGCGGGCGCGCCCCGAGCGCGAGCATCGCCGTCAGATCGGCGAGCGTCCGATCGGCCCCCTCGCGATCGCCCTTGTTCACCACCAGCAGATCGGCGATCTCGAGCAGCCCCGCCTTCAAGGCCTGCACCTCGTCACCGAGGCCGGGCGCGGTCACCACCACCACCGCGTCGGCGGCGTCGGCCACGTCGACCTCCGCCTGGCCGGCGCCGACCGTCTCCACGAAGATGAGCGGAAACCCGGCGGCGTCGAGCACCGCCACGGTCGCCGAGGTCGCGCGCGACAGCCCCCCCTGGTGCCCGCGCGTCGCCAGCGAGCGGATGAAGACACCGTCGTCGGTCGCGTGACGGTTCATCCGCACGCGATCGCCGAGCAACGCGCCGCCGCTGAAGGGGCTCGAGGGATCGACCGCCACCACGGCCACCCGCTCGCCCCGCGCGCGATAGCTCGCGACCAGCGCCGAGACCAGCGTCGACTTGCCGACGCCCGGGCTGCCGGTGACGCCGACGACGAAGGCGCGCCCGCCCTTCGAGTAGATCGCCCGCAGCGCCTCGCGCGCGCCCGGCCGCTCGTCGTCGAGCGCGCGCATGAGCGCGGCGGCCGCCAGGAGATCGCCCGAGAGCACGCGGCCGACAGCAGCGTCGACGCCGGCGCTCGCGTCGATGCCCGTCTCTGGGCCGCTCACGCCACTAACCCTGCTCGGCCGCCGTCCGCAGCAGCTCGCGCGCGATCACCATCTTCTGGACCTCGTTGGTCCCCTCGCCGATCTCGGCCAGCTTGGCGTCGCGCAGGTAGCGCTCGACCGCGAACTCGCGCGTGTAGCCATAGCCGCCGTGGATCTGCACGGCGGCGTTGCAGGCGCGCACGGTGGCGCGCGCGGCGTAGTACTTGGCGATCGACGACTCTTCGGTCGTGCGCTGTCCCTGGTCCTGCATCCAGGCCGCCCGCCAGACGAGCAGCCGCGCGGCGTCCAGCTCGGTCGCCATGTCGGCCAGCATGTGCTGGATGGCTTGGAACTCGCCCAGCGACTTGCCGAACTGCACCCGCTCCTTGGCGTAGCGGCGCGAGGCCTCGAACGCCGCGCGCCCGATCCCGACCGACCAGGCGCCGATGCCGATGCGCCCCTTGTCCAGCACCTTGAGCGTGTCGAAAAAACCGTTGTCGATCTCGCCCAGGCGTTGCTCGTCGCCGACGGTCACGTCTTCGAAGATGAGCTCGGTCGTGTCCGAGGCGCGCAGCCCCATCTTGTGAATCTTCTTTCCGGTGCGAAAACCGGGCATCCCGCGCTCGATCACGAAGGCGGTCAACCCCTTGGCCTTCTTCTCGGGGCTGGTGGAGGCCATCACGACGAAGACGCCGCCGACCGAGCCCTGGGTGATGAAGGTCTTGGTGCCGTTCACCACCCACTTGCCGGTGTCCCCTTGGCGCACGGCGCGGGTGCGGGCGGCGCCGGCGTCGGACCCCGAGCCCGGCTCGGTCAGCCCCCAGCCCCCCAGCACCTCGCCGCCGGCCAGGCGCGGCAGGTACCTCTGCTTCTGGGCCTCGCTGCCGGCCAGGAGGATGTGCCCGGTGCAAAGCGAGTTGTGCGAGGCCATCGTCAGCCCCACCGAGGCGTCGGCGCGCGCGATCTCCTCGAGCGCGATGACGTAGTCGTGGAACTTCATCCCGGCGCCGCCGAATTTTTCGGGGACCTGCATGCCGAAGAGGCCCATCTCCCCCATCGGCTTGACCACCTCGTGGGGGAAGCGCTCCTCTTCGTCCCAGTCGTGCGCGTGGGGGACGATCAGCCGCTCGGCCAGCTCACGCACCGATTTTTGAAGCAGGCGCTGGTCGTCGGTCAGCTCGAAGTCGATCATGGTTTGGCCTTGGCGTCCTTGCCGTCTTTGTCACCGTCTTTGTAGCGGTCTTCGGGGCCGGCAGGGGCGTAGATCTGCACCAGCTCGGCCTTGTCGGCCCCGGTGAACTTGACGGCGTGCGGTTGTCCGGCCGGAATGTAGAGCGCCTCGGGCCCTTCGAAAGGAAATTTTTCGCTCCCCACCGTCAGTTCGCCCGTACCGGCGACGACGAAAATAATCTCCTCGGCGCCCGCGTGCGCATGGCGCGGAACCTCGACGCCCGGTTCGACCTCCAGTTTGCCGAGGTAGAAGGCGCGGTTGCCAGTGTGGGCCACGTCGAGGAGTGGCGTCGCCTTGCCCTTGCCACCGAAGAGAGGCAGGCCCGCCGCGGCGGTCGGCGTGGCCACGACGAACTTGGCTGGCGTCCCTTCTTGCGGCGACGCCAGCTTCGGGTCATGGAGCACCTCGAAGGCCGCGCGGCCGGCCGGATCCTTGGGGTCTCTGTAGACCTTCTCCGGGCCGGGCGGCACGAAGACCTCCAGCAAAACGGCCGGCGTCTGGCGCCCCATGTTCTCGATCGCGTGCGGCATCGACGGCGGGATGTAGATCGCCATCCCTTCGTCCAGCTTCTCGGGCGCCACGCCCGCCGCGCCGAGCACGCGCGCGTGGCCGCGCAGCACGTAGAGCAGCTCGGCGCCCGGGTGGCGGTGGAGCGCGATCCGGTTGGCCGGCGCCACGGTCAGCTGCGCCACCGCCGCCTTCTGGGCGTGCACCGTCGCCTCGTCGACCAGCAGCTTGACCGAAAATGGCGGGGCCGGCGGCGGCGACCCGCCCGCCTTGTGCTTGGGCGCGGGCGGCCCGTGGTCGGGCGCGTCGGCGACCTTGATGGTGAACTGCGCCGCCTGCCCCTCGAACGCCAGCGGCACGACCACGGTGCTGCCGGGATCGATCCCCACCAGCGTCCAGGTGAGCGCGCTCGCCTCCAGACAGGAGAGCAGCACGGGAGAGTTCACCTCGTCGAGCGCCGGCCCCGCCTTGGTCACCTTGCCGCCGCTGCCGACGTCGACGGAGAGCTCGATCTTGCCGGCGACGTCGAGGGTGTCGGCCAGCGCCCGCTCGAAGCAGCGGTTCACCTCGGCGCCGTGCGCGACCAGCGCCGACTGCAGGATGTCGGCGATCCGGTTCTCCTCCGGCTGCACGCCCGCCTGCGCGCGCGCCGACGAGGAGAGGACAACCGCGAGCGCCGCGACCGAGGCCGCGCGAAGCAAGAGCCGGATCAAGCCGCCGGCCTCCCGGTCTCGACCCGCGGCCGTAGCTCGCGCTCGATCCAGTCGACGATCGCCTGCGTCGACGTGCCAGGCGTGAAGATCGCCGCCACGCCGGCCGTCTTGAGCGCCGCCGCGTCCTCGTCGGGGACGATGCCGCCGCCGAACAGCACGACCTCGGCCGCGCCGCGCGCGTCGAGCGCCGCCCGCACTGCCGGGAAATGGGTCATGTGCGCACCCGACATGATCGAGAGCCCGACCGCGTCGACCGACTCCTGCGCCGCCGCCGCCGCCACCATCTCGGGCGTCTGGTGCAGGCCGCTGTAGATCACCTCGTACCCCGCGTCGGCGAGGCCGCGCGCGACCACCTTGGCGCCGCGGTCGTGCCCATCGAGGCCGACCTTGGCGACCAGGATGCGCAACTTTCGAAGCTTCGGGTCCACGCTGGCCACGGCGAAAATTCTATCATGGAGCCCCCCAACCGCCGCCGCGGTGACCGGGCGCGCTTGTGGTGGCCCCCAGCTCGGGGTTCACTCTCGGAGCATGTCCGGTGGCTCCGCAACGCTGGCCGGCGCCGCCGCGCTGGCGCTTGCCGTCGTTTTCGGGGGCTGCCTCTCGACGTCGATGAGCGCCGCCGAGCTCCGCGTGCCGGTCCTGCTCGGCCCGGTGCCGTGCATCGGCTGCGGCCCGGCTGCCCGCCTCCCAGCGCCGGTACCGTCGGCCCGGATCGCCGGGCGAAGGCGTTTCTATGACTTCCTCTTTCCCTCTTACCTCTGGGGGCTCGCGGACGACAGCCAGCTCGGCATCTCCGCCGACCGCCTTCTCTACTGGACGCCGTGTGGCGACGATCTCCAGCTCTCCAATCTCCGCGCTCATGCCTGGCAGCTCACGGTGCCGTTCTTGATCTACGTCGCCGACGCGTCTGTGGAAGGGGACGCCCAGGAGATGACGGTCCCGGGAGCGTCGTGCGGCTCGCCATGACGACCCGCGCGCTCGTATTGCTTTGCGCGCTGGCCGTGGCGGGGTGTGCCGGGGCGCGCGTCAACGTGACGGCCGACCGCGCGCGCTATCCGCTGTCGCTCTCGCCCGTCGTCCGCGACGCCGGCGGGCGCCCCTACGACGCACGCACGTTGGTGAAGGTCGGCTGGCTCGACATTCGCGAGACGACGCCCGGCTTCGTCTACTCGGCGCTGAGCGTGCCAAGGACGCGCGACTTCTCCGACGAGATCAACGCCCAGGTCGCCGCGGCCGGCGGCGAGGCGGTCGTCGATCTCACCGTCTCGATCGGCGGCGGGTGCGGCTGGCTCAACGGGTTCCCGATCCTCAACGCCCTGCCCCTGTGGCCCGGCTGCGTGCCGGTGAGGTTGACGGGAGACATCGTTCGGCGACGTAATACGGTCCCGTGAGCGCCCCCCCTCCCATTGTCGTCAAGAACCCGGCCACCGGCGAGGTCATCAAGGAGATCCCCTGCGCCGACCCGGCGGCCATCGACGCGGCGGTGGCGCGGGCGCGCGCCGCGCAGCCCGGCTGGGGCGCGCTGCCGCGGGGCGCGCGGGCGCGCGCCCTGCGACGGTTCGCCCGCGCGCTGCGCGACGACGATCAGCTGATGCAGACGCTGGTGGCCGAGAACGGCAAGACCCGCTACGAAGCGGAGCTGTTCGAGCTGTTCTACGTGCTCGAGCTGACCCGCTACTACACCGGCCGCGGGGGGCGCCGCGCGCTCGGCGACGAGGTCCACCACCCGCTCATCTTCTCCAACAAGCGGACGCGCGTGGTGCGCCACCCGCGGGGCGTGGTCGGCGTCATCGGCCCCTGGAACTTTCCGCTGCTCAACAACTACGGCGACTGTATCGGGCCGCTCGCCGCCGGTAACGCCGTGGTGCTCAAGCCGTCGGACACCACCCCGCTCACGTCGTTGCGCGTGGGCGAGCTCTGGAGGCAGCAGGAGATGCCCGACGGCGTGCTGGAGGTCGTCGCCGGGCGAGGCGACGCCGGGGCGGCGCTGACCGCGGCGGCCGACATGATCTTCTTCACCGGCAGCCAGGCCGTCGGCAAGCAGGTGGCGGCGACCGCGGCCGCGCGCCTCATCCCGGCGGTGCTGGAGCTGGGGGGCAAGTCGGCGATGATCGTGCTCGCCGACGCCGATCTTCCGCGCGCTGCCCAGGCCGCCGTCTGGAGCGGTTTCGCCGGCAGCGGCCAGGTCTGCATTCGGACCGAGCGCGTGCTGGTCGAGGCGGCGGTCGCCGACAAGCTGCTCGGCCTCATGACCGAGGAGACTGCACGCCTGCGGCAAGGGGTGCCCGGCCGCGACGGCGCCAGCGAGGTGACCGTCGACGTCGGCGCCATCACCTTCGCGCCTCAGATCGAACGCGCCGAGCGCCAGATCGCCGACGCCGTGGCACACGGCGCACGCGTTTTGACGGGCGGCGCGCGGCGGACCGACCTCGGCGGCGGGCAATTCTTTCCGCCGACCTTGATCGCCGATGCGACGCCGGAAATGGCCGTCATGCGCGAGGAGACCTTCGGTCCGCTCTTGCCGGTCATGCGCGTGGCCGACGCCGAGGAGGCGTTGCGCATCGCCAACGATTCGCCGCTCGGGCTCTCGGGGAGCGTCTGGTCGGCCGACGTCGAAAAAGCGCGGGCGCTGGCGCGGCGGGTTCAGACCGGCAGCCTCTGCGTGAACGACGCGCTCTTCAACTATTTCTGCGTCGAGTCGCCGCTGGGCGGGATCAGGCAGAGCGGGTTCGGCTTCCGGCACGGCGCCGAGGGGCTGCGCCAGTTCTGCCGGATCGAAACCATCGTCGAGGACCACCCGCTCCTCGGCTGGCTGTCGCCGTTCCTGGCGCGCCAGCTCGGCTTCCCCTATCGCGCGCGAACGAAGAAGCTCCTCCGTCAGCTCATGCGCTGGTTTTACTAACGGGGAGCGGGGCTGCCGGCCGAGCCGCGGACGCGCTCGATGACCGCGAACAGCTCGTCGAGATCGATCGGCTTGCGGATCGCCCCCTGCACCCTGAGCGAGACCGCCTTCTCCTCCATGCGCCCGTCGGCGCTCAGCAGCACGACCGGTAGGCTCGAAAGCGCGGGGTCGACCTGCTGGACCATCCGGAACTCCGAACCGCTCATCCGCGGCATCATCAGGTCGAGCAGGATCAGCCCGGGGCGCGAGCCGCCACGCAACATCTGAAGCGCCTGCTCGCCGTCGACGGCCGCCTCGACGAGATACCCGCGATCACGCAAGGTCTCCACCAGCGCCTCGCGAACGTCGAAGTCGTCCTCGACGAGCAAGATGGTGAATGGGGACACGGAGGAATTGTACTAGAACAGCCTCACGGTGATCCGGTTTTGCTGCTCGAACCGCCTGGAGGCGCTCGTCGGAGCGCTGGCCGACACCGTCGGTGCCGGGCGCAGCAGCTTCTTCGACCCGCTGCACCTGGTCGTTCCCAACCCGCTCGTGGAGGGGTACGTCAAGCAGGCGCTGGCGCGGCGGCTGGGGATCGCCGCGCACGTCGAAACCCGGTTCCTGCGCGGATTTCTCCGCGAGGTGGCCACCGCCAGCGCGCGCGAGGCGCGGATCGCCGACCGCGATCTCCTCGAGGGGGAGCTGCTGGCGCTGTTCCACGATCAAGGATGGTTGAACGGACCGGAGCTCGGGCCGGTGCGCGACTACCTTGCGGGCGTGGGCGCGGCGATCGAGCCGGACGCCCTCGACCGCAAGCGCGTTCAGCTGGCCGCCGAGCTGGCCTCGCTGTTCGACGAGTACGCGTTCTCCAGGCCCGAGATGCTGGCGGCCTGGCGCCAGGGGGCGCTCGATCCCGAGGCCGACGAGCCGCTGCAGCGCTGGCAGCGCGCGCTCTGGCTGGCGCTGCACGGGCCGGGCGGCACCTTCGCGGCCCGGGGGATCGTGACCCTCCCCGATTTCTTCGCCCAGACGCCGGCCGAAGAGCTGCGGTCACCTACTCCGGTGCACCTGTTTGGAATCTCCTACGTCGCCCGCCTCTACGGGGCGATCTTCGAATCGCTCGGGCGGGTGGCCGACCTGCATGTCTACGCGCTCAGCGCCGATCGCGGCGACGCCGACGCCCACGC
>DATAVR010000174.1:0-2562 GCA_036267635.1 Polyangia bacterium | reverse complement strand
AAGTAAGAGGCTCAAAGTAAAGTAAAGGCCACGTAAAGGCTCTGTAAAGCGGATTCCCCCACCGATCCGGCCAACAGGCCAGAGACGAGAAGCAAGTTGACGGTAAAAACGGCAGTAAGCAGATTCCAGATCCACGACGAGCTGACGGCGCCCGACGAGAGCGCCCCGCTCATCAAGACCATCCAGGCGGCCGGCGGCGCGGTCACCAAGTTCGTCGGCGTCCTTGCCGGCTCACCTGCCGTCCTCCGGGCATACACCCGCATGCGCTCCGAGCTGCGCGGTGGCGTCCTCCCCCAGGCGACGCGTGAGCGGATCGCCCTGGCCGTCGCCGAGCATCGCGAGGACAGCTACAGCATCGCCCAGCACGCGAAGTCGGCGCGCCGCGCAGGGCTCGGCCTCGACGAGGTCTCCCGCGCACGCTCCTTCAGCTCCGCCGACCCAAAGGAGGCGGCGCTACTCCTCTACCTGAAGGAGGCGCTCGACGCCGAAGGTCCGCCGCCGCTCCACCTGCACGAGGAGGCGCGGGAGATCGGCTGGACCGACGAGGAGATCCTCGAGGCGGTCGGCCATCTCGCCCTCAACGAGTTCCAGTCCCTGATCGCGAGCGCGGCGGCGCTCCCCCAGGACCAAGCGACGCCACGGGTCCTCCCCTCGGCCGCCTAAGAGCTACAAGCACCTGATGAATCGGGGCCCGGCGCGAACGCGTCGGGCCCTTCGTCGTCCTGGAACTAGTGGTCGGCGACGAGGGTCGCCGTGTAGAGCAGCCGCGCCGTCGAGTATTTGCACCCGTAGGTCGCCCGCTTGCCCGGTTCTTCCTGCGGCTGTCCTTGGCGGATGTCGGTGGAGTTGGTGCAGGCGCCCGCTTCGCGACTCGCCCGCCAGATGTTCCCGGCGCTCAGTTCCTGGGAGAACATCGGCGCCCAGGTCGGCACGGTGACGCCGATGATGTCGCCCTTTTCGACCTTCAGCGAGGCACCGAACTTGACCGTCTGGCCAAGGTAGGGCGAGAGCACCTTCACCGCACCCTGGCGGCGCAGGTTGTAACGCGGCGGATTGGTGCCGGGGACCTTGTGGAGGATCGCCAGGCGTGCCTCGGGCGGCGTGCCGAAGAACCCGTTGAAAAAGCTGCGCTGGCTGTTGGTCGGCTGCGCCAGGGTCAGCGTCCACGACTTGATCGTTCCGTCGGTCTTGACCAGGAAGGGGCTCTGGTTCTGATCGGTGGACATCTGGAAGCCGGTGACGCTGCCGACCGCCTGGCAGGGCATGTTCGGGCAGGATGGGTCCGGAGTTTCGGACGTCGCCCCGAGCGTCACCGTCGTCTTTTCCACCCCGGCGGCGCCCGCCACGCCGGCAAGTGCGGTCAGGGCGAGGGCGGCGGCGGCGAGCGCGAAGGCGACTCGGGAAGTCCTCGACATCGGTACGACTCCTCTCATAAAACGGCTACTGAGCAGGAAACCTTAACCCGCTGCAGCGGCGAAAGGAGCGCCACCGATCGCGCCGGCGTCCCGGCCGGATACGCGCGCTAGCGCGCGTCCCGGCCGGATACGCGCGCTAGCGGTTCTGACGCGCGTATTCGATCGCGACCGCGTACTGGATCCGGCCGACGCCTTCGAATTCCAGCGCTTCGGCCGCCGCCGAGGTGAGGTCCCAGGCGCGGCCTTTGATGTAGGGGCCGCGGTCGATCACCGGTGCGACGACCGAGTGGCCGTGCCAAACGAACTTGACCGGCGTGCCGCAAGGAAGCGTCTTGTTGGCGACCCCGATAGTCGACGGGCGCAGAACCTGGCCGCAGGCCGTCGAGCGCCCCCACATCGTGGTGCCGCCGTACCAGCTGGCGCCGGCATAGCGGAATGGGGTGAAGGACAGTTCGGCTTCGTTGAAGGCGATGGTGGTGCCGACTTCTTCGGTCGTCGCCGTTTCCTCCGCTTCGACCGGGGCCGGGGCGGCGCCGCCAGTGGTGGCCTGAGCGCCAGGCGCGATGGCGAGGGCCAGCACCGCGAGGGCGCCGACCAGCAGCGTGGCGCGCAGCCAGATGGAGGAGCTCCTGGGCGCAGGGGCTCCCGAGCAGTCGGATGTCGCCTTTCGGCGCTGGGGGGATTTCTTCATGACTCTTTCGGGCGCTTGCGGGGTTAGCTGACGGGCTCGCGCTGAAAGAGCTGCGCTACGCGGCCGCGCCGCGATTCGCCCCCACTAATTGGGTCCCCCGCTCTCTGCGATATCTGCAAAGATTCAGCGGAAGTTGGCGCCAGGTTAGCAAACGCTAAGACAGAAAAATTGCGCCTGCCCGTCGCTACACCCGCAACTTGCACGCTTCATCGGCAGCCGACGAGGGGTGCGAGATTCCTGCAAGGCCTTGCCCGGCACTCGCAGCAAGTTCGAGGCGCCGAGTGTCGATGGGCCGAAAAGTGCTCTATATCAGCGGTTTTCGGCCCATCAACATAGGAAGGCCCCGCCGAGGCGGGGCCTTCCGACAGCGAGCCTGTAAGCCGGATCCTGTCGCGAGCGGACATCTATCTCGTCGGGCCGAAGCCCTGACGGGGCGCCGAAGCGCACCTGCGACCT
>DATAVR010000173.1:0-4148 GCA_036267635.1 Polyangia bacterium | reverse complement strand
GTCCACCCCCGCTCCTTCCGCAGGGCGCGGACAACCCTCGCGATGTGGGCTCTCTCGGGAGTTTTTCGAGAAGGCAGGTCCATGGCTTCGCTCCCAGATATCGATAATGCGATATATGTATCGATAAGTCGATATCTAGGGACGAGTTCAGGGACGAGTTGGTCGTCCCTGAGCGGGTTTCTGTGGGTTTGAATGGGTTTCAGAGACTCCAGTAAATGCCTATAACTCCCTGAAACACCTTGGTTTTGCGGCACCACGAAATGCCGCGAGTCGTCAGAGTGCCACTTTCACACGGTGGAAGCCGTAGGTTCAATCCCTACAACGCCCACCCGGTAAAGCCGCGAATCCTCAGGGGTTCGCGGCTTTTCCTTTTTCGGCGACGGTTGGATCGGCGACGCCGTAACCACCGCCGTAACCACTTTCGGGGTTACGCTCCCCCCGAACACGCGTGAAGCCGGCCAAAGAGATCACCTTCGCCAGCCCCGCACGCACCTCGTCCCCCGCCACGCTGCTGTAGCGCTCCTGCATCGCCACGGTGGCGTGACCGGAGATGGCCCGCACGACGAAGTCGTGGACCTTGGCCTGTCGGCCTAAGTCCTGGAACGTCCGTCGCATGAACCTCGCCGTCAGCCGCTGTCGGATGCCGGCCCCCTTCGCGATCTTCCGGATTGGCTTGTCGAGGCAGGATCCCGCCCTGAAACCGCCCGTCTCGGACGGGAACAACAGGTCGGACTCCCGCATCGGCCCCTCCGGCAGCGCCTCTGCGTGCTCGCGCAGGACCTCGACCAGGTCGAACGGCAGCGGGATCCGCAGCCAACCGTTGGCCGTGTTCGGACTGTATTCCTTGCGCTCGATCTTCCGACCCTGCGCCGCTTTCCACTCCTCGATATCTGGCTTGCGGATCGCGTCCACGAACCAGTCGCCGAAGTAGGGAATGAGATGCAGGTCCTGCGTATCCGCCCATCGCTCACGTGTCTTCGCCGATCTCAGCTCACCCATTGCCAGCTTTCGCTCGAACAAGGATTTCGCGAAGTGCGCGTACTTCATGCGGACCCTTTCCGTCACGCCGCCGCCGAAGCGGATGGCGTCCCGGAGCTGCGCCTGCTTGAGCACCGCCTGCTCCATCGTTATCCCGTCGAAGCCCTGATTCGCCTCCTTCTGCGTGCCCGTTCGCGGATCGACCGCGCGCACGCGCACGCGGTAGCCGCTGGTCGTCCTGTAGATGCCCGGGTACCGCGTCGGCTTGCAGCCGACCGTCCAGTTCCTGTCGCTCATGGCTGTATTCCCTTCCAGGAGCATCGGGCCGTCGATCGACGATGCTACCCGACAAGGATCGAGGACGGTTCCCGAGGTACGAAGAATGGCTTCATCAAAGAGACCACGGGCTCGCGCAGGGGTGGCGACATCGAGAACGACGGCCGCCTGGCATAGAGGGGCCGACGTTCGTGCGCCCCGCCCCCCAAGATATCCGCGCGTTCGCCCCGGTCGTCGAAGGTTGGCACGTCCACTATCGTCGCCTCGGCGAGCGCGGATCTCCTGCCTTCACGGACCGGGGTCAGGAGATCGACATCTACGACAGCAACCGACGGGAAAGCGTTCTCGCCGCCCTCCAGTTGAGCGCCCAGAAGTGGGGCACGTTCACCATTCGCGGAAACGAGCGGTTCCGGAGCATGTGCGTCGAGTTGGCAGCAGAACATGGCTTCAAGATCGCGAACCCGGAGCTCCAGCAGGCCATTGCCGCCGAGCGGGAGCGGATTCGTTCACCTCGAAGAGAGCGCCCGACGGGGCTTGAGCGCCGCGCGGCCGAGATCTTGGCGACCCGGACGCCAGCAGACGTCTATCGGCGTCACCTCGCGGATGTCACCCGGGAGCGCCCAGGTCAGCCCATCGCCCCATCTCGGGTCGATCTCGAGATCGCTGTTCGCATGCGTCTCGCGGGCCATCGCCGCGGCGAAATCGAGCGGGCGATCAAAGACGCCGTACCGGCAGGTCGTCGCGGCGAGACGCGCGATTGGGATGCCTACGCGAAGCGTACGGTGGCAGTCGCCTTCGGTATTCCGGGGGACCGCCTATCTGAGCACCTCAGACGGCAGCACGACCGATTCCGCCAGCTCCAAGAGCGCCATCGCGAAGAGTCCGAACGGCTACCTCCGGGCGGTCCGTTCTCTCGTTTCGAACCGGGACGCTGACCGGTGTGCTCGGGGCCTCACCCGCCAAGAATCGATGCTCTCGGCCGGCGGGTACCGGCGAAGGGCCATGTACCCGGCGCACTTTGACCCGAAGTCGCTCGTGACTCGACATCGCCCGGCGTCGAGCGGAAACGACGGACGGCAGTGTCCGATGACTCTGGGTGTCTCCCCGGGAGCGGTTTCACTCTCCGAAGCCGGGCGTGTTGCCTCGCCGGGGCCGCCCTACGCGCGCCATCGGCCGGAAGAGACGGTCTTCTACGAGGTCCTCGCGGAGCATTGGCGGTCCTTTCTGGCGGAAACGGACGCAAGAGATGAGGGCGGACGCGGCCTGCCGCGCTTCGTGGTGGATGAAGTCGAGGCGTTCCTCAAGTGCGGCATCCTGGACCACGGATTCATCCGGGTTGCCTGCGACACCTGCCGGGAGAGCAGGGTGGTCGCGTTCTCCTGCAAACGCCGCGGGTTCTGTCCGTCATGCCTCGGCCGCCGGATGTGCGACTTCGCGGCGCACCTTCGCGATCACGTCATGCCTCACGTGCCCGTGCGCCAGTGGGTGCTGACCGTTCCCGTCGGGCTCCGATTCCGGATGGCCTTCGACCCCGCGCTCGCCGGGATCGTGTTGCGGACCTTCGTCGGCATCGTCTCGCGCTGGGTGCGGCGGCGCGCTCGCGAGCAAGGGATACGCGGCACGCTCAAGACCGGCGGCGTCACCGTAGTCCAGCGTTTTGGCTCCGCCCTCAACCTGAACGTCCACTTCCACACCCTCATGATGGACGGCGTGTACCAGATCGCCCCGAACGGCGCTGCGGTATTCCACCCGGTGCCGGCGCCGACCGACGACGACGTCGCGATCGTAGTCGAGCACGTGTATCGAAAGGTCGCGCGGAAACTGGACGCGCGAGGCGATGACGACGGCGCCGGGGTCGCCAGTGCCGAGCCCCTGCTGGCGATCCTGGCCGGCGCTTCGGTCGCGGGCGTCGCGGCGGCCGGCCCGCGCCGCGGGGCGCGGCCGTTGCGCCTCGGGTCGGGGGCTGCGTTCGAGACGACCACCATTGGCCGGCGGTGCGCGGCGGTCGAGGGGTTTAGCCTCCACGCCAACGTGCGCGTCGCCGCCAACGAACGCGACGGCCTTGAGCACCTCGCGCGCTACCTTGCTCGGCCGCAAGTCGCGACCGACCGGTTGACACGCTTGCCAGATGGCCGTCTTGCTCTCCGGTTCAAGCGTCCATTTACCGACGGGACGGAGGCCGTCGTGTTTACCCCTTTCGAGCTCATCGAGCGCCTGCTGCCCCTCATCCCGCGTCCGCGCAAGCACACCATCCGTTTCCACGGAATCCTGGCGCCCGCCGCTGGTTACAGGTCGAAGGTCGTACCGGGCGCCAGGACACCGGGGCCGCCGAAGGAGAGGCCGGGCCCAGATCGGCCCACACCCTACCGCCTCCCGTGGGCGGATCTTCTGCGCCGGGTCTTCCTCGTCGACGTGCTGGACTGCCCGCGCTGCCACGCCCGAATGCGCATCGTCGCTGCCGTTACGGAGCCAGATGCCGTCGAGCGCATCCTGCGCCACCTGGGCGCAAGCGCCCAGCCGCCGCCGATCGCCGGTCCACGGGCGCCGCCGCACAACGATGGGGAGGCCGAGCAGCGCCAGCTCGACCTCGTCGACCTCGACCCCGGCGAAGACGCTTCGTCTTGACCTGCACGTTCGGGAGGGGCGAGTCTTGCTGGCGTGGCGTTTGTGTCGGGAGTCGGGGTCCTTGTTTTCGCCCGGCAGGGCCCGCAGGGCCCGGGAAAAGCATGGGAGGGAGTTGACGGAGCGCTCCATTATCGTGGGTTTCGCGCGCTTGGCGTAGCGGCGGCGTGACGGCAGCGGCTCGGCGCGCGAAAAGAGCTTGAAAAAGGCTCGGCGCGAGCGCTTGTGGTTGTTGTCTATGCAAACACGAACACCTACGCCGAGCACCCAGA
>DATAVR010000172.1:0-3023 GCA_036267635.1 Polyangia bacterium | reverse complement strand
CATGTTCATGGAGAACCCGAACCTGATCCGCTCGCTGCAGTTCGGGAAGATGTTCACGATGGATCAGCTCATCCACCTGACCGACATCGGCCCCGATCGGTGCCTGGTGGCCACCGAGTACCGGCTCAACGTCCCCTTCTTCATGAAGCCGTTCGAGGGGCTCTGGAAGAAGATCACCGAGCGCTGGTTCATCAACACCTGGGACGAGGACGCGCCGATGCGCCTGCGCCGGCAGAAGGTCTGGAACCTGGGGTTCCGCGACTTCGTCGGCATCGACTACGTCAACCAGAAGAAGCCGCAGCCGGCCGATCTCCCGGCGAACCGTCCCTATCCGGTGCAGCTGCCGGTCCCCAAGACCAAGGGGCGCAAGGACATGACCTACGAGCGTCCGTTCGACGAGAGCGTCGAGGTCGGTTACCCGAAGGCCGAGCAGGCCTAGCGCCGGGACGAAGACGGCGAGACGAATGACCGGCGCCTGTCCGCTCTGCGAGGCGACCGCCTTCGACCCGCTGCACGCGCGCGTCCGCGACTTCGAGCACGGGCTGCCGAACGAGGTCGACTTCGTGGTCTGCCGCGGCTGCGGGCTGGTGGTCCAGGATCCGCAGCCGGCGCTGGCGGCGCTGCTGTCGTTCTACCCGGACGACTATCGGCCGCACGTCTCGGGGACGGCGGCGGCTGGAGGCGGCGGGGTGCTGGGACGGCTGAAGGCGCTCCAGTCGCGGCTCCTGGTTTCGCGCTACGCGCGCTGGCTACCGGCCGATCGCGCGGAGAGCATCGCCGACGTCGGCTGCGGCAGCGGGCAGTTCCTGCGCGCGCTCGCCGCCGCCGGCTACACCGACCTGACCGGCGTCGACCGCAACCCGCGCCTCGCGGAGGGATTCGCCGGGACCCCGATTCGCTTCCTGGCGCGCGAGCTCGAGCCCGACTTCGATCTGGGCGGCCGCTATCAGACGATCGTCATGAACTACGTGCTCGAGCACTTCCTCGATCCGCTCCGCGTGCTCGGCGGCTGCCGCGCGGCGCTCGCGCCCGGCGGCCGCCTGGTGATCATGACCCCCAACGTCGACGCCTGGGCCCATCGTCTTTGGGGGCGCACCTGGTCGGGGTTGCACGCCCCCCGCCACACGCATCTCTTCAACCCGCAGACTTTGAAGCGCGCCGCCGAGAAGGCCGGCTTCACGCGCGTGGAGACTGCGTTCGTGACCGATCCGGCGAGCTGGGCCTTCTCCTTCCAGAACCGCGTGCGCTCGCGCGCCCCGGCCGCGTCGGCTGTCGCGCGCGGCACCGCCTGGTATGCGCTGGCCTCGCTGCCGCTCTGGGCGCCCTTCGCGCTCGCCGAGCGCCTCGCCGGCCGCGGCGGCTCGATCGTGATGGTCGCCGCGGCGCCCGCGTAGCGGCGCCCCCGGCGGGCCCACCGGCGGTCACCTCGTCTTCACCCGTTAGGCGATTGGGAGTCGGGAGCCGCGCCGTCGGTGGGCGTGCAAGTGAGAGCGCCGGTGGCCGGGTTGCACGTGCACCCGGGCGGCGGCGGCGGTCCCACGCAATACCGGACCGGCGGACAGCCGTCGCTGGATGGGCGGACGGCGGTGGCCGGGCAGGTCCACGCGACGCAATCCTAACGCGATCGAACGGGGCTCGGTCCGCGCGCGTGGGCGGCGGCCCCGGCGTCGGCGGCCCCGGCGTCGGCTGCCGGGGCGGGGCAGACGTTCGAGGGAGAGAGCGCGACCGAGCCCGACGGACAACCGAGGCCGCCATTCATGCAGATGGGGCGGACGGCCGCGTCGCTGGCGCAACTTTCGGCGACACAGGTGAAGATAGTCCCGGTGGCCCAGCGGATTTCGGGCATCGCCGGGCAGGCGGAGCCGTCGGTGCCGCCGTCGCAGCTGAGGGCGCCGCTGGTCGGGTCGCAGTTGCAAGCGAGCGGGAGCAGCAGTCCGTCGCAGAGGTGCGACGAGGATGGGCAATTCGCGGGGGGGTCGAGCGTCAGCCCGGGCGGGCACTGCCAGACGCCGTTCTGACAGCTGGTGGGCTCAGTCTTCTGCGCGCAGCTCCCCCAGCAGAAGACCCGTACGGCCTCGCAGCCCTCGGTGGCGCCGTTCGGGGCGAGGCTCCCCCCGCATCCCGCCAACCCCACGACCATGGCGACCAAGATCCCCTGCCTCATCTCTCGATTGTACGCGAAAAGCGAGGCACCTACTGCTTGAGGGCGGGGCAAGAGGAAAATTTGCGTCGCGCCACGGGCGGGCCGAGCATGGGAACGTGGCGCCCACCCTGGACGTCGGGATCCAGCAGTTCCTCGACCACCTGCGCGTCGAGCGCGAGCTGACGCCGGCGACGGTCGAGGCCTACGGGCGTGACCTGGCGCGGTTCGCGCACTTCGCCGCCGGGCGGACAATCTCGCGCGCCGACACGGTGAGCGCGATCGACGTGCTCGATTTCCTGGTCTACCTGAACGAGCGCAAGCTGTCGGCGCGCTCGCAGGCGCGGCGGCTGGTGGCGCTGCGCCAGCTGTTTCGCTTCTTCAAGGGGGAGCGGATCGTCGCCGCCGATCCGACCGAGGACGTCGACCTGCCGCGCTTCGGCCGCAAGCTCCCCGACTTCCTGTCGATCGCCGAGGTCGACCGCCTGCTGGCGGCGCCCGATCGGCGCAAGCCGCGCGGCGCGCGCGACGCGGCGATGATCGAGACGCTCTACGCGACGGGGCTGCGCGTCTCGGAGCTCGTCAAGCTGCGGCTGCGCGATCTGAACTTCGACGCCGGCTACTTGAGAGCGCTCGGCAAGGGGCGCAAGGAGCGGCTGGTCCCCGTCGGCGAGGCGGCGCTCGACGCCATCCGCGGCTACGTGGAGACGATTCGGGCCGGCTTCCTCGGGGTGCGCGCGGCCGACGCGCTCTTCCTGACGCACCACGGGCGGGCGATGACGCGGCAGGGGTTCTGGAAGCTGCTCGGCCGCTACGCGGTCGCCGCCGGCATCCGCAAGCGGATCTCGCCCCACAAGCTGCGCCACTCGTTCGCCACCCACCT
>DATAVR010000171.1:0-7292 GCA_036267635.1 Polyangia bacterium | reverse complement strand
GCGGGACCTCCGGCAGCTGTGCCGGCACCCTCACTCTCTGCAGCGGCTCCTGCGTCGACACGACGGGCAGCCAGAACAACTGCGGCAAGTGCGGCACGGTCTGCCGGTCGGATGAGACCTGCTGGCAGAGCGGCTGCATCTGCCCGACGGGTCAAGGCGACTGCGGCGGAGCGTGCAAGGACATCACCTCCAGCACCACGAACTGCGGCACCTGCGGCAACTCCTGCGCGACCGGCGCGACCTGCGTCACCGGCGCCTGTCAGTGTCCGACCGGGCAGACGGCCTGCAGCAACGCCTGCACCAACGTGAACACCGACGGAAAGAACTGCGGCAAGTGCGGCACGGTCTGTGCCAGCGGCACCCAGTGTCTGTTCGGCGCCTGCCTCGATCCCAACAGCCTCTCCTGCACGCCGAGCGCGAAGGCGAACACCTCCTCGGCGAACGCCGCCTCGATCACCCTCGGCAAGTACTGGATCAACAACAACGAGTGGGGCGCCAGCACCGGCTCGGGCACGCAGTCGATCTGGTCGACCTGTCAGGAGGGCGATCTGATCGGCTGGGGGACCAGCTGGAACTGGACCGGCACCAGCAACAAGGTCAAGTCGTACGCGAGCTCGGTGCTCGGCTGGCAGTTCGGCTGGAAGCTGACCAACAGCGGCCTGCCGCTGCAGATCTCCTCGACCAGCAACCTCAATTGCGGCTGGAGCTTCAGCTTCAACAACTCGGGCGGCTCGGCCGAGGTCGCCTACGACGTCTTCATCCACCAGATCATGATGCCGGGGACCAACGACAACCCCACCGACGAGATGATGATCTGGCTCGACGTCTTGAACGGCGCGGCGCCGGAGGGGACCAAGCAGACGACCGTCACCATCGACTCGGCCAGCTGGGATCTCTACCGCGGCTCGACGACCTGGAACGTCTTCTCGTACGTCCGCACTCAGAACGCCACCAGCGCGGTGGTCAACATCAAGGACTTCACGGGCGATCTGGTCGCGCGCGGCTGGCTGCAGTCGTCCAAGTACATCACCAGCGTCCAGTCGGGCACGGAGATCTTCACCGGCACCGGCGAGCTCGACACCACCGGTTACTACTGCCGCATTCAATAAATCGCTTTCACGTCGGAGCCCATCATGAGCATGAAGTCACCTATCGTCCTCGGGTTGTCGGTGTTGGCGCTGCTGGTCGGCGCGGTGGGATGCGCGAAGGGGAGCTCGGGCACGACGGGCGGCTCGGGCACGGCAAGCGGCGGCCATCCGGGCAGCGGCGGCTCGGCTGGTTCGGGCGGCAACACGACGAGCGGTTCGGGCGGCAACACGACGAGCGGCTCGGGCGGCAACACGACGAGCGGCTCGGGCGGTAACACGACGACCGGGGCAGGCGGGTCGACCGCGACCGGCACGGGCGGCGCGACAGGAGCGAGTGGCGGAACCACTGGCACGGGCGGCGCGACTGGCGCCGGGGGCGCGGGCGGCGCGGCGGTCGTTCAGAAGGACTGCGTGACGAAGACGGTGGTGATGAACCCCATCTTCATGAACTTCGAGAACTACAACGGCATGGTGACGGTCGACCAATACGCCACGGCCTTCGGCGGCACCACGCTGAACACGGGAAACGCCTACACCGGGATCTACGGGTACCCCGAGGCAGACGGCACCACGCCGCCGACCATGTCCATCCTGGCGGGGCATCCGCCCAGCATGTGGGCGGGGTCCGAGCAACTGGCAGCCACGATATACGGCATGGGGGGCGGCGTCTGGATGGGCTGCGCCGACGCCTCGGCCTACAAGGGCATCTCGTTTTGGGTGCGCGGGACGTCGGGGAAAGGCACCTTCACGTTCATCATGTCGATGGAGAGCACTCAGTTGCCGAGCGGCACGAACTCCGCGGGCGGCGGGACCTGCCCGGGCGTCAAGGCCACCTGCGTGGATCCCCAGATGACCAATATCCCGCTGACCCAGGACTGGGCCCAGGTGACGATCATGTGGTCTGATTTCACGCCTGGGCTGTCGGGTACGACCTCCGTCGTGCCGAACGGCGACAACATCGTCGGGATGGCCTGGAGCGTGCCGTTGAACTTTCAGCCCGACCCCACACAACCCGCCGACGCCGGTTATGTTCCCGTTCCGGAAACCCTCGTCTTCAACATCGACGACATCACGTTCGTCCAGTAGCCCGGTGGCATCTCAGGGCCGCGCCGGTCGCGACCGATCCGCTGCCCTGCCGGGATTCGGGTCTCTGTCCGCGGAGCGCGAATCCTACCGGCAGGCCTGCTGGTACACTTCGGCGGTTCCGGTCATGCATTGGGCTACTTGAGGAGTCGAGCAAGCGGCGCTGACGCAAATCATTCCGGTCGTCCACGCGCCGCACGTCTGATCAACCGGCTCGGCGACATTTGGGTTCGCCGCGCAACTTGGGCACGCTGCGCCGCTCACACACCCGTGGGGCACTGAAATACTGCCCGTCATCTGCGGCTGGGTGACTCCGTCGCAATTCAATTGCGCGCTGCCGCAGCCAAGGAGAACGATCAGCGCGAGAGCCCCGCTGGTAATGACCAGCTTCCGCCCTCGCGAATCGTTACGACACTGCGTTTCCCGTGAGCACGATTTCCTCATCGTAGAGTCTGCCTTTACGATAATCTCGCCTTCCGTTAACGGGTCGCCGTGCTGACTGGAGCGGCGCGGGGCAGTCGGCACCGCGTCAGGGCGAGAGTGTCAGCGCGGCGGCGTCGAGCGCGATCTCGTAGTAGCCGTGGCCGTCCCAAGAGAGCGCTTTGCCGCCCTGGGCGAGTGTGCCCCCGTCCACCCGGACGCGGAGGTGTCTGCCGGCGGGGAAGTGGTCGGGCAGCGTCCAGCTCCAGGTCTGCGTCTGCGTCTGCGTCGTTCCCGAGACCACCGGCCTCGCCGCAGCGACGATCTTTTGGCCGCGCCAGTAGGCACCGACGTTCACCAGCGAATCGATCCAGACGTCGCCCAGCGACTTGGCGTGGGCGATGCTGCCCGTGACGGCTGCGATGTCGACGGTGGCGTACCAGGGGGCGGTCGTCGGTGCCAGGCTGTGCAGCAGCATGATGACCCAGCGGTCGGAGGCGTGCGCCCGATCGATCTCGGCGACGAATTTCTCGACGGTGTCGTTCTCGGCCGGCCCCCAGATCGGCAGGTTGGACGGATCGGTGTCGTCGTTGGGGGCGACGGTGCCGGGGCCTGCACCCCGGCTCAAGAAGAACCGGGTGGTCGCGGCGGGGGCGTAACCGGCGTCGCCGAAGGGCCAGGCCGCGGTCCAGACGCGCGCGCCGAGCTTCGAGGTGATGAAGGCGGTGCAGTCGTCGAGCTCGGCGGCGGCGCTGTCGCCGGCGCAGGCGGCCCGCGCCGCGCTCGTCCCCGTGTAGAGGGTACCGTCGGGATCGGCGTGGCAGTGGTGCACCGTGTGGTTGCCGATCTCGTGTCCGTCACGCGCGGCCTGGGAGAAGGTCGAAACGAAGCCGGCCTCCCAGGTGGCGCTCGCCGAGTTCACGAAGAAGGTCAGGCGCACGCCGGTCGCCTGCAGCTCGGCGTAGTGCTCGATCTGCGACGGCTGGCCGTCATCGAAGGTGTAGCTGACGGCCGACTTGAAACCGGCCCAGTCGAGCACCTTCAGGTTGCCCGCCGCACCCGACGGGCGCGGAACGTTCGCCGCGCCCGGCGGCGTGGGCAACCCAACCGTGAGCAGGGGCCGAGGAGCGTTCGTTGCATCCGAGCGGGTAGGCGGGCTGGAAGCGACCACGCCCGTCGCACCTCGCCCGCCGTTGTCGACGCGGGCACCACAGCCACAGGTCGACGCGCAGCCAGTCGAGGCAAGCAGTGACAGCGCCGCGCAGAGCACGAGACGCCGGCGGGGATCGAAGTCCATGCGTTCGCATCTTGTAGTATAGCGGTGCCGTGAAGCCCAAAGTCTTTTCTGCGTCGCTCACCGGCCTGCTGGCGAGCGCGTGTGTCGCCTTCGTCTGCGGGATCTCTGCAGCCCACGCCGCGGTCACCCCCAACCCGCTCTTCGCCGATCATGCGGTGCTGCAACAGGCGACCAAGGTGCCGGTCTGGGGCACGGCCGCTCCTGGTGAAGCGGTCACGGTGGAGATCGCCGGCCAGTCCGCTTCCACCACCGCCGGCGCCGACGGTAAGTGGCTGGTGCGTCTGGCGCCGCTCAGGGCCGGCGGCCCGTTCACGCTGGCGATCTCGGGCACGAACAAGGTCGTCCTCACCGACATTCTCGTCGGCGAGGTCTGGGTGGCGGGCGGCCAGTCGAACATGGAGCGGCAGCTCGGCCTGCGTGTCGGACAGCAACCGATCGTCGACTGGGAAAAAGAGGTCGCGGCGGCCGACCACCCGCAGATCCGCCATTTCGGCGTGGCGCAGGAGAAATCGCTGACGCCCCTCACCACCGTCAAGGGACAGTGGAGCGTCTGCACGCCCGAGGCGGTGAAGGACTTCACGGCCATCGGCTATTTTTTCGGACGCGACTTGCAGGCGGCGCGACACGTCCCCGTCGGCCTGATTCATGCGTCGTGGGGAGGCACGCCGGCCGAGGCCTGGACCAGCGAGGCAGGATTGCGCTCGTTGCCGGACTTCGCCGACACCTCCGGACAGCTCAAGATGCTGCTCGCGGATCCGGTCGCCGCGCGACGCCAGTACGAGGCGCGGCTCGAGACCTGGTTCATCGCCAACGACAGCGGTTCCGCCGAGGGTCGGTCTTGGCGCGATCCCGCTCTCGACGCGGGCGACTGGAAGACGATGACCTTGCCGACCCTCTGGGAGGACGCCGGCGAGCCCGATCTCAACGGCGTCGTCTGGTTCCGCAAGACCTTGGAGCTTCCGGCCGGCGCCGCGACCGCCACCGCGGAGTTGGATCTGGGGATGGTGGACGACATCGACACCACCTGGGTCAACGGCGTGAAGCTCGGCTCCACCTTCGGTTACAACGTCGTGCGGAAGTACCCTGTTCCCGTCGGCGCGCTCAAGCCCGGCCGCAACGTCATCGTGGTGCGCGTGCTCGATACCGGCGGTGGCGGTGGCATCTGGGGCGATCAGAAGCTGCAGCTCGTCTTCAAGGACAAGGCTCCCGAAGGGCTGCGCACGGCATCTCTCGGTCCCGCTCCAGCCGCCGCTCCGGTGCTACAGCCGGTCGCGCTGTCGGGCCCCTGGCGGTATCGGATCGGGATGAAGCTGGAGGACGCTCCGCCGCCGCCGACCGGCGTCACCGGGGACGTCATGACGCCGACCGTCCTCTACAACGGGATGATCGCGCCGCTGCTGCCTTACGCCATCCGTGGCGTGATCTGGTATCAGGGCGAAGCGAACGTCCGGCGCGAGCAACAGTACCGCTCTCTGTTTCCCGCCACGATCGCCGACTGGCGGCAGGCGTGGGGCCAGGACCTCCCGTTCCTCTTCGTTCAGATCGCGCCTTTCCGCGAGATGACGCCCGAGCTCCGCGAAGCCCAGCTCCTCACCTGGCAGCACACGCCAAAGACGGCGATGGTGGTGACGACCGATTGCGGCGACGCGAACGACATCCATCCCCCGCACAAACAGCCGGTCGGCGCGCGCCTCGCCCTGGCGGCCCGCGCGCTGGCCTACGGCGAGCGAATCGAATATTCGGGCCCCGTGTTCGACGCGGTGAAGGTCCAGGGCGGCAAGGCGACGTTGCGCTTCACCCACCTCGGCGGCGGCCTGGTTGCGAAGGGCGGCGGCGCGCTCAAGGGCTTCACCGTCGCCGGCGCCGACAAGGTATTCCATCCGGCCCACGCGGAGATTCGCGGCAAGACCTTGGTGGTGACGAGCGATGCCGTGCCGCAGCCGGCGGCGGTCCGCTACGGCTGGGCCAACGTGCCCGACGGCAACTTGTTCAACAAAGCCGGCCTCCCCGCTTCGCCGTTCACCACCGATGCGCAATGATGCTCGTTACCACCCGGCGCCGGTGGCGATCTGACAGTGCCTGTCGCGCGGTCATCCTGTTCGCCGCGGGCGCACCGAGCAGGAGGATGCCCATCCCGTCGACGGCGACCCAGTCACCGTTGCGGATGCTGAACCTCGGGACCACGGCGATCGCGTTCGCGGGCGCCCCACCCGGGCCAGTGCGTACAGGATGGATCGACGGGCTGGGCCTGCGCCTCGCTCGCGGGGAGCATGATCACAACCGCCGCGAGCCCAACTCCGAACAGGCGTGAGAACCAGCGAACGGGATTCCTTTCCATGGCCCCCCTCAGAATCCGAAGCCAACGCCGAGCTGAGGGTGGTTGTTGGTCCGGTCGGTCACGTCGAACATCCAGCCCATGGACGCTTTGAGGACGTAGACCGACAGGGTGAGCTGCGGACCGGCGTAGGTGGCCCTGCGCCAGCCTATCGGAAGGTACGTTCGCTCGACGCGTGCCTCGAGGCTGACGAACGGGCCCATGAAGAAATCGTCGTCCTCGCGCCAGCAGTCGTACGCGCTCGGGCACCGCGGTCGCGTGTTGATGGCCAGGCCGAGCCCTCCGCCGGAGCCACCGACTCCCAGCACGCCGCGCGCCACCAGGGCGACCGGCCGGACGACGGGACCGACGAAAAATAGAACGGAGGGCTCGATGGCGACATAGTCGCCCTGGCGAAACGATATTCCGGCCGGCAGCAGGTAGGCGTGGCCCGGAACCAACGTCGCGGCGGGGTGGTTTTGCGCGCGGGCGATGCCGCCGGTCAGAACGAGCGTCGCCATGAGCGAGATCGTCGCAGCCGCCCGGCCGAGGCCGCTGGCCAATCCGAGAGGGTTCGGGGTCGTCCTCATGGGGCCTGAGTCTGCGGCTCCCCGTCGCGTTCTCGCACTAATTAGTATGCCATGATATGTTAAGTGCTGCTTATCGATGCAAGTCGCCCGCCTGGAAGGCTTTTACTGGGTGGCGCGCACCAGCGGCTATGCCGCGGCCGCGCGCGCGTTCCCGTACCCGATCACCCAGTCCGCGGTGTTCCAGCAGGTACGCAAGCTCGAAGACGAGCTCGGCGTGCGCCTGTTCGAGCGGATCGGCAAGGCAGAGGTCCGGCTCACGGCAGCCGGGCAGCAGCTCTACGAGCACGCCGCGCCCTTCTTCGAAAGGTTGCCCGCCGTCGAGCGGGCGCTGAAAGCTGCGCCCCTGGCGCGCGAGCTGCGCCTAGCCGCCGAGGCGCTGATCCTGCAACAGGTGTTGCCGGGCTGGATCCGCCGGTTGCAGCGCCGCGCGCCCGATCTGCGCGTCGACGTGCGCGAGCTCGTGGCTCCCGATCCGGAGGTGGTGCGCAGCGGCGAGGTCG